>NZ_JBEPOS010000001.1:0-950074 GCF_040546885.1 Bradyrhizobium sp. S3.2.6 | reverse complement strand
CTGAAAGCGACCAGCGAAAGATTTGGCAGCTTGCGCTGCCAAAAAAAATGCGCTCGTCATCTTGACGACCGGCCGGCTAATGGGTGTCACCGTAATTGCGTAATTGCAATGGACTTCCGGCGTGCACCGTACGGGATTTGTGGCGTTGACCGCGATGGCGTGCTCATCCACCCGGTTCCGGCGGCCTCTCTCGTCGAAGGACGTCCTCGGCGAAGGCATGTGAGGGATGACGGGTGTCGCCACGCCGGTTTTGCGGGCGTACGTACATGATGACCGCTTCCGGAAACTCTGCCTTCACCTTCAGCGCGGCGGCGAGCGCGTCCTGTGCATCCAGGACGACATGGTCTGCCTTTCCTTCCAGCTTGAGCCCAACAGTAAATTGCATCCACAAACCTCCACGCCTTGAACCTCCACGCCTTACGCCGTTGCGGCGTCCTTCCGAAGCTCTTCCGGCCGGCACGGTCCCGGGCCAGAGCTTTTTCCGTTCCGATAGAATCGTAACGGAAGCTCTAGTTTTTTGTTTTGACGCGTTTTCTTCACGCGAACCGGTATCCACTTCGCTGGAAAACGCTCTAGCCCAGCGAGTTGATGATTTCCCGGTAGGCGGCTTCGGGAAACGCCTTCAGCGTGCGCGTCCGGACGTTCCCCTGCATCCCCAGCTGCAGGCTGAAGCGCGCCGCGACGGCGTCGTCCGGGGCTTCCAGGATGACGACCATGTCATAGTCACCCATGGTCAGGTAGAAGGATTTGATCTCGCCGCTCATGTCCTTGAGAGCTTTCTTCGCAGCGTCCAGACGGCGTGGCGAGTCCTTCGCCTTCAGGATGCCTTGCTCGGTCCAATTTGCAAGCATGACGTAGGTGGTCATGGCCGTCCTCCTTCTGGCACGAAAGCAATGGTAGCTACGCCGTTGGGGCGAAAAACAAGACCCGGAGCAGATGCGTGTAGTCGGCTTCGAACACCATGATCGCCACGAAGACCAGCACCAGCACCGGCGGCAGCAGGATCGCGTAGGCCAAGGCCAGCCGCTCCCAGGCCATGTGCATGAAGACCGCAACGATCAGGCCAGCCTTCAACACCATGAACAGCAGGATCAGCGACCACCGGAGATGGCCATGGAGGCCGAAATAGTCGACGAGATAGGAGCAGGTGCTGAGAACGAACAACCATCCCCAGACCACGAGGTAAAGCTTGATCGGATGCTGCTGGCCCTTTGTCTGCGTGGTTCCTGATGCAAGTGCGTCATGCACGTGAGCTTGCGGCGTGTGTTGCTGCGCTTCCAGATGTACCGCGACGTTTGTCATGCTGCGACCTCACCAGAGATAAAAAAGCGCAAAGATGAACACCCACACCAGATCGACGAAGTGCCAGTACAGGCCGGTGATCTCGACGATCTCGTAATGCCCCTTCCGGCTCGTGAAAAAGCCGCGCCTCTCGACATCGAAGTCCCCGCGCCAGACCTTTCGCGCAATGGCGATCAGGAAGATCACGCCGATCGTCACGTGGGTGCCGTGGAAGCCGGTGATCATGAAAAAGCTCGATCCAAACTGCTCCGCACCCCACGGGTTGCCCCAGGGCCGCACGCCCTCCCTGATCAGCTTGGTCCATTCGAACGCCTGCATTCCGACGAAGGTTGCGCCGAATGCCGCTGTGGCCAGCATCAAGGCTGCCGTTTTCACGCGATCGCGGCGGTAACCGAAATTGACCGCCATCGCCATCGTCCCGCTGCTGCTGATCAGGATGAAGGTCATGATCGCGATCAGGATGAGCGGGATTTTCTTGTCCCCGATCGTGAGGGCGAAGACCTCGCTGGGGTTGGGCCACGGCACGGTCGTGGTCATTCGCGTCGTCATGTACGACAGCAGGAAGCAGCTGAAGATGAAGGTGTCGCTGAGCAGGAAGATCCACATCATGGCCTTCCCCCAGGAGACGTTCTTGAAGGCGCGCTGATCCGAGGACCAATCGGCGGCGATGCCTCGCCAACCTGCAGGCTGCGCCGGCGGTTCTACGTTGTTGATCAGCGCCGTTTCTGCCATCTGGTCTTTGCCTTCCCTAGCTCAGCAACTGGCGACAGATGTCGACGAAATTGTCTGTCCAGCCCGTCAGCAAGCCGAGCAGGACCAGCCAGACCACCAGCAGGAAGTGCCAGTAGATCGTGCAGAGTTCCACGCTCAGGCGAATTTGGCTCGCCTCGGCGCCACGTAATACCTTGGCCGTCGTTCTGCCGAGGGCCACCAGGCCGCCCATCAGATGCAGCCCGTGCACCGCGGTGATCAGGTAGAAGAACGAATTGGCTGGATTGGACGCGAGGAAGTACCCGGCGGCACTCAGCTGGCGCCACGCCAGCAGTTGCCCGACAAGGAATGTAATGGCGAACGCTCCACCGGCACACAGGCCGACGCTTGTGACGTCGATGTCGTCGCGGCGCGCGGCCATATACGCCCATTGCAGTGCCACACTGCTCAAGACCAGGACGCCGGTGTTGAACCACAACAGTACCGGCACCGGCAGCGTACGCCAGTCCACCAGGTTCATCCGCATCGAGTAAGCGCTGATGAAGAGCGCGAACAGCGAGCCGACGACGGCAAGAAACACGCCCAACCCGATCTTCGCCGGCGGCAGGGACGAGGTGCTCTGCTCGCGAAGATCGACGATCAGCCCTTCCTCCAGCCAGGGCTTGGCTGTCAGCCGTTGTTGCGAGAGCCACCATCCCGCAATTGCGGCTATTCCGGCCATGAACAGGATGATGGCGCTCATGCGTGGGCCCCTTGCGCCGACAATCCGGCCGGCGGTTCATTCTGCGCCACGAAATCCCTGGCGGCGCCGGGGACGCTGTAATCGTAGGCCCAGCGATAGACGATCGGAAGCTCCTTGCCCCAGTTGCCGTGCCCCGGCGGGGTTTCCGGCGTTTGCCATTCCAGCGACGCGGCGCCCCAGGGATTGCCGCCCGCCTCTTTTCCTTTGAGCAGGCTCCAGATCAGGTTGAACAGGAACACGAGCTGGGCGAAGCCGACGATCAGGGCCGCCACGCTCATGAACGCATTGAGGTCATGGGCGGATGCCGGAACGAAGGCCGTTTCGCCGATGTCATGATAGCGGCGGGGCATACCCAACAGGCCAAGATAGTGCATGGGGAAGAAAATCGCATAGGCGCCGAGGAACGAGACCCAGAAGTGGAATCGTCCGAGCACCTCATTGAGCATTCGTCCGGTGACCTTCGGGTACCAATGATAGATTCCGCCGAACACGGCCATGATCGGCGCAATGCCCATCACCATGTGAAAGTGGGCGACAACGAACATCGTGTCCGACAACGGAACGTCTACGACCACGTTGCCGAGAAACAGGCCAGTCAGGCCGCCGTTCACGAAGGTGATGATGAAGGCCAGCGCGAACAGCATCGGGATGGTGAGATGAATGTCGCCGCGCCAAAGGGTCAGCACCCAATTGTAAACCTTGATCGCGGTCGGGATCGCGATGATGAGCGTCGTGGTGGCGAAGAAGAACCCGAAATACGGGTGCATCCCGCTCACATACATA
Source organism: Bradyrhizobium sp. S3.2.6 (assembly GCF_040546885.1). NCBI lineage: Bacteria > Pseudomonadati > Pseudomonadota > Alphaproteobacteria > Hyphomicrobiales > Nitrobacteraceae > Bradyrhizobium > Bradyrhizobium sp. S3.2.6. The sequence goes on along the minus strand of NZ_JBEPOS010000001.1, from coordinate 946,536 downwards.
TGGTGCGCCCACACGACGAAGCTGAGGGCGCCGATTGCCACGATCGCCCAGACCATCATGCGATAGCCGAAGATGTTCTTCCGGGCATGGACGCTGATCAGATCGGAAATGATGCCGAAGGCCGGCAACGCCACGATGTAGACTTCAGGATGCCCGAAGAACCAGAACAGATGCTGGAACAGGATCGGGCTGCCGCCGCCATATTTCGTCAGCGTGCCCATCTCGACCAGCGTGGGCATGAAGAAGCTGGTTCCCAGCAGGCGGTCGAGCAGCAACATCACCGAGGCGACGAACAGCGCCGGAAAGGCCAGCAGCGCCATGACGGTGGCCGTGAAGATGCCCCATACCGTCAAGGGCAAACGCATCAACGTCATGCCGCGCGTGCGCGCCTGCAGCACGGTCACCACGTAATTCAGCCCGCCCATGGTGAAGCCGATGATGAACAGGATCAGGGAGGCCAGCATGAGAACGATGCCCCAGTCCTGCCCGGGAGTACCGGAGAGAATCGCCTGCGGCGGGTACAGCGTCCAGCCGGCGCCGGTGGGCCCGCCGGGCACGAAAAAGGTCGAGACCAGCACCATGACCGCGAGCAGGTAGACCCAGTAGCTCAGCATGTTCACATAGGGGAACACCATGTCCCGCGCGCCGACCATCAGCGGGATGAGATAGTTGCCGAAGCCGCCGAGAAACAGCGCGGTGAGAAGATAGATCACCATGATCATGCCGTGCATGGTGATGAACTGGAGATACTGGTTCGGATCGATGAACGAAAACGTGCCGGGGAATCCGAGTTGCAGCCGCATCAGCCATGACAGCACCAGCGCAACCATTCCAATGGACATCGCCGTGATCGAGTACTGGATGGCGATGATCTTGGCATCCTGCGAAAAGACGTACCTCGTCCACCAGCTTCTCGGATGATAGAGCTCGACCTCGCCCACTTCGGCGGGCGGGATGCCTGCGACTGTGTCAAACGGGACATCGACCATCGGAATTCCCTCCTTGGTCTCTCTCTTCAGCGAAGAGTTCGCCCTCTGCTATGCGGCGCTCCTCGCCGATATTTTCATTCGCTCTCTTTCGTGTAAGCCGCTTTCGCGACATCACGCTGCCCGGAGAGCTCGGCGAACGAGTGCTGCTTCTCCAGCCACGCGTGATAGTCTTTCTCTTCCTCGACGATAACCTTGCTCCGCATCTGCGCGTGCGCGGCACCGCAGAGCTCCGCGCAGAGAACGTCGAATGTTCCGGTGCGCGTTGGCGTGAACCAGTAATACGTGACCGAGCCCGGTATCATGTCCATCTTCGCCCGAAACTCGGGCACATAGAAATCATGCAGGACGTCAATCGAGCGGAGCAACACCTTCACCGGTTTCCCAAGCGGCAGGTGCAAGTCGTCATTTTGAATGACGACATCGTCTTGGCCGGCGGGATCGTCGGGATTCAACCCCATGGGATTTTCGGCACTGACATTGCGGGCATCGGAAGTCCCGAGCCGGCCGTCCTTTCCGGGAAGCCGATAGCTCCATTGCCATTGCTGTCCCATGACCTCGACCTCGGTCGCATTGGCCGGAACCGTGACGAACTGGTGCCAGACGACCAGGCCGGGTGCGAGCATGGCGGCGACGCCGATTGCAGTCCCGACGCTGAGCCACCATTCGAGCCTCTTGTTTTCGGGATTGTAGGCTGCGCGCCGTCCCTCCGTGTGTCGAAAGCGGAAGACGCAATAGGCCATGAATGCGACGACCGCGAAGAAAACCGCGCCGGTGATCCAGAATGTCAGGGTGATGGTGTCGTCGATGTAGCGCCAGTTTGAGGCGAGCGGGGTCCACCACCACGGGCTGAAAATGTGAAACAGCACCGAGGCGATTGCGACCAACAGCAGTATGATTGCTACAGCCATCCCTCATGCATCCTTGCCGCTAAAGGCTGTGGATACGAACCAGAGGGCGGAGCTCACGTCTGTCGCGATGGCGAAATCACATCCGCCTTCGTCGTGCCTCTTGCCTCGCCCATTCAACCGGTCGCGATGTCAACGCTTGACACAGAGGACAGTCACGACCGCAATCTCGTCGGAGCTGAAGGCGTTCAGTGTCTTTAGCATGATACCCGTCGAGCCCGGCGTCAATAGAGTCAATAGAGGAGTATGCCTCGCATTTGTCTCGCGTGCGCTGGCCCGAATGCAACGCAAGCCGGAGCACCTGCAGGCACCACCCGTCGATGATGCACTGCAGCAGATTGGTTTTTGTGCGGAAGCACAATTCACTCAACTGCGGACGCTACTTGCTTCTATCGCATATCGCGCTAACTTCAGCGTACCGGTCGCGACAGATGTCGTCCGGCAAAGCTCCTTCACGTTGAACCTGATTTGCCGGGATCGATCGCGATTTTCGCGCACGAGACGGATGCGCGTGTTTTAAGTGCGCACCGTTCCCCTGCGATCAGAAGCAAGGAGATCGGCGCCATGACCACGGTATTCGCAAGACCCAAACTGCAAGTGTTTGGCGTCTCTACCCCCTTCGTCGTTCGCAAGATCAGCCTTTCCGATTTGGGCAATGCGCTACGCCTGGGCTGGGAAGACTTCAACGCCGTCCCAACTCACGCCATCGTCCTGTGCGTGATTTATCCCGTCCTCGGACTTGTCCTGTTCAGACTTGTCATCGGCTATTCGGTGCTGCCGCTACTGTTTCCGCTGGCCGCGGGCTTTACGCTGATCGGTCCGTTTGCCGCGCTCGGCCTCTACGAGCTCAGCCGCCGCCGCGAGCGCGGAGAGCAAGCCGCAGCGTGGGACGCCATGCAGGTGCTGCGCGCGCCATCTTTCGGCGCCATGCTCGAACTCGGCGTCCTCCTGCTGGTTCTGTTCGGGGTCTGGATCGGCGCCGCGAACGCGATCTACGTTGCAACCTTCGGCCACGCTCCGGCTGCAAGCATCCCCGACTTCGCAACGCGTGTTTTGACGACGCCGGAAGGATGGTCGCTCATCATCGTCGGCTGCGGCGTCGGCTTCCTGTTCGCCGTCGTGGCCCTGTGCGTCAGCGTTGTGTCGTTTCCGCTGATGCTCGACCGGCATGCGACTGCGATCGACGCAATCCGGACGTCGCTGCGGGCCGTGAGGGAGAATCCAGTTCCAATGGCGGCTTGGGGTCTGGTAGTTGCGGCATTGCTGGCGATCGGCTCGCTACCGTTCTTCGTCGGTCTCGCCGTCGTTCTGCCCGTGCTCGGTCATGCCACCTGGCATCTTTATCGGAAGGTGGTCGAGCCCGATCCAAACCCGCCGGAAGAACAGCCCCGCCCACCGATAGGACACCGCTATGCGGCGGATTTCCCGGCCTCACTCTTCCCGTGGAGCCGCGAACGCTAGCCGGAGGCAGCAACGAACGGTCGCACCATCACCGTGCTCGAGGAGGCGAGGCGGCGCCAGGCTGAGCGCGTTGCCTCCAGAACAAAAATGGCACGCGTGATGGGAGCTATTTTCGTATCGGAGCCTAGCTCTCCAAAATCGCGACCGCTCGCGTCCATCCTGCCGAGGCTCGCTCGATTTTCACGGGGAAGCATGACACCTTGAAGCCGGTCGACGGCAGCAACTCGAGATTGTGCAGCTTCTCGAGATGGCAATAGCCAATATGGCGGCCGGCCTTGTGGCCTTCCCATATCAGGCTGGCGTCCCTCGTCTCGGCGTATTTCTTCGCGGTATGAACGAACGGCGCGTCCCAGCTCCAGCCGTCGATGCCGGTCAATCGCACACCGCGCTCGAGCAGGTACATGGTTGCTTCATAGCCCATCCCGCAGCCCGACGTGACGTAGTCCTGCCGGCCATATTTGACGCCGGCGCTGGTGTTGACCACGACGATCTCCAACGGCTTCAGCTCATGGCCGATGCGCTTCAGCTCAGCCTCGACATCCTTGGCGGTTGCGACATAGCCGTCGGGCAGGTGCCGGAAGTCGAGCTTCACGCCGGGCTGGAAGCACCATTCCAGCGGCACCTCGTCGATGGTCCAGGAACGCTCGCCGCGATTCATGGTCGGGTGGAAATGCCAGGGGGCGTCGAGATGCGTGCCGTTGTGGGTCGAGAGGCTGACCTGTTCCACCGCCCAGCCTTGCCCGTCCGGCAGATCCTCGGCCTTCAGTCCGTCGAAGAACTGCAGCATGCGCGGCAGGCCCTGCCGGTGGTCGATATACTGGATCGTCGGATGATTGCCGGGCGGGTCGGCCGGCACATCGTTTTGGAGGGGGACGGAGATGTCGATCAGCTTGCTCGTCATGGCGCTTCCTCGTTGACTGTTTTGGTTGGCGGCCTTCAGGCGTCCCTTCAGACTTCCTGCCGCTCGACGCGGTTCTTCAAAATACCGATCTTCTCGACCTCGAGCTCGATCGTATCGCCATGCTCGAGAAACCATCCGAGCTCGAGGCCGCAGCCATTGCCGACCGTGCCGGAGCCGATGAATTCGCCGGGCATCAGCGTCTCGTCCTGGGTGACATGGGCGATGATCTCCTCGAAGGAAAACAGCATGCCCTCGGTCACGCCTTTCGAACGGGTCTCGCCGTTGACGCGCGCTTCCATCTTCAAATGATAGGGATCGCCGATCTCGTCCGGCGTCACGATCCAGGGACCCATCACGTTGCCGCCGTCGAAGCTCTTGCCCTTGGCCGGGCCGAGCCGTCCCTCCATCTCGATACGCTGCGCGTCGCGCGCGGAGAAATCGTTGAAGATGGTGTAGCCGAAGATGTGATCCTTCGCCTTCGCGGCGGAGATGTTCGCGCCCTTGTTTTTGGTGATGATCCCGAATTCGAGCTCGTAGTCCATGACCTTGCTGTAGCGCGGCCATTTCACCGTGGTGTTGGTGCCGCGGACGCTGAAGCGGTTGGTGATGTAGAAGATCGGCTGCTTGCGATAGACCTCGGGCAACTCGCCGAGCGGCTCGGCGTCGATGCGCGCCAATTCCGCCATGTCCCCCTTGGCGCGCGCCGCGAGCTTCCGCTGCCCGCGTGGCGCCTGGAGGATATGCAGCGCAAACGACATGCCGTCGCGCATCTGTCGCGGCTCCGGCACCGGAGCGAGAATGTCGACGGCAGCGACCGCCGCTGACAGCGTCGCGTCCTGGCCGTGCTTGTCGAGCAGGGCCCGGGCCCGATCGAGCGCGCGCGGCCCGGCGTCGATCAATGCCAGCATCGAGCCGAAGGCCGGATCGGCTTGGCCGTCCCGCGCGGCGGCGGCGGCGAGGTCGAACAGCTGGCTATCATTGGCGTGGACGGCTCCGATTTTCTCCTGACCGGCAGATCTGAACGTTGCGAGCTTCACCTTGGGTACCCCTTGCTATCGTCAAGAATATATGATCAGATAAAATATCGATAAACAAGACTGAAAAATACAAATCGGGAGAGGGCGGTGAGGCGAAAGAAAATAAGGGAGACGTTGACCGGTCTCGCGCTCGGCCTCGGAGTGGGCCTTGGACTGTTTGTTGCCTTGACGGGACCAGCGCTTGCGCAGGCCAAGATCCAGATCGGCTGCACCGCAACCTCCGACTGCGCCTCGGCCATGGTCGCGGTCGACGAAGGCATCTTCAAGAAGCATGGGCTGGACGTCGAGATGACGCCGATCGCGATCAACTCCAACATCCCGGCCGCGATCCTGTCGAACTCGATTCAGGTCGGCGGCCCCACCTCCACCGTCTTCCTCCAGGCCGTCGACGGCGGCCTCGACCTCGTCGCGATCGCCGGTGCCTCGGTCATGAACCCGACCTCGAACACCGCGATCGCCGCCTTCGTCCGCAACGGCGTCACCATCAAGGAGCCGAAGGATTTCGTCGGCAAGAAGGTCGGCGCGCCCGGCCTGAATGCCTTTCTCCATGTGCTGTTCGTGAAATGGCTGGTGGAGAAAGGCGTCGCCCCCAAAAGCGTCAATTTCGTCGAAGTCACCTTCCCGACCATGGCCGACATCATCAAGTCCGGCGGCGTCGATGCGGTGCTCACCGCCGAGCCGTTCGTCACGCGCATGACCAATGCGGGGATCGGTTCGGTCGGCGCGCGGTACGGCGCCGAGCTCGGCCGCACCGACCCGATCATCTTCTATGCCGCGGCGCGCGACTGGGCGGAGAAGAATGTGGCGACGGTAAAGAAGTTCCGCGAAGCCATCGCGGAGGCTGCTGCAATCGTCAACAGCGATCGCGACAAGGCCTCCAACTCGATCGCCAAGTTCACGAAGCAACCACTCGAGCTCGTCAAGGCGACACCGCCGAACCAGTCCGAGCCGAATCTCAAGCCGGAAAACCTCGCCTGGTGGATCGACGTGATGTCGTCGCAGAAGATGCTGCAATCGAAACTCGACACCGCGAAACTGGTGCTGAACTGAGGACATTGGCGATGCCTGCCCCCGAGCGCACTCTCGAACGTCCTCCGGCGGAGGCCGGCACCTTGAGCGAGCGCGCCGCGAACCTCATCGAGCAGGACATCCTTGCCGGAGATCTCGCACCGGGATCGCGGCTCGGCATCGTCGATCTCGTGCAGCGCTACGAGATCGGCGCCACCCCCCTGCGCGAAGGCTTGTCTCGGCTGATGTCACGCGGCCTGATCGTCGGCATCGGCCAGCGCGGCTTTCGTGTCGCCGAAGTCAGCCACGACGATCTCGCCGATATCACCTGCATGCGGACGGCGGTCGAAATCGAGGCCGTCAGGCTCGCCATCCTCCACGGCGACGTCGCCTGGGAGGCCGGCATCGTTAGCGCGCTGCATCAGATGCGGCGGCATATCGAGCGCACCGGCAATGAATTCCGCGAGGGCGCGGCCGATTTCGATCGGCTGCACAAGGGCTTTCATACCGCCCTGCTCGCGGCCTGCGGCTCACGGCGCATGCTGGCCGCCCATTCCGACCTCTACGACCAGGCCTATCGCTACCGCCGCATCATGATGCGTGCCATCGACAGCGGCGAGGAGTTCATACGGAGCCACCAGATGCTCGCCGACCGCGTGCTCGCCCGCGACCTTGCCGCCGCGCAAGGGATGCTGGCGGCGCATCTGCACTCGACCATCAATTTCGTCTATCCGCCGACAAGCGGGGAGCAATCATGAGTGTCGTTGCCAGGCTCGACGAGGCGCGCGCGGCGCGACGGCAAAAAGCGCTGATCGCGTTCAACGCCACGACGCTGCGGCTCGGCGGCAAGACCATCATCGAGAACCTCGATCTGGAGGTGCGGCCGGGCGAATTCCTCTGCATCGTCGGCGCCTCCGGCTGCGGCAAGACCACAGCGCTGCGGCTCGCCGCGGGCCTCTATGGCCCGACGAGCGGCGCAGTGACCTTCGACGGCGAGCCGATCACCGGGCCGCGCCGCGAGGTCGCGATTGTTTTCCAGGATTACGGCAAGGCGCTGCTGCCGTGGCGGACCGCGGCCGGCAACATCTCGCTGGCGCTGGAAGCCTCTCGTGTGCCGGCACGCGAGCGCAGCTCGCGCATCGAGGCGCTGCTGCGCAAGGTCGGCTTGCCCGGCCACGCTGACAAATATCCGACCGAAATGTCGGGCGGCATGCAGCAGCGCCTGCAGATCGCGCGCTGCCTTGCACAGGAGCCGACGACGCTGCTGATGGATGAACCGTTCGGCGCGCTGGATGCGATGACGCGCCAGGGGCTGCAGGACGAGGTCCTGTCGCTGACGCAAACGAGCCAAACGACCGTGATCTTCGTGACCCACGATCTCGACGAGGCGATCTACCTCGGCGACCGCATCGTCGGCCTGCTGCCGCATCCGGGCCGGATCGGCATCGAGCTCGCCGTCGACCTGCCGCGCCCTCGCGACCAGTTGGCCACCCGTGAGCATCCGGAATTCCTGCGGCTGCGCCGGCAATTGTTCGACTTCATCAAGGCGACCGAACATTGAGCCTCGACCGCGCCAGGCCCTTGCTGCTGCCGCTGGCTCTCATGCTGGCGTTCGAGCTCTGGGCGCGCCTCACCCAGCTGCAGAGCGACAGCCTGGCCCCGCCCAGCGCGATCCTCGCGGCGCTGGCCGGGGCGCTTGCCGATCTCTCGATTCCGATCGCGACCCGCGACACGCTGTTCGCCGCCTTTTCCGGACTGGCGATCGGCAGTGCCATCGGGCTTTCGCTCGGTATTACCTTCGGCATCTCGCGCCCCCTCGACCGCCTGATGGAGGTGACGGTCGAGGCAATCCGCCCAATTCCCTCGATCGCGCTGCTGCCGATCACGCTGATCGCGCTGGGCTTCGGCTACCGGATGGAGATCGTGATCGTGGCGTTCGCCTGCATCTGGCCGATGCTGATCATGACGCGCAGCGCAGTGCGCAGCATCGAGCCGCGATTGATCGAAGTGTCGCGGGCCCTGCGGCTGAGCGCGACGCAACGGATCGCGAAGATCGTGATCCCGGCCGCACTGCCGCGGATCTTTGTCGCCTTTCGCCTGTCGGCTGGTATCGCCCTGATCGTCGCCGTCACCGTCGAGATCGCCATCAATCCGATCGGCCTCGGCGCCGGCATCATGCTGGCGCAGCAGGCGCTACGCGCCGACCTGATGCTCGCCTATCTGCTTTGGATCGGCGTGATCGGCTACGCGCTGAACATGCTGTTGATTGCGGCCCAGCGCCGCCTGTTCGGCCGCGCCGCGCTCGCCGGAGACAATCCATGAACCGCGCCGCGATCCTCTGGCGTGTCGCAAGCATCCTCGTCGCGGCCGGCTTCATCGCGGCGTGGCAGCTCATCGCCAATCTGCGGCTGGTCTCACCGGTGTTCCTGCCTGGTCCGGACCGGGCCTGGGCTGCCCTGGTGCGCGGCTTTTCGAGCGGCGATCTCGCAAGCAAGCTCATCGGCACGCTCGAACACATGGCCTATGGCTGGCTCGCCGCCTCGATCGCCGGCATTGCGCTCGGCGCGCTAGTCGGATCGTCAAGGATGATGCGCGCCTATGTCGCGCCGTCGCTGGAATTTTTGCGGCCCCTGCCGGTCTCCGCGATCATCCCGGTCGCGATCGCGATGCTCGGGCTGACGCAAGGCATGGCGCTGTTCGTCATCGCCTTCGGCGCGATCTGGCCGATCATGCTCGCAACCATCCACGGCTTTGCCGCGGTCGAGCCGCGGCTCTATGAGGTCGCCCGCTCGCTGCAGATGTCGCGCGCCGCCGTCATCGGCAAGATCGCCCTGCCCTCGGCATTGCCCGACATCCTCGCGGGCATGCGGCTCAGCCTGACGGTCGCGCTGATCCTCTCGGTGGTCTGCGAGATCCTGGCCGGACTCGACGGCCTTGGTCAGTGGGTCCTGCTCTCGGCACGTGCGTTCCGATCCGCCGACCTCTTCGCCGGCGTCATTCTGCTCGGTGCGACCGGATATTTGACGTCGATTGCGGTGTCGCTCGTCGAGCAGCGACTGCTCGCCTGGCAGACTGCGGCCCGATAGCGTGGCGATCACATCGCCAGACAAAAACGGCCCGCGTGATGCGGGCCATTTTCGTATCGAAACCGGTCATTCCGAATTTGGTTGCGGGGATAGGATTTGAACCTATGACCTTCAGGTTATGAGCCTGACGAGCTACCGGGCTGCTCCACCCCGCGTTAAACCGTTGCTTTGCCTTCGTGAAAATGCCGGGGACGGCGGATCAGGGCCGACGCTGCTCGCGTGGCTTGCTTCTCCCGTCCCGAAGGCTTCCTTGGAAGGCAACCCCGGGCAAAGCCCGTCGGGTGCAGGGGGTATGTACCAACCCGAACCGCCTTTGGAAAGGGCCGAGGGGACGTTTTTTTCGACTTTATGACAGGTCGCGGGCGCGGATTCCGGCCGGTTTGCCACGCACTTGCCAGAAGTTCCACAAACGGCCAGCTTGCGGCAACAAAACAGGGGCGAAACGCCGATTTGGGGAGGACCGCCTTGAACAATACGTTGGATCGCCCCCTGGTGAGCGCCCCGCTGGCGGCGCTCACGGACAGCTTCCAGGCCATGATCGCGCGGTCACGGGCCGAGCCGGCGCCTGACCTCGCCGCACGGCTCGACCGGCTGGCGCGGCTGCGCGCCGTCATCGCTGACAACGAGGAGCGCTTCCGGCAGGCGATCTCGGCCGATTTCGGCCACCGCTCGGCGGTCGAGACTGATATCGCCGAGACGATGATGTTGCTCTCCGAGATCCGGCACGCGACAAGACATTTGAAAGGCTGGATGACGCCGCAGCGCGTCGCGACAGCGCTGCAATTCCTCCCCGCGCGCAACCGGCTGATGCCGCAGCCGCTCGGCGTCATCGGCATCATCGCGCCCTGGAATTATCCGCTGCAGCTGACGCTCGCACCCGCGATCGGCGCCATCGCCGCCGGCAACCGCGTCATCATCAAGCCGAGCGAGCTCGTAGCCCATTTCTCCGCGCTGTTGAAGGAGGCGGTCGCCGAGAGGTTCGATTCGACCGAGTTGCTGGTCACCGGGGTCGAGGACGAGATCGCAAAGGGTTTTGCGACGCTGCCATTCGATCACCTCGTCTTCACCGGCTCGACCCGGGTCGGGCGGCTGGTCGCGGAGGCGGCGGGGCGCAATCTGACGCCTGTCACGCTCGAGCTCGGCGGCAAGTCGCCGGCGATCGTCGATGTCTCCGCCGATCTCGACGAGGCGGCCGAGCGCATCGCCTACGGAAAACTGCTCAACGCCGGGCAGACCTGCATCGCGCCGGATTATGTGCTGGTGCCGGAGGGCGCATTGCAGGCATTCGCCGAGAAGGTGCGCACGCAGATGCGGCGCATGTTCGGCACCGATCCTGTCAACAGGGACTACACCTCGATCGTTTCCGACCGGCACTATGCACGGCTCGAAGCGCTGGTCGCGGATGCCGCGCAGCGTGGCGCAAAGATTCTGCAGCCGGCCAGGGCCGACGACCCCAACTGGAAGGCGCACCGCAAATTCCCGCCGACGCTGATCGTTGGCGCGACCGAGGAGATGGCGGCGATGCAGGAGGAGATCTTTGGCCCGGTGCTGCCAGTGCTCGGCATTCGCGATCCGGCCGACGCGATCGCCTTCGTCAACCGCCGCGACCGGCCGCTCGCGCTCTACTGGTTCGGCAGGGATCGCGACGCGCGCGACGAGGTTTTGGCGCGCACCGTCTCCGGCGGCGTCACCATCAACGACTGCCTGTTTCACTTCGCGCAAATCAACCAGCCGATGGGCGGCGTCGGCGCATCCGGCACCGGCGCCTATCACGGCGAATGGGGCTTTCGCAGCTTCAGCAAGCTGAAGCCGGTGTTTTATCGCTCAAAATTCAACCGTCTCGCCGATCTCCATCCGCCCTATGGCGGCAAGATCGCGCGGCTGGAGAAGATGATGCGGTTCATGTCGTAGCTTCCCGTCATTGCGAGCAAAGCGAAGCAATCCAGACTGCCGCCGCGGAGGGATTCTGGATTGCTTCGCTGCGCTCGCAATGACGACAACAACAAAAACCATTACTTGGGGAAACATCAGTGACTGACACATTCGATTTCGTCGTCGTGGGCGCGGGCTCCGGTGGTTGCGCCGTGGCGGGGCGGCTGTCGGAGGATGCGGCGACATCCGTGGCGCTGCTCGATGCCGGCGGACGGAACGACAGTTGGCGGATCACCACGCCCTTCGGGCTCGCTCTGCCGCACAAGGCGGCCAATTGGGCCTTCGACACGGTGCCGCAGAAGGGATTGAACGGCCGTATCGGCTATCAGCCGCGCGGCAAGGGCCTCGGCGGCTCCTCGGCGATCAACGCCATGGTCTACATCCGCGGCCACAAATGGGACTACGACCACTGGGCCTCGCTCGGCAATGCCGGCTGGTCGTATGCGGACGTGCTGCCCTATTTCAAGCGCTCGGAGAACAATTCCGATTTCGACGGCGAATATCACGGCAAGGGCGGCCCGCTGCATGTCAACAGGTTGCGATCGGACAATCCGATCCATGAGATTTTCCATCAGGCCGCACGCGAGGCACAGTTCCGTATCCGCGAGGACTTCAATGAAGAGGACCACGAAGGGCTCGGCAGCTACCAGGTGACGCAGCACAGGGGCGAGCGCTGGAGCGCGGCGCGCGCCTATCTGCAGCCCCACATCGACAAGCGCGCGAATCTGCGCGTCGAGACGGCGGCGCATGCGACGAAAATCCTGTTCGAAGGCGGACGCGCGGTCGGCATCGAATATGTGCAGGGCAAGCAGACGAAACAGCTGCGCGCGCGCCGCGAGGTGATCCTCGCCTCCGGCGCCTTCCAGTCACCGCAATTGCTGATGCTGTCGGGCATCGGCGACGGCGAGGCGCTTGGCGCGCACGGCATCGGCGTCGTGCATCATTTGCCGGGCGTCGGGCGCAATCTGCAGGACCATCCGGATTTCGTGTTCGTCTACGCCTCCGACTATCCGCACTTCGTTCACTCGTCGCTCGGACGGTTGCCGTCCCTGCTCCGCGCCATACAGCGGTACCGCAGGGAGCGACGTGGCCTGATGACCACCAATTTCGCCGAGTGCGGCGGCTTCCTGAAGACGCAGGCCGATCTCGACGTGCCGGATATCCAGCTGCACTTCATCATCGCGATGCTCGACGACCACGGCCGCAAGAAGCACAAGGAGGCAGGTTTCTCGTGTCACGTCTGCCTGTTGCGGCCGAAGAGCCGCGGCAGCGTCTGGCTGAAAAGCGCCGATCCGCTGGCGGCGCCGATGATCGATCCGAACTTTCTGGGCGAGGCGGAGGATCTCGAGACCATGGTCGCGGGCTTCAAGACCACGCGGCGGCTGATGGAGACGCCTGCGATGCGCGCCTTGCAGAAGCAGGACATGTTCACGTCCGACGTGAGAACGGACGACGACATCCGCGCCATCCTGCGCAATCGCGTCGACACGGTCTACCACCCCGTCGGCACCTGCAAGATGGGCACGGACGCAATGGCCGTGGTCGATCCGAAGCTGAAGGTGCACGGTGTGGACGGCCTGCGTGTCGTCGATGCCTCGATCATGCCGACGCTGATCGGCGGCAACACCAATGCGCCGGCCATCATCATCGGGGAAAAGGCGGCGGATATGATCAGGAGCGAGGTGCGGGTGAGTTAGCGACGCAATCTCCACTTGGTCGTCCCGGCGACAGCGGAAAGGACGATTTCTTCACTCACCTTGAATAAGCCTGAAATGGACGCCCCCTTAGCTGCTGGAGCGAAAAGATACAGACGATTTTAGCGATCTGAAACCGGAACGACCGGTTCGGCGTTCATTCGTTCCATCGGCAGGGTTGCGCTCATGAATAGCTTCGATTTCGCGGTCTATGCGGCGCTCGCACTCGCGATCGGCTTTGGCTTCAGGACCGGCTTGCTCCGCAGCGCCATGACCATTCTCGCCTATCTCCTGGCGGCCCCCATCGCGGTTTCGCTGATGCCGATGATCGCGCCGCAGATCACGGGCAATCCGAATGCGCCGCAATTCCAGAACTGGATCTGGTTGTTCGGCATCTTTCTGGTGGTCGGCATGTTGCTCGGATATATCGGCCGTTTCGTGCTTGAGGACACGGTCGGCGACGCCGGCATCGGCGACCGCCTCGGCGGCGCCGCGCTCGGCGCCGTCCGGGTCGGCCTTGTCGCCACCACGCTGGTGCTGGTGTTCGACCAGATCGTGCCGGCCAACCGCCAGCCGCCCTTCCTGGCCGGCTCGCATCTGCGGCCGCTGTTCTCGGCGGTCGGGCAGATGGGCTTCAAGTCGCTGCCGCCGGAGGCCGCCGCCGCGATCGACCGCCTCAAGCAGGAGCGGCGCATCTGACTGTTTGGGCATGATCTTTTCGGAAAACCGCTACACACTTTTCCGGATCATGCCCGTTTGCATCGCCGCAGCCCGCGCCATGCATTTTGATGCGGGCACGTCCCTTATCAGCGGCATCACTCTTGGCTAGAGTGCCGCCCGTCCAAAAACCTGCCTGACATTACGGGAGTGAAACAGTGGATCTTGGGATCAAAGGTCGCCGCGCCATCGTCTGCGCATCCAGCAAGGGCCTGGGGCGCGCTTGCGCCATCTCGCTGGCCGAAGCCGGCGTTGACGTCACGCTGACCGCGCGCGGCGCCGAGGCGCTGAAGAAGACGGCCGACGACATCCGCAAGGCCTATCCCGCCGTGAAGGTCACCGAGATCGTCGGCGACATCACGACGCCTGCGGGGCGCGAAGCCGTGCTGAAGGCCTGCCCCGAGCCGGACATTCTCATCAACAATGCCGGCGGCCCGCCGCCCGGCGATTTCCGCAACTGGACCCGCGACGACTGGATCAAGGCGATCGACGCCAACATGCTCACGCCGATCGAGCTGATCAAGTCGACCGTCGACGGCATGATGGCGCGCAAGTTCGGCCGCATCGTCAACATCACCTCGGCCGCGGTGAAGGCGCCGATCGACATCCTCGGCCTCTCCAACGGCGCGCGCGCCGGCCTCACCGGCTTCATCGCCGGCCTGTCGCGCAAGACCGTGATCAACAACGTCACCATCAACGGCCTGCTGCCGGGCCCGTTCGAGACCGATCGCCTGACCGGCACCGCGAAGGCCGAGGCCGACAAGCGCGGCACGACGCCCGAGCAGGTCCTGGCCGAGCGCGCCAAGCTCAACCCGGCCGGCCGCTTCGGCCAGCCCGACGAGTTCGGCTATGCCTGCGCCTTCCTTTGCGGCGCCAAGGCCGGCTTCATCACCGGCCAGAACATTCTGCTCGATGGTGGTGCGTTCCCGGGAACGCTGTGAGAGCGGTCATCTCGCCTGCGATAGTGGGGAGAGTCCAGCCATGACGATGCGGGAGCTTCAGCGCCCAAGCGCGAGTCATGTGTTATCGAGGATCATCACCGCCGTTTGGTGATCTCGTCCTCGTCCCGCTCGCTGGGATCAGAGGAATCTGCGGTGAGCTGCTCGTCGGTCCAGTCGATGCCGAATGCGTCGAGCCCGTCGGCGAGCAGATCGCCCAGCATCGGCTCGCCGAGCAGGTATTGCACCGTTTCACGGCGCGGGCTGCGATACTCGGACCGTGCCTCCACAGCACGGGCGCGCAAATCGTCCCAATCATCGATCGCGCCGTCGCCGCGACCGAGCCAGGTCAGCGCGACGAGATCGAGCTGCTCGTCCTCGTTCAAGGCAATCATGAAGCCGCCGAGCTCGTTGCGGACCGGATCGGAGCCGTTGTCCTTCAGGACGTCGACTGCGTCGTCATCGGTCGGGTTCGAGCCCGAATCCGGATCGGTATCCGCCTCCTTGACGTCGAATTCGCGGGCCTTTTCGATGATGAAGGCGACCTTCTCGGCGGAAATGGCAAGCTCTGGCATGGGCTCCCCTTTGGCTCGTCCTGGGTTCCGCGATAACGCCGCACCGCTCCAGATGATCCATTGCGCCTGATGGCGGAAACTCGCATCAGCGAAAGAATTGGTGGGCACGGCGCTTCGCGCCTTTGCCCCACCCTACGATCACCCGAATTGAGGGGCTGCAATGCGCCCCGTTTTGAGCGGTTGAATTTCCCGCCGCGCTGTTCCATGAAGCTATTTAACCGATCAGTCCATCCCAAGGGAGAAACGAGAATGAAGCTTGTTCGTTACGGCGAGAAGGGTGCGGAAAAGCCCGGCCTGATCGACAAATCCGGCCAGTTGCGCGACCTGTCGGCGCATGTGAAGGACCTGACCGGCGAGGCCTATTCGCCAGAGTCGCTGCAGAAGCTCGCCGCCATCGATCCCGCCTCGCTGCCCGCCGTCTCGGGCAAGCCGCGGTTCGGCGCGCCCGTCACCGGCATCTCGAAGTTCGTCGCGATCGGCCTCAACTACAGCGACCACGCCAAGGAGACCGGCGCCGCCATTCCGAGCGAGCCGATCATCTTCATGAAGGCCAACACCTCGCTGTCCGGTCCGAACGATAAGGTCGAGAAGCCGCGCGGCTCGACCAAGCTCGACTGGGAAGTCGAGATCGCCGCGATCATCGGTACCCGGGCAAAATACGTCTCGGAAGCCGATGCACTGAACCACGTCGCCGGCTATTGCGTCTGCAACGACGTCTCCGAGCGCAACTTCCAGACCGAGCGCCTGGGTCAGTGGACCAAGGGCAAGTCGCACGACACGTTCGGCCCGGTCGGTCCCTGGCTCGCCACCAAGGACGAGATCAAGGACGTGCAGAACCTGTCGATGTGGCTCGACGTCAACGGCCAGCGGCGCCAGGCCGGCTCGACCAAGACCATGATCTTCTCGATGGCCAAGTGCATCTCCTATGTCTCGCAGTTCATGACGCTGCTGCCGGGCGACATCATCACGACAGGCACCCCGCCCGGCGTCGGCCTCGGCATGAAGCCGCCGACCTTCCTCAATGTCGGCGACGTCATCACGCTCGGCATCGAAGGCCTCGGCGAGCAGCGCCAGGAGATCGTTGCGGCGTAAGCCGCGCCGTCGCCATACCGTCATTGCGAGGAGCGAAGCGACGAAGCAATCCAGGCTGTCTCCGAGGAAGCAGTCTGGATTGCTTCGCTTCGCTCGCAATGACGGAAACCAATTGCCGGTCTCCCGTAGGACATTTCCGATGAAACTCTCCTTCTCCGCCGCCTCGCCGTTCGCCCGCAAGGTGCGCATTGCTGCGATCGAGCTTGGGCTGATCGACAAGATCGAATTCACGCCCGCAACGGTCGCGCCCGGCACGGCCAACGAGGACTATTCGCGCATCACGCCGCTGAAGAAGCTGCCGGTGCTGATCACTGATGACGGCGACGTCATCCTGGATTCCTATGTCATCGTCGAATATCTCAACGAGATGGCCGGCGGCAGCCTGATCCCGGATTACGGTCCGCGGCGCTGGAAGGCCAAGACCAATCACTCGCTGATCAACGGCATGCTCGATTCCATGCTGCTGTGCCGCTACGAGAAGATGGTGCGGCCGCAGGGCCTGCAATGGCAGGCGTGGTCGGACGATCACTGGAACCGGGCCTGGACCGGCATGGCGCGTTTCGAGAACATGCCTGACGTGCTGAACGGCCCGTTCGACATCTCGCAGATCGGCCTCGTTTGCGTGCTCGGCTACGCCGACTTCCGCTTCGCCGATTGCGGCTGGCGCAAGGCCTATCCGAAGCTCGATGCCTTCCATCAGAAGATGCTGGAGCGGCCGTCGGTGAAGATCTCGGTGCCGCCAGCGGCGTAGCGGGATATGCCTGGAGAATGACGATGCGCGATCAATTCTCCCGGTTCACAATTCTCGGCGCGGGCCTTGTGCTCGCGCTCTCCATCTCAGCCACCAATCTACGGGCCGAGCCTGGACAACAAGGCCAAGCCTGTGGAGCGCCGTCATCGATCGACGATGGCTGGGAGATCGCCTCGCCCGACAGTCTCGGCATGGATGGCGCGCAACTCTGCGGCATCGCTGCACGGCTCAAACAACGCGCGACCTCGGTCCATTCGGTTGTCGTCGTGCGCCACGGCAAGCTCGTCTTCGAGCAGTATTTCCCCGGCTACGACCAACCCTGGGGGCAAACGGAAGGCCAGCACGAATTCACCGCGACGACGAAGCACGACATGCGTTCGGCATCGAAGAGTGTCGTTTCGACGCTCGTCGGCATTGCGATCGATCGCAAGCTGATCGAAGGCGTTGATGAACCTGTGCTCAAATTCTTCCCCGACCGTCAGGCGATGAAGCAGCCGGGCTGGGAGGCCATTAAGCTGCGCCATCTGCTGACGATGTCCTCGGGGATGAAATGGGACGAAGCGCGGGCCTGGACCGATCCGAACAACGACGAGCCGCATCTCACGTTTGAAGCCGATCCGATCGGCTATGTGCTCGCAAGGCCGGTCGCTGCACCGCCGGATGTGCTCTGGACCTATAATGGCGGCGGGACTGAACTGCTCGGCAACATCCTCGAGCGCGTCTCGGGCAAGCCGCTGGAGGCGTTTGCCCGCGAGGTGCTGTTCCAGCCGCTTGGGATCACCGATCTCGAGTGGAAGGCCTATAAGAACGGCAAGATTGCAGCGGCCGCGGGCCTGCGCTTGCGGCCGCGCGATGCGGCGAAGATCGGCCAGCTCGTGCTCAATCGCGGCCAGTGGAACGGCCAACAAGTTGTCTCGGCCGACTGGATCGCGCAATCGATCACGCCGCGCTTCCAGGCGATCGGCTATTTCGGCGGCACGCTGTTCTACGGCTATCAATGGTGGATGGGCCGCTCGCTGGCCGGCAGCAAGGAAATCAAATGGGTTGCCGCCTTCGGCTGGGGCGGCCAGCGCATCTTCATCGTGCCCGAGCTAGATCTCGTCATGATGACCACCGCTGCCCAATACGGCCAGCCCAAGGAAGGGCTCGCCGCGATCGACATCCTCTCCAACATCGTCATTCCATCCGTGCGCGACGCACGCTGAGTGCAAGAGAAACGAATAAGGGAAGCGAACAAGGGAAGCGAGCATGAGCCTGAAATTCACCGTCGGCGATCTCACCATCCATCGCGTCATCGAGCAGGAAGCGCCCTTCTTCCCGGCGCTGGACTTCATGCCCGGCCTGACGCCGGAGGTGCTGGCCGAGAACCGGGCGTGGATGCGGCAAGCCAAGGCGCTCGACGACCGGGACACGCTGATCCTGTGTTTCCAGTCTTACGTGATCAAGACGCCGCATCACACCATTCTGGTCGACAGCTGCATCGGCAACGACAAGCCGCGGCCACAGCGGCCGGCATGGAACATGAAGACCGACGACAACTATCAACGCGGGCTCGCCGCGGCGGGCGTCTCCGTCGACGACATCGACTTCGTGATGTGCACGCATCTGCATGTCGACCACGTCGGCTGGAATACGCGGCTGGAGAACGGCCGCTGGGTGCCGACGTTCCCCAAAGCGCGCTATGTGTTCGCCAAGCAGGAATACGACCATTGGTTCGCGGAGAATGCGAAGACGGAGATTCCGCCCTTTGCCGACAGCGTGCTGCCGGTGGTCGAGGCCAAGCGCCACGAGCTGGTCAGCAACGATCACCAGATCGGCGATCACGTCCGCATCGTGCCGACGCCGGGCCATACGCCCGGCCACATCGCCGTCGCGATGGGCCGCGGCAGGGACGACGCGGTATTCTCCGGCGATCTCATGCACTCGCCGCTGCAGACACTCTATCCGGAGCTGTCGATCAAGTTCGACGTCGATCCGGCCAAGGCGGCCACGACGCGGCGAAGCTTCCTGGAACGCTATTGCGACACCGAGACGCTGTGCTGCACCGCGCATTTTCCCTCGCCGTCGGTGGGGAAGATCAGGCGCAAGGGTAGCGGCTTCGTGTGTGCGGCGGTGTGATTGGGCTGACGCCGTATGGTGGGCAAAGCGTGCCCACCATGCCAAATGCGCCAGGGAATGGTGAGCACGGCGCGCGAAGTGCGCGCCTTTGCCCACTCTACGATTCCACCCGCGTGGAGAAAGCAATGACAGCACTTCCCGACATTCCCCTCCCCGCCGGCATCCGCTCGCGATATGTCGACGGCATCAACGGCTTGCGGATGCATGTGCTCGAGGCTGGCTTCGAGACCAGGGGCCGTCCCTGCATCCTGCTGCTGCACGGGTTTCCCGAGCTCGCGTTCTCCTGGCGCAAGGTGATGCCGGCGCTCAGCGAGGCCGGCTATCACGTGCTCGCGCCCGACCAGCGCGGCTATGGCCGCACGACCGGGTGGACCGCGGATTACGACGGCGATCTCACCCCATTCTCTCTTCTCAACCTCGTCCAAGATGCGCTCGCCCTGGTGTCGGCGTTCGGCTACAGGCAGGTCGATCTCGCCGGACACGATTTCGGCAGCCCGGTCGCGGCGTGGTGCGCGCTGATCCGGCCCGACGTGTTTCGTTCGGTGACGTTGATGAGCGCGCCGTTCGGCGGAGCGCCGGCGTTGCCGTTCAACACGGTCGATGGTCCCGCGAAGCCACCGGTCGAAGATCCCGTGCATCGCGAACTCGCCGGGCTGCCGCGCCCGCGCATCCACTATCAATGGTACTATGCGACGCGCGCCGCCAACGCCGACATGCAGCACGCGCCGCAAGGCGTGCATGATTTTCTGCGCGCCTATTATCATCACAAGAGCGCGGACTGGATCGACAACAAGCCATATCCGCTGAAATCATGGTCGGCAGGCGAGCTTGCCAAGCTGCCGACCTATTACGTGATGAACCTCGGTGAGACCATGGCCGAGACGGTCGCGAAGGAGATGCCGTCGCCGGCCGCGATCGCCGCCAATCAATGGCTGCCAGACAGCGACCTCGCCTATTACAGCGCCGAATATGCCCGCACCGGATTCCAGGGCGGCCTGCAATGGTATCGCTACGGCACGTCAGGCTTGCTCAACAACGAGATGCAGCTGTTCTCGGGCCGCAGGATCGACGTGCCCGCGTGCTTCATCTCGGGCAAGCAGGATTGGGGCACTTATCAGCGCCCCGGCGTGTTCGAGGCAATGCAGGGGCGCGGCTGCACGAAGATGCTCGGTTGCCATCTCGTCGACGGTGCCGGCCATTGGGTGCAGCAGGAGCAGCCCGCCGAGGTCAGCCGGCTGCTGCTCGACTTCCTCGAAAAGGCCCGCGCCGCATGATTTGACCCGGGAACCGCGTCGCATTATATAGTTTAGAATAGTTCTAAACTAATGGGACAGGCCGCGTGAAGAATTTTGCCGATCTGACCGAGCGCGAGGTGCTTGCGGTCGCGATCTCCTCAGAGGAGGAGGACAGCCGCATTTACATGTCCTTCGCCGAGGATCTCCGGGAACGCTATCCGGATACGGCCAAGATCTTCGAGGAGATGGCGGAAGAGGAGCGCGGCCATCGCCACATGCTGCTGGAGATGTACGAGCAGCGCTTCGGTCCTCATTTGCCTCCGATCCGCCGCGAGGACGTCAAGGGATTCCTGCGCCGCCGCCCAGTCTGGCTCACCAAGAACCTCTCGCTCGACACCATCCGCAAGGAGGTCGAGACCATGGAGATGCAGGCCGAGCGGTTTTACGTGAAGGCGGCCGAACAGGCGCAGGATACCGGGGTGCGCCGCCTGCTCGGCGATCTCGCCGAAGCCGAGAAAGGTCATGAAGAGACCGCGGCAAAGCTGGCGGACCAGATCCTCAAGCCCGGCGTGCGCGCCGAGGAAGACCGCACGCGGCGGCGGATGTTCGTGCTGCAATATGTGCAGCCGGGCCTCGCCGGCTTGATGGACGGCTCGGTCTCGACGCTGGCGCCGCTGTTCGCGGCGGCCTTCGCCACGCACCAGAACTGGCAGACGTTCCTGGTTGGCCTCGCCGCCTCGATCGGCGCCGGCATCAGCATGGGATTTGCCGAAGCGCTGTCCGACGACGGCTCGCTGACGGGCCGGGGCTCGCCCTGGCTGCGCGGCATCACCTGCGGCGCGATGACGACGCTCGGCGGGCTCGGTCATACCATGCCCTATCTCGTGCCGGACGCATGGCCCAACGCATTCTGGATCGCGACCGCGATCGCCGGCATCGTCGTGTTCTTCGAACTCTGGGCGATCGCCTTCATCCGCGCGCGCTACATGGATACGCCGTTCCTCCAGGCCGTATTCCAGATCGTGCTCGGCGGCGCCATCGTGCTGGCGGTGGGGATCTTGATCGGGGCGGCATAGCAGCCTCGGCATTCCCTCGCATGGCAATCGCGATCAAACGGCGGTTGCGGCGTTCGGCCAAACTGCGCATCATCCCTTCAGTGAAGCGCAGGAGCATGTCGTGGCGAAATCGGAATGGAGTTACAAGAGCGCGGTCGAGCTGTCGGCCGCATTGGCGGCGAAGAAGGTCTCCGCCGTCGAGCTCACGCAGGACGCGATCGACCGCATCGAACGGCACGACGGCAAGGTCAACGCGATCTGCGTCCGCGATTTCGAGCGCGCGCTGAGCGCCGCGCGTGATGCGGATGCGGCCCTGGCTCGCGGCGAGCGCAAGCCGCTGCTCGGCCTGCCGATGACGGTGAAGGAATCCTACAACATCGCCGGCCTGCCGACGACCTGGGGCATTCCCGCGCAGAAGGACTTCATTGCCAAGGAAGACGCGCTGCCGGTGACGCGGGTGAAGGACGCTGGCACTGTCATCGTCGGCAAGACCAACGTGCCGCTCGGCCTCGGCGACTGGCAAAGCTACAACGACATCTACGGCACCACCAACAACCCCTACGATCTCGGCCGCACGCCGGGCGGTTCGTCCGGCGGCTCCTCGGCGGCCCTCGCCGCAGGCTACGGCCCGCTCTCCATCGGCTCCGATATCGGCGGCTCGCTGCGCGTGCCGGCCTTCCATTGCGGCGTCTACGCACACAAGCCGACCTTCAACCTCGTCGCCATGCGTGGCCACACGCCGCCGCCGCTGCCACCGTTGCCATTCGAGCGTGACCTCTCGGTGATCGGCCCGATGGCACGCAGCGCCGCCGATCTGTCGCTGGTGCTCGACGTGATGGCCGGGCCCGATCCGATCGATGCAGGCTTCGCCTATCGGCTCGAATTGCCGGCGGCACGGCACATCGCCTTCAGGGATTTCCGCGTGCTGGTGATCGACACCGATCCGGTGCTGCCGACCGGCACCGCCGTGCGCGGCACCATCAACACGCTCGCCGATAACCTCGCCAAATCAGGCGTCAAGATCGAACGCAGCAGTCCGCTGCTGCCGGATTTTGCGGCCTCGACGCGGCTCTATATGCGCATGCTGATGTCGTTCCTCGCCGCAAGTTTTGCGCCCGACATCTATGCCGGCGCCAAGGCGGCGGCAGCCGCGCTGCCCGAGGGCGACAACAGCCTCGCCGCCGAGCGGCTGCGCGGCATCGCACTCAGCCATCGCGACTGGCAGATGGCGAACGGCGGACGCACCCGGTTGCGCGCGCAATGGCGCGAGCTGTTCAAGACGTTCGACGCCGTGATCTGTCCGGTGATGCCGACCGCCGCCTATCCCCACGACCATTCGCCGGATCAGGAAACCCGCCGCATCACAATCGACGGCAAGGAGCACGTCTATCCCGACCAGCTCGCCTGGCCCGGCATCGCCACGCTGCCCGGCCTGCCCTCGACCGCGATCCCGACCGGCTTCGCGCCGGATGGGCTGCCGGTCGGCGTCCAGATCGTCGGCCCATGGCTCGAGGACCGCACGCCGCTGAAGCTGGCCGAGCTGATCGAGCGCGAGTTCGGCGGGTTCGTGCCGCCGAAGATGTTTGATGATTGATGCCGCCGCGTCATTGCGAGGAGCCCTTGCGACGAAGCAATCCCGTCCGCATCTGCGGAAACATTTCTGGATTGCTTCGCTGCTCTCGCAATGACGGAGTAGATAACTGAGGACGGATAAATATCATGAGCCAGGACCTCGAACAGCTCACCGCACTCAACCGTGACTATGTCGCATCTGTGCAGAACTGCGACGTCAAACGCTTCGACGAGATCCTGGCGCCGGAGTTTTACTGCTCCAATCCGGACAAGACGCTGGTCGACCGCACCGGCTTCCTGGAGCAGACCGCGCGGCCGGTCGCGATCCGCGATCTGCATGCGTTTGACGTCATCATTCGCATCATGGGCGACTTCGCGATCATTCACGCGGCAACGAGCTACACCACCGCGGATGGTCAGCAGGCGACCGGGCGCTACACCGATTGCTGGGCGAAGAAGAACGGCAAGTGGCTCGCGGTGTCTGCGCACGTGTCGCGGTGAGCGGCCCGCATCGCCGCCCCACTCTCCGCCGTCATGCCCCACGAAGGCGGGGCATCCAGTACGCCGCGGCGTCTCGGTTTAGCAACGACGGTCTCTGGAATACTGGATCGCCCGGTCAAGCCGGGCGATGACAGCGTAATCGGCGCTAGCTATCAAACACAATCACGCTGCGCAGCGTCTTGCCGGCTTTCATGTTGGCAAAGCCCTCGTTGATCTCGGACAGCTTCAGCTTGGCCGAGATCCAGTCTTCCAAATGCAGCCGGCCGCGCAGGTAGAAATCGACCAGACGCGGCATGTCGACGCGGAAATGGTTCGAGCCCATTGACGAGCCCTGGATCCGGCGTTCGCGCAGGAAGTCAAAACCGTGCAGCTCGATCTTCTGGCCGAACGGGATCATGCCGACGATCGTGGCGGTGCCGCCGGAAGCGAGCATGCCGAACGCCTGCTCCGCGGTTTCCTTGCGGCCGAGCACCTCGAAGGAATGATGGACGCCGCCATTGGTGAGGTCGCGGACCTGCTTCACGACGTCGCCGTCGGCGGGGTTGACGATGTCGGTGGCGCCGAGCTTGGTCGCGAGTTGGAGCTTTGCCGGATTGGTGTCGATGGCGATGATGCGGCCGGCACCGGCGATCTGCGCACCGTTGATGGCGGCCATGCCGACACCGCCGCAGCCGATCACGGCGACGGTTTCGCCGGCCGTCACCTTCGCCGTGTTCACCACCGCGCCGTAGCCGGTGATGACACCGCAGCCGATCAGCGCGGCGAGATCGAGCGGCATCTCCTTGCGGATTTTGACGATCGCGTTCTCGTGCACCAGCATCTGCTCGGCGAAGGAGGAGAGGTTGAGGAACTGGTGCAGCTTCTCGGGCTTCGACCATTGCATGCGATTGGAGACGCCCGGCAGCAGCTTCACCGTGGTGTCAGTGCAGAGCACCGTGCGCCCCGTGGCGCAATTGTCGCAGGTGCCGCAGAACACGGATAGGCACGTGACGACGTGGTCGCCCGGCTTCACATAGGTGACGTCGGAGCCGACCTGCTCGACAATGCCGGCGGACTCGTGTCCGAGCACCGCGGGCAGCGGATGCGGGTAGAGGCCTTCCATGAAGTGCAGATCGGAGTGGCAGAGCCCGGCGACTGACGTGCGGATCAGAACTTCGCGTGGGCCGGGCTTCGGCAGGCTGACATCCTCGATGACCAGCGGCTTGTTGACTTCATGGAGGACGGCGGCCTTCATCGAGCACTCCCTATCGCGTTTTTTGATTTGATCGTGGCCCGCAGCCTACGCTGCCAGAACCAGTTCGCCAACCTCGCTCATGCCGGCGTCGCGGTCACCGAGCAGAAGTGCTGCGATCTTGGCCTGCGTGGCATTTTCCGTCAGCCGGAACGGATCGCCCGGCACGACGCGATGGTCGATCACCAGCCGCGACAGCAGCAGCCGGCGCGCGTCGCCGCGCATGTCGTGGATGCGGTGCGCCTCCCAGGCGAGCGCAACGGCGCTTGCGACGTGATAGAGCAGGCTCGTTGCGCGCCGCGCATCGGCCTCGTTCTCTGACTTGCCTGCGACCTCGCGCGCGAAGCCGACGGCGCGCTCGACGAGGCCGCGCAAATTGTCGCGCCAGGCCTGCGGCACCGAGGCGCTATCGTCGAGGCGTGCGTGCAGATCCGCATTCAGCGCGGATTCTGCGCCGTGGCGGCCAACGGCACGCCTCAACGCATCGATGGCGACGATGTTGCCGGTGCCTTCCCAGACGGAGCCGAGATGCGCATCGCGCAGCAGGCGCGGCGTGGCGAATTCCTCGATATAGCCGATGCCGCCGCGCATCTCGAGCGCGTCGCCACAGACTTTTCGCGCATCGCGCGTAGCGCGGAATTTCAGGGTCGGGGTCAGAATGCGCAGCAGCGCCGCCGCATCCTGGCTGCCGGCTTCCGCACGATCGAGCGCATCGGCGGTGAGAAAGCTCATCGACAGCGCCTGCTCGACCGGCAGCATGATTTTCAGCATCTGCCGTCGGCCGAGCGGCAGGTCGATGATGCGGTTGCCGAACACCACGCGGTTCTTCGCCACGGCAAGCGCGTCATGGTAGGCGCGGCGCATCAGCGCGGCCGATTTAACGCCGTTTGAAAGCCGCGACGAGTTCACCATCTCGGCCATCTGCACAAAACCGCGGTCGAGCTTGCCGACCGCGTACGCAATCGCGCCTTCGAGCTTGATCTCGCCGGAGGCCATCGAGCGGGTGCCGAGCTTGTCCTTGAGACGCACGATCCGGTAGTGGTTCTGCGAGCCGTCGTCGAGGAAGCGCGGCATCAGGAACAGGCCGACACCGCGCGTGCCGGGGCCGGCGCCTTCGGGGCGCGCCAGCAGCATCACGACTTTCGCGTCTGCATTCGAGCAGAACCATTTTTCGCCGGTGAGGCGCCAATGGTCGCCCTCCTGCACCGCGCGCGTGGTCAGCGTGCCGACATCGGAGCCGCCTTCCTTCTCGGTCATGAACTGGCCGCCTTGCGTCAGCTTGCTCATGTCGGTCGAGGTTAGGCCGTCCAGATATTTTGCTTTCAGCGCGTCGCTGCCGAAATTCGCCAGCAGCTTTGCACAGCCGTCCGTGACGTTGATCGGGCAGCCCATGCCGAATTCGGCCTGGTTGAACAGGAAGGTGAAGGCGTGCTTGGCCACCACAGGATATTTGTCCGGCCAGCCCATGATGCCCTTGCGGATCGACAGCGCGTGGATACCGAATTCGCCGAAGGCAGCGTTCTCCAGCTCGCGATAGGCCGGGTGATATTCGATCCACTGCACGTCGCGGCCGAACTTGTCGCGCTGGTGCAGCAGCGGCGTGTGTCGGTCGGCGAGCCGCGCACAATCGTCGAGATGGCCGCCGGCGAGCTCACCGAGGCGATCGAGATGCGGCTCGATGTGGCGGAATAGCGTCTCCGGCAAATGGATGCGCAGGAGGTCCGTCAGCGCCTGATCGGCGCGGTAGAAATTCATGCCAGTGGTATCGGGCGCCAGCAGGCCGGGTGGTGCGGCCGTGACATTATTTGGCTGCGCTGTGGCCGGCTTGTGCATGATCGTCCTCTTCGTTTCCGCCCGGCGCCAAATTCTTATCGCTTGCCGCTTGGGATGATGTCGATCATGCTCCCATCGCGAGAGGCGATAAAGCCGCAAATTGTCAGGGAGGCATGATCGCCGTGAAGGAGCAATTCGCTCTGCGGAATTGTGATCGAGCCGGCTGGTTGTCCGCGCGGCGGATGCATAGATCAGCGGCGTCCCGTCCCCGAGAGATCACGCCATGGAACATCCGAAATACAAGATCGCCCTCATCGTCGGCGCCGGCGAAGGCCTGAGCGCCTCGCTGGCACGGCTGCTGTCCGCGCAAGGCATTCGCGTCGCGCTTGCCGCGCGAAAGATCGAGAAGTTAGGCGCGCTCTGCAGCCAGACCGGCGCGAAGGCCTATGCCTGCAACGCCACCGAGCCTGAGGAGGTCGAACGCCTGTTCGGTCTGGTCGAGCGCGAGATCGGCACGCCGGATCTCGTCGTCTACAATGCCTCTGGCCGCGCGCGTGGCACTTTTGTCGATCTCGTCCCGGCGGATGTCGCGAATGCGATCGCGGTCAGCGCCTATGGCGGCTTCCTGGTGGCCCAGCAGGCGGCCAGGCGCATGGTACCAAGCAAGCATGGCGCGATCCTGTTCACCGGTGCTTCGGCCAGCGTCAAGGGCTACGCGCAATCCGCTCCGTTCGCGATGGGCAAGTTCGCGCTGCGCGGGCTGGCGCAGAGCATGGCGCGCGAATTGTCGCCGCAAGGCATCCATGTCGCGCATTTCGTCATCGACGGCGGCATCAAGAGCGCTGCGCGCACCGAGCCGGCCGACAAGCCGGATTCGATGCTCGATCCCGATGCGATCGCGGAGAGCTACTGGAACGTGCTGCAGCAGCCGCGCAGCGCCTGGAGTTGGGAGCTGGAGCTGCGGCCCTGGGTGGAGAAGTTTTGAATCGAGTTGCCGTAGGGTGGGCAAAGGCGCGTAGCGCCGTGCCCACCATCGATAACGAGAACAACAAATGGTGGGCACGCTTCGCTTTGCCCACCCTACAAGAGTAGGGAGCGACCATGACCACGGAAACCACCGTCGACACCGGCACCAGTGAACTGCTCTGCGTCATTCGCGACCGCGTCGCCGTCATTACGCTGAACCGGCCGGAGGCGCGCAACTCGCTGTCGGACACGCTGACGCCGGCGCTGCGCACGATGATCCGGACCTGCGGCGAGAACCCCGATGTCGGCGCGCTGCTCATTACCGGCGCCGGCGAAGCCTTCTGTGCCGGCGGCGACGTCAAGGGCATGGGCGCGCATCGTGATCCCAAAAAGCTGGAAATGTCGCTTGAGGACCGCGTCGCCGATCTCCAGGAGCGGCAGCGGCTGCTCACGGGAGCACTGGTGTCGGTGCGCAAGCCGACCATCGCCGCACTCCCTGGCCCCGCGGTCGGCGCCGGGCTTGCGCTCGCTATGGCCTGCGACGTCCGCATCGCCGCACAATCGGCCTTCGTCGCCACCGGCTATGCCCGCATCGCGCTTTCCGGCGATTACGGCATCGCCTGGCTGTTGACGCGGCTGGTCGGCACCGCGCGGGCGCGCGAGCTGCTGTTCACCGGCGATCGCGTCGACGCCGCGCGCGCCGAGGCCATCGGCCTCGTCAACCGCGTCGTGCCTGACGACAAGCTGCAAGCCGAGGCCTTCGCCCTGGCAAAATCGCTCGCCGAAGGTCCGCGGCTGGCGCTGCGCTACATGAAGGACAATCTCGACGAGGCCCTGCTGTTCGATTTCGAAACCGCCCGCGATCACGAGGCCGAGCGCCTGATCCGCCTCACCACGACCGCCGATCACAAGGAGGCGGTGCAGGCGTTCATCGAGAAGCGCAAGGCGGTGTTCACGGGGAAGTAGGCGCCTCAATCACAGCGACGCGTTTTGCGTGAGGGGCAAAAAAAAGCCCGGCTCAGATTT
This sequence comes from Bradyrhizobium sp. S3.2.6, assembly GCF_040546885.1. Taxonomy (NCBI): domain Bacteria; kingdom Pseudomonadati; phylum Pseudomonadota; class Alphaproteobacteria; order Hyphomicrobiales; family Nitrobacteraceae; genus Bradyrhizobium; species Bradyrhizobium sp. S3.2.6. Next base: position 917,973 of record NZ_JBEPOS010000001.1, on the reverse strand, counting down.
GACTTGAGCCGGGCCCGGAGTGGTGTCAGGCCGAGGCTGAGGGGCTATCGGCCTGACGGGAAAGTGCGGCGAGACGCCAGCTGGCGCAGGGAATGTCCTTCGGCGCGACGTGGATCTCCTTGTCGAAACGCACCAGCTTCCAGTCGTCAGGATGACTGACGAAGGCGAAACCGGATTTGCGCGCGAGCGAGATCATGGTCTGGTTGGAGCGCAGCGTATCGCCGAAGATGTGCTCGGCGCCAAGCGAGGCGGCGCGGCATTCGAGGTTCTTCAGAAGCGCGGTGGCAATGCCGTGGCCCTGCCAGCGATCGTCGACCGAGAGGCCGAACTCCAGCGTCGAGGTCTCGACATGCAAGGCGTAGCGCGCCTCGGCAACGATGGTCTCGAAGCCGTCGACCATCCTGGTCGCGACCACGGTAAATCGTTCGCGCTCGCCGACCTGAAGGAAGTCATTCAGCAGCCCCTTCGGCAGTTCGCTGAGCGCGCCGAAGAAACGGTTGTAACGGGAGCGGGTCGAGAGCGAGCGGAAATAGTGCTGGAGCTCCTCGGTGTCGCGCGGCTCGACGTAGCGCACGTTGATTGCGTCGCCCTGCCGGGTGCGCAGCACGTCCGAATATTGCTTCAGATCTTCAAGCCGGAGGGTGCTCATGACACGTGCCCTAGAGAAGGAGGGACCGCCGGCGCCCCTGTGATCAGGCGGCGCCGGCCTGGCGGCCTATCAGGCCCGCCAGAAGGGTTTCTCAGCCTCAAAGGCGATATCGCTCCAGGACAGGCCGACGTCGTGGAGATCGCGGGCGGTCCAGTTGCTCAGTTCGCGACGGGTCCGGTAACGCTCGTGCCAGACATGGAGTGTTTCGCCGATCTGGTAGAGCAGCCCAGGCGCATGATGATTTGTCATCGAATTGTCAGTGCAGGTAGACATTTTCAGCTCCTCGAGCTAAATTTGGACCGAATATCCTCCTGCGCGCGTGCTTCGACAAACGACAATTTGTACCTCTTCGCATGAAATAAGCTCATGCATCATGCTGCCAAATGACTGCCAGATTGCCCTCCCTGAACGGATTGCGGGCGTTTGAGGCCGCCGCGCGCCATCTCAGCTTCACGCTGGCGGCAAGCGAGCTGAATGTGACACAGACCGCTATCAGCCATCAGATCCGCCGGCTCGAGGACGAGCTCGGCATCCGCCTGTTCATCCGGCAGAACCGCGCGCTGGCGCTGACGCCGGAGGCGCGCGACTACCTGCCCGGCGTCCGCGCCGCCTTCAACGACCTCCGGCTTGCGACCGACCGGCTGCTGCGCAAGGACGACGACAAGGTGCTGACGGTCTCGACACTGGCCTCGCTGGCGGCAAAATGGCTGCTGCCGCGGCTGACCGATTTCCAGGAGACACATCCCGGCATCGACGTGCACATCACCACCTCGACCAGTCTCGTCGATTTCCAGCGCGACGATGTCGACGCCGCAATCCGTTATGGCCGCGGCCAATGGCCGGGCCTGCGCGCCGACTGGCTGATGGCGGACGAGCTGTTCCCGGTGTGCAGCCCCTCGCTGCTGCGCGGCGACAAGCCGCTGCGCCAGCCGGAGGATTTGCGGGGTTATCCCCTGCTGCACACATCCAACGCCAACAGCGACGACTGGCGGCTGTGGCTGACGGCGGCGGGCCTCCCGGCCGACATCGCCAGGCAGCCCGGCATCACCTTCGACATGATCTTCATGACCATCCAGGCCGCGATCGACGGCATCGGCGTGGCGATGGGGCGGACCTCCTATGTCAGCGACGACATCGCCAAGGGCCGGCTCGTGGTCCCCTTCAAGATCGCGCTGCCGGCGGATGCGGGCTTCTATCTGGTCTCGCCGGAGGGCCGCCGCGAGGCGCCGAAGCTCGCCGCGTTTCGCCAGTGGATGATCGCTGCAACGCAGAATAAAGCCTGAAAAATCATCAGCTTCCGCAGCAAATTCAGTTGACTCGCAACGCCTCGCGCGAGATGGGGTAAGACAGATTGTCACAGCAACGATCTGTCGCCTTGCCGTGAAAATGAGTTCCGGTCCGGCCACGTCTTCCAGGGGAGTAACGTCAATGGCTGGACCAGCAGCATCAACCAATCCGCCCGAGATCAAATCGCGCATCGGCGCGATTCTGCGCGCAACGAGCGGCAATTTCCTCGAACAGTTCGACTTCTTCCTGTTCGGCTTCTATGCCGCCGCGATCGGCAAGGCGTTCTTCCCCTCCACCAACGAGACCGCGTCACTGCTCAACACCTTTGGCGTGTTCTGGCTCGGCGCGCTGATGCGCCCGGTCGGCGCGATCGTGCTCGGCGCCTACATCGACCGCATCGGCCGCCGTCAGGGCCTGATCGTGACGCTCGCTATCATGGCGATCGGCACGGTCGTGATCGCATTCTGCCCGAGCTACGCCACGATCGGCATCGCAGCGCCTGTGATCGTCCTGGTCGGACGCCTGCTGCAGGGCTTCTCCGCCGGCGTCGAGCTCGGCGGCGTGTCGGTCTACCTCGCGGAAATCTCCACGCCCGGCAACCGCGGCTTCTACACCTCGTTCCAGTCCTCGAGCCAGCAGGTCGCGATCTTCGTGGCGTCGATCCTCGGCTATCTCCTCTCCGAGGTGATGCCGGCTGACACGGTCGCAGCCTGGGGCTGGCGCATTCCCTTCTTCGTCGGTTGCATGATCATTCCGCTGATCTTCTTCCTGCGGCGCACGCTGGAGGAAACGCCCGCCTTCCTCGCCATGAAGAAGCATCCGACGGCGAACGAGGTGTTCGCCTCCGCGCTCGCCAACTGGCGCATCGTCATCCTCGGCATGATGATCGCGGTCCTGACCACGACGACGTTCTACTTCGTCACCGTGTACACGCCGACCTTCGGCAAGACCGTGCTGAAGCTGTCGTCGCAGGATGCGCTGCTGGTCACGTTGCTGGTCGCAGTCACGAATTTCATCTGGAATCCGGTCGGCGGCGCGCTGTCCGACCGGATCGGCCGCAAGCCGGTGCTGCTCGGCATCGCCACACTGGCGCTGCTCACCGCCTATCCGGCACTGAGCTGGCTGGTGGCGGCGCCGACCTTCGGCAAGCTGCTCGCGGTCGAGATGATGTTCTCGTTCTATTTCGGCATGTACAGCGGCACGATGCTCGGTGCTCTCGTCGAGATCGTGCCGGCACACGTCCGCACCACCTGCTTCTCGCTCGCCTTCGCGCTCGCCGCCGCGCTGTTCGGTACCTTCACGCCGTTCGCCTCGACCTTGCTGATCGACTACACCGGCAACAAGGCATCGCCCGGTCTTTGGCTGATGTTTGCGGCCGCGCTTGGTATCATTGCCGCGTCGATCGTCTATCGCGGCGGCCGCCAGGCGGTGACGACGTATGATACGGCGGCGGAGCCGGTGGCGGGTCATTGATGGTCATTCCGGGGCGCGCGTAGCGCGAGCCCGGAATCCATTTCTCCGAGCATTCCTGACGCACGATGGATTCCGGGCTCGGTCCTACGGACCGCCCCGGAATGACAGTGGGGGCTACAGCTCCACCACCACGTAATCGCTCTCGACCTTCACCGTGATCGTCTCGGCGACATACGGCCCCTTCACCACGCTCGCACCGGGCTCGACATGGGCCGGATAGGCCTTCGCGCGGAAGCGGCGGGGGTCGCAATAGGATTGGCCGGTGCGGATGTCGAACTCCCAGCCGTGCCAGGGGCAGCGGATGATCTCGCCGAGTTTCGTATATTCGATCTCGCCGGGATCCCTGGACTGCGCGAGCCCGATCAGCGGGCCCTCGCACAGCGCCGCGCCCTGATGCGGGCAGCGGTTCATCAGGCCGAAATACTCGCCCTTGACGTTGAAGACCGCGATCGGCCGTCCCTCGATCTCCAGGAATTTTCGCGTGCCCGGCGGAAGCTCATCGACCGCGGCAATCACATGCCTCGCCATCAACTGATTCCGTAGAGCTTCCGGGCATTGCCCAGATAGAACGCCTCGCGGTTGGTGTCGCTGACGCCCGCCGGTAAGACACGCGACGGCTCGTCATAATCCCAATGCGGATAGTCGGTCGCGAACAGCAGCCGGTCCCAACCGAGCCAGTTGATGACGTCGAGCAGATCCTCGCGCCGCTCCGGATCTTCCATCGGCTGCGTGGTCCACCACACCTGCTCGCGGATATATTCCGACGGCGGCCGTTTTACGTGCGGCACCTCGCTGCGCAGCCGCTGCCACGCCTTATCGAGCCGCCAGGCCAGTGACGGTGCCCAGCCAAAGCCGGCTTCGATCATCACCATCTTTAGTTTCGGGAAGCGCTCGAACACGCCTTCCAGCACGAGGCTGGCCAGTGCCGATTGCTGGCACTGCGAGTGGCCCACCATCTCCTCGATGTAATAGGACGGCCAGCCCGATGGCGTGATCGGGTTGCCGCCGAAGCCGAAGGCATGGACGCCGACAGGAAGGCCGGCCTCTTCCGCGGCCTGATAGATCGGCCAGTAGCGGCGCTGACCGAGCGGCTCGACATTGCGGCTGAGCAGCAGCACCTGCACAAAGTTCTTGTCACCGGCGCGCTCGCGAATCTCGGCAGCGGCCGACAGGCCATCCTCATTGCCGACGACGATCGACGCCTTCAGCCGCTTGTCCTTGCTGGTCCATTTGTCGATCTGCCAGTCGTTGATGGCCGAGCAGAGCGCGGCCGAGAGGTCGTGATTGCGGATGCCTTGCCCGGTATTGAGCGGATTGAGCACGCCGAGTTGCACGTTGTTGGGATCGAGCAGTTGCTTCTGCATGAAGGACAGCGAGGAGCCCTGCGGGCCGCCCTCCGGCGGATAGGCATCGCGGCGCGAGGCATTGGGCTGCGCCTTCGGATAGGGCGGGCCTTCCATCATGCCCTGATAGGCATGAACGCCGTAGATCTCGAGGTGATGCTGCCAGCGTTTGGCCAGATAGGGATAGAGCTCGGTCCGGGTCGCGCGCGCCGGATGGATGTCGCAGTCGGCTATCGCGGTCTTCGTCGTCGGGGGGGAAGCGGCCTCTAGGCTCTCGCGGAACTGGATATTCATCGCCTTGCCTCCTTTGGCAGCGGGCTCACGTCAGGCGGGGATAGGTTGCATGCGGATTGTCGATCATGATCTTGCGCACGAGATCGGGGGACAGACCTTGAGGCAGCGCGTCCAGGCCATCGAACTGCCAGTGCGGATAGTCGGTGGAGAATAGGACCAATTCGTCGGACTGCATATGCTCAAACAGGCGAATTAATGTCGCTTCGTCCGGCGGCGCATCAAATGGCTGTAACGAGAAGCGGATGTTGCTGCGCACAATTTCCAGCGGCGCACGATCGACCCAGGGCGTCTCCATCCGTACCCCGCGCCAGAACTTGTGCAGGCGCCAGAGAAAGGGCGAGATCCAGGAGACGCCGGACTCCAGCATCACCATCTTCAGCCGCGGATATTTGGCGAAAACGCCCTCGACGATCAGGCTGGTGAGCTGGGTCTGAAACGCCTGGGCCTGACCGACATAATCCTCGATGTGATAGGAACCCCACCCCACCGCGGTCGGCGGATTGTGATAGGCGGAACCGGCGTGGATCCCGACCGGAAGGTCGTGTCGTTCCGCCGCCTCATAGATCGGCCACAGCGCGCGCTTGCCGAGCGGCGTGTCGCCCATCACCAGCATCAGCACCTGCACGAAGCGCTTGTCCTGCGCGCAGCGCTCGATCTCGGCGACTGCCTTCTCGACGCTTTGTGTCGGGATCACGATCGAGCCGCGCAGCCGGGAATCGCGATCGAGCCATTCCTTCGCGAGCCATTCGTTCAGCGCGCGGCAGAACGCGGCCTGCAAATCTTCCGAGAACACCATCTGCACGCCGTAAAGCGGGTTGCAGATGGCATACGTCAGCCGGAACGGATCGAGCACATGCCGCTGCATGTCCTCCAGGCTTTCGCCCGGCTTGCCATTCTCGGGACGCCAATCGGGCCGCGCCACGATCGGCGAGTTTTTCGGGTAGGATTGCGAGACGAGATCGACCATGCCGCGCGTCGTCACCTGATCGCGCCAATAGTCGTTCAGGTACGGCAGCAGGCTGGTCAGATGCGGCACGGCCGGATGCACGTCGCAATCCACCCCGCCGGCGATCAGGGACGCCATGACGCCTCTCTTCTCACGTTTCCTCGTCGTGTCTTGTCGCGGGCGGCGCTTGGCCGCTTCGCCTTGTCCGCCATTCAAGCAGGCCTGCCCTCCGCCCGCAACTCGGCCAAGGCTTCTGTCATATGCTAGGAAGGCTGGGCTCGGTTGCGAAGGAATAAGGGATGATAGTGATGAACGAGCTCGTCGGCATTGCGGAACAGGTCGCAGGCAAACTGGTCGCGCGCAAGCAGACCATTGCGGTCGCGGAATCCTCGACCGGCGGCCTGATCGCAGCGAGCCTGCTCGCGGTGCCCGGCGCCTCTGCCTATTTCCTCGGCAGCGCAGTGGTCTACACCCGCGATGCCAGGCGCGTACTGATGGATATTTCGGACGAAGGAATGAAGGGCTTTCGTTCCTCCTCGGAGCCCTACGCGAAACTTCTGGCCGAACAGATGCGCGGCCGCTTCAGCTCCGACTGGGGCCTGTCCGAGACCGGCGCAGCCGGCCCCACCGGCAACCGCTATGGCGACGCTGCCGGCCATAGCTGCATGGCGGTCGCGGGGCCGGCAGCTGAGGTGATGACGCTGGAGACGGGCAGCAGCGACCGGTTCGCCAACATGCAGCTGTTCGCGGCGACGGCGCTGAAGTTGTTGCTGAAGAAGCTGGAGGGATAGCTGCCTAGCCGTGCGAGTGAGAATTGAACAGTATCGCCACAAGCACCGCTGTCATGCCCGCGAAGGCGGGGCATCCAGTACTCCGCGGCCCATCGATTCAATCACGACGGTCTCGGAGTACTGGATCGCCCGCCTTCGCGGGCGATGACACCGGAGTAAGCGACCTCACCTTCCCAAATGCCGCGTAAAAATCCGCACCACATAGCCCTTGAATCGCGGTGCCTCGTCGTAAAGCTCTGAGGCCAACCGCTCGATCGTCTCGCGCAGCGACATGAACTGCGCCTGGCGGGCGCTGCTTTCGGTACCCTGCATGCCCGCAAGCTCGTCCATCGCGGCATCGCTGATCTGGCAATGCACGACGTCGCCGTCATTCGTCATGGTGAAGCGGAAAGCCAGACGTTCGAGGTCGTGGCCGATGATCCTGTCGCGCGCCAGCGGCATCCAATTGTCCCGTTCGCACCCCCGAACGGGACAATGCAAAAAATCCGGCGGCTTGTCACCTTGGCCGCAAGAAGAACCGCGGCTCTCTAATAGACGAGCGCAGTCCCGGTCGGCTTCTCCAGCGCCGTGGCCAACGATTTGTACTCCTCGCAGTCCGTCCCGCAGATGGCTGCAATCCGGCTCAGATGATAGAGCGCCTGCTCGCGGTTGCCTCGCTCGAGCTGCCACAGCCCGTAATACTGCCACGTCAGGACGTGGTTCGGATCCGCCTTCAGCGCGCGCTCGTACCAGACCTGCGACTGCTCGTAGTCGCCAAGCTTGCGGTAGGAGTAGCCGATGAGGTTGGCGACGTTCGGATGGTCGTCATGGCCAAGCGATTTCAATTGCGCGATCGCGCTCGCATAGTCATTGCGCTCGTAGATGGTGTCATAAGCCACGCGGTAGCCGGTCGCGAATGCGGGATCGTCGATGCTGGACTGGTTGTTGGGTTTCCTGTTCTTTTGTGTGGCCTTTGTTCCCGGCCGCTTCGGATAGGTCGGTTGGGCTGTGCTCGGAGCTGAATAGGTGCTCGCAAAAGGATCCATGCCTCCGCCTCCGCCGCCTCCGCCACCGCCCCCTCCACCACCTCCTGCGGCATATGCCGGGGAAGCCAGCAGTGCCGCAAACGTTCCCAGAGTAACGAACCTGATCATCGTTCCGATCATTTCTGTCTCCTGTCTCGATCCAAGCGGCCCCGGACCAATTGATAACCCTGCGTTGGCTTCGATATTCCGTGGCGCAGTGTTAACGGAGACGTCGACGCTCGTAAGACAGCTCCCCTGTCCTTCCAGGAGAGCTAAGTGCTCTACTGATAAGCGCTCTACTGAAACGCGACTTCGGCAAAGCTGCGCAGCTTGCGCGAATGCAAGCGCTCCGACTCCTGCTGCTTCAGTCGTTCCAGCGCCTTGAGACCGATCTCAAGATGCTGGCCGACGCGGCGGCGGTAGAATTCGCTGGCCATGCCGGCGAGCTTGATCTCGCCATGCAGCGGCTTGTCGGAGACGCAGAGCAGCGTGCCATAGGGCACGCGGAAGCGGTAACCGTTGGCCGCGATCGCGGCCGATTCCATGTCGAGCGCGACTGCGCGCGATTGCGACATGCGGCGAATGACCTCGGGCCCTGATATCTCCCAATTGCGGTTGTCGACGCTGGCGACCGTGCCCGTGCGCATCAGGCGCTTGAGCTCGAAACCTTCCAGGCCGGTGACGTCCTCGACCGCCTGCTCCAGAGCGACTTGCATCTCGGCCAGTGCCGGGATCGGCACCCACAGCGGCAGCTCGCGATCGAGCACGTGGTCCTCGCGCACATAGCCATGCGCCAGCACGTAGTCGCCGAGCCGCTGGGTGTTGCGCAAGCCGGCGCAATGCCCGAGCATCAGCCAAGCATGCGGCCGCAGCACCGCGACGTGATCGGTGACGTTGCGCGCGTTGGACGGACCGGTGCCGATGTTGATCAGGGTGATGCCGCGATAATCGGGCGCGACCAGATGGAAGGCCGGCATCTGTGGCGTGCGCGTAGGCGCGTCTCCGGTGGTCGCCCCGCCAGCACGCGTGATGACGTTGCCCGGCGCAACAAAGGCTTCGAGCCCGGCCTCACCGGACTGAAGCCGCTGCTGACACATCTGCGCGAAGGCATCGACATAGAACTGGTAGTTGGTGAAAATGACAAAGTTCTGGAAATGCTCGGGATCGGTGCCGGTGTAGTGATAGAGCCGGCGCAGCGAGTAGTCGACGCGGGCAGCGCGGAACAGCGACAGCGGCTCGGGCGCACCCGGCTGAAGCTCGAACGTGCCGTCGGCGATCGAATCGTCCATGGCGGCGAGATCAGGCACGTCGAACGCATCGCGCAGCGAGCGCGTAACCGGCGAATTCTCGCTGGTGCTGATGGCGGCTTCGATATTGATGTCGCGGCGATAGGCGAAGTGGATCGGGATCGGCTCATTGGACTCGCCGATCTCGACGGGAACGCCGTGGTTCTGGATCAGGAGGCCGATCTGCTCCGTGAGATAAGCGCGGAACAGATCCGGCCGCGTCACGCTGGTCTCGTGCACGCCGGGTCTGGCGACGAAGCCATAGGAGAGACGCGAGTCCAACCGCGCATACGTCGCGGTGGTGAGGCGGACGAAAGGATAATAGGCGCGCACCCGCATCGTGATCGCCTCGCCTGAGACATAGGCTTCGAACCGGTCGCGCAGGAACTTTGTGTTGCGCTCGTAGATCTCTTCGAGACGGGCGACGGCAGGGCCGGCGTCGGTGAAGGATTTTGTGGTGATGGAGGGCGGGGTCTGCATGGTTCGACGCGGGGTTGTTTGGCGCATGCCGCATTATAGCAAGATTGCAGTCTCGTAGGGTGGGCAAAGCGAAGCGTGCCCACCATCATCATTGCTGCGTGAAAATGGTGGGCACGGCGCGTTGCGCCTTTGCCCACCCTACGAGACCGAGACTGCCGCTCGAGATCCCGGATGCGCGCCAAGCGCGCTCCGGGATGACGCGCTTTCGCGCGTCACTTCTCGCGGAACGCCCGCATGAACTGATCGTGCAACGGCTTCAAGAGGTACGACAGCATGGTGCGATCGCCGGTCTGGACGAAAGCTTCCACCGGCATGCCGGGGATCAGCTTGGAGTCGCCGAGCTTGGCGACCTCTTCCGCCGACAGCGAGACGCGGATGGTATAATAGCTCTGGCCGGTGCGCTGGTCGGTGGTCACGTCGGGCGAGACGCGGCTGACGACGCCGGTGAGCTCGGGCGTGGTGCGCTGGTTGAAGGCGGAGAGGCGCAGCAGCGTCTTCTGGCCGATCTGGAGCTTGTCGATATCGACCGGGTTGACCTTCGCCTCGACCTGGAGGTCGTCGGCCTGCGGCACGATCAGCATGAGCGCATCGCCGGCAGTGACGACGCCGCCGACGGTGTGCACCGTCGATTGCAGCACCATGCCGTCCTGCGGCGCGCGAATGTCGACACGACGGAGCTGGTCTTCGGCCGCGACCTTGCGCTCGATCAGCTCGCCGCTCTTGTCGTTGGTCTCGCGCAGATCCTTGGAGACCTCGCTCACCATGTCCTTGTCGACCTGGATGATCTGAAGCTCGGTCTCGGTGATCTTGCCTTTGGCCTGCGCCCGTGAGGCGATGTACTGCGCGCGCTCGCCGTTGAGGCGGGCCGAGTCGCGCTCGAGCGTGGTCAGGCGCGAGATCTGCACCAGGTGCTTGTCATAGAGATCGCGCACGCCGATCAGCTCCTGCTGCACCAGCGAGATCTCTTTGTCCTTGGCTTTCTCCTGCGCGGAAAGACCCTCAATCTCCTCGTTGAGCTGCTGGATGCGCTCGCGGAGCTGGGCCTTCTGGCCGGCACGGCCGTTGACACGGACGTCGAACAACTTGGTTTCGGCAGAGAGCAGCGCCTTGACGTCGGGATCGTCGCCGCGATCGAGCAGCGATGGCGGGAATTCGATCTTGTCGAGACCGCGCTGCTCGGCCTGCAGCCGTGCCGCACGGGCCAGCGCGGCGTCGAGATTCTTGGTGACGATGGCGAGGTTGGCCTTGGTGACGGTGTCGTCGAGCCGCACCACGACGTCGCCGGCCTTGACCACGTCGCCGTCGCGGGCGCGCACCTCGCCGACCACGCCGCCGGTCGGGTGCTGCACCTTCTTGACGTTGGATTCGACCACGATCTGGCCCGGCGCGATCAACGCGCCGGAGATCTGCACCATGGAGGCCCAACCGCCGAGGCCGATGGCCAGGACCAGCACGATCGAGATTCCGAGGATCAGGTGAAACCGGATCGACTCCCGCACCGTCCTGGTCGCGGCGGGCTTTGTCCCGCCGACCGTCATCGTGCTCATGGTTTGGCCACTCCGCCTTCGCTGACGATCTTGATCGGCGCCGGCGGCGCGACGCGGGGCTGGAGCACCTGGGCGAGCACTTTCTCCTTCGGACCGAAGGCCTGCATGCGGCCGTCGCGAAGGACTAGTACCTGGTCGACCGCCTCGACGCCGATGGGCCGGTGCGCCACCACGATGACGATGGCGCCGCGCTCGCGCGCGCTGCGGATCGCGCGGGTCAGCGCCTCGTCGCCTTCGGTGTCGAGATTGGAGTTCGGCTCGTCCAGCACGATCAGGAACGGATTGCCGTAGAGCGCGCGCGCCAGCGCCACGCGCTGCGCCTGGCCTGCGGACAGCGACGTGCCCTGCTCGCCGACTTGCGTATTGTAGCCCTCGCGCATCTTGATGATCATCTCGTGTACGCCGGCTTCCTTGGCCGCGGAGATGATGCCGTCGGACGTCGCCTCCGGATCAAAACGGCCGATGTTCTGCGCGATGGTGCCGCCGAACAGCTCGACGTCCTGCGGCAGATAGCCGATGTGACGGCCGAGCACGTCGGACGACCATTGGTCGAGCGCCGCGCCGTCAAGCCGGACCTTGCCGCGGACCGGATACCAGACGCCGACGAGTGCGCGGATCAGCGAGGATTTGCCGGAGCCGCTCGGCCCGATCACGCCGAGGCCGTTGCCGGCCTCGAGCACAAAATTGACGTCCTGGACGATAAGGCGCTGGTCGCCTGGAGCAACCATCGCCACGCCTTCGACCGAGAGGCGGCTGGTGGGTGCCTGCAACTGGGTCGGCGTCGCCTGCGCCGGCATCTGTTCCAGGAGGCGGCTGAGGCGGTGCCAGCTCTGGCGTGCCGCGACGAAGGATTTCCAATGCGCGATCGCGAGATCGACCGGCGCCAGCGCGCGGGCCGAGAGGATCGAGCCCGCAATGATGATGCCGGCGGTCGCCTCCTGATGGATGACGAGATAGGCGCCGACCGCGAGCACCGCCGATTGCAGCATCATGCGCAGCACTTTTGCGACGGCGCCCAGGCCGCCGGCGACGTCGCTCGCACGCTGATTGCCGGCGAGGTATTTTTCGTTGGCCTCGCTCCAGCGCGCGTTCAGCCGGCCGGCCATGCCCATCGACACCAGCACCTCGGCATTGCGGCGGCTCGACTGGGCGAGATCGTTGCGCTGGGCGGCAAGGCCCATCGCATCCTTCGCCGGCTGGCGGGACAGGAACTCGGTGACCAGCGTCAGCCCGACCAGGATGATGGCGCCGACCAAGGCGGTCACGCCGATCATGACGTGGAAGGCGAAGCAGATGGCGAGATAGAGCGGCAGCCAGGGCAGGTCGAAGAACGCGCTCGGGCCCATGCCGCCGAGGAACGAGCGGACATTGTCGAGATCGCGCAGCGGCTGCAGCCCCTCGTTGCGGCTGCCCACCAGCAGCGGCAGACGTACGATGGTGTCGAACACGCGTTTGTTCAGGGCCTCGTCGAGCGCGGTTCCGACCCGTCCCAGGATGCGGCTGCGGATCATGTCGAGCACGCCCTGCGCCATATAGAGACCGCCGGCGAGTACGATCAGGCCGACGAGGGTTGGAATGCTGCGGCTCGGCAGCACCCGGTCGTAGACCTCCAGCATGAAGATCGACCCGGTCAGATAGAGCAGGTTGATCATGCAGCTCATGAAACCGACGCCGATGAACGCCGTGCGGCAGGCACGCAGCGCGTCACCGAGCTCTGAACGGCGGAGGCCGGGAACGGCTGCCATCAATCTGATCTCTTTCGGGTAATGGGGCAAACCCCCTGATTTCCAGAGTCCTGATTACAAAAACAAATCGAGGCGTACGCGCCCCGGATTAATATCGGGTTCTCCCCGCATGCAGTGCAATCGAATTAATCCGGGCCTCGCCACATCTACCCAGGACGGCCCAATCCGCAAGTCCCGTATTTCACAGTCTTTGCGGCTTTTTATAGCAAAGACAAGCGCCTCTCCCCAAAGCGCACGGGGAGAAGCGCTTGGTTCCGATCGATCGAACCGGTTAGAGCCGGCCGCCGCCGCGCACCAGCCGCACCACCAGCAGCAGGATGATGGCGCCGATGGCGGAATAGATGATCTCCGAGACCAGTCCGAGGCCGAGATGGATGCCGAGCTTCGGGAACAGGAACGTCGCGACGAACGCACCGGCGATGCCGATCACGATGTCGCCGATGATGCCGAACCCGCTTCCTCGCACGACCTTGCCGGCGAGCCAGCCGGCAACCAGGCCGACAAACAGGATGACGATGAGGCTTTGGCCAGAAATATACATAAGTTGAAGTCCCTCTCCGTGAACGGGCCCATGGAACCGGAACCGGGATGAATGGGGTCTGAATGGTGTTCCCGGAGGGACCGCTCAGACAGGAATCGCGAAAACAACCCCATGCACAGTAGAATGAGCGCGGCCGAAATGGCCCCGGCGAATCGCCATAACCCCATGCCGACGCGACTGATTTTTGTCATGAGGAGCAATCGCTCCTGACATCGGCACGTGCCCCGATTTGGCGGCGGCTACCCGGCTACGCGCAGTGTCGTTACCGCAACACAGGCGTTGCCGAAAGGAACGAGCACCACTTGCGCACCGTTCGGCAGCGCGATCGTCGCGAGACCACCGAGCGCGCCGTTGTGACCGTTGAGCTTGGCGAGCTCGTCGGCAACGATCGAGCAGCTCTCCGTCCGGGGCGTCACCCGCACCAGATTGCCTTCGCAGGACGCTCCGACCGGTGCAGCAAACACGACACCAGCGGCCCGCTGATTGGTGTTGCCCTGGGTGGCCTGGTCGGGCGCAAGCGCGACCAGCGCCTGTACTGAATGCGAATTGCCGGCCTTGGCGTCCCACTGCGACTGCGCGGTGTAGTTGGAGTTCGTCGCGAGACCGCGGCCGAGCGTCCCAAACAGATTGGCGCATGTCACGATGTTGCCCTGCCGCGCATGATCGTCGAACACGGTCGGTTGCTGCCCCGCCTGCTGCGGCGGAGCGGATGCTGCGGCAGCCGGCGCCGTCTGCGTCTCCTGCGGACGCGGCTTGCGTGGTTGCGGCTTCGCGGCGGGCTTCTTGGCCGGCGCCGGAGCTCCGAGCTGCAACGGTATAGGCTGCGCCTCGGCAGGCTGGACCTGCTGGGCATATCCCACCACAGCGGCCGCACCGAGCGCTGCCATGACGACAGCCACGAAAATCAGGGTCGGCATTTTCAGTCGCATCGGCGTATTCATCCTCCTTGTATCATTTCAGTTTCGCCAATACGCCGGACAACCCATCCAGCGGCGCCTCCAGTACGATCGGCCCTCCTTGCGGAAGCTGAAAGGACACACGGCACAGCGTCGCCGCGCGGATGTGGCGCCTGAGCACGTCGCCGATCGCAACCGTGGCGAAGCAGAAATTGGCGTCGCAGTGATCGGTCTGGGCGACGATTCGGTCCGGGCTATCGCCCATCGCGAGCTCGACATGCGTGCCGACCCCCGCAGCTGCGGGAATGCGCATCGTCATCAGCGGCTTGCCGTCGGCGGTCGCAATCAGCGACCAATTGAAGGCGACCGTGCCCTGCGCGTTGACGATTGATTGCGTAACGTTGCAGACGCGACGCCTGGATTTGAGGCTCTCGTCGCAAATCAAGGTCCAGTTCCTGAACGGCTGAATCATCCGCCTGAACTCGCCGAGCGTCTCACCCTCCGGCACCACGACATCCGAAGGCTTCACGGCGTAAGCCGATGGCGGTGCGGGCTGCGCGGATGCGCTCACCGCCGCCTGAAGCCAGATCACCAGAGCCAGGCACGCCAGCCGCCGCGTCGAGGTCAGGGTCAATTGAGCGTCAGGCTCACGCCGGCGCTGACGCCCCAGTCGCCCCCGGCGGTGGTCGCCGCCGCGTTGCTGCGCAGCCGGCCGTTCTCGCTGGTGTAGCCAATGCCGAAGGCCAGCGCGCCCTGGCTGCGCCAGATGCCGCCACCCGCCGATGCGCTCACCTTGCCGGGGCGGTCGTCATAACGCAGCGACGCGGCGGCCATGCCGATAGCGGCCGCACGCCAGGCGTCCTGCCGTACCTCGCCGATCCGGCCGTTGAGCTGCTCGAAGGCGCTGTTGAGCTGGTTGAGGTTGACCGCATCGGTGCCGGCGACACCCGCCGCCACATTGCTGATCGTCACCGGCGCGCCGCTGCCGCTGTTCAGCGTCAGCTTGTTGGTGGTGTTGCCGGCGCCGTCGGTGTCGTAGCGGATCGAGCTCGACGCCACCGCCTGGAGCTGGCTGACGTTGACCGCGTCGGTCGCGGCCGAGCCTGCGGCAACATTGGTGAGGCGGCGTTCGGCCCCGGACGAGCCGACCGACACTTCGCCGGTCGCCACCCCCGCAACGCTCTTGCCGACAACGGGCGTATAGGCCGCATCGCTCAGATTGGCCGTGGTGGTCGCGTTCGCACCGAGCGCCAGCGAGTTGGCCTGCGTCGCCTTGGCGCCGACGCCAATCGCGACCGAATTGTCCGCCGATGCGGCGGAGCCGTTGCCCATCGAGATCGCATTGGCCCCGCTTGCGACCGATTGCGGGCCGATCGCGACGCTCTCGGCACCGGCCGCAGTGGAATCCGCGGCCGTCGAATTGGCGTGGAAATATTTGACGCCACCACCGCCGCTGCTGATGTTGCTGACGGTGGTGTAAAGGCCGTCCAGCGCGACGTTGGTGGCCCAGAGCTGCGAGCCGTTGATCGCGTCGGTCGAGGTCGAGGTGATCTGTCCCGCCGCGACGTTGGTGACGGTGCGCTCCGAACCGGCGCCGCCGACGCTGACGGTCGATGTCGGCGCCGTGCCGGCGAAGTTGTAAGTGGTGCCGCCGATCGTCGTGCTCGTGGTCTTGACCACCGTCGAGGTGGTCGAATTGGCGCCGAGCGCGACGTCCCCGGCCTGCGCCGTCGCCTTGGCGTTCGGACCGAGCGCAACGCTGGTCGGGTTGGACGTCTGGGATCCCGCGCCGATCGACACCGATTGGACGCCGTTGGCCTGCGCATTGGTTCCGAACGCAATCGAATCGGCGAAGCTGGACAGCGAATTCTGGCCGATCGCGATGCCGCCGGGTGCGGTCTGCTGCACGGTCGCGCCGAAGCCCATGCCGATGCCGTTGTCGCCATTGACCACGGTCTGCGGGCCCACCGCGACCGAATTGTTGCCGACCGCCAGCGAGTCGGCGAGCGTCGAGTTGGCGTGGAAATATCTCGTGGTCGTGGTCGCGAACGAGGTCAGTGCACCGGTCAGCTGCCGCACGGTGACGGCATCGCTGCTCTGGGTGCCGTCGGCCACGTCAGTGATCTGCCGATAGCTCGTCGCATTGCCGACCGAAACCGCGCCGAGCAGCGCGAGATCGGTGGTGTTGTAGGGGATGATGGTGCCGCCGATCGTGCCGGAAGTCGGCGCGACCGCGCGGTTGGATATCGACCCCGAGCCGATCGCCACGCCATCGGCAACCGTGGCCTGGGTGTTGAAGCCCAGCGCAGTCGCTCCCGCAGCGCTCGCCGACGCCGCAACGCCGGCAGCCATCGAATTGGTCCCAGTCGCGCCGTTATTGTTGTAGTTGGCCTGCTGGGTGCCGCCGTCGTTGACACCATAATAATGCGTCAGGCCGTTGCTGACGACGGTCGAGAGGCTGTCGATCGCGGAGGTAGCGGCCCACAGCTGCGAGCCGTTGATCGCGTCGGTCGAGCCGTTGCTGATCCGGCCCGCCGCGACATTGGTGATGGTGCGCTCGTTTCCGACCGTGCCGACGCTGACCGTCGAAAGCGGATTCGTGCCGGCGAAGGCGTAATTGGTGCCGCCGATGTTGACGCCGGGCGTGCCGACCGCCGTGGTGGTCTGGCTGCCCGAGCCGAGCGCGATATCGTTGGCTTTCGCGGCGGTCGCGCCGTTGCCGATCGAGACCGAGCCGCTGCCGGTGGCGGTCGAGACCGGTCCGATCGCAACCGAGTTGGTCCCCGCCGCGGACGAATCCGCCAGCGTCGAATTGGCGTGGAAATACTTGATGCCGCCACCGGTGTTGATGTTGTTGACGGTGGTGGCGAGGCCGTCGACGGCCTGGTTGGTGGCCCAGAGCTGCGAGCCGTTGATCGCGTCGGTTGAAGAGTTACTGATCCGGCCCGCCGCGACATTGGTGATGGTGCGCTCGGCGCCAAGCGCACCGACGCTGACCGTCGAGTTCGGCGTCGTGCCGGCGAAGCTGTAGGTGGTGCCGTTGATCACGGTGTTCGGCGTGCCGACCGCCACAGCGGTGACGCTGCCGGAGCCGAGCGCGACATCGCCGGATTTTGCCGCCGCCGTTGCGCCGTCACCCAGCGCGATATTGCCCGCAAGACCGGCCGCGCCCGCCGTGGAGCCGTTGCCCAGCGCCACGGAGCCCTGACCGATCGCCTTGTTGTTGTTGCCGATCGCGACGGCGCCGGCGGCCTGATTGGCGGCGGTGGCGGTCGCGGTGCCGTCACTATTGGCGATGTTGTTTGCACCGCCGGTGAAGGCGCCCGTGCCGCTGGCGTAACTCGGATCGCCGATCGTCACGGCGCCGTTGCCATAGGCGACGTTGTTCGCGCCGATGGAGACCGCCTGGCCGCCGGTCGCCACAGCATTGGTGCCCAGGGCGACCGCGTTGGCGGAACTAGCCGCGGCATTGTTGCCGATGGCAATAGCGCTGGCCGCCGACGCATTGGCCTGAAATCCCGCGGCAAAGGCATTGACGGCGCCGGCGACGGCGCTAACGCCCGTGGCGATCGAATTAGCACCACTCGACGCCGCGTTGTTACCGATCGCGACGCCGCCTGTCGCCGCGTTGTTGACGATTGCGCCCGATCCGATTGCGACCGAGCCCCCGGAGCTCAGCGCCTGCGCCTGATTACCCAGGGCAACGCCGAAATTTCCTGACGCCGTGGCGAGATTGCCGGCCGCCAGTGAGCTGGTACCCGACGCGACCGACTGGACGCCAACCGCGGCGGCGTTGCCGCCGCTCGCGTTGGCAAGGTATCCAAGGGATGCGCTGCCGACCGCGGAGGCTTTCGCCCCGTTACCGATGGCGGTGGCTTGATTTGCTGACGCTGCGGCGGACGTACCTAACGCACTGGCTCCCGTCCCCGTTGCGGATGCGCTCGAACCGACGCTGGTCGACCACGCGCCCGTCGCGGTGGCGGTTGTGCCGAGCGCAACTGCCTCGAACGTGAAGCCGCTCGGCGCGGTCCCGCTGGCGTTGGCATTCACGCCGATGGCGATCGGAGAACCGCCACCGGTTCCGGCGCTTGCTTTGGAGCCGACCCCGATGGCCGTGCCCGAACCGTTCGAAGATGAGGCGGTGGAGGACAATCCAATCGCGATCGAGGCACCACCGGAAGCATTGGCCGACGAACCCAAGGCAAGGGAACTTGCCCCACTTGCCGTGGTGTTGACACCGAAGGCGCTCGATCCGTCCGCAGTGGCGTGCGCGTTTCCGCCGACCGCGAGGGCATTGACGCCGGTCGCGTTTGCAAAGACACCCATGCCGATCGCATTGAGCCCATTCACAGAGTTGGCGTAGCCCACGATGATCGAACCATCGCCGGTTGCGCTGTTCGCATCGCCGAGCGCCAGCGAGTTCTGGCCATTCGCAGTGGTGCTAGTGCCGATGGCGGTCGCATTGGCACCGGCTGCGTGGGCGCCGCAACCAAGAGCAGTGCTGCCTGCGGTTGCAGCAGTGGGACTGGTGCAGTTGGCGGGGTTGCTCAAGACCCCATTGCCGATGGCAACCTGGGCAAGCGCCGCCTGGGGAGCCATGACCGCCACCACGACAAGCATCGCACCGACCGTTGCTCCCGCCGTCAGCATCCCAAGCCGCGGCCCGTTGCGCTTCACCCTGAGCGCCCGACGCAGCACCGCCCTTAGCCGGCGCAGCAATGAATAGCTGCTCGCATCATCTGATGCGACCCAGTTCCGGACGCAGCCGGCGCGCTCTTGAAGCTTCAGCGATTCGGTTGAGTTGCGTGCGACAGCCATGGTGCGCCCCCTTGTGACAGCTTGTCCAACGCGAGGGTCGCCGCACCGAAGCGCGGATCTGTCGGACACACATCATCGACGTGTGAAAATGATCGCGCATCGCGCGATCACCATCCGGTCCTGGCCGATGGCATATCAAGCTAAACGAGCGCATCTTGCCACCCAGCGCTCGCCCGGCTGCCATCAAGTTGCCCCCGAGTCGTCATGGTAGAAAAGGATAGACACAATTGGGTCAACGTCACTCGGCAGCGCGTCCAAATAGCTGGCAGATCGTCTCACAAGTTGAACGATCAGCACGGAACCCGCGCGATCTCATCACAATTCAACCCGCAATTGATCCGCCGCGCGCCCGTTCGCGCGCCACGCGCGGGCTGACGCCGAATTCACGTCGGAAGGCGCGCGTGAAATCCGACGCCTGCTTGAAGCCGTGGCGATAGGCGATCTCCTGCACCCGTTTGTCCGCGCTTGCGACCAGTTCCGCATGCGCGGCACGCAGACGCCTGCGCATGATGTAGCCGGCCACCCCGCCGGCGCTTTCGAAGGCACGGTAGAGGTTCGAGCGCGAGACCCGCAATTGTTCCGCCACGCGATTCGGCGTGAGGTCAAACTCGCCCAGATGCGCCTCAATATACTCGCGGGCGCGCTCGAACAGGATCGATTCGATGGCGCCTCGCCCCTGCTCCAGCCTGGTGCCGGACAGCTCGATACATGCGGCGATCATGCTCGCCGTCGCGCGTCCAGCCTGCCTCAACTCGTCAGATGACATCTGGATGACACGCATTTCGAGCCGATCCAGATAATCGGCCAGCAGCTCGATCAGATTGCCGGTCAGGATGGTGTTGCAAACGCTGTCGATCTGCTCCGCCACGCGCTCGAATGCGTCCCGCCGCAAGCCAATCACCAGACTCTCATAATCCGAGATGCGGCCGCGGAAGTCGTCGTCGAGCGAAATGATGAACATCGCTCCAGGCCCGGCATGGATTTGCCGCTCGCCGGTCTCGAACCAGGCTTCTCCCGAGCGCACACGGAACAACCACCAGATATCGACCGGGGATGGCGCGAAAACGCGCGCGAAGGTTTGAGCCGTAAACCGTCCGGACGTAAACACGACATCTGCCATGTTGCAGGTCAGGTATTCGACCTCGAATCCCCGTGCGGGATCGTGGCCTTCCGGTGGCGCGACATCGAGCAACGAGGCCATGCGCGTTTTCCAGACGTCAAACTGTTCCGGCGCAGGATAGGGCCGGGTCGAGAACAGCCGCGGCGGCGCTGGCGCTCTATCCCTGACATCCCGGGGCTCGCGTGGCAGGGGAACTGGTTCCAGGAGCCTTGCTGCGCTCGACGGCCTGCGATCATCTTGTTGCATGTATTTTCGCCTCCGCTGCGCGACCAACGTCGGCCAAACGGAAGCGTATTCCCCAAGGTTGTGTCGCCTGCGTCTGACAGGCCGGCGAACTTCAGCGAGATAAGATAAAGGAGCGGCATCCCATGTGGGACATCACCTGCTTACGCCGGACGCTCCAGATAGGGCCGATGCAGGTTCCTGCCGCAGTCGCGCCCCACATGGCATTCATCATGATCGCGTCGTTGCCCTACCCGCTCGGAAGCTTCGTCACCGATTCGTCTGGCTGATCTAGAGAACAATCTGGGCGAGAGCCAGAGGGGCGGCAACGCGCATCGTGAAGAAACTCAAAATTGACTTCATGCGATGCCGTTGGGCAACGTATCCTCGTGCGATCTTCCTAAAATTTTCTCGATTCAGCGCAGAGACCAAAAGCATGGTGCCACAGAGGAACGACCTCAGCACGATCGGTGGTGGCGAAATCCACGCAAGCGATCTCGTTGTCGACGCGTGAGTACATTTGCCTATTGATGCGGCAATCCATCGCATCGCGCACGCGAAACCAATCCGTGCGACGCGCATGCCGCATGATGCGGCATTCATAGACAATTCCCCCGTCCGCTTCAGTTCGCCACGAATACTCTGTCGGCCAGTCGACTACGGCCGGAGCAACAGCTTGCTAGGACGCAACCACCGCCTCCGCCAGCACGCACCGTGCCGCTCGGCCCGGCGCAACCTCCACATTCGCCGGCAATTGCGCGATGCAGCGCGGCTGCGCCACGGCGCAGCGGGGGGCGAAGGAGCAGTTGTGGGGCATTTCGGCCAGCGATGGCGGGGTGCCGGGGATGGTCTCGAGACGCTGCCCCCGCTTGGCGCCGTGGATGGTCGAGGCGAGCAGGCCCTTGGCATAGGGATGGACCGGGGAGCGGACGATGTCGCGCAGGCTGCCCTGCTCCACGATCTGGCCGGCATACATCACCGCGACGCGGTCGCAGATCTCGATAGCGACGCCGATGTCGTGGGTGACGAAGATGACGGACATGCCGAACTCGCGTTGCAGCTCGCGCAGCAGCAGCAGGATCTGGATCTGCACGGTGGCATCGAGCGCCGTGGTCGGCTCGTCCGCGAGCAAAATCTTCGGACGGCAGGCGAGCGCCAGCGCGATCATCGCACGCTGGCGCATGCCGCCGGACATTTCGTGCGGATAGGCATCGAGCCGCCGCTTGGCAGACGGGATGCGCACGACCTCGAGCATCTCGAGCGCACGCGCCGTGCCCTCCGCATACGACTTGCCCTCGTGGCGCACGACGCTCTCGGCGATCTGCGCGCCGATGGTGTAGACCGGGTCGAGCGCCAGTGCCGGCTCCTGAAAGATCATCGAGACGGTCTGGCCGCGGAACGACGACAGCTCCTCGTCGTTCATCGCGAGCACGTCGCGGCCCATGACGTTGACCTTGCCGGAAATCTGCGTGCGCTTCTTCGGCAACAGCCGCATCAACGCGCGCAGCGTCACGCTCTTGCCCGAACCGGATTCGCCGAGCAGGCCCAGCACCTCGCCGTCGCCGAGCGAGAGATTGAGATCGTTCACGGCATAGACCGTGCGCTCGCCGGTGAAGCGGATGTTGAGGCCTGATATCTCGACGAGCTTTGTCATGACGGCAGCTTGGGGACCCGGTCGTGGTAGTCGGTGACGCGCTGGAAGGCGGCGCCGATGGTCAGCAAAGTCGCTTCATCGAAGGAGCGGCCGATCAGCTGCATGCCGACAGGCAGGCCGCTTTTGGTGAACCCGGAGGGAACGGTGAGCGACGGCAAGCCCAAAAAATTTACCGGACGGGTGAACAGCGTCAGCCGCTGCAGCAGCGCCGGCGCGTTCGGCCCGCCGCCGACGTCGCTCTCCTCGATGGTCGGTGCAGGCACCGGAGATGCCGGTGCGATGATCGCATCCACGCCTGCGGCCGCGGCATTGTGGGCGGCGAGTGCCGGGCCGCGCCAGCGCATCGCCTCGAGATAGGTGATGGCGGGCACGGCGAGACCGTTCTGCAGCCGCATCAGCACCTGCGGACCATAATCCTGCGGACGTTCGATCATCCAGCGCTTGTGGAAGGCGGCAGCTTCCGCCGCGAGCACGAGCTGGCTTGCGGCGGACAATTGCCGCTGATCCGGAAGCTCGACTGTGAGGATGTCGGCGCCCTCGCGCTTGAGCACCGCGATGGTCTCGTCCAGCACGCGCGCGACCTCACTGTCGAGATCGTCGACATAGAACGAGGCGGGCACGCCGATCTTGAGGCCCTTCAGCGAGCCTTTGGTTGCCGCGACATAGTCCGACAGCGGCTCGTGGCTTGCGGTCGAATCCTCGGGGTCGGGACCGGCCATCAGCGCCAGCAGCAGCGCGCAGTCCTCAGTGGTGCGCGCGAGCGGGCCGACGGTGTCGAGCGATTGCGACAGCGGCATCGCGCCGGCGCGGCTGACGCGGCCGACGGTGGTCTTCAGACCGGTGACACCGCAGAAATGCGCGGGCATACGGATCGAGCCGCCGGTGTCGGAGCCCAGCGCCGCATAGGTCAGCCGCGCTGCGACCGACGAGCCGGAGCCTGACGACGAACCACCGGTGATATGCGCGACGTTCCAGGGATTGCGCACCGGGCCGTAATGGGCGTTGTGGCCGGTCGGGCCATAGGCGAACTCGGCCAGATGCAGCGTGCCGAGGCGAATCTGGCCGGCGTCCTTCAATCGCTGCAAGGCGGTGGACGTCACGGTCGGCACGAAATCGCGGCGGATCAGCGAGCCGCAGGTCGAGACGTGGCCTGCATCGTAATACATGTCCTTGTGCGCGAGCGGAACGCCATGCAAGGGACCTCGGAGCTCGCCTTTGGCGAGCGCGGCGTCGGCGGCATCGGCCGCCTTCAACGCAGCTTCGGACTCGATCGACATGAAGGCGTTGAGATGCGGCTGCCACTGCGCGATGCGATGCAGCAGCGCGCGCGTCACCTCATGCGAGGACACCTGCTTCATCGCGATCGCGCGCGCGACCTCGGTGAGCGTCATCAAGGCAGGCTCGGTGCTCATTTCGACACCTTCTGCGTCTGCGCGAGCGGATAGAGCGCGGGCTCGAGGTCGAACGGCAACGTGCCGGCGATGGCGGCAAAGCCTTCGAAGGCCGGTCCAATGGAATTGGAGATGCGCGTCGCGATCTCGTCGTTCACGGGAATACCGGCGACTTGTGCCGTCGCCTGGATCTCTTTTGTCGTCGGTCTCGTCATGCGGTTTCCTCTCAGGGCGCGCGGCTATGGCCTGAACCCGGAATCGCCATGTAGCACGCGGCCTCGTGGCCCATATTATCCAGCGCGGTGAGCTTTGGTGCAGCAATTGCGCAGAGCGGCTCCGCAAACGCACAACGGGTGTGGAAGCGGCAGCCCGCGGGCGGATCGATCGGATTGGGTGGATCGCCCGTGATCGGCGGCTGCTCGGTGCGCCTATCGGGATCGGAGGACGGCATCGCGGCCAGCAGCGCGCGCGTATAGGGATGCGCGGGCGCGTCCCAGACCTGGTCGACGGGGCCGAGCTCGACCACCTCGCCGAGATACATCACCAGCACGCGGTCGCTGATGTAGCGGACGACGTTGAGGTCGTGGCTGATGAAGAGATAGGTCAGGCCGAACTCGCGCTTGAGATCGGCCAGCAGGTTAAGCACCTGCGCCTCGACGGATTTATCGAGCGCGGAGACGGCTTCATCCAGAATCACGAGCCGCGGCGAGAGTGCGAGCGCGCGGGCGATGTTGACGCGCTGGCGCTGGCCGCCGGAGATCTCGTGCGGATAGCGGTTGGCGAAATTTGCGGGCACCAGGCCGACTTTGCCGAGCAGCTCGCGCGCCAGCGCACGCGCGGTGCCATCGGCCATGCCATGGACCTTGGGGCCGAACGCGATCGATTCCTCGATGGTCAGGCGCGGATTGAGCGAGGCGTAGGAATCCTGGAACACCATCTGCATGCCGCGGCGGAGCTCGCGCAGCGACAGCGACTGCCCGACGGACATGCCGTCATAGATGATGTCGCCGGCATCGCGCGGCATCAGATGCATCAAGAGGCGCGCGGTGGTCGACTTGCCGCAACCGGACTCGCCGACGATGCCGACGGTCTCGCCCTTGGCGATGGAGAAGGAGACATTGTCGACGGCGCGCACGGTACGTTTCGGGGCGAACAGCCCACCACGTACCGGAAAATGCTTGGTCAGGCCATTGACCTGGAGCAACGGCTGCGCGACGCCGCCGACGTCCTCGACCGGCTCCAGCATGGCAACGGAGGTGCTGGTGTCGCTCATGCCCGCGGCCTCCTGCCTCTCCCCGTCGGAGCAAGGCCATCACATATGGCCCGTACTAAAGCCTCCACGCCGTCATGGCCGGGCTTGTCCCGGCCATCCACGCCTTGCCACACGGGACGAAGAACGTGGGTGCCCGGGACAAGCCCGGGCATGACGACCTCCCATGCCGCGCCATTGCTCTTCTGCATCATCATCTCAGTTCCTGATGTCCATGGCGCTGCGCAGGCCGTCCGAAAGCAGGTTGAAGCAGATCGAGACCGCGAAGATCATCGCGCCGGGCAATGCCGCAACCCAGGGATTGACGTAGATCGCGGTGCGGAGCGTGTTCAGCATCAGGCCCCATTCCGGCTCCGGCGGTTTTGTACCGAGGCCGAGGAAGGATAAGCCTGCCGCCAAAATCATCGAGACCGAGATCAGGCTGGTGGCATAGACGAAGATCGAGCCCAGCACGTTGCCGAGGATGTGCACGCGCATGATGGTGAAGGGCCTGGCGCCGGAGGCGCGCGCGGCTTCGACGAAATCCATGTTGCGCACGCCGGTGGTGACGCTCTCGGCGACACGGGTGATCTGCGGCACGAACACGACGGTCAACGACACGATGGAATTGAGGATGCCGGCACCGAGCGCGCCGGAGATCGCGATCGCCAGCAGCACGGAGGGGAAGGCGTAGAACACATCGATCGTGCGCATGATCGCGGTGTTGAGCTTGCCGCCGACATAGCCGGCGACAAGCCCGAGCGAAGTCCCGATGCCAAAGGCGAGGATGACAGGCAAAATGCCGATCACCAGCGACAGCCGCCCGCCATAGATCAACCGGGCCAGCATGTCGCGGCCGAGCTCGTCGGTGCCGAGCGGATAGCCTGCCGTGCCGATGTGGCGCAGGCGGCGGATCATCGAGCCCTTGTAGGGATCTTCGAGTCCAAGCCAGGGCGCGAGAATGGCGGAGACGAAGATCAGCAGCAACACCAGCGCGCAGGCCATGCTGACCTTGTCGCGCAGGATGCGCCGGCCGACGGTCGCCCAGTAGCCGCGCGCCTTGGTCGCGGGCGCGGCCTGAAGCGCGGCGTCGCTGGTCGCGGACAACGGAAGCTCGCTCATCGCCGCTAGCCCCGCTTGATGCGCGGATCGATCACGGCTTGCGCGATGTCGACCAGCAGATTGAGGAAGACGAAGAACAGGGCCAGAACCAGGATCGTGCCTTGCAACAGCGGCAGGTCGCGCTGGAAGATCGCGGAGTTGAGCAGAAAGCCCGAACCCGGCCAGGAGAATACGGTCTCGATCAGGATCGAGCCACCAAGCATGTAGCCAAGCTGAAGTCCCATCACGGCGAGCGCGGTCGGCGCGGCATTCTTGATGACGTGGCGGAACACGCCGGTTTCGTGCAGGCCTTTGGCGCGCAATGCCTCGACGAAATCCTGCGAAAGGATATCGCCGGTGAGCGCGCGCACGGTGCGGGTGACGATGCCCATCGGAATCACCGAGGTCGTGATCGCCGGCAGCACGAGATATTTCAGGTGCGCCCAATCCCAGGCCCAGGAGCTAGAGCCGTTCGGCCCGGCGCCGACCGCGGGCAGCCAGTTCAGCTCCACCGAGAAGATGATGACGAGCACCATGCCGAGCCAGTAATGCGGCACCGAGACGCCGGCGATGGCAAAGGAGGTCGCGAGCTTGTCGATCCAGGTCTCGCGGAAATAGCCGGCGATCAGGCCGAGCAGGACGCCCATGGTGAAGCCGATGATGGCGGCCGCAATCGCAAGCGTGACGGTGTTGCCGACCGCGCGCATGACCTCGGCGAGCACGGGACGGCCCGTCGCAATGGAATTGCCGAGGTCGCCATGCAGCGCGCGCAGCAGCCACAGGCCGAACTGCACCGGCAGCGGACGGTCAAAGCCGTAGGCGGCGCGCAGCTGCGCCGCGAGCTCCTGCGAGGCATCGGCCGGCAGCACCGCGACCAGCGGATCGCCCGGCGTGATATGCACGAGCAGAAAGCACACCAGCGCCACGCTGATGACGATCGGGATGACATAGACGATGCGTCTGGCGATGTAGGCGAGCACGTCGGGTTTACTCAGGTTGGCGCGTAGATGCCGTCATGGCCGGGCTTGTCCCGGCCATCCACGTTCTTCTCTTTAGAAAGACGAAGCAAGAAAGACGTGGATGCCCGGGTCAAGCCCGGGCATGACGGATAGATAGAGTGATCACCTCACGGCGTCATCGAGATCGGCGAGAAGTCGATGAACCAGCTCTTCGGCTGGATCACACCTGTCACTTTCGGGCTCATGGCGCGCGGGCCGACGTCGTGGGCGACGTAGAGGAAGGCTGCATCGTCGACGGAGGCTGCGTGCAGCTCGGCGAGCGCGGCGTCACGCGCGGCTGGATCAAACGTCTGCCGCGCCTTCTTCACCAGCTCGTCGAACTTGGGATTGTTGATAAAACCCCAATTGTTCGAGACCGGCGGCGCCATCGACGACTGCAGGAAACGCACCAGCGCGAAGAACGGGTCCATCGCCGCATAGGTGACGTTGGTCGCGTTCGAGCCGTTGGCGCTGGGATCCTTGACACCGCGCCGCCAATTGGAGAACAGCGTATTCCACTCGATGACGTCGAGCTGCACGTCGAAATAGCATTCGGCAAGTGCCTGCTGGAGATATTCGTTCATCGGCAGCGGCTGCATCTGGCCCGAGCCGGAGGTCGAGGTCTGGATCTTGACCGCCAGCTTCTTGTTCGGACCGAAGCCTGCCTCCTGCATCAGCTTTTGCGCTGCCGGCTTGTCATACTTGATCTCGAAGGTCGGCTTGCCGCGCCAGGGATGACCGGGCTCGAAGGTGCCGGTCGCCGGCACCATGAGACCCGCAAGCAGCCCGTCCTTGAGCCCTTCACGATCGACGCAGAGATTGGCGGCCTTGCGGACGCGAATGTCGTTCCAGGGCGAGCCCTCTACGCGCGAGAACTGCCACGGCCAGACATGCGGCTGCTCGTTGGCGTAGAGCTTGAAGCCGCGCTGCTTGAGCTCGGGCAGCGCATCCGGCGCCGGTGCCTCGACCCAGTCGACCTGTCCGGAGAGCAGCGCCGCAGTGCGCGCATTCGCCTCCGGCATCGGCAAGAGCAGCATCTTGTCGACCTTGGGCACGCGGGCCTTGTCCCAATAGTCCGCATTCTTCACCAGCTCGAGCCGCTCGCGCGGCGTGAAGCTCGCCATCTTCCACGGGCCGGTGCCCGCGGCGTCCTTGGCAAAGGCAGTCCAGGCGGCCTGCGACTTCGCCTTGGCGTCGGCGCCTTCGGCCTTGTCGTAGAAGTGCTGCCACTTTGCCGGGCTCGCCATGAACAGGTTGGTGAGGTTGATCGGCAGAAAGCTGTCGGGCTCCTTGGTGGTGAGCTCGACCGTCATGTCGTCGATCTTCCTGGCGGATACGAGCGTCGGCATCCGCGTGGCGGTGGCACCGACCTGGCTCGGATCGAATTGCGGCGCGTCCTGCTTCAGGACCTTGTCGACGTTCCAGACCACCGCGTCGGCGTTGAACGGCGTGCCATCATGGAAGGTGACGCCGGGGCGCAGCTTGAAGGTCCATTTGGTCTTGTCGGCATCGTCGACCTTCCACTCGGTGGCGAGGCCGGGGATCACCACGCTGGCCTTGTCGGCGGAGGAGAGATCCCAGCCCGTGAGCGCGTCATACATGGTGACGCCAGTGAAGCGATTGCCTTCAAAACCCTGATCGGGCTGACCGAGCGTGCGCGGAATATCGGCAGCCGTCATGCCGATGCGCAGCACGGTTTCGGCGCTGGCCGCGCGCGGCCACGCAGCCGCAGTCGTCAGGGCCAGCGCCGCAATCAGCGCCGCGCGTGTCGTCGTCTTGATAAGCATTACCTCAGTCCTTTTGCGGCTTTCGATGATTAATTTTGATGCAAACGTATGCAATGGCTATGCCAATGGGGAAACTTATTCTGCAAATTGCCCCTGCGACGACAAGTCCTTGTGATCGAGCAGCCATGGAGGCATCGCACTGCCTATTCTGGCATCAAGATTGCACGTTTGGCTCCGAATTCTCCCATGAATTTTCCCTTGGAGCTTTGGGCCATGCGTATCCGATTATCGACTTGTCTCGCCGTGCTTGTGCTGGCGTCATTCGCAATCCCGGCGCGCGCTGAAACGGTGGTGCGCTACGGCATCTCCATGGCGGATATTCCGCTGACAACGGGTCAGCCCGATCGCGGCGCCGGCGCCTATCAGTTCACCGCCTATACGATCTACGATCCGCTGGTTGCGTGGGAAATGGATGTTGCCGACCGTCCCGGCAAGCTGGTGCCGGGACTCGCGACGGAATGGAAGGTCGACGATGCCGACAAGACCAAATGGCGCTTCGCGCTCCGTAGGGGCGTCAAGTTTCACGACGGCAGCGAATTCAACGCCGATGCGGTGATCTGGAATCTCGACAAGGTGCTCAACGACAAGGCGCCGCAATTCGACAAGCGGCAGAGCGCGCAGGTGAAGACGCGGCTGCCTTCGGTGGCGAGCTACGCCAAGATCGACGATTCCACAGTGGAGATCACCACCAAGAAGGTCGATTCCTTCTTCCCCTATCAGATGCTGTGGTTCCTGGTCTCGAGCCCCGCGCAATACGAGAAGCTCGGCAAGGATTGGGACAAGTTCGCCAGCCAGCCCTCCGGCACCGGCCCGTTCAAATTGACAAAACTGGTGCCGCGCGAGCTCGCCGAGCTCAGCAAGAATCCGGACTATTGGAACACGAAGCGCATTCCCAAGGTCGACAAGATCGTGCTGGTGCCGATGCCGGAAGCGCTGACCCGCACCAACGCGCTGCTCGCAGGGCAAGTCGACCTGATCGAGACGCCGGCGCCCGATGCCGTGCCGCAGCTGAAAGCGGCCGGCATGAAGATCGTCGACAACGTCACGCCGCATGTGTGGAATTATCATCTGAGCGTGCTGCCGGGCTCGCCCTGGACCGACATCCGCTTGCGCAAGGCGCTCAACCTCGCGATCAACCGCGACGAGGTCGTCGGCCTGATGAATGGGCTGGCCAAACCCGCCAAGGGCCAGGTCGATCCGTCGAGCCCGTGGTTCGGCAAGCCGAGCTTCGACATCAAGTATGATCTTGCGGCTGCCAAGAAGCTGGTCGAGGAGGCCGGCTACCCCAAGGCGAAGCCGCTGAAAGCCACCTTCATCATCGCGCAGGGCGGCACCGGCCAGATGCTGTCGCTGCCGATGAACGAGTTCCTGCAGCAAAGCTTCAAGGAGATCGGCATCGACATCGACTTCAAGGTGGTCGAGCTCGAGACGCTCTATACGCACTGGCGCAAGGGCGCGGCCGACGAGATCAACGCCGGCATCACCGCCAACAACATCGCCTATGTCACCTCGGACCCGCTCTACGCCATCGTCCGCTTCTTCGCCTCCGACCAGATCGCACCGGTCGGCGTCAACTGGGGCGGCTACAAGAACCCTGAAGTCGACGCGCTGATCAACGAGGCCAAGCAGACCTTCGACACCGCCAAGCAGGACGATCTGATCGCGCAGGCGCACGCCCTGATCGTCGACGATGCCGCGCTGGTCTGGGTCGTCCACGACACCAACCCGCACGCGCTGTCGCCGAAGGTGAAGCAGTTCGTCCAGGCGCAGCACTGGTTCCAGGACCTGACGACGATCGGGGTGGAGTGAGACGGCGCGCGCCTCATGAACGCGGTCGTGTCGGCCTTCGCCGGGACGACCGCCGTGAGCTATTGCGCGCAAACGCCTCAACAGTCTCGTCATTGCGAGCGGAGCGAAGCAATCCAGAATTGCATCCGCGGAGACACTCTGGATTGCTTCGCTCCGCTCGCAATGACGGAGTGTATGGGCGACCACGGAGCCCACACACTCGCAGCCCTACTTCGTCAGCAGCGCAAACGCTCCCGTCCAGCCTTCCGGCGGCGGATCGATCTTGAAATCCTTGATGCGCGCCTCGTACAGCTTGAACAGCTTTTCCAGCGTGTCGGCGTCCTCGCTGCGGCGGCCGCGCTCGATGGCCTCGAGTGCGCCGTGCCAGTCGCGGTTGCGGTAGCAGCCGAGCATCTCGATGGTGATGTTGCGCAGGCGCTGGAACGCGGCCGACTGCATCACGTCCTCGCGGCCGGCGATGGCATAGATCACCTCCGGCTCGCTCTTGCCCTTGACCATGATGAAGTCGAGCTCGAGGATCGCAAACTTGTCCTTGGCGGCGAGCGCCGTGCGGGAGCCGACGATGATCGGAAAACCGTATTCCTTGGTCTGGCCTTCCAGGCGTGACGCCAGGTTCACGCTGTCGCCGAGTACCGAATAGTTCTTCTTCAGGTCGGAGCCCATGTTGCCGACCACGCCGATGCCGGTGTTGAGACCGATGCCCACGTTGAGCGGGATATAGACGTGGCCGCCCTCGGCGGCTTCTTGCTCGCGCTCCTTGTTGACCACGTCGATCTTCTCGAGCATCTGGATCGCGGCCTCGCAGGCGTTGACCTGGTGCTCGGCATCGTCGAGCGGCGCATTCCAGAATGCCATGATGGCATCGCCCATGTATTTGTCGACGTAACCCTTCTCTTCGATGATCACGTCGGTGAGCGGCGTCAGGAAGCGGTTCATCAGCGTGATCAGGCCCTGCGGATCGTGCTTGTAGCTTTCCGAGATGGAGGTGAAGCCGCGCACGTCGGAAAACATGATCGTCAGCTCGCGCTCCTCGCCGCCGAGCACGACTTTCTCCGGCGATTGCGCGAGCTGCTCGACCAGCACGGGCGACATGTATTGCGCGAATATGCCGCGGATCTGCACGCGCTGCCGCTGCTCGCGCACGAAGCTCGAGAAGATGAACGTCAGGTAGATCGCGGTGGTCGACAGCAGCGGATAGGTGAAGTCGATGAGGTAGCGGTATTTCCAGTAGAAGAACCAGGACGTGCCGACCAGGATGGCGGCGAACATCGCGCCCGCGATCACCAGCCGGACGGGGCCGAGATTCGGGGTAAAGATGATGACGAGGACGCCGATGATCGTCGCAGTGATCAATTCGACACCGAGCGCGTAGTTCGGCCGGGAGATCGCCGCGCCAGTCAGCACGCTTTCGAGCACCTGGGCGTGAATCTCGACACCCGGCATGGCCCGCGACACCGGCGTGGTCTTGATGTCGTTCAGGCCGACCGCGGAGGTGCCGATCAGCACCAGCTTGCCATTGATCTTGCTCGGCGGCACCGTGTTGTCGAGGACGTCGGCCGCCGACACGTAGATCGAGGGATCTTGGCGGGCATAGTGCACCCAGAGTTGACCGTTCTCGTCGGTCGGGATCTCGACGCCCTTGAGGCGGATGGCGCGGATGCCGGTCTTGTCGGTGCGAACCAGCAGAGTGGGCGTCCCCGTGACGACCCGCAGGATCTCAAGGCTGAGCGAGGGCATGATGTTGCCCTGGGCGAGCATGATCATCGGCACGCGCCGGATCAGGCCGTCGCGCTCGGTTGGAATACTGAACAGGCCGCGCCCCACTGCGACTTTCTCGATGACAGGCACGTTGCGAAGCAGACCGGGGAATTCGAACAGGAAGCGTTCGGCGTTTTCTTCGCCGACCGTAGCCACACCGGTGAAGGGCAGCGTTTTGTCGACCTCAGACGTGACCTTCTGCTGCCCCGTCTCGCCCAGCACCACGCGCGAGCGCTTGATCGCTTCCGAGAGGATCTGGTCGTTGCTCGGCAGCTCGCGCAGCTTGGTGCGGGTGGCGTCGTCCAGATAACGCATCTGGTTTGCGACCAGATCCGGATTGAGCCGGTCTGCTTCCGAGAACACCACGTCGAAGCCGATCACCACTGCGCCGTTGCTGGTGAGGTTGACGATCATGTCCGCGATCCGCGTCCGCGACCACGGCCATTGGCCAAACCTGGCGAGACTCTTGTCGTCGATGTCGACGATGGTGACCGGCCGCACCGTCTTGTGACGGGGATCGACCAGCTGGAACAGGTCGAAGGTGCGCAGCCGCAATTCCTGCACCGGCGGCGGATCCCAGACGCGCAAGCCCGCAAAGACGATCAGCAGCGCAAGGCACACCAGCCGCGCAAAGCCGAACTTTCGCGCGAACCACCGTCGCAGGATTTTGAGACGTTTCATGTCAGTCGAGCTTCCTGCCGCGCATCACGTCTTCAAGGCCGATCATGGGGCCTCGGCGCGCGATTGGCTATTCCCCAGGACGAAGGATTATGGATTTTTTGCCGCGGTCAAGATGTGCGTTCATCGCCCGCAAGCCGGCCGCACGCCGGAGGCGGCACCCGTCAGGTGATATGGAAGATGAAATCGCTGGCCTTGAGTGTCGCGGTCATGCTCTTCAGCAACAGCTGCTCATGCTCGGTGACCGAACTATCGCCCGCGCCGATCTGCTGCTGCCACGCAACCAACGTTTCGCCGTTCTGCTGGGTGATGCTGAGGTTGCCGATGGAGCTGACGCCCGAGAACTGGCGCAGGTCGATCCTGTCCACGCCTTCGATGAAATCGGTGATGGTGTGCGCGTAGTCGGCCACGGGATGCCCCTCGTCGTCATACCCGGCCGAGCCCGGCGCGAAGACGAACTGGTCCTTGCCGCCGCCACCGGACAGCGTGTCGCCGGTCGTCGTCGCGAAGATGACGTCCTTGCCGCTGGTGCCGTTCAGCGTGACGCCATGGCTGGCGTCGCCCTCGTTGAAGATGAAGTTGACGGTGTCGGAGAGACCGGTGGTCTTGTCCGTCACCGTCAGCGTGATCTGGTCGGCGTCCGGCGGCGTTTCGCCGGCACTGTAGGTGACACCGTTCTCGAAGGCCGTATTGATGTCGTCGAGCGTGCCGCAACTCGGTGACAGATCGACACTGCTGCCCGGCGCATGCGCGGTGACTGCCGTGACCTTAAACTCGTCCGTCGACGCGCCGGAATCGGTGTCGGTGACCGAGAGATTGGTGATGGTGTCTGTGCCGAGTTCTCGATCATGCGAGACGTAGAAATGGTCGGTGTCGATGACAGGCCCGCCTGCGGGCGCGCCGTCGACCTTGACGGCGACATCGTTGGTGAACGTCTCGGTGTCGCTTAGCGGCCCTGAGAGACCGGTCGCCCGATCGACCACGGTGCCGCTCACATGCAGGCTGAACTCGCCGGCGTAATCGGTTGGCGTCGTCAGGGTCAGCGCGGACGTGCCGAGCGAGGCGATATCCGGCGCACTGACCAGCCAGTGGCCGGCTTCGTCGCCGATTCCGGCCTGCCCGACCGAGAACGTCGTTCCGTCCGGGAAGCCGGACAGGTCGAGCGCCATGTGCTCCGACCCGTCGGTATCGGTGACGGCGGTGAGGCTCGGAAGAGCGATCGCCGTGCCGTGTTCGCCCTCGAAAGCATTGGAGATCGTGACATTGCTGACGGTCGCGTCGTGCTGGCCGTCGTTGGCCTCACGGTTGGTGATGGTGACGAGATTGCCGGCGGCATAGTCGGTGAAATCGGATGTGAAGGTGCCGACGGTCTGGCCCGTGCTGTGATCGACGATCACCACGGTCTGATGTGAGCCGTCGTCGGTAATGGTCGCGTCGTAGACGGTGCCCTGGCTGAGGCTCGCCGAGAGGTTGACGTTCGCGCCCGTGGCATTGTTGGTGATAATCAGGCCATTGCCCCAGCCGAACATGAAGGACAGACCGTTGGCCGGTGAGCCGTACGTGCCGGTCGTCCCGTCGGTGCCATCGGTGACCGCGACATAGGGACCGACCCCGTCGTCGAGGCTGAAGCTCAGGCTGGCATGCAGCGGCGTGGCGGCCGTCGGGGTAAAGCCGGAGGTCGTCTCCAGGTAGCCGTGATCGTGCAGGACCACGCCATTGGCGGTCGGCGTGACCGACGCATCGTCGTCGGTGCCGGGCACCGACGGCAGCACGACGTTCCAATGGGAGTTGTCAATGCTGATGCCGGTCAGGCTGTCGGCAAGGTAATTCACCGCCAGCGCCTCGAACGCCGGCGGATCGGCGACCGGTGCGACTTCGGTGTTGAGCGTGGCCGCCGTGGTGGACACGCTGGAGCCAACCGCGGCGATGTCGATCGAAACCGGGCTAAGGCCGCTGCTGCCACCATTATACGTGTCGTCCAGCGCATGCACATCGAGACCGCCAGGCACGCCGCTGTAGTTTGCGGCCGGCACGAAACGGATCAGCGCGTCGGTGGCGAGCACAAGGGCGCTGGTGTCGCTGACGCCGGAGATGTCGATCCACTGATTGCTGCCGGCAACTTCGTATTGCCAGACGCCCTGCGATTCGTCGGCATGGTCGGCGGTAACTGCGACAGCCTTGAGGTTCGCACCGGCATCAGCGTCGTGAAAACCGGTTGTGAAAAGCGCGCCCACGGTGGATCCGGCCGGGGCCACAGCATCCTCGCTGACCGCATCGAGCGTCGCGTTCGAGATCGTCGGCACGTCGTTGGCACCGGTCACGTTCACGGTGAATGTCGCCGTGCCGGTCGCGCCATGCGCGTCCGTGGTCTGGACCGTAAACGTATCGGCATAGGGTCCGGCCGACAGCGCGTTGATCGCGGCCGCGTCGGGGGCGTAGTCGTACGTGCCGTCGGCGTTCACCGTCAGCGAGCCGTAATGGCCCGCCACGGAGCCATGATTGTCGGCGCCGACCGCCGAATAGACCAGCGTCGCCGTTTCACCGTTATCCACATCGGCCCCGGCCAGCGTGCCGGTGAGATCGGAGAAGGTGTCGGTCGCAGCCGTGTCCGTGAGCGCTCCAGCGGTGACGTCGGCCAATGTCGGCGCGTCGTTTGTACCTGTGATGGTGACGGTGACGTCCTGCGAGACGTGCGCGCCGTGATTGTCGGTGAAGGCGACGGTGTAGACCTGAGTGATAGTCTGGCCCTGGGCGAGCGACTGCAGCGTCGGGTCGCTGTCGTCGAGCGAGAAATGCCAACCCAGCGTCGCGCCATTGCTGGCGTCGCTATTCGATTCGGTCACCGACGGATCGATCGTGAAGCTGCCGATATGCGAGTTGCTGTCAAAGTCCGGCAGCGCCGAGCTGAGGGACGACGACTTGAACACCGCCGCCGCAGTGTGCGTATCGATCAGGTCGATGTCCTGGATCGCAAGCGTGCCGTCGATCGACAGCGTCGCGCTCGCATCCTCGGTCACCGCGCCCTCGGCCGCTGCCTCGCCGCTCGTGATCGTCGGCGCGTCGTTGGCACCGTTGATCGTGACGGTGACGTCCTGCGAGACGTGCGCGCCATGATCGTCCGTGAAGGTGACGGTATAGACCTCGGTGATCGACTGGCCCTGGGCCAGCGATTGCAGCACGGCGCTATTGTTGTTGAGACTAAAGTGCCAGCCCAGCGTCGCGCTGTTGTCGGTGTCGGCGCTGAACTCGGTCACCGAAGAGTCGATCGTGAAAGTGCCGAGCGAAGTACCGTCGCTGAAGCCGGGCAGATGCGCGCTCGATGTCGACGACTTGAACACGGCCTCCGCTGTGTGTGTGTCGATCAGGTCGAGGTCCTGGATCGCAAGCGTGCCGTCGATCGACAGCGTCGCGCTATCATCCTCGGTCACCGCGCCCTCTGCCGCTGCCTCGCCGCTCGTGATCGTCGGCGCGTCGTTGGCGCCGTTGATCGTGACGGTGACGTCGTGCGAGACGTGCGCGCCATGATCGTCCGTGATGGTGACGGTGTAGACCTCGGTGATCGACTGGCCCTGGGCCAGCGATTGCAGCACTGCGCTATTGTCGGCGAGGCTGAAGTGCCAGCACAGTGTCGCACTGTTGTCGGCGTCGGTGCTGAACTCGGTCACCGCCGAGTCGATCGTGAAGGTGCCGAGCGAGGTACCGTCGCTGAAGCCAGGCAGATGCGCATCCGATGTCGCCGACTTGAACGCTGCCGTTGCCGTATGGGTATCGATCAGGTCGAGGTCCTGGATCGCCAGTGTCCCGCCAACCAGCAGCGTCAACCCCGTATCTTCGGTCACCGCGCCCTTTGCCGCCGCCTCGCTATTCGTAACGGTCGGAACGTCATTGGTGCCTGTGATCGTGACCGTGACGTCTTTGCTGACCGTCGCACCCTGATTGTCGGTGAAGGTGACGGTGTAGACCTGGGTGATAGTCTGCCCTTCGGCCAGCGACTGCAGCACCGGGTCGTTGTCGGCGAGGCTGAAGTGCCAGCCCAGCGTCGCGCCATTGTTGGTGTCGCTGCTGGACTCGGTGACCGACGGGTCGATCGTGAAGGTGCCGATGTTCGTGGTGCCTTCGGTGAAGCCCGGCAGATGCGCGCTCGATGCCGACGACTTGAACACCGCCGCCGCCGTGTGGGTGTCGATCAGGTCGAGATCCTGGATCGCCAGCGTGCCGCCGGTCGACAGCGTCGGCGTAGCGGCATCCTCGGTGACGCCGCCCGTTGCGTCGGCGTTGCTGCTCGTGATGGTCGGCGTGTCGTTGGTGCCGATGATGGTGACCGTCACGTCCTGACTGACCGTCGCACCGTGATTGTCGGTGAAGGTGACGGTGTAGACCTGGGTGATGGCCTGCCCTTCGGCCAGCGACTGCAGCACCGGGTCGTTGTCCGCGAGGCTGAAGTGCCAGCCCAGCGTCGCACCGTTGCTGGTGTCGGTGCTGGACTCGGTCACCGACGGGTCGATCGTGAAGGTGCCGATGTTCGTGGCGCCCTCGGTGAAGCCTGGCAGATGCGCGCTCGATGCCGACGACTTGAACACCGCCTGCGCGGTGTGGGTGTCGATCAGGTCGAGATCCTGGATCGCCAGCGTGCCGCCGGTCGACAGCGTCGGCGTAGCGGCATCCTCGGTCACCGAGCCCGCCGCGGCCGCAGCATTGCTGGTGATGGTCGGCGTGTCGTTGGTGCCGGTGATGGTGACGGTGACGTCCTGGGTCACCGTCGCACCGTGATTGTCGGTGAAGGTGACGGTGTAGACCTGGGTAATGGTCTCGCCCTGGGCCAGCGACTGCAGCACCGGGTCGTTGTCCGCGAGGCTGAAGTGCCAGCCCAGCGTCGCGCCATTGTTGGTGTCGCTGCTGGACTCGGTCACCGACGGGTCGATCGTGAAGGTGCCGATGTTCGTGGCGCCCTCAGTGAAGCCCGGCAGATGCGCGCTCGATGCCGACGACTTGAACACCGCCGCCGCCGTGTGGGTGTCGATCAGGTCGAGATCCTGGATCGCCAGCGTGCCGCCGCTCGACAGCGTCGGCGTAGCGGCGTCCTCGGTCACGCCGCCCGTTGCGTCGGCGTTGCTGCTCGTGATGGTGGGAACGTCGTTGGTGCCAGTGATCGTGACCGTGACGTCCTGGGTGACCGTTCCTCCGTGATGATCGTCGACGGTGACGGTGTAGATCTGGGTAATGGTCTGGCCTTCGGCCAGCGACTGCAGCACCGGATTGCTGTCATCGAGCGTGAAGCTCCACCCCAGGGAGCCGACCGTGCTGACACCGGGGCTCTCGCTCACCGCGGTGAGGGCGAACGCGCCGATCTGCGAGGTGCCTTCGCTGAAACCGGGCAGATGCGCGCTTGACGTCGTGGACTTCAGAACGAAACCCGCGGTGTGCGTGTCGGTGAGGTCGGGATCGTTGAAGGTAATGGTGCCGCCCGCCAATAGCGTAGCCGCCGCATCTTCCTTCACCGCACCGGTCACAGTCGTTAATGCCCCGACGATCGTCGGCACGTCGTTGGTGCCCTCGACGCTGACGTCAGCGCCATTGATGGAGACGGTGATCGGCGTGCTGACGACCCCACCGTGCCCGTCATCGACCTGGATCACGTAATTGAGGACCAACGTCTCGCCGTCTGCGAGGAAATCGAAAAGGTGGTCAGTGACGCTGTAGGTCCAGGTGGCCGAGCCGTTATTGGCATTTCCCGCGCCCTGCACCACGCTGAGCGGAACCTCGACGGCAGCGATCGCGGCTTTCTGCTCAGGCGTCAACGTCGCCGTGACATCGTTGCCATGCGCGTCGAGATATTTGAACGGATGGGCGGACGAGAGCGCCGCGCTCACGATCGGCCGATCTGTCAAATCGACGTCGGTGAAGGTGACGGCGCCCGTGATAGTGTCCAGAGCCTCGTTGCCGGTCCCGACCTTCTCGATGACGGTTCCACCAGACGTCGCGATGGTGGGCTTGTCGTTGGTGCCCGTGATCGAAATGGTGATCGGGATAAACGTGGTTTCAGGGTTGACCGAGAAATTGTTGTCGATGCGCACCATGTAGGTCAGCGTCAACGTCTCGCCGGCGGCCAGGAAGTCGAAGACGTGGTCGGGCATCGTGTAGGTCCAGACCGCGGAACCGTTGTTGTTGTTGGCCCCGTCGGCGACGACGCCGATCTGGATCTGCGTCGCTGCGATGTCCTGCTTCTGCAGTGCGGTGAGCGAGCCGGTGACATCCTGCTGGCCAGCGTTCTCGTAAACGAAGTTCGGCGCTTGAGCGAGATTCACCGAAACCGTCGGCCGGTCGCCGAGATTGAGATCGACGAAAGTAATCCGGCCGGACACCGTGTCAGCACCCACGGTGTCGCCGGTTGTGTCTGCGTGATCGGCGGTCGCGTTCGCGTGCTCTTTCAGCGAGAACGATGACGTGACATTGCCGTTGGCATCGAGGCTGCGCGCCTGTGGCGGCCCGGGAAAACGATCGGCCCCCTTGTCCGTCCCGCCTTGCCCAGAGCCGCTACCATTGTTGACCGTGTTGGTGAAGGTCGCGGTCGCTGTCGCACCGGTGTCCGTCTTGATAAATACGATGTTGCCGTTCTGCGTGATGCTGTCGGTGAAGTTCGTGGTCAGCTTGGTGTTGGTGTTGTTGTCCGTGAACTTCAGCGTGAACACGTCCGTGATCAGCTTCTGCACGTCCGGCGACAGCAGCCCGTTGGTGATTGAGACGTTGCCGCCGCTGATCTGGATCATCTGGCCGGCCTGGTTGACCGTCGCGATCGGCAGCAGCGTCAGCTTGTCGAACAGGATGTAGGAGCCGGTGGTGCCGTTCGGCTCGACCAGCACCTGGAAGTTCGCCTGCGGCTGCGGATCGCCGCCGCCCGAGGGAACGACGAAATTGATCTCGGTCAGCACGGCCGTGCCACGGATGCCCATGGTGGCGACCGGCGTGTCGATCTTCATGTCGCCGTGCTTGGCGGTCTCGCCGGCGACGAAGGTGATGGTGCCCGCGACCAGGCTGAGCAGCGAGGAATTGTTCGACCCGTTGGGGTCGTAGACCATCTCGTTCAGCACCATCCGCGCGTTGGAGGACAGGCCGAACACGGTGCCGTCGATGAAGGTGACGCCAAGCGTCGAATCCGAACCGGTCGAGACCACGTCGCCCTTCTCGACGTTGTCGCCGTTGTTCAGGATGACCGAGACGCCGTTGCGGATCGCGGTCGCGCTGCCGGTCAGCTTGGTGACGTGGCCGATGACCTGCGCCGCGGCGGCACCGGGCGCGGCCTGCGCATACTGGACGTGACCCGTAAGCGCGTTGACGATGTCGCCGGTGAGATGGGCGCCGTCGGGCGAGGCGATCGCCGCGCGCTTGTCGCCCCTGAAATAATCGTGAACGACGAACTCATGGCCGTCGTGCGACAGCACGAGATCAACACCCGTACGCTTGAACTCGCCGTTGAAGATCAGGTTGGGGTCGGGAATGACGACCGCGCCTTCGGGCACGTGGCCATGCCCCGTGGCGGTAAAGGATTTGGCGGTAAAGGAATCGACGTGATGGGAGGCGGGCGAACGGGAACCCTGGCTATCCAAGGAGAGCGCGCCGTCAAATTTGCCAGCGTAATTCAATCGGGCACCGTAAAAAGGGTTAAAATCTAAGTAAGTATCGAGCGCCTAAGCTTGCATAGCATTACCAAGTCCTTAGCGAAACCATCTATTGCTTGTGTGATTTCGCATCACTTGGCTGCCGGCGACTATGCCTACGGCGACATCGATGGATAAGGCGAAGTATTTTTTCGAATATTTTGAAGTCGAATCCGGCTTATTGCGCACATTTCCAGTCGTCCAAAGTAATCGGTCGTACAGATCCGACGCCAGATACTTGTGTCATCTTTTCTTCGTGGTGCCCCGCAACATCCTGCGGCAAATACGGAGTTAAATCTGTGATCCAACTAACAGAGCCCGTGAAATAGCGGGCCGTTAGCCATAGGTGCAGAATCGGGCCACCCACAACTTCTGCCTGCAGTTTAATCGATTTCGCGATAGCGAGGCTCCTCTTAGCCGGCAAATCGTAAAATTTTACGCAAGTTGGGCAGGCCCGGTTCAGCCTGCCCCTTGGTTTTGGCGTCCCGCCCAAGCGCGTTAAGCAGAACAAAACGGCCCAGCTCGCACTATCTCCGCGAAAGCAACAAGCCCGGCACGTCAAGGTCGAGGGGGACCTGGCGAAGCCCGGATAAGGGGATGTCAGATGGAGACCGCTGCTCGCTCGCGCGCCTGGCGCGCTATCGTTGTCCTGTGCGGATTGATCCTGCTCGGGTCGGCTGCCGACCTTCGTGCCGGCACATTGCTGTCGCCCGGCGCAGGCGTGCTCGTGCGCAAATCTGCCGAGCCGTTCGGCGTGTTCGCCTTCGCCATTTCCACCGGTGGCCTGCGGCAGAAATGGTTCGCGTTGAAGGAGAAGCTCGACGACGACATGGTGCAGCTCGCGCTGTGCGATGGCGACCGCGACAATTGCGCCTCGCCCGCGGCGCTGAAGCTGCTCGCCATCATCGATCAGGCCCGCACCCGCGACGGCCGCGCGTTGATCGGCGAGACCAACCGCGCCATCAACCTCGCCATCCGCTCCGAAAATGATGGTGCCGAGGACATCTGGAGCTCGCCGCTCGAGACCTTCCAGCGCGGCGCCGGCGATTGCGAGGATTACGCCATCGCCAAGCTGGCCGCGCTGCGGCTTGCCGGCGTCGCCGCGGAGGACCTCCGCC
Organism: Bradyrhizobium sp. S3.2.6; assembly: GCF_040546885.1. Classification (NCBI taxonomy): domain Bacteria; kingdom Pseudomonadati; phylum Pseudomonadota; class Alphaproteobacteria; order Hyphomicrobiales; family Nitrobacteraceae; genus Bradyrhizobium; species Bradyrhizobium sp. S3.2.6. The sequence goes on along the minus strand of NZ_JBEPOS010000001.1, from coordinate 876,333 downwards.
TCGTTGTGGTGCGCGACACCCGCAACGGTGAAGGCCATGCGGTTGCCTCGGCAAAGCTCGACGGCCACTGGCTGATGCTGGACAACCGCCGCATGGCGATGGTCGAGGATGACGACGCGCGCAACTACCAGCCGCTCTATGTGCTCTCCCAATCCGCCGTGCTGAAATATGCCGGCGAACCCGTGCGGGGCGAGAGTCAGCGGGTGTCGATGGTGTCGGCCGAGGCCGACGCGCGCTGATCTTGCTGTAACTCCCCGCCACAAACCCATTTCGCCGCACGATCCGAGACGCTAGCATGGCCTTGGCCAGGCTGGGGGCAATTGGAATGCGGTTGATCGTGCTGAGTGTGCTTGCACGGCTGGCGTTGCCGGCAATGCTGGCATTGCCGGTCGCGCCAGGCTTTGCGCAATCCGGCCCATCCGACCGCTCCGTTGCCGACAGGCTGCCGCTGTTTGCCAGGAATAACTGCCAGCAGATCCGCGACCCCGGCAATCAATTGTTCTGCGGTGATGCCGAACTGTCTGTCGCCGCCGAGAAGCTCAACGCCGCCATCGAGGCGCGGCTCGCCCGCCTGCCCGATCGCCTGCCTGCAATCGAGGAGAATGCGATCTGGATCCGCCAGCGCAATCTCGGTTGCGGCATCGTCGGCCAGACCGCGATCCACGCCGACGATTTCGACCGGGTGAAGGCCTGCCTTCTCAAGGTGACGGAGGAACGGGCCGCGATCGTGCGAGATCCGGATTTCGACTGCCTTGCGGCCAACACCGCCGCCGGCGCGCTGATCTGCGCGGATCCATCGCTGGCGCTCACCGAGACCGAGCTCAACAGCCAGGTGCTTGGCCTGATCGGCAAGCTGGACCCGACCGCGGCGCGCTTTGCCTTCGCCGAATACGGTCGCTGGACGCGAGAGCGCGATCGCAAGTGCAATCTGGTCGGGAAGGAGAACGTGCCACCTCAGGAGCTTGGCTCCGCGGAAGATTGCCTCGCCGACCATCTGAAGCGCAGGACCGACGAGATCGCGGCCGCCAGGGGCGATCCGAAGAAGGTGTTCGGCCGGCAGGTCGCAGCCAGGGAGCCCGACACCGATGCCGTCGATTTCTGCGCCGCGCGCATCCACGCCGCCAATTCGTGCGGCAATTTCCTCCGCATCAACCGCGTCGACGCCATCGACAGCCAGGTGACCGGTCAGGAGGCGCAGGTCACGGGCGAGATCGAGATGGTCGTGCTGGCGCCGTTCACCACCTGTAGCAAGGTCGCCTCGACCTGCACCGGCACCTGCTGGGACGCCAGCACCGGCCGTCCGCAAGCAGGAGCCACCAACAAGGAGCGCTCCGCAGCAGCGTTCAATGTCACGCGCCGCCTGAGGATCCAGCGGACCTTTGCCTTCGTGAAAGCTGCCGACGGCTGGCGTTGCCGCGAGGACGAGCTGGCGCCGGTGAACTCGGGCACTGCGGGCGGGGGATCGTAGTTGCTTTCCTCTCCCTCTCCCCGCTCTTGGCGGGGAGAGGGCCGGGGTGAGGGGCTGCCTCCGCGATCACGGCGAGAGCTGGACTCGCGGAGAGCCCCCTCACCCGGAATTTGCTCTCGCAAATTCCGGCCTCTCCCCGCAAGCGGAGAGAGGCGAGAGATCAAAACATCAGATTGTCCTTCACCAGCACCCAGCGGCCACCCTTGACCTGCTGCACCTGGGTGATGGTGTTGGCGAGGTGGTCGGTCTTGGAGAATTTGGTCGGCGGTGAGTTGAAGATGTCGAGGAATTTGTCACCGGACTCGAGCGAGTCCAGCATCTTCTGTCCAGTCAGATCCTTGCCGGCCTTGTCGGCATAGAACGCAAACGTCATCACCGCGTTGTAGCCGATGATCGCCTGCGTGTTGGCGTCGGTGTTGAACATCTTCTTGTAGTTGATCAGCCAGTCGTGGACCTTGCCCTTGGCAGTGTCCTCATAGGGAATCTCGAAGCCCGAGGCCGCATAGAGTCCCTCGACCGCCTCCTTGCCCAGCGTCGGGACCTCCAGCACGTTGGTCGGCGTGGCGCCGAGGAAGGTGACGTCCCAGCCGAGCTTCCTGGCTTCACCCATCGCGCCGATGGTCTCGCGGATCACGGTGCCGAGCACGACGAGATCGCAGCCGTCGGACTTCATCTTGGCCACTTGCGCGCTGAAATCGGACGCGCCGCGCTTGTAGCTCGTGATCGAGGCGGGCTGCATCTTCATCGCAGCAAGCTGCTGGTTGAAGCCGTCGAGCACATTCTTTCCGTACTCGTCGTCCTGATGCATGATGCAGGGCTTCTGAAAACCTTTCCACTCCACCATGTATTTCAGCGCGGCGCGGGTGCTCTCGACGTAAGGCAGCAGGTTATTGAACTTGAGCCGCTCCTGCGGCTTGGCCGGATCGAACTTGAAGGTGAACTCGGCAGCCGTCAGCGGAAACAGCTGGGGCACGCCGGCGTCGAACAGGATGTCCTGCGCGGCGAGCACCGTCGGCGAGCCCATCGGACCGATCATCGCGAAGATCTTGTCGCGCTCGACCATTTTCTGCGAGGCGAGCACCGCCTTCTTCGGATCGTAGCCATTGTCTTCAAGGATCATCTTGATCTTGCGCCCCTGGATGCCGCCGGCCGCATTGATCTCCTCGACCGCCATCTTCATGCCGTTGGAGACCGGCACGCCCCAGACCTTGATCGGGCCCGACAAATCCTGATGAGTGCCGATGACGATCTCGCCCGCCGAGATGCCCTCATTGGTGACCTTGGTTTGCGCTAGGGACGGCTGACAGGTGAGCGCGAGCGCGCCCACAGCAAGGCCGAACGCCTTCAACGATTTCGACATTGACGTCTCCTCTCCTTGGGCCCGTATGATGCGAAGGGCGGGGCCATCATTCCTTCGCTGATTTTCTTTGCGCACTAAGCCACCGCGCGCGCGAGATACATTGCGTCGATCTCTGCGGCGTAGCGCTTGTTCACGAAATTGCGTTTCAGCTTCATGGTTGGCGTCAGCTCCTCGTCCTCCGGGGTGAGCTGGCGTTCGATCAGGTGGAATTTCTTGATGGTCTCGGCGCGCGCGACGTTCGCGTTGACGCCTTCAATCTCGTGCCAGATCAGGTTCTGGATCTCGCTGGCCCGGCACAGGCTGGCGTAATTGGTGAAAGGGATGTCGTGATCCTGGGCGAATTTCTCGACATTCTCCTGGTCGATCATCACAAGGCAGGTGAGATAGGGCCGCTTGTCGCCGATCACGACGGCGTCGGAGATGTAGGGCGAGAATTTGAGCTGGTTCTCGATCTCCGACGGCGTGATGTTCTTGCCGCCGGAGGTGATGATGATGTCCTTCATCCGGTCGGTGATGCGGACGAAGCCCTCATGGTCGATCGTGCCGACGTCGCCCGTGTGCAGCCAGCCGCGGTGGTCGATGGTCTCGGCCGTCTTCTCGGGCTGGTTCAGATAGCCCATGAACAGGAAGTCGCCTTTGATCAGGATCTCGCCGTCGGGCGACAGCGCGACCTCGCCCCAAGGCACCGCCGTGCCGACCGAGCCGAGCTTGATGCGCGACCCCGGCATCATGGTCGCAACCCCGCAATTCTCGGTCTGGCCGTAGACCTCGTGGATGTCGATGCCGAGCGCGAGATACCAGCGGATCAGATCCGGTGCGATCGGCGCCGCGCCGGTGAAGGCGATACGGCAACGGTCGAGCCCGATCATGCGGCGGATGTTGCGAAAGGCGAGCTGGTAAGCGACGAGGTTGGCGAGATGCAGCACCAGCGACGGCGCCTTGCCCTCGATCCGGCAATCGACCATGCGATAGCCGATCCCGATGGCGCGGCGATAGACCCATTGCTGGAGCGGCGTCGCGTCCTTCAGCGCGATGGTGATGACCGAATAGAATTTCTCCCAGATGCGCGGCACGGCGAGGAACACGGTCGGCTGCACCTCGCGCAGATTGTCCGGCACGGTCTCCGGACTCTCGGCAAAGTTCATCACCGAGCCGAGCGCGACCGAGATGTAATAGCCGCCGATGCGCTCGGCGACGTGGCAGAGCGGCAGGAAGATCAGCCGATCCTCGTCCTCGCGCGCCGGAATGAAGTCGTTGGCATGCCGCATCTGGTGCGTGACGCTGCGGTTGGCATGCATGGCGCCCTTGGGCGGGCCTGTCGTGCCGGACGTATAGACGAGGATGGCCAAATCGCCGGCGCTGCGGCAACTGATCATCTCCTGCCACAGCGCCTCGCGGCCGACCATGTGGTTGCGGCCGAGCGCGCGAAACTCGTCGAGCGACATCACCATGTCGTCGGAGAAGCCGCTGAGGCCCTCCATGTCGAACACGACGATCCGTTGCAGGCTGGGGCAGCGTGCGCGGCAGCCGAGGATCTTGTCGAGCTGCTCCTCGTCCTCGGCGAAGATCACCCGCGTCGCGGAATCGTTGAGGAGATATTCGACCTGGGCCGACGCGTCGGTCGGATAGATGCCGGAGGAGACACCGCCGGCGCACAGGATTCCCATGTCGGCATGGACCCATTCGGGCACGGCGTTGGCGACGATGGAGCCGACGTCGCCGGGCCTGAAGCCGATCGCGTGAAGGCCGTAGGCGATCTCCTTGGAGATCTGCAGCCATTCGCGCCAGCTCGTCGGCTGCCAGATGCCGAATGTCTTCTCACGGATCGCGGGCCTGTCGCCGCGCACCTCTGCTGCGCGCAGGAAACTTCTCGCGATCGTATCAGCGACCGTCAGCACCGCCGGTCGGGCCATGCGCGTCTCCTCGGTTGTCGCCTTAACGCAAACGCTTCATCGCCAAGTATCATCGCCAGGTCTTCTTCTTTTTCCAGCGCCGCTCGCCTCGTGCGCCGGCTTCCTTGGCGCCAAGGTAGAATTCCTGGATGTCCTGGGAATGCATCAAGCGGTCGCAACTGTCGTTCATCACGACGCGCCCGATCTCCAGCACGTAACCATAGTGCGCCGTCTCCAGCGCCACGCGCGCATTCTGCTCGACCAGCAGGATCGACATGCCCTGCTCCTCGTTGACGCGGCGGATGATGGTGAAGATCTCCCTCACCAGGATCGGCGACAGGCCGAGCGACGGCTCGTCGAGCAGCAACAGCGTCGGCCGGTTCATCAGCGCGCGGCCGATCGCGAGCATCTGCTGCTCGCCGCCCGAGAGCTGGCCGGCCGGCTGGTTGATGCGCTCCTTAAGCCGTGGGAAGTATCCGTAGACCCGCTCGAGATCCTCGGCGACGCCGTCGCTATCCCGGCGCGGATAGGCGCCCATCATCAAATTCTCGCGCACCGAGAGGAACGGGAACACCTCGCGCCCTTCCGGCACATGACTGAGGCCGAGGCGAACGATGCGATCGGCCTCCATGCGCTGGATTGGCTTGCCCATGAACTCGATCGAGCCCTTTTGCGGATCGAGAATGCCCGAGATGGTCTTCAGCACCGTGGTCTTGCCGGCACCGTTGGCGCCCAGCAGCGTGACGATGCGTCCGCGCGGCACTTCGAGCGAGATGCCGCGGATCGCCATGATCGGCCCGTAATAGCTCTCGATGTTGGAGAGCTTCAGGATGATGTCGGGTGCCGGGGTCGCATCCATGCATCAGGCTCCCAGATACGCGGCGACGACATCGGGGTGCTGCTGAACTTCAATGGGCGAGCCCATCGCCAGCACGCGGCCGTAGTTCAGCGCGATGACGCGGTCCGAGACGCGGTTGACCAGCGACATGTCGTGCTCGACCATCAGCACGGTCACGCCGAGCTCGCTTTTCATGTCGCGGATCCAGAACGACATGTCGTCGGTCTCCTCGAGGTTGAGGCCGGAGGACGGCTCGTCGAGCAGGATCAGCTTCGGCTCCGAGCAGAGCGCGCGCGCGAGCTCGATCACCTTGCGCACGCCGTAGGGCAGGCCCGAGATCAATTTGTCACGATACGGCTCGAGATCGAGGAACTCGATGACCTGCTCGACCCGGCGGCGGTGCACCTTCTCGTTGGCACGCACGCTCGGCAGGAACAGCAATTCCTGCCAGAGCTGCGTGGTGGAATGGCGGTGGCGCCCGACCAGAAGGTTGGACAGCACCGTCGCATTCTCGAACAGCTCGATGTTCTGGAAGGTGCGCGCGATGCCGAGTCTTGCGATATCGTAAGGCGGCTCTTCCGTGATGTCGTGGTCCTCGAAGAAGATGCGGCCCGAGGTCGGCCGGTAGATGCGCGAGATCAGATTGAAGATCGAGCTCTTGCCCGCACCGTTTGGTCCGATGATCGAGAGGATCTCGCCCTTCTCGACCGCAAACGAGACCGCATCGACGGCCTTGAGGCCTCCGAAATGCAGCGACAGGTTCTCGGCGCGGAAATAGCTCATCGGTTGCGCTCCGACTTCACGTAAATCTTCTGCCGCTTGAAGGTGGCGCGCTTGTAGAGCGGGAACAGCTGGAAAAAGAGCTTGATCTTGAGCCAGCGGCCGTAGATGCCGAGCGGCTCGAACAGCACGAACAGCATGATAATGATGCCGTAGATCGCGCCCTTCAGCCCGTTCAGCGAGGCAAAGGCCGCGACCTTGGACTGGACATTCGCCACGGTCGCCGTGCCCGCGCCGAACATCGCGGCGATACCGGCGATGATGCCGGGCATGTCGTCCTTGAGGTAGGTCAGGAACGGATCGAGCATCACGATGAAGATCGCGCCCAGCACGGCGCCGTGCAGGCTGAAGGTACCGCCGATCAGGATCACGATGATGAACTCGATCGAGAGCTGCAGCGTGAACATCTCCGGCGAGATGAAGGAGAGCTTGTGCGCGAACAGCACCCCGGCAAAGCCGGTAATCGCCGCCGAGATAGCAAAGGATTTGACTTTGTAGAGCGCGACGTTGACGCCCATGCTGCGCGCCGCGGTCTCTGAGTCCCGGATCGCGACGAAGGCGCGCCCCGTCGGCGAGCGCAGCAGATTGAGCGTGCCGACGATGGTCAGCACCAGCACCGCGAGGCAGAGGAAATAGAAGGTCGGACTGTCGCGCGAGACCGTCGCGCCGAGCAGCGACAGCGCCTTGACCCGCATGCCCTCATTGCCGTTGGTGACGCTCTCCCAGCGCGCCAGAATCTCCTCGACGATGAAAGCGAAGGAGATCGTGGCGATGACGAGATAGATGCCCTGCAGTCGCAGCGCCGGAAAGCCGACCAGCGCGCCGATACAGCCGGTCAGGACGCCTGCGGCGAGGAAGTAGACTGGAAACGGCACATTATATTTCTGGAGGTAAGCGGCCGTGTAGGCGCCGATCGCGAGGAACGCTGCATGCCCGAGCGAGGCCTGCCCGGTAAAGCCGGTCAGGATCATCAGCGCCACGCCGACGGTCGCATAGATGCAGACGAACACGAGCTGGCTCATCAGATAGCTGGAGAGCACGTAAGGCGCGATCAGCAGCACGGCGAGCAAGAGGCCATAGGAGACCACGTAGCCGGAATGCGGGAAGAGCTTGATGTCGTCCTCATAGTCGGTCTTGAACAGGAAGCGCATGCGCTCAGACCTTCTTGCGGGCGTGAAGGCCGAACAGGCCTTCGGGCTTCAGCAGCAGCACGGCCAGCAGCACGATGTAGGGCGCGACGTCCTTCCAGCCCTCCGCCAGATAGAAGCCGGCCATGCTCTCGATCACGCCGATCAGCACGCCACCGACGACGGCGCCGGGGATCGAGCCGAAGCCGCCGAGCACCGCGGCCGGAAACGCCTTCAGCCCGAGCACGAGGCCGACATTGGAGTGGATGAAGGTGATCGGCGCCAGCAGCACGCCGGCGCAGGTCGCCACCGCCGCGCTGATCGCCCAGACGATCGAGACCACGCGCTTGACCGGAATGCCCATGTAGTACGCCGCCAGCATGTTCTCGGAGCTTGCGCGCATCGCGGTGCCGAGCGTGGTCTTGTTGAAGAACAGCCAGAGCAGCGCGCACAGGATGATCGTCGCTGCGATCACCGAGAGCTTGTCATGGGCGAGCACCAGCGAGCCGATGCGCAGTACGCCCTGGCTGAACGGCGTCTCGATCTTGAAATCGTCGGTGCCCCAGATCATCCCGGCGACCGAGCGCAGGAAGTAGCCGAGGCCGATGGTAGCCATGATGATGGAGAATTGCGGATAGCCGAGGATCGGCCGCACCACGATCCGCTCCGCCAGCATGCCGAACAGCGCCATTGCGGCCACCGCACCGGCGAAGCCGATCCAGTAGTTCAGGCCCATCATGCCGATGAAGGTGAAGGCGAAGAAGCCGCCCAGCATCATCAGATCGCCCTGGGCGAAATTGACGACCTCGGTGGCCTTGTAGACGAGCACGAACCCTAGTGCGATCAGGCCGTAGACACAGCCGAGCGCAACACCGCTGACCAGCTGCTGAACGAAATCCAGCATCGCCGCGTCCTCCCGATGCAACCAGCGGTTCTTGACGACCGCCTTGCCGCATCTTGTGTCCAGCCGCTGCGCAGTCGTTTCGCCGCGTCAGCCGCCATTTGTCCCGGCGCCAATTCAGCCTGAACCGCCAAGCCCTGTCAACAAACGGTGACTTGCCCTTAGTCCAAGCCTTGGTCCAAGGCGGATGCCGGATTTTGCGGCAGCGCGATTCACCGTGCCGAAACATCTTCGGGTCATGGTCGCGACCGATGCAAAACCGGATGGTGTGGCCGTCATGAAGCCGGACAGCTCGGCACTCGAAGTCTTGGGGTTAACGAAGCGTTTTGACCGTTTGGCGGTCGATAGCCTCGATCTCACCATCCATGCCGGCGAATTCTATGCGCTGGTCGGCCCCAACGGCGCCGGCAAGACCACCACTTTGCGCATGGTTGCAGGCCTGCTGCGGCCCGATGACGGCGGCGTTTCGATCTTCGGCATCGATGCGCTTCAAAATCCCGTCGCGGCCAAGCAGGTGATGGCCTGGGTCTCCGACGAGCCCATGATCTATGACAAGCTCACCCCGCTCGAATATCTCGAATTCGTCGCCGGCCTCTGGGGCATCGCGCCGTCCGTTTCGAAACCAGTCGCCGAGGAGCTCCTGAACTCGCTCGGGCTCGAACCGCACCGGCACGAACGCTGCGAGGGATTTTCCAAGGGCATGCGCCAGAAGGTGGCGCTTGCCGGTGCGCTGGTGCACGATCCCCGCCTCATCATTCTCGACGAGCCGCTGACCGGGCTGGATGCCGTCTCCGCCCGCCATGTGAAGGGCCTGTTGAGCGAGCGCGTCCGTGCCGGCTGCACCATCATCATGACCACGCATATTCTGGAGGTCGCCGAGCGCATGGCCGACCGCATCGGCGTGATCGCGGCGGGCCGCTTGGTCGCCGAGGGCACGCTCACCGAATTGCGCCAGCAGAACGGCCATGCCGACACCAGCCTCGAAGATCTCTTCATCGCACTGGTGACGCTGCAGGAAGCCGCATGAGCTCGGCGACCGCTCTTTCGTGGTTTGCCCGTCACGAGCTTCGGCTCGCCTGGCGCGAATGGTTCGCCATGATGACGGGTGGCCGGCGCAGGCGCGCCCGTGCCGCTGTGATCGGCCTGCTGTTCTTCGCCGCACTGCTGCACGTGCCAGCCTGGGCCGTGATCGGCCGCTTCGCCAATTTGCAACTGCCGCTCGACAAATCCTCGCTGATCGTGATCTCGGCCACGATCTTTCTGGCCTGGACCTTGATGCTGTCGCAAGCGATCGAATCGGTGACGCGGGTGTTCTATGCCCGCGCCGATCTCGACCTCATCATGTCCTCACCGGCGACACTGGCCAATCTGTTCTCGGTGCGCATCGCCGCGATCGCGCTCACCGTCACGGCAATGGCGCTGTTGTTCTCGACGCCGTTCATCGACGTGCTGGTGATCGGCGGCGGGCCGCGCTGGCTCGCGGCCTTCGGCGTGGTCGTCGCGATGGGCCTGTCGTCGGCGGCGGTCGCGATCGCCGTCACCATCCTGCTGTTTCGCCTGATCGGCCCGGCGCGCACGCGCTTCGTGGCCCAGATCCTGGCTGCGATCATCGGCGCGGGCTTCGTCATCGCGCTGCAGGTCGCGGCGATCATCTCCTACGGCACGCTGTCGCGCTTCACCATCCTGACGTCGGGCACGCTCGCCGCCCACGCGCCCGACGTCGACAGCATCTGGTGGTGGCCGGCGCGGGCGACCATGGGCGACGGCGAGGCGCTGCTGCTCCTCCTCGCACTCGGGCTGGTGCTGCTCGGATGCGTGATGGCGGTCTTCTCGGGTCGCTTCGCCGACACCGCGATCGACGCTGCCGCCTATGGCACATCCAGCCGTAAGCGCGCGAAGGAACGTCCGTTCCGCGGCGGATCCCGCCAGCAGGCGCTGCGACGCAAGGAGTTCGTGCTGCTCTGGCGCGATCCCTGGCTGATCTCGCAGACCCTGATGCAGCTGCTCTATCTGGTGCCGCCGGCGCTGCTGCTGTGGCGCAGCTTTGCCGACAGCTCAGCGGCGCTGACGCTCATCTCGCCCGTCATCGTGATGGCCGCGGGTCAGCTTGCCGGCGGGCTCGCCTGGCTGACGATCTCCGGCGAGGACGCGCCCGATCTGGTCGCGACCGCGCCGCTGACGCCCACAAGCGTCATCCGCGCCAAGATCGAAGTGGTGCTGATCGCGATCGCCGTCATCTTCAGCCCGCTGGTGGCGGCGCTGGTTTTCGCCTCGCCGTTCCAGGCTGCGATCACGGCCGCCACGATCATCATCAGTGCGGCCTCCGCCACCGCGATCCAGCTCTGGTTCCGGATCCAGGCCCGGCGCAGCCAGTTCCGCCGCCGCCAGACGTCTTCGCGGCTTGCGACCTTCGCCGAGGCCTTCTCCTCGATCGGCTGGGCCGCCACCGCCGCGCTGCTGCTCACGCTGCCGACCGCCGGCATCGTCAGCGGACTGATCACCGCGGGCCTGGTGGCGATGACCTGGAGGTTCAGCCCAAGGCGGGAGTGAGGGACGCCCCTTGAAAGTAAGGATGAATTGCCTTACTTGTTGATCTCAAGGATTGAGGGATTCCCATGAGCACGCTCACCGTCACGGCAAAGGGGCAGGTTACGCTGCGGAAAGACCTCCTGGACCACCTCGGTGTGCATCCCGGCGACAAGATCTCGATTGAAAAGCTCCCCGGAGGACGAGTTGAGGTGAAGGCAGCTCGGCCCACCGGAAAGATTTCGGACGCCTTCGGCTTCCTGAAAGGAAAAACGAACGGTCGATCGCTGTCTATCGAGGAGATGAACGAGATCATTGCTGACGGCTGGGCCGGCAAGAGATGAAGATAACACCCGACACCAACGTCCTGGTACGGGTTCTGGTCGGGGATAATGCCGAACAGAGCAAGGCCGCCGAAGCCCTTCTCAAGAAAGCAGACGTAGTGGCCATCTCGATCTCCGCATTGTGCGAATTGGTCTGGGTCCTCTCGCGAGGCTACAAAACCTCCGCTGTGAATATCGCGGCTTCGATCCGGCACTTGATCAATGCCTCCAATGCGGTCGTGGACCGGCCGACAGCCGAAGCAGGATTGGCGCTCCTCGATGCCGGGGGCGATTTCGCAGATGGCGTCATCGCCCACGAAGGCAACTGGCTTGGAGCCGATACTTTCATGTCCTTCGACAAGAAGGCCGTGAAACTGATTGAGGCAAGCGGTGGATTGGCGCGGCTGGCCGGCACCACATGACGCGAGGATAATTCGTAGGTACACTCAGCAGATCGTCGATGAACGGCGGGCGGTTCTGCATGTTTCGGCCATGGCTGACGGCTTTTGCGTTTCTCGGCTGGCTGGCTACACCTGCCCTCGCCCAGCAGCCACCTCAACGCAGCGAGTGCCTGGCGATGGCGAATGCCGCGCCCCGCGCCACGCCGGTCGCCTTCCGGCAGGCAGCCGCCGCGGCCGAGGTCGAGATCACCTATGCCGGCCACTCCACCTATTTCATCGACACGCCGGGCGGGGTGCGCATCGCGACCGATTATAGCGGCGCCTATCAGGTCGGCCGGCTGCCCGATGTCGTCACCATGAACCGGGCCCACAGCACCCACTATTCGCTCAATCCCGACAAGCGCATTCCCCACGTGCTGCATGGCTGGGGCGAGGACGGCAAGCCCGCGGTTGTTTCGGAACGCATCGGCGATACTTTCATCCGCAATGTCACCACCGACATCCGCCGCTATTTCGGCGACGATTCCGGCACCGATATGATCCGCGACGGCAACTCGATCTTCATCTTCGAGGTCGCGGGCCTCTGCATCGGCCATCTCGGCCATTTGCACCACAAGCTCGACGACAGCCATTTCGCCCAGATCGGGCGGCTCGACATCGTGATGGTGCCGATCGACGGTACCTACACCATGTCGCTCGACGGCGTCTCGGAGATCACCAAGCGTTTGCGCGCCTCCGTGGTACTGCCGATGCACCGCTTCGCCACCCCGCTCGACGAGTTCATGCGCCTGATCGGGCGACAGTTCGAGATCGACCGCCGCACCGAGCGTTCGTTGCGGATATCGCGGGATACTCTGCCGACGACGCCGACGGTGATCATCCTCGACGGGGTCTGACGCCGCAATTTTCTCCAAGCCGGCTGTGGTGCGTTAGTGCTGATCTCCTTGCAACAGGAGATCGACATGGCCGACTTTGCGAGATTTTTGCACGCGGACGGACCCAACCCCGAGCACGCGGCGGCGCTTCAGCTCTATGGCCGCTTCGTCGGTGATTGGGATGCCGAGATCACCGCCCACGGCGCAGACGGAACGAAACACATCGCACCCGGCGAGATCCATTTTGGCTGGGTGCTGGAGGGCCGCGCCATCCAGGACGTCTGGATCATTCCCCGCCCCGCGGGCGCGCCGGCCTTCCCGGTCGCCGGCAATTGGTACGGCACGACGCTGCGGGTCTACGATCCCTCCATTTCCGCTTGGCGGATTTCCTGGTTCGATCCGGGCCGGAGCGTGTTCCGCCAACAGATCGGCCGCCCGCACGGTGAGGACATTGTGCAGGAAGGCACGACCGAAGCCGGCGACCTGACGCGCTGGAGTTTTACCGAGATCACCGTTGATTCCTTCCACTGGCTCGGTGAGGTCAAGCCTGCCACCGCTGCCGATTGGAGGCTGGTGGTCGACGTAAGGGCGACGCGGCGGGAGGACTAAGGCCGGATCGATTTTCGCATCGATGAAGCCTCGAACTCGCCGCACAGCGCCGGGTGAGCGACTATCTGGGGGACTGGCCCACTCTGGAGAGACCCTCTCCGCAGCCCTCTCCCGCAAGCGAACCGCAAGCGGGAGAGGGAGCGCACCTCCTCCGCCGCTGCCATGGTGCTCTGAGCAACACGCGCTGCTGCGTGACGAGATCAGGTGCTAGGCTCCCGCCATAAAAAACAGAGGGAGCGAACGTCGATGGCTGCAAGCGGTCTGCCTGCCAACACCAGCGGGCTATTCGTCGAGCCGCGCGAGGACTGGCTCGCGCTATATCAGGAGGAGATCATTGATCCCTCGCGGCCGATCGTCGATCCGCATCATCATCTCTGGAATCGCGGCCATCGCTATCTGATCGAGGAGATGGCCGCCGACATCGCCTCCGGCCACAACATCATCGCCACCGTCTATGTCGACTGCCGCTCGATGTATCGCGCGCATGGGCCCGAGGCGTTTCGGCCCGTGGGCGAAGTCGAGTTCGCCAACGGCGTCGCCGCGATGAGCGCGAGCGGTGGTTACGGCAAGGCCGCGATCTGCGCCGGCATCGTCAGCCACGTGAATCTGCTGCTCGGCGATGCGGCCAAGCCCGTGCTGGAGGCGGAGATCGCCGCCGGCAATGGCCGCTTCCGCGGCATCCGGCATTCATCCGCCTGGGACGAGGACCCCGTTGTCGCCGGCATGTATGCGAACCGGCCGAAGGGACTGTTGCAGGACCCGACTTTCCGCAAGGGATTTGCCTGCCTTGCGCGCCTGAACCTCAGCTTCGATGCCTGGCTGTTTCATCCGCAGATCGGCGAGTTGACCGAGCTGGCGCGCGCCTTTCCGAACACCAAAATCGTGCTCGACCATTGCGGCGGGCCGGCCGGGGTCGGCCGCTTTGCGGGACGACGCGAGGAGGTGTTTCCGCAGTGGCGCGCCTCGATCCAGGAGATCGCGAAATGCGAGAACGTGGTGGTGAAGCTCGGCGGGCTCGCGATGTGCCTGCTCGGTTACGACTTCCATCTGCGCGCCAAACCGCCGTCATCCGAGGAACTCGCCGCGGCGTGGAAGCCTTATGTCGAAACCTGCATCGAGGCATTCGGGCCGAAGCGCGCGATGTTCGAAAGCAATTTCCCGCCGGACAAGGGCCAGTGCAGCTATCAGGTGATCTTCAACGCGTTCAAGCGCATCGCGGCACCCCTGAGCGAAGCGGAGAAGACGGCGCTGTTCTCGCAGACCGCGACCGACGTCTACCGGCTCGAACTGCCGTCATGACGCGAAAGAGGGGCCGGGATGTTGGTCCCGCCCCCTCTTCCGTCGTGGCCGCTGGGAAGCGTCCTTGAATGAGATTAGCCGGCGCCCATCAGTGTCGCGGGACGGCGCTCGCCGGGCGAGAGGAACATGCGCTTCAGCTTGTTGACGGCGCGGATCATGAAGCCGATCACGGCCGGATTGGTCTTGCGGCAGAAGGCGATCTTCTTGACGTGGCCTTCGACATGCCATTTGGCATGCGCGCCATCGCGGAAGAAGACGACGTCGCCGACGCCGTAGCGCTTCGGCGGCATGCCGTCGCTTTCGAGCACGATCGAGCCTTCCAGGATCATGATCGTCTCGTCGAAATCATAGTACCAGTTGAAACGGCCTTCGGTGCAGGACCAGATGATGGTCGAGGAGGTGCCGTCGGAGCTGGTCGACAGGATGTGCGAGCGCGAGACCGGGTTGCCCTCGATGATCCAGGCCGGCTCGATCGGCCGCAGCTCCAGATCCACATTGCAACTACCGATTTCAATCAATGCCCGCGACATCTGCTTCCCCTGGAGGTAGAATATGATTAACCGGGTTTAAATCCCGGCTTGTTTCGAATGACCTCGGGACGCTAGTAGCCAGTTTTTAATTCTTCCTTACGCAGGCCCCGATAATCAGCCGCAAGTTGCAGATGCGAAGCGGTTAACGTCGAGATTTCCGTGCAAATTCGTGCACATGAACCCATCTTTCCCGGGGTGCGACAAATTGCGCGAAGCGACTTGGAAGGAGCCCATCGATGCCCCTGACCCCAGAGGTTCTGACTGCCCAAGGCGAGGTCGTCGCCTGGCTTGGCAGCCTCGATGTCTCGTTCGCGACGGACGAGGAGCCCTGGTTCACGATCGACGGCGTCGAAAGCCCCCGGCAGATCGGCAGTGACGGCTCAGGCGGCGCCTTCATACTGCTGCCGCCGCAGAATGTACTCTACGTCTCATCGGAAGGACGCGCGGGCGTTATCGCAGACAGTTTCGACGCGTTCATCCAACTCGTCGTCGCCCGCCCCTATTGGCTCGACATCCTCAAATTCTCCGCCGGCGGCGATCTCCAGGAAATGCGGCGTGCCGCGGACGCGCTGGAGGCGACACTCGACGACGAGGACGACGTCAACGAGGCGAGAGAGGAGATCCGCTCCGCGCTCGACCTGCCGGAGGCGAGCGATCCGGTCGGCGCACTCTACGAGGCCGTCGCGGCTTCCGACGCCATCGTGCGGGCCACCGACGGGAGCCCGTTCACGACGCTGTTCAACCGCTTCAGCATCGACAGCAACCCGATGCTGCGCAACGCGGCAGCGTGAGCGGAAAGCCCTACTTCGCCCACTCGCCCTTGCGGAACACCGGGACCTTGCTGCCGTCGGCCAGAATGCCGTCGATGTCGGTCTCGGCCGAGCCGATCATCCAGTCGATATGGATCAGGCTCTGGTTGCCACCTTGCGCGGCGATCTGCTGCGGGGTGAGCTGCGCGCCGTTGACGAAGCACTTCGAGTAGCACTGGCCGAGCGCGATGTGGGACGCAGCGTTCTCGTCGAACAGCGTGTTGTAGAACAACAGCCCGCTCTGCGAGATCGGCGAGGAATGCGGCACCAGCGCCACTTCGCCGAGCCGGCGTGCGCCCTCGTCGGTGTCGAGCACCTTGTTCAGCACCTCCGCGCCGCGCGAAGCCTTGGCGTCGACGATCCTGCCGTCCTCGAAGCGCACCGCGATGTTGTCGATCAGCGTGCCCTGGTAAGACAGCGGCTTCGAGCTCACGACATGGCCATAGACCCGCCGGCAATGCGGCGTGGTGAAGACCTCTTCGGTCGGAATGTTGGCATTGCAGCTGATGCCGTTCTTGGAGAGCGAGGCACCGCCCTCCCATTCATGGCCATCAGCCAGGCCGATGGTGAGGTCGGTGCCCGGCCCTGAATATTGCAGTGCGCGGAAGCGCTGGCCGTTGAGCCAGTTGGTGCGCTCGCGCAGCACCGCATTATGACTCGCCCAATTGGCCGTAGCGTCCTCGCGATCGACGCGGGACGCCGCGAAGATCGCGTCCGCGAGCTTGCCGACCGCGACCTCTTCGGGATCGTTCGGGAAGACCTGCTTCGCCCAGGACGGGCTCGGATAGGCGATGATGTTCCAGTTGGTGTCGAAATTGACGATCTTTTCCAGCGCCGGCTGATACGCCATGGAATTGGCCTTGCTGGCGCGCGCGACCTTGGAAGCATCTTCGCCCGACAGCAGCATCGGATTGTCGCCGACAATGGCGAGACGCGCAGTGTTGTTCGAGAACGCCTTCGCCATGCCCTCGTAGAGCCAGTTGGCGGCGCGATCAAAGCTGTTGTCGTGGCCGTGGCGATAGCGCGCCAGCGTCATCTCTTCGTCGGAGAGGATCGGCGTCACGATGCCGGCGCCGGCCTTGTAGGCGTGCGCAGCGATGCGGCGAACCAGCGGCAGCGCGATCGCCGGCGCCGTCAAGAGAAGGTCTTGTCCCGGCCGCAAGCCCAGTCCCACCTTCACCGCCACCTCGGCCAGCCGGTCGAGTTTCACGGGGTCGATGGAAGTCACGGAATCGCGTTGATCGGTCATGCCGGGTCCCCTGTCGGAATCTCTCGTTCAATCTAAGTCTAGCATCTCAAGACACAAGTGTGCGAGCGTCTTGCGAGACGTGAAGATACGGAGTTTCACGCAGCTTGGTTTTCAACGCGTTGCCGATTTCAGCACCCGGTCGACCATATCAGGCGCCAGACCGAGGTAATTTTTCGGCGAAGTGAGGGCCTCGATGGTCGCGCGATCGATCTGGGCTGCGACGCGCGGATCGGCCGACAGCGCGTCGGCGAGGCTGATGGCCGTCTCGTTGGCGAGCAGGCAGGCGTCATAGACCACGTCGTGTGCATCCTGCCGGCCGATCTGCGGCGCCAGCCCCATCATGACCGCTTCGGCCACAATCAGACCGCGACTAAGGGCGAGGTTGTCGTTCATCTTTGCCTCGTCCACGATGAGGCCGGCGAGCGCGAACTTCGCCTGATGAAGGGAGCCTGCGGTCAGCACGAAACTTTCGGGGATCGCCATCCATTCGGCGTGCCACGGACCGGTGGCGCGCTCGAAATCCTGCACCATGGCATCCAGCATCAACCCGGCGTGCTGACGTACGGCCTTGGATGCGGCGAGCATCAGCTCCGAGGAGATCGGGTTGCGCTTCTGCGGCATGGTCGAGGAGGCACCGCGCCCCTTGACGAAGGGCTCGTAGACCTCGCCGAACTCGGTCGAGGCCATGATCATGATATCGAGCGCGATCTTGCCGAGCGAGCCGGTGACGAGCGCGAGGAAATTCACGGCTTCGGCGAAGCCGTCGCGCGCGACATGCCAGGTGGAGGCGGGAACGCCGAGCTTCAGCTCGGCGCAGAGCGCCTCCTGCACCTCGAACCCCTTGTCGCCCAGCGAGGCCAGCGTGCCGGCGGCGCCCGCAAACTGACCGACGAGAACCCGCGGCTTCAATTGCTCAAGACGCTCGGCATGGCGGTCGAACATCGCGAGCCAGATCGCGGTCTTGTAACCGAAGGTCACCGGCAGCGCCTGCTGCAGGTGGGTGCGGCCGGCCATCGGCGTGTCGCGATGGCGCTTGGAGAGATCGGCAAGGATTTTGCGCAGCTCGGCGATATCGCGCTCGACAATCTCCAGCCCCGCGCGCAATTGCAGCACCACGGCGGTGTCCATGATGTCCTGCGTGGTCGCGCCCCAATGCACATAGCGGCCGGCCTCGCCGCATTGCTTCACCATCTGATGCACCAACGGGAGGATCGGGTAACCGACGATGTCGGTCTCCTGCCGCAGCAGATCGAAGTCGAGCGCAGCGACATCGGTGCGCGCCGCGATCTGGTCGGCGGCCTCCTGCGGGATCACGCCGCATCGCGCCTCCGCCTTCGCCAGCGCCACCTCGATCTCGGCATAGCGCGCGACCAGCGCGACGTCGGAAAACACCTCGCGCATCGCAGGCGTGCCGAAGGCATCGCGAAACAGCACGGAGTCGAGCACGGTGGTCGAGGCGGGAAAAGCGGGCATGGGCGTTTCTTTGCGGCTGGCTTGGTTTATGTGGCGACAGCTTACGCAGGATATCCAGCGGAGCAATGAACATTCACTGTTGGACACACGGCCAATGTCGTCCCGACAAAAGCCAGCACATTGGTGAGATGTCGCGCTCGCTGTCTCAGCACCGTCATCCACACTGTCGCCGCGGCGGGATTCTGGATTGCTTCGCTGCGCTCGCAATGACGGCGACGCGAGTCGCATTCCTGTCCACACTTTAAGTGGTCACCTTCTAACTCAGGTTGCATTCCTCCGCGCAAATGGCATAGCAGCCATCTGGCCTCGCGGTGAACCGAACTGACCTTCCCGCGGACTCACAGACTTCAAGTCGAATCCCATTTGATTTCATTATTGCCTGATGTCGTTGTGAGGTCTGAGTTTTCGACGTGCAGTTTCTGTTCCAGGACCACCTTCTCGATACCGACCGGCGCGAGCTGAGTCGCGAGCAGGTTCCCGTGTCCGTGGAACCGCAGGTCTTCGACCTCGTGGTCCACCTGATGGAGAACCGCGACCGGGTCGTCAGCAAGGACGAGCTGATCGACAAGATCTGGCACGGCCGCAGCGTTTCCGAATCGACATTGACCAGCCGGATCAATGCCGCGCGCAAGGCGATCGGCGACAGCGGCGCGAACCAGGCGCTGATCCGCACCATCGCGCGCAAGGGCTTTCGCTTCGTCGGCGACGTCGAGACCAAGTCCGCCGCGGCAGCGATGGAACCGCGCCGCAGCGTCACAACGTCGCACGAGATACCTGCGCTGCCCGACCGCCCCGCGATCGCCGTGCTGCCCTTTACCAATATGAGCGGCGACCGCGAGCAGGACTATTTCTCCGACGGCATCAGCGAAGACATCATCACCGCATTGTCGAAGCTGCGCTGGTTCTTCGTCGTCGCGCGCAACTCCTCCTTCGTCTACAAGGGCCGCGCCGTGCATCTCCACGAGATCGCGCGCGAGCTCGGCGTACGCTACGTGCTCGAAGGCAGCGTGCGGCGAAGCGGCGATCGCGTGCGCATCTCCGCCCAGCTCAACGATGTCTCGACCGGCGGCCATCTCTGGGCCGAGCGCTACGACCGCGAGCTTGCCGACATCTTTGCCGTACAGGACGAGATCACCGAAGCCATCGTCGCCGCGATCGAGCCGCAGCTCTACGCCGCCGAAAATTTTCGCGCCCAGCAGAAGCCGCCGGGCAGCCTCGACGCCTGGGACTTCGTGATGCGCGCGCTGTCGCATTACTGGCACATCACGCGCGAGGACAATGCATCGGCGCAGGCGCTGCTCGAGCAGGCTATCGCGATCGACCCCGCCTATGGCAAGGCGCTGGGCCTGCTCGCCACCAGCCACATTTTTGGTGCGCATATGGGCTGGGCCGATATGGCCGCGACTGTCCCGGTTGCCGAACGCGCGGCGCTTGCCGCGGTCGAGGCCGATCGCGACGACGCCTGGGCCCATCACGGTCTCGCCTATGCCTATCTGTTCCGGCGTCGCTTCGACGACGCGCTGGCGGAATTCGAGCTGACGCTGACGCTCAATCCGAATTTCGCGATGGCCCACGCCTTCTACGGCGTCACGCTATGCTACGCCGGACGCTGGCAGGACGGCGATGCGGCTGCACGCCGCGCGCTACAGCTCAGCCCGCGCGATCCGCTTGCTGCGATCTATTGCGGCGTTGCCGGCTACGCCCAGTTCATCGGCCGCAATTACGAGGACGCCATGCAGATGGCGCGGGAATCGATGCGGCAGCGGGCCGATTTCGTCGGCGCGCATCGCGTGCTGACAGCGGCCGCCGGCATGTCCGGCGATCCCGCACTCGCCGCCTCCGCGCTGGAAGGATTGCGACGCACCCAGCCCGGCATCTCGCTCGCCTGGATCACGCGGGAGCTGCCGATGCTGCGGGAAGAGGACCGCGCGCATTATCTCGAA
Organism: Bradyrhizobium sp. S3.2.6; assembly: GCF_040546885.1. Taxonomy (NCBI): domain Bacteria; kingdom Pseudomonadati; phylum Pseudomonadota; class Alphaproteobacteria; order Hyphomicrobiales; family Nitrobacteraceae; genus Bradyrhizobium; species Bradyrhizobium sp. S3.2.6. The sequence continues at coordinate 855,930 of NZ_JBEPOS010000001.1, read as the reverse complement.
GGATTTCGGCGCGCGGGGATGAGGTAGATCCTTCTCTCCACAATGACGGTGCACCCTCGCCCCTTGTGGGAGAGGGTGGCTTCGATGCGTAGCATCGAAGCCGGGTGAGGGGTCTCTGTCCTCACGAGCAGTCTCGCGATTGGAGAAAACCCCTCATCCGGCGCTTCGCGCCACCTTCTCCCACAAGGGGAGAAGGGAAGAAGGCCCGCTACTCCTGCACCATCTCGCCGCTGCCGCCGAACTCGGCGGGAAAATCCTTCAGCTTGGGCAGGCCGTCGCGCATCGGCAGCACCGTCTCGGAATAGTTGACGTGGACGCCGGGCGTGAAGGCGAGCGTCGGGATGGTGGCGGTGAAGACGTCGATCAAATCGAGCGGCGGGTGGTTGGTCATGAGATGACCGCCGCACTTCCCGCAATATTTGCGCTGGCTGAGCGGCGTCTTGACGAAGGTCTCGACGTTCTGCGCGCCTTCGGTGATGCGCACGGCCTCCGGCTTCCACAGGCTGAAAGCGTTTACCGGTCCGCCCGACCACGAGCGGCAGGAACGGCAGTGACAATAGCCCATCGCCGCTGGTTCGCCCGTGACCTCGACCGTGACCGCGCCGCAGAAGCAGTGTCCGACATGTTTCATCTTGGTTGTCTCCTGAGGTGGAAATTGGGATTCAGATCCTTGGATAGCGAATGAAGTCCTGTCGCGCGTCCTCCGATCGGCGGACGCGCGACGGAACACACGGCGGCTAGACTGACCGGCGCCAGGGAATAAGCATCGACACCCGTTGTTTGTACTGCCGGTATTCGTCGCCAAAGAGATCGACGAGATCGTGCTCCTCCAGCGCGATGCCGACGAAGATGTAGGCCGTGGTCACGGCCGCGAACAGCAGATGGCCTGCGGTCATGGTCGGTGCCGCCCAGAAGGCGATGATAAAGCCGAGATAGATCGGGTGACGGACGAATTTGTAGAGCAGCGGCGTCTTGAACCGCGGCGGCGCGGCCTCCTTGCCGACGAGATGGTTGGTCACCTGATGCAATCCGAACAATTCGAAATGATTGATGATGAAGGTCGAGATGAACACCAGCACCCAGCCTGCGAACGACAGCGTGACCAGCGTCACGGCAAGATCCGGATCGGCGACGTCCCATATGACCGACGGCAACGGTCGCCACTGCCAGAACAGGAGGAGCAATGACAGGCTCGCCAACAGCACATAGGTCGAGCGCTCGACCGGCTTGGGGACGAATCGGGTCCACCACGCCTTGAAGCGCTGGCGCGCCATCACGCTGTGTTGAACGGCGAACAGCGTCATCAGCAGCAGATTGATGATCACGGCTTCGGCCGTCGGCGTGTCGGTGCCGGTGTCGATGGTCTTCGGCACCACCAGCCCCATCACAAAGCCGATCGCGTAGACAATCGTAACGAAAAACACGAGATACGCCGCAATTCCGTAAAGAAAGGCGATGAACTTGAAAACTCTCGAGCCCGAAACGTCGGGGCGCAGGGAATGAACCTGATGATCAATTTGAGTCATAAGCAGCTCCGTTGTGCCAAAACATCGGCACTTCATTGGTCGCTGCACCATGCCGCATCGGACGTGCCCTGACTTTCGCGGACGGTTGATTTTCGCCTGAGACGACTTTGATTTTTGCTTGAGACGACAGAAACGTGCGATTTCTCTTTGAAAACAATGTGCTCGACGGCAACCTGCGGGAGCTGACCTGCGGCGGGACGGCCATTCCGTTGCAGCCGCAAGTGTTCGATCTCCTGCTTTATCTGGTCGCGGAACGCGCGCGGGTGGTCAGCAAGGATGACCTGATCAGCCAGATCTGGAGCGATCGCATCGTCTCGGATTCCGCGCTGAACAGCCGGATCAACGCCGCGCGCAAGGCGCTGGGAGACGATGGAGCGACGCAGCGGCTGATCAAGACGATTCCACGCAAGGGCTTTCGTTTCGTCGGCGAAGTTCGGGAAGATCTGGCAGCAAAGCCTGTTCCGGCCGAGGTCGCACCGGGTTCCCCGCGCGTTGCCGCCGACCGTCCGGGCATCGCGGTGCTCGCCTTCGAGAACATGAGCGGTGATCCCGCCCAGGAATATTTCGGCGACGGAATCAGCGAGGACATCCTCACCGCGCTGTCGAAGCAGCGCTGGTTCATCGTGATCGCCCGCAACTCGTCCTTCACCTACAAGGGGCGCGCGGTCCACATCAAGCAGATCGCCGAGGAGCTCGGCGTCCGCTACATCGTCGAGGGCAGCGTGCGCAAGGTGGACAACCGCGTGCGCATCACCGCGCAGCTCAACGATGCCACCACCGGCGGGCATCTCTGGGCCGAGCGCTACGACCGCGAGCTGGTCGACGTCTTCGCCGTGCAGGATGAGATCACCGAGCGGATCGTCGCGGCGATCGAGCCGCAGATCCACGCCGCGGAGAATTTTCGTACGCATCGCAAGCCTCCATCGAGCCTTGATGCCTGGGACCTGCTGATGCAGGCGCTGTCGCATTACTGGCGGATAACGCCGCAGGACCACGCCGCGGCGCAGAAGCTGCTCGAGCGCGCAATCGCGATCGATCCGGATTACGGCCAGGCGCTGGCGGTGCTGGCGGCGAGCCACATGTTCGGCGTGCATCTGGGCTGGGCGGAGCTCGCCACGACGGCGCCGATCGCGGAGAGCGCCGCGCTCGCCGCGATGCGCTGCGACCACGAGAATGCCTGGGCCCATGCCGCGCTCGGCAGCGTCTGCTTCTCGACGAGCCGGCTTGCGGACGCGCTGTCCGAGTTCGAGCAGGCGCTCGCGCTCAACCCGAACTTCTCGCTGGCACAGGGCTATTACGCGCTGGCGCTGTCCTATGCCGGACGACCTAGCGACTCGTTCGAGGCGGCGCAAAAGGCGATCAGGCTCTCGCCGCGCGATCCGTCGCTGGCGATCTATTACGGCATCGCCGGCTATGCGCGCTTCACCGAGCGGCGGTATGACGAGGCGATCGCGCTCGCGCGCGAGGCGATCCGCCATCGCGGCGATCTCACCGGCGCCTATCGCGTGCTCGCCGTTTCCGCCGGCATGACCGGCGACGGCGCGCTCGCGGATATGGCGCTGGGAGAGCTGCGCCGCACCCAGCCCAACATCTCACTGCATTGGATCGCGACGCAACTGCCGTGGGCGAACGATGCGGATCGCGAACATTATCTGGAGGGGTTTCGGCGCGCGGGGTTGAGGTGATCGGCGCGACTGACGCGCGGCTATTTCGTTTTGGCTTCCGTCTTGACCTGTATCGGCTTCGGTGCGGGCGCGGCGGCCCACTCCTTGTCGGCGCGGGGGCCGTTGAGGTCGCCGGTCAGGCCGACCAGCTGGCCGGGCTGCACGTCGAGGGTCTGCTGCCAGGTCTGGGTCTGGCACAACAACTTGATCAGGCAGCCCTTGAGCTTGAGGCGGTCGGCGGACTCACGCCAGAGCGAGACCGAATAGAACTTGCCGTCCTCGGCATTGTAGATGTCGCCGGCGAACCGGCCATCGGACGTCGCCTGCAGGCCCATGATCAGCTGGTGGCCGAGCAGCGCGCGGGGGCGCTTGTCGGGGTCGGGATTTTCCTTGTCGCGGTGAGGCTGCCCGCGCTTGTCGGCCGGCTCCTTCATCCAGACGATGAAGCCGCAGATGCGGTCGCGCGTCGGTCCACATCGCTCCAGCCTGATACGCGCGCGACCGTCCTCGACGAGCCAGGTGCCGCTGGGATCATTGGGCGTGACGGCGCCGGCGCGGCCGCCGAGCACCATCATCACGACGGTGATGGCGACGCGCAGCACGAAGCGAAGGAGAAAGTTCATCAGCGGCACCTTTCGTTGGCTGGGTTTGAGCGTCAGTTGAGTTGTGCCATCAGCGCGTCGGCGCCCTTATCAAGGCCGGCGGTGGCGGCCGCGAGCGCGCCGACGCTGGCCTTGATGTCGTAGGCGCCGGGGTATTGCTTGGTGACGTAGGCGCTGATCAGGCGCGAGGTTGCGGCGTCGAAGATCTCGACGCCATAGATGACCGAGCCGGTCATCATTCCCTCGCCATCACGCGCGGCCTGCACGCCGTTGTAGACCGCGCCGGCCATGTCGAAACGCGAAAGCGTGCCGAGCACGGGCGTGTTGGTGACGGCGCCGGTGAGCGTGAGCCTGATCCGAAGCGTGTTCGGCCCGCGCTCACGCACCACGGCGAAGCGGCCTCGCAGCCGATCTGCGAAGCAGTTCTGCATGTAGGCGGCGAGTGTCGCCTTGTCCTTGTCGGAGATGTCGCCGAACTGATGGTCCTTGCCGCGGTAGACCACGACCGGATCGAGCATCACTTTATGATAAGCGTGCCAGTCGACCGGTGTGGAGTAGCGGTAGGGCACGCGGCCGGAGCTATCCGACTTGTCCGGGGCCATGTAGGCCGAGGACGCCATCTCCGAATAGGGCACGGGCGCAACCGAGGCGCAGCCGGCGACGGCCGCGCCAAGCACCAGCATTCCCAGACCGCGCAGGGCGATCGAGCGATCCATTGCAGAAACTCCTTTTGCGGCTCGTCGAAAGGCAAAGGCGACCGCAGCCGCGTGTGGGGCCAGACGCGGCTGCGGGGCTCACCATTGCCAACCCAAGGCATCGTCCAGGGCCAATTCAGAAGCCTGGGGCCGCCTCAGTGTTGTTATATATAAAACCGACCAGTTGGTTTGTAAACTGCGAAGATGACACCTGGCACATTTGGCCGCAGGCGCAGCTTTGGGCAGCGGCCGGTTGGAATTTGTTAATGATGAATCAGGCGCGTTTGCGCGGGGTTGCGGCCTTTGCCGCCGGTGCTGCGCCGGACTTTGCGGCGCGTGCCTTGGTCGGCTGTTCCTTGGCCGGCCGTTCCTTGGCCGGCTGCTCGACGCCGGCCCATTGCCCGTCGTCGAGCAGACGCGCAAACAGGCGATCATGCTCGTCCTTGCTGAGCGGCGACATGCCGAATAGCGAGCTCAAAAGCAGTCCACGGGCCGCAGCCCAGCGCAACAGCGCGAGATCGGGATCGGCGGACTCCGCCTTGATGGCCGCCACTCTCTTCATCTCCCGCTCACGCGGCAACATCATCAGGCCGGGGTTCTCGACCATGGCCGCAACGAGCGCCAGCGCGGCGGAATTCGGCGACGTGGCCGCTTCCCGCACGGTGGCGAGCTGGGTCGCCAAATTGGGATTTGCCGAGGTTGCGCTCACCTTCGCCATATAGCCGGTCGAGAATTCCTCGAAATGCTCCATCTGCCGCTCCAGCAGCGCCTTGAGCACAGCTTCCTTGGTGCGGAACTGGTGCATCACGCCGCCCTTGCTGAGACCACTCTCGCGCGCGATGGCATCGAGCGTCAGCCGGCCGGGCCCGTCGCGCGCAATGATCCTGATCGCCGCTTCGAGCGCAGCGTTGCGGGATCGTTCGGAGCGTGTGGCATTGTCCATGGCCGACTTGTCTCCGTGACAAGAACATGAATCAAGTGAAAACAGGACGCGCTGTACATTTTTTGTGCGAACACTGTCGAGACTTTCATCTTGCGGCGCCGAATGAGACTATGTGAGCCTCGATGGTGGATGGGGACTGGGATGGGCCGGCCGTCGCTTCGCGCGCGAGGACGTTGCGAAGCGTTTACGGCTGGTCTCGCTTGAGAAAGATACGACATGTCGAAACGAGTGTTGCTTGGTCTCCTGCTGGCTTGCGGGCTCACGGCCTCGGCGCTGGCGCAAGAGCCCAAAATGGGGGGCACGATCAATGCCGTGATCCAGCCCGAGCCGCCCGGCCTGATGCTTGCGATGATCCAGAACGGTCCGACCCAGATGGTATCGGGCAACATCTTCGAGGGCTTGCTGCGCTACAGCCCCAAGCTCGAGCCGGTTCCGGAGCTCGCCGAGAGCTGGAGCGTCAGCGAGGACGCCAAGACCTACACCTTCAAGCTCAGGAAGGGCGTCACCTGGCATGACGGCAAGCCTTTCACCGCGGCCGATGTGCTGTTCTCGGTCGAGATGCTGAAGCAGACCCATGCGCGTGCCCGCAACAACCTCGCGCAGGTCGACAAGGTCGAGGCGCCCGACGATTATACTGTCGTCTTCACGCTGAAGCAGCCGTTCGGCCCGTTCCTCGGCATCTTCGAGGTCGGCTCGATGCCGATGGTGCCGAAGCATCTCTATGACGGCACCGACTGGAAGACCAATCCCTACAACAACGCGCCGGTCGGCACCGGCCCCTTCATGTTCAAGGAATGGCAGAAGGGCTCGTTCATCCGGCTGGTCAAGAACCCGAATTACTACGAGAAGGGCAAACCCTATCTCGACGAGATCTACTGGCAGATCATCCCCGACGCCGCCGCGCGCTCGGTGGCCTATGAGACCGGCAAGGTCGACGTGCTGCCCGGAGGCTCGGTCGAGAATTTCGACGTGCCGCGGCTGTCCAAGCTGAAGGACACTTGCGTCACCGGCGCGGGCTGGGAGTTCTTCTCGCCGCTGGCCTGGCTGTGGCTGAACAACCGCCAGGGGCCGCTCGCCGACAAGCGGGTGCGGCAGGCGATCATGTATGCGATCGACCGCGATTTCGCCAAGGACGTGATCTGGAACGGGCTCGGCAAGGTCGCAACCGGTCCCTCGGCCTCGACCATCAAGTACTACACCGATGACGTGCCGAAATATCCGTACGATCCGGCCAAGGCCAAGGCGCTGTTGAAGGAAGCCGGCTACAAGGGCGAGAAGATCCGCCTGCTGCCGCTCGCCTATGGCGAGACCTGGCAGCGCTGGGGTGAAGCCGTAAAGCAGAACCTCATGGACGTCGGCATGAACATCGAGACGATCGCCACCGACGTTGCCGGCGGCAACCAGAAGATCGGCGACTGGGATTACGATATCGCCTTCACCTATCTCTACCAGTACGGCGATCCCGCACTCGGCGTCGGCCGCAACTACGTCTCAAGCGCCATCGCCAAGGGCCAGGTGTTCAACAATGTCGAGGGCTACTCCAATCCGGAGATCGACAAGCTGTTCGCCGATGGCGCGGTCGCAACGCCAGACTCCAAGCGCAAGGAGATCTACGAGAAGGCGCAGAAGATCCTGGTCGAGGATGTGCCGGTGGCCTGGATGCTCGAGCTGCAATTCCCGACCATCATGCGCTGCAAGGTCAAGAACCTGATCACCACCGGAATCGGGGTCAATGACGGCTTCAAGGACGCATGGCTCGACAAGTGAGTCCTGCCCTCTTCTTCACCTCTCCCCGCGTGCGGGGAGAGGTCGAATGTGCGCATAGCGCACATTCGGGTGAGGGGGAGTCTCCACGAGTCCAACTGCTGATACCCTCGCGGAGAGTCCCCCTCACCCCAACCCTCTCCCCGCACGCAGGGCGAGGCAGCCCACCGCCACCGCGGCTCCAGGTCACGTTACAAGATATGACTCCCTAGATGCTCTCTTTCGTCGCTCAGCGTGTCGTGAAGGGCGTGATCGTCCTGCTCGCGATCGTCGTCCTCAATTTCTTCCTGATCCGGCTTGCGCCCGGCGACCCCGCGGTCGTGATGGCCGGCGAGGCCGGCGCCAGCGACCAGGTCTTCGTCCAGCAGCTGCGGGAAAAATTCGGCCTCGACAAGCCGCTGCCCGAGCAGCTCTTCATCTACGTCAAGGGCATCGCAACCCTCGACCTCGGCTTCTCCTTCCGCCAGCAGGCGCCGGTGTCGAAGTTGATCCTGGAGCGGCTGCCGGCAACGCTGTTGTTGACGCTGACCGCGTTCGCGATCTCGCTCGCGCTCGGGGTCCTGTTCGGCACTTTCGCCGCCCGCTTCGCCGGAACCTTCCTCGACACCGCCATCACCATCTTTGCGCTGATCTTCTACGCCATGCCGATCTTCTGGGTCGCGCTGATGGGAATCCTGCTGTTCTCGGTCGCGGTCGACTGGCTGCCGAGCTTCGGTTACGAGACGGTCGGCGCCAACCTCACCGGCCTCGCCCATCTCATCGATGTCGCAAAGCACCTGATCATGCCGGCGATGACGCTCGGCCTGTTCTTCATGGCGACCTATACCCGCATGACGCGCGCCTCGATGCTGGAGGTGAAGCGGCTCGACTTCGTCAAGACCGCGCGCGCCAAGGGCCTTTCCGACGCCGTGATCCAGCGCCGCCATGTGCTGCGCAACGCGCTGCTCCCCGTCGTCACGCTCGCCGGCGTCCATGCCGGCACACTGATCGGCGGCGCCGTCATCACGGAGACCGTATTCGCTTGGCCCGGCATCGGGCGTCTGATGTACGACGCGCTGCTGCAGCGTGACTACAATCTGCTGCTCGGCGTGTTCGTGACCTGCTCGGTCATGGTGCTGATCTTCAACCTCATCACCGACCTGGTCTATCGCCTGGTCGACCCACGCATCGAATTCGCCGCATGAAACAGTTCTGGAAATCGATGCTGAAGAGCCCGAGCGGCGTCATCGGGCTCGTCATCCTGCTGCTTGCGATCTCGATTGCGGTGTTCGGGCCGTTGCTGTTCCCGAACTCGCCCTGGCGCATGGTGCAACGGCCGTTCCTGCCGCCGTTCACGCTCGCGACCGTACCGCTGGGCACCGACGCACTTGGCCGCGACGTATTCGCCGGCATGATCTTTGGCGCACGCGTCTCGCTGCTGGTCGGTCTCGTCTCGACGCTGGTCGCACTGGTCGTCGGCGTGCCGATCGGCGCCATGGCCGGCTATTTCGGCGGCAAGGTCGATGACGCGCTGATGCGCTTCACCGAGTTCTTCCAGACCATTCCGAGCTTCGCGCTCGCGATCGTGCTGGTGGCAATCCTGCAGCCGTCGATCTACTCGATCGTGGCCTCGATCGCAGTGGTGAGCTGGCCGCCTGTCGCGCGCCTTGTCCGCGGCGAGGTGCTGTCGCTGCGCACGCGCGAATATGTCCAGGCCGCCGTGGTCACCGGACAGAGCAACACCTGGATCATCCTGCGCGAGATTCTGCCCAACGCGCTGTCGCCGGTGATCGTGCTGGCCTCGCTTATGGTGGCAACCGCGATCCTGCTGGAATCCTCGCTGTCCTTCCTCGGGTTGGGCGACCCCAATCTGATCTCCTGGGGCTACATGGTCGGCGCCGGCCGCACCGTGATCCGCCAGGCCTGGTGGATCACGGTATTTCCCGGCGTCGCGATCCTGATCTCGGTGCTCGGGCTCAACCTGATTGGCGAAGGCCTCAACGACGCGCTCAATCCGCGCCTGTCGCGGGATGGACGCTGATGATGACCGCCCCGCCCGCCGTCTCCATCAAGAACTTGCGGATCGCGCTGCCCAAGGGCGCCGAGCGTCCCTTCGCCGTCGACGGCGTCTCGCTGGATTTGCGACCCGGCAAGATCGTCTGCGTGGTCGGCGAGTCCGGCTCCGGCAAGTCGATGTGCGCGCATGCGCTGATGGGGCTGCTGCCGGATACGGTGAGCGTCACCTCCGGCGAGATCCAGTTCGAAGGCCGCGACCTGCTCAAGCTCGACGATGACAGGTGGCGCGACCTGCGCGGCCGTCGTCTCGCGATGATCTTTCAGGAGCCGATGACCGCGCTCAATCCTTTGATGCGGATCGGCGATCAGATGGCGGAGATGTTCGAGGCCCACGGCCTGCTCACGCCGAGAGAGCGACGCGCGAAGGCGCTGTCGCTGGCGCGCGAGGTCGGCCTGCCCGACCCCGAGCGCATCGTGCGCGCCTATCCGCACCAGCTCTCCGGCGGCCAGCGCCAGCGCGCCATGATCGCGATGGCGCTCGCGCTCGAGCCGGCCGTGCTGGTCGCCGACGAGCCGACCACCGCGCTCGATGTCACGACGCAGGCACAGATCCTGAAACTGATCCGCAATCTCCAGCGCAGCCGCAACATGGCGGTGATGTTCATCACTCATGACTTTGGTGTCGTCGCCGATATCGCCGACCAGGTCGTGGTGCTCCGGCATGGCAAGGTCGTGGAGGAAGGCCCCGCCGCGACCGTCTTCAACGAGCCAAAGCACGATTACACCAAGGCACTGCTCGCCGCCGTGCCGTCGATGCACCCGCCGGCGCGCGCGCCCCTCGACGATCAGGCCCGAGCCGTCGAAGTGATCGGGCTCGACAAGACCTACGTCACCTCGGGCGGCTGGTTTCGCGAAGACCGTCGCGTCGATGCCGCGCGCGCGGTGAACTTCAACATCCTCAAGGGCGAGACGCTCGGCCTCGTTGGCGAATCCGGCTCCGGCAAATCGTCGGTGGCGCGGCTGGTGATGCGGTTGATCGAGGCCGATCGCGGCACGGTGCGGATCGGCGACACCGATCTCACGCAACTCTCAGGCAAGGCGCTGCGCGCCGAACGCCATCGCATCCAGATGATCTTTCAGGATCCGTTCGCTTCGCTCAACCCGCGCCGCAAGATCGGCCACATCATCGCCGACGGCCCGATCGCGGCCGGCGCTGATTCGAAGGCCGCATTCGACCGCGCTCGCGATCTCCTCAAGATGGTCGGCCTGGACGCCGGGGCGCTCGAGCGCTATCCGCATGAATTCTCCGGCGGCCAGCGCCAGCGCATCGGCATTGCGCGCGCGCTCGCGCTCGAACCCGAGATCATCGTCGCCGACGAAGCCGTCTCCGCACTCGACGTCTCGGTGCAGGCGCAGGTGCTGAGGCTGCTCGAAGACCTCAAGGCGCGCCTTGGGCTCTCGATGCTGTTCATCACCCACGATCTCCGCGTCGCCGCCCAGATCTGCGACCGCATAGCGGTGATGCAGCGTGGCGTCATCGTCGAGCTGAAGCCGACCGCGCAGCTCTTCGCCGCGCCCGAGCATCCCTATACGCGCGAGCTGCTCGCGGCGGTGCCGGGGCAGAAGGAGCGCGCGCCGGCAGCGTGACGCGGACGGTATTCGGTTCGGCTCCGGACAATTGGACCGAATCGAACCGAATCCGCAGCGCCGACGCAGTCACGCGCTTTTTATTCCTCGTGACCGCCCGCGCAGCTTCAAAGCTGGAGACGGCCTCCTACATCGAATTGGAATGATCTCCATCATCTCATGGTGGATTTGCCGATAGATTTGGAGCCGACATGGGCCAGGTTATTCAGTTCGTTTCAAAATCCGAGCGCGAACGCGTTCGCCTCATCCAGGAAGCACGCGCGATCTATGACAGCATCTTCCCGCCGGCTGATCCGGTAAGCGAGCGGCAGGACAAGGCGGCGATCGGCCGCGACGGCGTGAGTAGCCTCTCGTGATCAAGATCATCGCAGTGCTCTGCAGTCTCTCGACTCCGGGAAATTGCCACGAGCAGATTGTCACCACGTCTGACCTCGCCGAGATCTCGATGCGGTCCTGCATGATGGGCGCACCGCAGCTTGCCGAATGGATGAACCAGCATCCGGCCGAGCGGCTGGCGGGATGGCGCTGCGTGATGGGTCAACAGGGCGGCAGAGGCACCTAGCGCCGCTCTCAAATGATACTCCCGTTGCTGGGCTTGATCAGGCAACGCGCGGCGCGGAAGGCTGACGCGCGCGGCAGTCAGGCCCTATCGCATCGGCGGATTGGTGTTGCTCCAGGTCGGGGCTGCGTTGGTGACGCCGACCGACGGCCAGTTATATGTCCCGATCGAGGGTGCCGTCACCGTCCCGACAGACTGGCCGGATGTCCCATAATAGGTCCTCGGCTGCGCCGCAGTCGCTCCGGGGCCGCTATTGGTCGGTGCCATCACGCCCGTGGCATAATGTCGGCTCGACCTGTGCTTTTTCGCTTCAGCCGCGAACGGCGCGGCAAGCAGTCCGGTCGTGATGAGTGCGGCTATGACGAGCCTGGTCGTTGTCATGACTGATCCCTTCATTCGCTCCGCGCCTGCTGCGCCATATGTTCATTCATCAAAGAATTCCCATAGGCCCCCGTTCATAACTCCGTGTGCGCGGAAACGTGCCGTAGCGCCATGACGCCGCACAATCAGCGCCGCCTGGGCCGGCACGCCGAACGACCATGGCTGCCTTCGGATGGACCCGAATCAGCATTAGTGCATTGGCTTCAGCAGTCTCCCGAATGCGAGCAGCATGACCGGCCCCGAATTGAAGCAACTCCGCGCCGACCTTTCCGACGCCATAGAGCGCGAGCTCACCGCGGTCGACATGGCGAAACTGTGTGCCTTGCCGGAGAAGGGCGGTGCCGACACGATCCGGCGTTGGGAGGTGAGCGGGCCGACGCTGGCCGCGACCAAGGTGCTGCGCGTGCTCGCGATGGCAAGCGAGCGCTATCCGATCCTGGAGAAGTTCGACATCTTCGATCGCCACGACGTGCGCGTGGAGGACCGACCAGCGAAGCGCGCGGCCTTCCGCGCGCAGATGCGCGACGAGGTGCTGCGGCGTCTTGGTTAACAAGACGCGCGTGCAGGTTACCGGACGGCGCTCGGATTAAGCCTTCCTTCACCACTTCTTAAGCCGGCATTAATCACGAAAATCATTTAGCGCCCAATAAGTTAGGTTGGGCGCCGATGTGCCATGCATGTGACAGCATTTTCGTCAAAAGCCAGCTATCTGCAAAACCAACGACGGCGCGGAAAGCGCGCCTGCCGGGAACATAAGTGCTGGAGTTTGGACTATGAAGAAGATTCTGTTTGCGACCGTGGCGCTGCTCGTGGTGGGCGCGGCTGCGCCGGCGATCGGTGCCGATCTCGGCGCCCGCCCCTATTACAGCAAGGCTGCGCCGGCCTATGCCGCGCCGATCTACAACTGGACCGGCTTCTATATCGGCGCGCATATCGGCGGCGCGTTCTCCAGCGACAACAATTTCAACGGCCTCTCCACCGGCAACAACGGCAACGGCCGTTTCCTCGGTGGTCTGCAGGCTGGTGCAGACTGGCAGTTCAACCCGAGCTGGGTGATCGGTGCTGAAGCTCAGTATTCCTGGCTCTCCGGCAATGTCGGCGCAGTGTTCCCGGGCGGCGTGGCCTACACCAACGACCAGCGCGGCCTCGGCTCGATCACCGGCCGCGTCGGCTACACCTGGGGCCCGGGCCTGCTCTACGTGAAGGGCGGCTACGCCTATTCGGACAACAACGAGAAGGTGACGATCGGCGGCGTGCCGACCGGCTTCATCATCGCCGGCGATCACCGCAACGGCTACACCGTCGGCGCCGGCCTCGAGTACATGTTCGCGCCGAACTGGTCGGCCAAGGCCGAGTACCAGTATTACAATTTCGGCGACGCGCACTTCACCGCGGGTCCGCTGGTCGGCACCGGCAACTTCACTACCGACGACCACACCTTCAAGGCCGGCCTCAACTACCGCTTCAACTGGGCGAGCCCGATGGTCGCGCGCTACTGATCGCGCCTTCAAAAAATCCCTTCGCTATCGAGGGCCGGCACCGCTGCCGGCCCTTCCTTTTTCGCTCTGCGGAACTTGCCAAGCGTGCCAAGCAATTGTGCAACTTGCGATTTTTTAACCCGCGCCGAGGATACTGCGCAGCGAAAATAAGAGATTACGGGCGTGGGGGAATTTTCGATGGCGATCCGTCTGAGCTTGGGCCGATTGAAGCCGCGTTTCAAAATGCCGAAATGGGGCCTGCGCGGCAGCCTGTTTGCGGCCTTTGCCGTGATCGCGGGCATGGGCCTCGTGATCGCCGCCGGCGCCGGCTTCGTGTTCAACCATCTCGGCACCACCATGATGGATCTGAGCGGTCGCGACATCCCGCGCCTGTCCGCGAGCCTGCAGCTCTCCTCGCAGAGCGCGACGCTGGCAGCGCAAGGACCGGGCCTGCTCGCATCTCCAAGTGATGATGCGCTGAACGAGCGCACCAAGAACGTGGAGGACATCCAGCACCTCGCGATGGCCAAGCTCGGCGAGATCATCGAGCTCGGCGCCGACAAGCAGGTCGCCAGCGCGCTCGGCGAAACCGTCAAGAGCATCGATGAAGCCACCAAGAGCCTGGTGTCGGCGGCGAAGGAGCGTCTCGACACGATTGCGCTGCATAACAAGCAATATGAGGCGCTGCGCAAGGCGCAGCTCGCCTTCGTCGGCGCTGCCAACCCCGCAATGCTGGATACCCAGACACGGCTGAGCGCAATCCTGGCATCGACAAACGTGTCGGCAGACGACGCCATGGAGGCCGTCCGCTCCGTCGGTCAGATCAGCACGGTGCTTGCCAACGGAAATCTGATGGCCGCTGACATGATGGCCGCCTTGTCCGCCAACTCCAGCGATACGCTGGAGACGATCGAACACGAATTCAAGGCGGTCCGCGACCGCGTCAAGTGGAACCTGGAGGACCTGCCCGACACTCCCGCAACCACTGCGGTGAAGGTCGCAATGCAGAAATTGCAGACGTTCGGCGAGGGCAAGACCGGCGTGTTCAAGATTCGCCAGAAGGAGCTCGACGCCATCGACTACGGCCAGACCATCCTGGACGAGACCCGCAAGCTCAATGTCGGTCTCGGCATCAGCGTGCAGCAGCTCGTCGACGGCGTGCAGAAGGAGACCAATGCGTCGACCTTCCAGGCGCGCCAGGAGATCTCGCTCGCCACCACCGCAATGCTGGCCCTGGGCGGGCTCACCCTGATCGGCTCGGCGCTGTTCGTCTGGCTCTATGTCGGCCGCAACATCCTGCGCCGCATCCGTGAGCTTCAGCGCGCCATGCAGCTGCTCTCGGCCGGCGACCTCGACACCGAGATCGTCCGCTCCCGTCAGAACGACGAGATCGGCGCGATGAAGGAAACGCTGACGGTGTTCCGCGACAGCATGATCGAAGCCCGGGCTCTTGCGAGCGAGCAGGACAAGGATCGTGTCATCAAGGCCGAGCGCGCGGCGCAAATGGAGGCGAAGATCGCGGAGTTCGAGGGCACGGTGCGCACCGCGCTCGACAATCTCGCGCAATCGGCCAATTCGATGCAGTCGACCGCGCAGAGCATGTCCAACACCGCGGATCAGTCCAACGCGCTGGTGAACGCAGTCGCCTCCGCGGCCGAGGAGACCTCGGTCAACGTGCAGACCGTATCGTCAGGCACCGAGCAGCTGTCGTCCTCGATCGAGGAGATCAGCAAGCAGGTCGTGACCTCGGCCGCGATCGCCAAGAAGGCGGTCGACGAGGCCGGCGCCACCGACGCCACCGTGCAGAGCCTTGCCGACAGCGCAAGCCGCATCAGCGTCGTGGTCGACCTGATCCAGACGATTGCGTCGCAGACCAATCTGCTCGCGCTCAACGCCACCATCGAGGCGGCGCGCGCGGGCGAGGCAGGCCGCGGCTTTGCGGTGGTCGCCTCCGAGGTAAAGAGCCTCGCCAGCCAGACCGCAAAGGCGACGGAGGAGATCCGCACCCAGATCGCCAGCATGCAGCAGGTCACGACCTCCGCCGTCGGCGCCATCCAGGGCATCGGCCGGATCATCGGCGAGATCGACAACGTCACCACGACGATCGCGGCTGCGGTCGAGGAACAGGGCGCTGCGACCCGCGAGATCGCCCGCAACATCCAGCATGCGGCCGGCGGCACCAGTGAGGTCTCCAGCAACATCGTCGGCGTCTCCACCGCTTCGGCCGAGGCCGGCGCCGCGGCCACCGAAGTGCTGAGTGCATCGGACGCCCTCCGCCGCGAAGCCGATATGCTGCGCGGAGAGATCGACGCGTTCCTCAACAACATGCGGGCGGCGTAAGGACGCCGTCCCTTAGCCCGGATCGAGCCCGTAATCCGGGCTACGGAAAACCGCGCGGAATGACCGCCATGCGGACGGGCCGCGGGTTCTTTTTCGGCTGGCGCCCCGCCCGCGCTGGGTTTAAGCGGATAGCATGAACGCAAAAACCGACACCGTGCCGTCCTCCGCCGAGGCCCTACGCTATCCCTGGGAACAGCATCCCGGCCCCGAAGAGGTCGTGGAAGTCAGGCCCGGCGTGTTGTGGGCACGGCTGAAGCTGCCGTTCCGCCTCAACCATGTGAACATCTATCTGCTCGCCGATGGCGACGGCTATGCGATGGTCGATGCCGGCTTCGGCAACGAGGAGACGATCGAGGCCTGGACAAAACTGTTCGAAGGGCCGCTGAAGGGCGTCCACATCACGCGTCTCATCGTCACCCACTCGCACCCCGATCATGTCGGCCTCGCCGGGTGGATCGTCGAGCGGTTCAACTGTCCGCTGGTGATGTCGCAGGTCGAATATCTGCAATCGGTCTATCACCAGAACCGCGGCACCGAAGAGCGGCGCGAAGCGCAGCGGCTGTTCTTCCGCCGTCACGGCATGGATGAATCGCTCACCGAAAAGCTGCTCGGCCGCGGCCAGGACTATCTCAAGCGCGTTTCGGTGCTGCCGCCGTCCTACCGCCGCATCTCGCATGGCGACGAGGTCGTGATCGGCTCGCGCCGCTTCAAGGTGATCACCGGCGGCGGGCATGCGCTCGACCAGGTGATGCTGTATTGCGCAGACGACAAGCTGTTCCTCTCCGCCGACCAGGTGCTGAGCAAGATCTCGCCCAATGTCAGCGTGTGGGCGGTCGAGCCCGACCAGAATTCGCTCGGCGAATATCTGGCCTCGCTTGCGAGCCTCACCACCACCCTGCCCTATGATCTGCTGGTGCTGCCCGGCCATGGCGTGCCGTTCTACGGATTGAAGACCCGCATCAAGCAGCTCGCCGATCACCACGAGGAGCGCTGCCGCCTGATCGCGGAAGCCTGCCGCGAGGTGCCGCAGACCTCACGCGCCCTGGTGCCTGTGGTGTTCAACAAGCACGTGCTGGACGAGCACCAGATGGGCTTCGCCGCCGGCGAGCTCGTCGCCCACGTCAACTATATGATTGTCGAGGGCCGGCTGACCGCCGAGACCAGAGACGGCGTGCTCCAGTTCAGGACGACGTGAGCGGTGTCACAGCCTCGCCCCGCTTGCGGGGAGAGGCCGACGCGCGAATGCGCGGCGGGTGAGGGGGACTCTCCGCGCGTCCAATTCTCACCGTCCCCGTGGAGACCCCCCTCACCCCACCCTCTCCCCGCAAGCGGGGCGAGGGAGCAGCCGGATGCTGCAGAGCAGCATCAAAGGTCGCGCGGACTTGATCGGGATCAAGCTTCAAATCGCATGATAGGGCATTTTGCCCAAATGCCCGTCACGCCCAAATGTGGGATAGCGCATAGACACTAGAGTTGGAAAAGCTCTAAGTAGATGCGCCCTTTTGGTCAGTTCCGTCTCAGGTTGCACCGATGGATTACGCCCAGTTCTTCAGTTCCGCCCTCGATCGCCTCCACACCGAGCGGCGCTACCGCGTGTTCGCCGACCTCGAGCGTATCGCCGGCCGGTTCCCGCATGCGCTCTGGCACTCGCCGAAGGGCAAGCGCGACGTCGTGATCTGGTGCTCCAACGATTACCTCGGCATGGGCCAGCACCCGAAGGTGGTCGGCGCCATGGTCGAGACCGCAACCCGCGTCGGCACCGGTGCAGGCGGCACCCGCAACATCGCCGGCACGCATCATCCGCTGGTGCAGCTCGAGGCCGAGCTCGCCGACCTCCACGGCAAGGAAGCCGCGCTGCTGTTCACCTCGGGTTACGTCTCGAACCAGACCGGCATCGCCACCATCGCAAAGCTCATTCCGAACTGCCTGATCCTGTCGGACGAGCTCAACCACAATTCGATGATCGAGGGCATCCGCCAGTCCGGCTGCGAGCGGCAAGTGTTCCGCCACAACGATCTCGGCGACCTCGAAGCGCTCCTGAAGGC
Organism: Bradyrhizobium sp. S3.2.6; assembly: GCF_040546885.1. Taxonomy (NCBI): domain Bacteria; kingdom Pseudomonadati; phylum Pseudomonadota; class Alphaproteobacteria; order Hyphomicrobiales; family Nitrobacteraceae; genus Bradyrhizobium; species Bradyrhizobium sp. S3.2.6. Next base: position 838,291 of record NZ_JBEPOS010000001.1, on the reverse strand, counting down.
CGCCGGTCCGAACCGGCCGAAGCTGATCGCCTGCGAGAGCCTCTATTCCATGGACGGCGACGTCGCCCCGCTCGCAAAGATCTGCGACCTCGCCGAGAAGTACGGCGCGATGACCTATGTCGACGAGGTTCACGCCGTCGGCATGTACGGCCCGCGCGGCGGCGGCATTGCCGAGCGTGACGGCGTCATGCATCGCATCGACATCCTCGAAGGCACGCTGGCCAAGGCGTTCGGCTGCCTCGGCGGCTATATCGCGGCCAACGGCCAGATCATCGATGCGGTGCGCTCCTATGCCCCGGGCTTCATCTTCACCACCGCGCTGCCGCCGGCGATCTGCTCGGCCGCGACCGCCGCGATCAAGCATCTGAAGACCTCGAGCTGGGAGCGCGAGCGCCACCAGGATCGCGCCGCCCGCGTCAAGGCGATCCTCAATGCCGCCGGCCTGCCGGTGATGTCGAACGACACCCATATCGTGCCGCTGTTCATCGGCGATGCCGAGAAGTGCAAGCGGGCCTCGGATATGCTGCTCGAGGATCACGGCATCTACATCCAGCCGATCAACTATCCGACCGTCGCCAAGGGCACCGAGCGCCTGCGCATCACGCCCTCGCCCTATCATGACGACGGCCTGATCGACCAGCTCGCCGAAGCGCTGCTGCAGGTGTGGGACCGCCTGGATCTGCCGCTGCGCGAGAAGTCGATGGCGGCGGAGTAGGCTCGCTCCCCTTTGCCTCTCCCCGCTTGCGGGGAGAGGCCGGATCGCATCGCCAGATGCGATCCGGGTGAGGGGGAGTCTCCGCGAGTCCAACTCTGACCGTCCCCGCGGAGAGCCCCCCTCACCCCACCCTCTCCCCGCAAGCGGGGCGAGGCAGCGCAAGCAGCTCACCCCGCGACTTAACGACAACCTCAGTTCCCGCCGCCACCCGGCATTTCGCTGTCGCCTCTGGCTGCCCAACGCGCTAGATTTGCAGGGAAAATGAGATCGGGCGCTACCGCGCCATGGGAGAAGCACGCTCGCCATGCTGCACGACTGGGGCGTGATCGCTGCCGCGTTCGGCTACATCGGCTTCCTCTTCCTGGTGGCGAGCCATGGCGACCGCCGCTCGCCGGCCGGCCGCGGCCGCGCGTCCGGGCTGATCTACCCGCTGTCGCTGGCGATCTACTGCACGTCCTGGACCTTCTTCGGCTCGGTCGGCTTTGCCACCCGCACCTCGACCGACTTCCTCGCGATCTATGTCGGCCCGATCCTGATGATCGGTCTCGGCGCCGGCGTGCTCCGCCGCGTGATCCAGCTTGCGAAGGCGCACAACATCACCTCGATCGCCGACTTCATCGGCGCGCGCTACGGCAAGAGCCAGGCGGTGGCGGCCACCGTGGCGCTGATCGCGATCATCGGCTCGGTGCCCTACATCGCCCTCCAGCTCAAGGCGGTCGCCTCCTCGCTCGAAGTCATCCTGAGCGAGGACCAGGCGTTCTCCCACATCCCGATCCTCGGCGACATGGCGCTGATGGTGACGCTGGCGATGGCAGCCTTCGCGGTGCTGTTCGGCACCCGGCAGACCGACGCCACCGAGCATCAGCACGGCCTGATGCTGGCGGTCGCGACCGAATCCATCATCAAGCTGGTCGCCTTCCTCGCCGCCGGCATCTTCGTCACTTTCTGGATGTTCTCGCCGCACGAATTGATCGAGCGCGCGATGAAGACGCCGGAGGCGGTGCGCGCCATCGACTATTCGCCGTCGATCGGCAACTTTCTCACGATGACGCTGCTGTCGCTGTGCGCGATCATGCTGCTGCCGCGCCAGTTCCATGTCAGCGTGGTGGAGAACTCCTCGGATGCCGAGGTCAGCCGCGCCCGCTGGCTGTTCCCGCTCTATCTCGTCGCCATCAATGTGTTCGTGATCCCGATCGCGCTCGCCGGCCTCGTCACCTTCCCGTTCGGCGCAGTCGACCCTGATATGTACGTGCTGGCATTGCCGATGGAGGGCGGCGCGGGACTGCTCAGCGTCGCCGTCTTCGTCGGCGGCCTGTCGGCGGCAACCGCGATGGTGATTGTCGAGTGCGTTGCGCTATCCATCATGGTCTCCAACGATCTCGTGGTGCCGCTGGTGCTCAAGAGGCGGCCCGACGGCCGTGCCGGCGCCACCGATTTCGGCGACTTCCTGCTGCGCTCACGGCGGCTTGCGATTTTCGCCATCATGGTGATGGCCTATTTCTACTATCGCGCGCTGGGCAACACCCAGCTCGCGGCGATCGGCCTGCTGTCCTTTGCCGCCATCGCACAACTCGCGCCCGCCTTCTTCGGCGGCCTGTTGTGGCGGCGCGCCACCGCTCGCGGCGCCATCGGCGGCATGATGGTCGGCTTCGCCCTATGGCTCTACACACTGTTCGTACCGAGCTTCATGGATTCCTCGACCGCGGGCATTATGCTGCTCCAGCACGGCCCGTTCGGCATCGAGGCGCTGCGGCCGCAGGCGCTGTTCGGCGCCGACCTGCCGCCGCTGATGCATGGCGTGGTCTGGTCGCTCTCGCTCAACATCCTCACCTACGTGCTGCTGTCGCTGGCGCGGCAACCCTCGTCCATCGAGCTGGTGCAGGCCGACCTGTTCGTGCCCAACACGCTCGCGCCCATCGCCCCGAATTTCCGCCGCTGGCGCACCACCATCACGGTGCAGGACATCCAGACCACGGTCGCGCAATATCTCGGGCCCGATCGCGCCCGGCAATCGTTCGAGGCGTTCTCGGCACGGCGCAACATGCGGCTGGAATCCGGCGCACCAGCCGATTTCGAGCTGCTGCAGCACGCCGAGCATCTGATCGCCTCTTCGATCGGGGCTGCGTCCTCACGCCTCGTGATGTCGCTGCTGCTGCGCAAGCGTACGGTCTCCGCGAAAGCCGCGCTGAAGCTGCTCGACGATTCCCATGCGGCACTGCATTTCAACCGCGAGATCCTGCAGACCGCGCTCAACCATGTGCGCCAGGGCATCGCGGTGTTCGACGCCGACTTGCAGCTGATCTGCTCCAACCGGCAGTTCGGCGATCTGCTCAACGTGCCCCCGCATTTCATCCAGTTCGGCACGCCGCTCCGCGAGATCCTGGAGTTCATGGGCGTGAGCGACCCCGCCAATGAGGCTGACCGCGAGGCGATGATCGAGCAGCGGCTCGTGGCCTACACCACCGACAGCGAGCCCTATCTCGAACGCCTGCCGGAACGCCACATGGTGATCGAGGTGCTCACCAACCGCATGCCCGGCGGCGGCTTCGTCATCACCTTCACCGACGTCACGCCGACCTTCGAGGCGGCGGAAGCGCTGGAGCGTGCCAACGCGACGCTGGAGAAGCGCGTGCGCGACCGCACCGAGGAGCTGACGCGGTTGAACTCCGAGCTCGCGCTCGCCAAGAGCAGCGCGGAGGACGCCAGCATCTCCAAGACGCGCTTCCTCGCCGCCGCCAGCCACGACATTCTCCAGCCGCTGAACGCAGCGCGGCTCTATGTCACGAGCCTGGTCGAGCGCCAGCACAGTGGCGAGGAGACGCGGCTGGTCGAGAACATCGACGAATCGCTGCAAGCCATCGAGGAAATCCTCGGCGCGCTGCTCGATATCTCCAGGCTCGATGCCGGCGCGATGACGACCTCGATATCGAGCTTCAAGATGGCCGATCTGATGCGCTCGCTGGAGATCGAGTTCGCACCGATCGCCCGCGCCAAGGGCCTCGATCTCACCTTCGTGCCCTGCTCGCTCCCGGTCGAGTCGGACCGGCTGCTGCTGCGGCGGCTGTTGCAGAATTTGATCTCGAACGCGATCAAGTACACCCCGCGCGGACGCGTGCTGGTCGGTTGCCGCCGCCACGGCCCCTCGCTCAAGATCTGCGTCTACGACACCGGCGTCGGCATCCCCACGGTCAAGCGCGGCGAGATCTTCAAGGAATTCCACCGTCTCGAGCAAGGCGCGCGGATCGCGCGCGGGCTGGGGCTGGGTCTCTCGATCGTCGAGCGGCTGGCGCGCGTGCTCAACCACGGCATCGCCATCGACGCCAATACGAGCGGCGGCTCGTTGTTCTCCGTGACGGTCCCGACCGCGAAGGCCGTGACGCTCACCGCGGCGGTGACCAGCGCAACGCCGCTGGCGCGCACACCAATCGCAGGCGCGCTGATCGTCTGCATCGAGAACGACGCCGCGATCCTCGACGGCATGCGGACTCTGCTGAAGGCCTGGGGCGCGGAGGTGATCGCGGTCGCCGATCCCGAAGGCGCGATCGCCGCGATCGAAGCGGCCGGCCGGCGCGTCACCGGCCTGCTCGTCGACTATCACCTCGACCGCGGCAATGGCGTCGCCGCGATCCGCGACATCCGCCGCCGCTTCGGCGACACCATCCCCGCGATCCTGATTACCGCCGATCGCAGCCCTGCCGTGCAGATGGCCGCACGCGACGAGAGGATCGCGGTGCTGAACAAGCCGGTGAAGCCGGCCTCGCTGCGTGCCTTGCTCGGGCAATGGCGGACGCAGCAGATGGTGGCCGCGGAGTAAAATCCGGGGTCAGCAGCCGGTCGATCCGCTGAGCCCGCGCGACGTCTCGAGCTCAAGCTGGGATTGGTGTCGAATGAGCGCTCACGCACCGCCGTCGGCATCGATGACGGCCTTGGCAAAGGCTTGCGGTGCTTCCTGCGGCAAATTGTGACCGATGCCGCCGGTGATCAGGCGATAATCGTAGCGGCCGGAGAATCTCTTGGCGTAAGCGCTGGGATCGGGGTGCGGCGCGCCGTTGGCGTCGCCCTCCATCGTGATCGTCGGCACGTTGATAACAGGAGTTGCCGCAAGCTTCTTTTCGATCTCCTCGTACTTCGCCTCGCCCTTGGCGAGGCCGAGCCGCCAGCGGTAATTGTGGATCGTGATCGCGACGTGATCCTTGTTCTCGAAGGCCTTCGCACTGCGATCGAAGGTGGCGTCGTCGAATTTCCACTGCGGCGAGGCCAGCTTCCAGATCAGCTTTGCGAAATCATGCGTGTACTTCTCGTAGCCGGCGCGGCCGCGCTCGGTCGCGAAATAGAACTGATACCACCATTGCAGCTCGGCCGCAGGCGGCAGCGGCGCGTTGCCGGCAGCCTGGCTCGAGATCAGATAACCGCTGACCGAGACCAGCGCGCGACAGCGCTCCGGCCACAGCGCCGCAATGATATCGGCGGTGCGCGCGCCCCAGTCGAAGCCGGCAACGACCGCCTTCTTGATGTCGAGCGCATCCATCAATGCGATGATGTCGACGGCGAGCGCGGCCGGCTCGCCGTTGCGCAGCGTCTGGGCGGAGAGAAAATGCGTCGAGCCATAGCCGCGCAAATAGGGGATGACGACGCGATAGCCGGCCTGCGCCAGGATCGGCGCGACATCGACGAAGCTGTGGATGTCGTAGGGCCAGCCGTGGAGCAGGATCGCCACCGGGCCGGTCGCGGGACCGGCTTCGGCGTAGCCGACATTGAGGACGCCGGCATTGATCTGCTTGATCGTGCCGAAAGATGCGCCGGTTGCGGACGATGGCGTCGTCTCCGTTTCGGCGCGTGCAAGGTCGATCACACCGAGGCCGATAGCAACGGTCCCGGCGGCGACGCCGAGGAACTGGCGGCGATGCTGGTCGACAATCTGTGTCATGATCTCTTGCCTCGTTGATGGTTGTCGGAATCGTCAGATCAGGTCGACGGTGACGTCGGTGTCCGGGCCGTGTGGAGCGGTTTTTCCGTTTGACTCATGAGCGTCTCCTTGCCGTCACGCAACTGACTATCAGGGGCCAGCGCAGCGAGGCAATCCAGATTTCCTCCGCGGCGGCAGACTGGATTGCTTCGCTGCGCTCGCAATGACGGAGCAAGGGGTGAGGCCATCGCTCCCCAACTCACATCTCAAACAGCAGATACGCCTTCGCCTTCTCGCGGCGCAATCCGCCCGAGTTTTGCTTCCGCTTCTCGCCCTTCAAACAAAGGGCGCAGGGAAGGCCGGGTGCTGACCTCGCACCCACGGTCCGCTGTGCGCGGGTAGCGCAAAAAGAATTGCACAGCGGCATACAGGTGAAGCCGAACACACGACCTTCCCTGCGCAGTGGTTGGACGGCTTATGCCGTGCTCTCCCGGGAGCCGAGTTCCTTCTGGCCTCCCTTCGCCCGACGGAATTCGCCGACACCGCGCCGGTTGACGCCAATGCCGCCTCCGCAAGACTTGACCGTAGCGACGACGGTCAGGACCACACGGTTTTGCCGTACGCAAGCAGTCCTGCTTCGGCCCAAGAGGGCCTGGCAGGACAAAGCGCCGTTCGTACAACGCGGCTTGCAAGTCGCTCACGGGGCTCGGCTCAATCCACTGCCCCACCCTGCCACCCGCATCCGCGACGGCGCCGCTCAGCGTCCACCGCAGCCCGATCCGCGGCTCGTGACGACGTACGACCGCCCCTTTTCGCCGGATCAGGATGGGCGACACATACGACAAATCCGAATTTCGGTAAAGTGGAATATTTTGGTACGCAGCGATTGACCCAGCGATGGGGTATTTTGCCCGTCGGGCAGCGCAAGCGCTGGTAGCAAGGCCTACCCCGTCGGCGTGCCCTGCTTCCACTGGCCGCCGGCGATCCGGGCGGCGGCGATCACTGCCTGGGTCCGGCTCTCGACCCCGAGCTTTTGCAGGATGGCCGAGACATGCGCCTTGATGGTCGCCTCGGAGACGCCGAGCTCGTAGGCGATCTGCTTGTTGAGCAATCCCTCCGACAGCATCATCAGGACCCGCACCTGCTGCGGCGTCAGCGTCACCAGGCGGTCGCGCAGGCGCGTCATGTCGGGGTCGGCGGCGGCCGTCAGGTCGGTATCGGCGGGAACCCAGACGTCGCCTTCCATGACCTTGCGGATGGCATCGCGCAGCGTCTCGACGCCGAATCGCTTCGGGATGAAGCCGGAGGCGCCGAAATCGAGCGAACGCCGGATCGTGGCGCTGTCGTCGGAGGCCGAGACGATCACCACCGGGATCGCCGGATATTGCGCGCGCAGATAGATCAGGCCGGAGAAGCCGGAGATGCCTGGCATCGAGAGGTCGAGCAGGACCAGGTCGACGTCGGAGGTCTGCTCCAGAAGCTTGGTCAGATCCTCGAACGACCCGGCCTCGTCGATCTTCGCCGTGCTCAGGACACTGGCCACCGCCTGCCGCAGCGCATCGCGGAACAGCGGATGGTCATCGGCAATGACGAGATGGGTGGAGGGAGCGCTCATCGATCTCTTGCTGTCGTTCACAACCGGGCCAGTAGTCCGGACCGGCGCAATGGTCAATTCTTCCCCGGCCGGCCGTGGCATGCAAGGGCACATTATTCCTTTGCGGAAAAGGGGTTAATCCGCAGCCGTGCGCCGCGCCGCGGCACTTTACTTCCACACCGTCAGTTGCGCGTCAGTGCGCAAGGCCAAAAGTCGTATTGGGGCGGGTTTCACACCGATGTTACCTTGGGGCAAGACCCAGGTTGATCCGGCATGCCCGGACAGCCGGGACGCGAGGAAACGAAATTCGGGGAGCGCATTCACGATGTCCACACTGGCTGCAACGTCGGCACGGTCGACCGGCATGACGAAGGATGAGAGGTTCGTCATCCTCGCATCGTCGCTCGGCACCGTCTTCGAATGGTACGACTTCTATCTCTATGGATCGCTGGCCAGCATCATCGGCACGCAGTTCTTCACCATCGCCGGCGCCGACGGCAAGCCGATGTTCGACCAGGCCACGCGCGACATCTTCGCGCTGCTGGCCTTTGCGGCAGGCTTCCTGGTCCGTCCGTTCGGCGCGATCGTGTTCGGCCGCGTCGGCGACATCGTCGGCCGCAAATACACCTTCCTCGTCACCATCCTGATCATGGGTCTGTCGACCTTCATCGTCGGCCTGCTGCCGGGTGCCGCCCAGATCGGCATCGCGGCCCCGATCATCCTGATCGGTCTGCGCCTGCTGCAGGGTCTCGCGCTCGGTGGTGAATATGGCGGTGCAGCGACCTACGTCGCCGAGCATGCGCCGCAGGGCAAGCGCGGCTACTACACCTCGTTCATCCAGACCACCGCGACGCTCGGCCTGTTCCTGTCGCTGCTGGTGATCCTGTTCACCCGCTCCGCGACCGGCGAGGCTGCCTTTGCCGGCGCACCCGGCTCCTATTGGGGCGGCTGGCGCATTCCGTTCCTGGTATCGGTCGCGTTGCTCGGCATCTCGGTCTGGATCCGTCTGCGCCTGAACGAATCACCGGTGTTCCAGCGCATGAAGGACGAGGGAAAGGGCTCCAAGGCGCCGCTGACCGAAGCCTTCGCCACCTGGAGCAACGCCAAGATCGTGATCCTGGCACTGTTCGGCCTGACCATGGGCCAGGCGGTGATCTGGTACACGGGCCAGTTCTACGCGCTGTTCTTCCTGCAATCGATCCTGAAGGTCGACGGCTATACCGCCAACCTCCTGATCGCCTGGTCGCTGCTGCTCGGCACCGGCTTCTTCCTGGTGTTCGGCGCGCTGTCCGACCGGATCGGCCGCAAGCCGATCATCCTGGCGGGCTGCCTGATCGGCGCACTGACCCTGTTCCCGATCTTCAAGATGATCTCGACCAACGCCAATCCGGCGCTGGAAAAGGCCTATGAGACGGTCAAGGTGCAGGTGGTGGCGGATCCCGCAGGCTGCGGCGATCTGTTCAACCCGGTCGGCACCCGCGTCTTCACGGCGCCTTGCGACACGGCCCGCGCCTTCCTCGCCCTCTCGTCGGTCAAGTACACGACCGTTCCAGGACCGGCGGGCGCGGTGAAGATCGTCGTCAACGACAAGGAAGTGTCCTACACGGACGCCAAGACGTCGAACCCCGCGATCACCGCGGCGACGCAGGCGGCGGGTTACCCGAAGCCGGGTGACGCGGGCATCGTCAAGATGTCGAATCCGTTCGACATCTTCCGTCCGCAGGTGTCGGCCCTGATCGGACTGCTGTTCATCCTCGTGATCTACGTCACCATGGTGTATGGCCCGATCGCGGCAATGCTGGTCGAACTGTTCCCGACCCGCATCCGCTACACCTCGATGTCGCTGCCCTATCACATCGGCAACGGCTGGTTTGGCGGCCTCTTGCCGGCGACCGCCTTCGCGATCACCGCGTCGACCGGCGATATCTACTCCGGTCTGTGGTACCCGGTCGGCTTCGCGTTGATCACGGCCGTGGTCGGCTTCTTCTTCGTCCCCGAGACGAAGGATGTCGACATCACCAAGATATAGTCGCATCGCACGACGCTGACGAAACAGCCGGCCGCGGAGCGATCCGCGGCCGGTTTTCTTTTAAGCACTTACTGATTGCCGCCGATGAATTGCAGCACGATTTCGCGGCGATGCGGGCGCGCGCGGTGCTCGACCAGATAGATCGCCTGCCAGGTGCCGAGCGCGGGCTTGCCGTTGAGGACGGGGATCTGAAGCGACGTCTGCGTCAGCATGGTCTTGACGTGCGCAGGCATGTCGTCGGGTCCTTCGGTATCATGAGTCCAGGGCACGTTTTCAGGCGCGAGCCGCGAGAGCGCGGTGGTGAGATCAACGAGCACCGAGGGATCGGCGTTTTCCTGGATCGTCAGCGAGGCTGAGGTGTGACGGATGAACAGCGTCAGCGCGCCGTCGTGGGCGCGCGCCTCAGTGACGAATTTCGCGACCTCGCTGGTGAGATCGGTGAAGCCGCGACCCGGCGTCTGCACGGAGAGCAATGACGATACGATCGTGGTGGCTTGCACTGACGATGGCGCCGAGCGCGTGACGGATTTGGCTGATGACATGACTCTCTTTCGACTCCGAAAGCTGTCGTAGGGTGGGCAAAGGCGCGCGCTTGCGCGCCGTGCCCACCATTCCCCGTGAATTGGTGGGCACGCTTCGCTTTGCCCGCCCTACGACAGCTCAACGCGTGGGTAGCGCGATGGGGTCCTCAAATCTTCCCCGACACGTCCTTCTGCACGCGATTGGCCATATCGATCAGCCGGCGCCACGCCTTTTCCAGGAACGACATCGCGCGGTCGAGGTCCTGGTCGCTCGGCAGCGGGATCTCAAGCTTGCGGTCGCCCTCGGCGACCTTCGGCTCGCCCTTCTTCAGGGAATCGGATTTCGGCAGCGCCTCGTCGATCTTGCCGGAGACGGTCGGACCGGCGGCGAGCTGCCCCTTCAGCGTCTCGACCTCGGCCTGGAGCCGGCCGATCTCGGCATCGAGCGCGGAGCGCTCGTCGGGCACGGCGTAACAGGCCCAGCCGGCGCCATTCCTGCTGCAGGTCGAGACCGTGCCGGTGCGGGTGTCGAGCCGCAGCACACCCTCGGGGATCGGCGTCATGCTGTAGCGGCCGTTTTCGCCGTCCGGTGCGGATTGCGCGGCAACCGGGCCGCCGCTGGCCATCGCCACCGCAACGATCGCCACGGCACACCATGATGTTGTGGATGACTTCGCCGGTCTCATCGCGCTCTCCGCCACGCCGCGCAGGTGGCACATCCTCGAATTCTACACCCGGGCGGGCGACGGCGCACCGCCTGCCCGCTCGAATCCGCTGCCGAAAACCGCATCCGCGAGATCAACGATGGCGGCGCCCCCTTTGATCCCGACAGCCGCGACGAAATGTCAGTCATATCGGTGGATCGCGCGGAGAGCTGCTGCGGTGCGGCGTCACGCTGTGTGCAGCGCTGGCGTGCAGGGAAATATCGCCAGATAAATCAAATAGATAAGTGAAGACGACGCGATCGTGACTTGGCTTGACTTGATTATGAGCGGTCAGTATGGTCCGCGCGGCTTTTGAGGGTGGCGGGCGTAATTTCCATTCAACCGCAGCGTTTCTGGTCTTCGTGGCATGGCTCAAGACACGGGACACGACGGGAATGGAAATCGCGATAGATCGCCCGAGGAAGCTGCGCTTTCCGAACGGCTCGGAAGTCTTGATAAGCGGTTGTCCGAACTTCGCGACCGCCACGTCAAGACCGAGCAACCCGCAGGTGACGGTGGAGACGGAGCGGCCAGAGCCTCGGCGATGGCGCTTGGTTTCCGGTTATCCTCCGAGTTGATCGCCGGGGTCATCGTCGGAGCGGGGATTGGCTGGGGTTTCGACCGCTTGCTGTCGACGTCGCCTTTCGGATTTATCGTGTTCACGCTGCTGGGCTTCGTGGCCGGCGTGGTGAATGTGGTGAGAACGGCGGGCGCGGGTCAGAACAGGCGCGGTGGTTCTTGAAGCCGATCCGAGCAGGAGAGGAATTTTCGCGCCGGCTTCGCCGGTGCGGGCCGGCCCGGCCGGCAGACCGAGACACGCCGGCTAGCCCGGCAGACCAAGAGATGCCGCGCCGATGAAAATCGATCCGATCCACCAGTTCAACATCGAGCCTCTCTTCACGATCGGCCATATCGGCAATCAAACGATCGCCTTCACCAATTCATCGCTCTACATGCTGGTGGCAGTGGCGATCATCTCGCTCCTGATGCTTGCCAGCGGCACGCAGCTGGTTCCCGGGCGCCTCCAGTCGGTCGCCGAAATCTCCTACGAGTTCGTCGCCTCGACCATCCGTTCGACGGCCGGCTCGGAAGGCATGAAGTTCTTCCCGCTGATCTTCTCGCTGTTCATGTTCATCTGCGTCTCGAACCTGATCGGCATCATTCCCTACACCTTCACGATCTCGAGCCATCTGATCGTGACGGCAGCGCTTGCGCTCCTGGTCTTCTTCACGGTCCTGATCTACGGCGTCGCCAAGAACGGCCTGAAATTCTTCTCGATCTTCGTGCCTCACGGTGTCCCTGGCTACATCCTGCCGCTGGTGATGTTCATCGAGATCCTGTCGTTCTTCCTGCGGCCGGTCTCCCACAGCGTCCGTCTGTTCGCCAACATGCTGGCCGGCCACATCGCGCTGAAGGTGTTCGCGGGCTTCGTTGCCATGCTCGGCTTCTCGCTCGGCGCGCTGGGCTGGTTCGGCGGCGTGCTGCCGCTGGCGCTCACGGTCGCACTGTACGCTCTCGAGATCCTGGTCGCGTTCCTGCAAGCCTATGTGTTTGCGATCCTGACCTGCATCTACCTCAACGACGCCATTCATCCGGGACACTGAGCGGTCCGGGGAATTTCCACCCAAAACCCAATCTTTCCTCCAAGGAGTCTAAAATGGATCCGGCAGCAGCAAAACTTATCGGCGCGGGCATCGCATGCATCGGCATGGGCGGCGCAGGCGTCGGCGTGGGCGTGATCTTCGGCAACTACCTCGCCGCAGCCGTTCGCAACCCGTCGGCTGCTCAGGGCCAGTTCGGCAACCTGATCTTCGGCTTCGCCGTGACCGAAGCGCTCGGCATTTTCTCGCTGCTGATCGCACTGCTGCTGCTGTTCGTTCCGCTCTGAGGACGATTTTTCGCGCCGCTTCGACCGAAGCAGCGCGCATGACAGCAACAGGAGAACTCCATGGCTGAGAGTCATGGCGGGGCGAAAAGTCCGGCGGCGGGCGCCCACACCGAGACCGAAGGCGGTCACGGTGGCGGTTTTCCGCCGTTCGAGAGCAGCACCTATGCTTCGCAGCTGGTGTCGCTCGCGATCTTCTTCGTCGTGCTTTACGTGATCGTGTCCAAGCTCGCTCTGCCGAAGGTCGGCGGTGCGATCGAAGCGCGTCAGAACAAGATCGAGGGTGACCTCACCGAGGCGCAGAAGCTGAAGGATCAGTCCGACGCAGCGCTGAAGGCCTATGAAGGCGAGCTCGCTTCGGCGCGTTCGCGGGCGCAGGCGATCGGCAACGAGTCCCGCGACAAGGCGAATGCGCAGGCGGACGCCGAGCGCAAGGCGCTGGAAGAGCAGCTGGCGGGCAAGCTCGCCGAGGCGGAGAAGACCATCGCCTCGACCCGCGCGACCGCCATGACCAACGTCCGCGGCATCGCGGCCGATGCGGCAGGCACCATCGTGCAGCAGCTCACCGGCGTCGTTCCGGATGCGGCGTCGGTCAATGCCGCCGTTGATGCGTCCTTGAAGGGTTAGTCGATATGTTCTTCGATCCTGAAACCTGGGTCGCCGTCGCTTTCGTGATCCTGATGATCGTGTTCGGCTATCTCGGGGTCTTCCAGAAGGCGATGGCTGCGCTCGACCATCGCGCCGATCGCATCAAGGCCGAGCTCGACGACGCGACGCGCCTCAAGCAGGAAGCAGCCAAGGTGCTCGCCGACTACAAGGCGCGCACCGCCTCGGCCGAACGCGAGGCCGCCGACATCATCGCCAATGCAAGGTCCGAAGCCGAGCGCATCGCAACCGAGGCCAAGGCAAAGGTGGAAGACTTCGTCGCCCGCCGTACCAAGACCGCGGAGAGCAAGATCGCGCTCGCCGAGGCCCAGGCGGTGGCCGATGTTCGCGCCGCAGCCGCGGAGGCTGCGGTGCAAGCCGCTTCCACGATCCTGTCGCAGTCGGTCAAGGGCAAGGTCGCCGACGATCTGCTCGCCAAGGGCATCACCGAGGTTCGCCAGAAGCTGAACTGAGGGCAAGAGCCTCACAAATCAAAAAGCCGGCGCTGAGCGCCGGCTTTTTTGTTGGGCAAGGTTGTATCCACGAATGAGCTGTCATCGCCCGATTTAGTCGGGCGATCCAGTACTCCGAGACGGTTGTGATCGATCGATCGGCCGCAGTGTACTGGATGCCCCGCGTTCGCGGGGCATGACGGCTGAAACTGTCTCGCGATTTACTTCTTCTTCCCGCGCGCTCTCGGCTCGGGCGCGAGCGCCTGCGGGTCGAAGCCGACATAGAAGATGTAGGAATCGGCGACTGCAGCTGAAGGCACCGGGTAGGACAGGTCCTCGGCGACGAAGGTAAAGGGCACGCTGCCGCCCTCCGACATCTCGACCGTGGTCCGGTAGGCCTTCGAGGCGATCACCTTTTCGCCGACGCCGCCCTGCACCACGGCGACGCGGAGCGGCACCTCGACGCTATTCGGCGCGCCCGCGGGGCCGGCGATGACGCGGCCCTGGATGCCGATACGCGCGGTGATCTCACTTCCGTTGCGGACGCATTCGCGCGCCATCTTGGTGATCGAGGCCTGGAAGCGCACATCGTTGCCGACGGCCGGCTTGCCTGTCGCCCCGACCCCGTAGGTGGACGCTCCGGCGCGCACCGTGATCTGCGGGCAATCGATGTCGTCATCGGCCGCCGGTTGGCCCGGCGCGGGCGCCGGCTTGGGCTGAGCGGGCTCGTCGGATTTGCCGCCGAACAGGCTCTTGAAACGGTCGGTCAGCGACTGCGCCGCGACCGGCGACACGGACGCGAATGACACCGACAGCGCCAGCGCGATCACCGGACCCCGCCGCAGCGCATTCCGCAATGATCGAAGCTCTTTCATGAACGGCAGTACTCCATAACAACGTTCCGGCAACAACATCCCGGCCGATCGGCCGGCCAGCGGGTTATATCGTCAAAATCGGCGATCCCAAGGCGAGAAGACAAGGCGAGAAAACACGGCAGGAAAAAAGGTGATCCCGGCGCGCGAGCAAGCCCGGCTCAGCGGCGGAAATCCTCGTGCAGCAGGCCGAACAGGAGATGGTCCTGCCAGACCCCGTTGATGCAGAGATACCGGCGTGCCAGTCCCTCGCGCGAGAAGCCGCACTTCTCCAGCACCCGGATCGACGGCGCATTGGTGGGGATGCAGGCGGCCTCGACCCGGTGCAGATTAAGCTCGCCAAACAGGGTCGGCAGCAGTACCCGCAGCGCCGCGGTCATGTAGCCGCGATGGGTGTGGGGCTGGCCGACCCAGTAGCCGATGGTGCCGGCCTGAACGATGCCGCGCCGGACATTGGCGAGCGTGATGCCGCCGACCATGGCGCCGTCGAGCTCGCGGAAGATCAGAAAGGGATAGGAGCGGTCCGCGGCGATATCCTCGGAATAGCGGCGCAGCCGGCGGCGGAAGCCGGACCGGGTCAGGTCGTCCGACGGCCAGATCGGCTCCCACGGCGTCAAATAATCACGGCTGGTCTCGCGCAGATGCGCCCACTGCAGGAAATCCGACATCTGCGGCGCCCGCAGCAACAGCCCGTTGCCGCGGGGGGCGAGAGCAGCAGGTCCACTGGATGGCAGGCGAAAGAGGGCCATGGTGATGCTTCCCGGGGCGCGGGGCGCTGGTTGTGCGGCTCCTAGTGCAGCCGCGCCTTGGCGCGCGCCTTTGTCAATCCTTCCGCAAAAGACACCGCCGTGTCCAGACCCCTGCCGCTGCCCAATGCCACCACCGCAGGGCGGCTGCGCGAAAGCAGTGCACGCGCCGCATCGCGGGTCGATTCGACACTGACGGCATCGATCCGGGCCACGAGCTCCTGCACCGTCTGCGGCCGGCCATAGGCCAGCACGTGCCGGGCGAGCTGCTCGGCGCGCGACGAGCAGCTCTCCAGCGCCATTAGAAGGCCCGCCTTCATCTGCGCCTTGGCGCGGGCGATCTCGGCCTCGGTCAGGGTCTCGACCGAATCATTCATGATGTCGACCACGACCTCCATCATCTCCGGCGCGTCGGCGGGATCGGTGCCGGTGTAGAGGCCGAAGAAACCGGTGTCGGTATAGGGCGCGTGGAACGAGTAGATCGAGTAGCAGAGGCCGCGTTTTTCGCGCACCTCCTGGAACAGCCGCGACGACATTCCGCCGCCGAGGATGTTGGTGAAGACCTGGAGCGAGAACAGCGACAAATCCGTCTGCGGCACGCCTTCCAGCGCCAGCGTCAGATGCGCCTGCTCGAGCTCGCGATGCACGACCTTGGCGCCGCCTTTGCCGAACTGAGCTGCCTGCGGCTTCGGCCCCGGCGCCGCGTCAAAGCTCGCAAAGCGCCTCTCGGCCTCGGCGACGACCTGCTCGTGATCGACGGCGCCGGCGGCCGCCACCACCATGTCGGGCCCGCGGTAATGCGTCGAGAGATAGTCGCGCAGCGAGTCGCGGTTGAAGGCGCGCAGGGTCTTGGCGGTGCCGAGCAGCGAGCGGCCCATCGGCTGGTCGGGATAGCAGAGCTCATTGAGATGCTCGAACACGACGTCGTCGGGCGTGTCCTGGGCCGCGCCGATCTCCTGCACGATGACGTTCTTCTCGCGCTCGAGCTCTTCGGGCTCGAAGGCGGGGTTGGCCAGAATGTCGGCAAGCACGTCGAGCGCGAGCGGCACGTCGGCCTTCATCACCCGGGCATAATAGGACGTGGTCTCGGTCGAGGTGCCGGCATTGAGGTCGCCGCCGACCGCCTCGATCTCCTCGACGATCTCACGCGAGGAGCGCCCCGTCGTACCCTTGAACGCCATGTGCTCGAGCAGATGCGAGATACCGTGCTCGTTCGGCTTCTCGTCGCGGCCGCCAACGCCGGCCCAGACGCCGAGCGCGGCGGTCTCGAGATGGGGCATGTTGTCGGTGACGACGGTCAGGCCGGAGGCAAGCTTGGAGATCTCGACGCTCATCCGGCAACTCCCTGTTTTGCGGCACGGCTGACCGACAGCACGAACCGCTCGACCTCGGCCTGATCGTTCTTCATGACCTTCATATGTTCGGATCTGGTCATGAGACCGTCGAGCCAGGCCGGCAGTTGCGGCCGCTGGCCGCAGGCCGCATCCACGGCATCAGGGAATTTGGCCGGATGCGCGGTCGAGAGCACGATGTTAGGCACGGTCGTGTCGGTGGTGTCGCGATCGGCGACCGCGAGCGCCACGGCCGTATGGGGATCGACGAGCTCGCCGGCCTCGCGCCAGGCGGCGCGGATCGCAGCCGCGGTTTCGGTCTCGTCGGCGCGGCCGGCGTCGAATTCTTCGCGGATCGCGGCGAGCGTGGCGTCGGGCAGAACGAAGCGGCCCGATTGCTTCAGCGAATCCATCAGCCGGCGCACGCCGGCCGCATCGCGCTTGCCGGCTTCGAACAGCAGCCGCTCGAAATTCGACGAGATCTGGATGTCCATCGACGGCGAGGCGGTGGCGTGCACCTCGCGCACCTCGTAGATGCCGGTCTTGAGCGTGCGGGCGAGGATGTCATTGACGTTGGCGGCGATGCGCAAGGTTCGCACGGGAAGACCCATGCGCTTGGCGACGTAGCCTGCAAAAATATCGCCGAAATTGCCGGTCGGCACCATGAAATCCACCGCGCGCGCCGGTGCGCCGGCGGCGACTGCGGAGGTGAAATAATAGACCACCTGCGCGACGATGCGGGCCCAGTTGATGGAATTGACGCCGGACAGCGAGGTCGCGTCGCGGAAGCGGTGGTTGTTGAACATCCCCTTCACGAGCGCCTGGCAGTCGTCGAAATTGCCCTCGATGGCAAGCGCGTGGACATTGGCGGCCCCCGTCGTCGTCATCATGCGCTGCTGCACCTCGGAGATGCGCTTGTGCGGAAACAGCACGATGAGATCGACATTCTCCAGACCCGCGAAGGCCTCGACCGCGGCGCCGCCGGTGTCGCCGGAGGTCGCGACCACGATGGTGGTGCGCTGGCCGCGCTTGGCCAGCACATGGTCCATCAGCCGCGAGATCAGCTGCATCGCCACGTCCTTGAAGGCGAGCGTCGGACCGTGGAACAGCTCCAGCACGAATTGATGCGGCGACATCTGGCGCAGCGGCACCACGGCCGGATGACGGAAGGTGGCATAGGCCTCGTTCGCCATGCGGCCGAGGTCGGCGTCGGAAATCTCCCCGCCCACGAAGGGACGGATGACGTCGACCGCGACCTCCCAATAGGGGCGGCCGAAGAAGCCGGCGATGGTCTCGACCGAGAGCTGCGGCCAGGTCGCCGGCACATACAGGCCGCCGTCGCGGGCAAGCCCCGTCAGCATCACGTCGCAGAAGCCAAGCTCAGGGGCCTCGCCCCGGGTCGAGATATAACGAGTCAAACTGCCCTCCAAAGGCCGGCCCGACCTGAATCCGGGGCCTTAAGCCTTTGATTTCACGATGTTCCTAGTTCACAGCCAGAGGCTTTGCGGCACCATAGAATGTTTTGCAGGGTCGCACCATGCCCAACGGAAAAGGGCTGCGGCGATGCCGCAGCCCTCTCTTGGAAGGTCTGTCGTTGATGTGTGCAGACCCGGTTTTCCGCGTTGGGACGCCTGCCCCGAAAATCGTTCGTTCGAGCTATCGTCACCTGTCACGTAATCGTCAAGGAGAAAAACGGCGCGCAACGCCGAATGTTCCAGTTTTTCCCGATATGCCGCGGCGAGCCGACGATCAGACTGCCTGACGTCCGGGCTCCGTTGCCGCTTTTTCCCGAATCAATGCGCCGGATCAGGAACGAACGTCTCGCCGGCCCATTGTGTCGGCGGATGGTATCAGCCGTCGTCCACGCATTGCCCGGACGCGCGGCGCCGCCGATCCGTCGGCCGAGCCGGCTGCGTCCTGGAGCAGCCGGTTCGGCCCCTGACGGTGTCAGTTCATCCCGATTTCCACCGCGATCCGGATCAGGTCCGAGTGGTTCTTGGCCCCTAGCTTCTGCTTGAGCAGGGACGTGGTGTTGGCGACGGTCTTGTAGGAGATGCCGAGCGCCTCGGCGACCTCGACGATCTTGTTGCCGCGCCCGAGCAGGCGGAGAATCTCGAGCTCCCGCGGCGTCATCTGCGAGGCCGGATTGGCCTTGATCGCGGCACCGGAGAACGTCACGGCCTCCGCAAGCTGTGGCGAGATGAAGTTGTCGCCTGCGACCACCTTGCGCACGGCCTTGAGCAGGATCCGGGGATCGTCACCCTTGGAGACATAGCCCTGCGCCCCCAGCTCCACCGCGCGCACCACGAAGGCCGGATCATCGTTCATGCTGAACATGATGATCTTGGCGTCCGGATCGTCCTTGCGGATCCGGCGCATCAGCTCGAAGCCCGAGACGTCAGGCAGGCTGATATCGATCACGGTCACGTCGGGCCGCTTGCTGACATAGGCGCGATGGCCTGATTTCGCGTCGGTCGCCTCGTCGATTCGGATCGAATGGTCGGAGGCGAAAAGGGTGCGGCAACCGGACAGCACCACGGGATGGTCGTCGACAATCAGGACCTTGGTCGCCGGCTTGGCGGTATCTTGCATCGCGCGCTCTCTTGTTTTCTGGACTCATAGACCGGCGGGAACAAATGGAAAGAGAAAATCCCGCCAATGCGCGTTAGAATTGACCTAATGTGGCACCGACTTTCGTTCAGGACCCAGCTGTTTCTGCCTCTCGGCATGAGCTTTGTTGCCGCGCTGGCGATGGGCGGCGTGCTGCTCCAGACCTTCGCGGCCGGCCAATTGGCGGACGAGAATGAGCCTGGTCGACGCTCGACCCAGGCCGTCGCTGTCGCGCTCAACAGCACCCTGAGCGTGTCAGACAATCCGCGGAAGATGCTCGACGCATTTGTCAGTTCTTTGGGCACCGCCTCTGATATCCAATTCCGACCGGTGGAAGCGGGTGCCTCGCCTCCCGTGCGGAACGGCCTGCAGGATGTGCATGGTGTTCCGCAATGGTTTGTGGACCTGATTGCCATCCCCGACATAGACGCGGCGTCCCCCGTCATCATCGACGGCAGGCACATCGGCGATATTGTGTTCATGCCCGACCTGTCGGCCGACCTCTTTGAGAAATGGATCGGCTTTCTGGCACTGACGAGCCTCGTCGCAGTGCTGATGGTGCTGACCGGAACGATCGCCCATCTTTTTGCAGGATCCGCGCTACGGCCCCTGCAAAATCTCGGCGCAGGTCTGACCCGTATCCGGAGCGGCGATTATGCTACGCCGATTCCGGTCTCAGGCCCGCCGGAAATCCGGCAGAGCTGCGAGGAAGCCAATGCGCTCGCTGCAACGCTCGCGCAATTAAGCCAGGACAATCGCGACCTGTTGCACCGCTTGGTGTCGCTCCAGGACAACGAGCGGCGCGATCTCGCTCGCGAGCTGCATGACGAGCTCGGCCCGCTGCTGTTCAGCATCCGTGCCGGCACGATCGCGCTGAGCGAGGCCTCGCTGCAGACAGGAAATCCCGGCAACTCCGTGCAGGAGGTGATGCGATCGGTCGAGGCACTGCAGCAAACCAACCGCCGCATCCTCGACCGGCTGCGGCCGCTCTACATCGAGGAATTGGGGCTCGAGGCCAGCGTGCAGACACTACTCCGGAATTTTCGCAGGCAGGCGCCGCATATCGGCCTCACCGCAACGATCGATCCTGATCTCAACGGGATCGACGGGCCGCTGGCCCAAACCGTCTACCGCGTGATCCAGGAGACCTTGACCAACGTGCTGCGCCACGCCGGAGCACGCAACGCCCATGTGGAGACGGCGATTGCCGGCGATATGCTCGCGGTCGAGGTCTCCGACGATGGTAGCGGCTTTCCCGCCGACAATGTCTTCGGCCGCGGCCTGACCGGCATGCATGAACGCGTGCGCGCGCTCAGCGGATCGCTGTCACTGCTGCGCGCGGACGATCGAACCTATGTGCGCTGCCGCCTTCCGCTCGGCGAAATCCGCGACCCGGTCTCAGGCTAGCACGCGCCGCAATCGTGCGAGCCCTGCGGCGCCGGCTTGCACAGCATGCTATGGATCTTGCCTTCCGCGCTGAAGCGGAACGTAGCGCGGATATGCAGCGCGCCCGCGACGGAATATTCCAGATCGATGCCGTTGTGCGCGGGATGGATCTCCTCCAGGCCGAAGCCCGCCGAGGAGAAGGCACTGAGTTTTGGTCCCCAATAGGTTTCGAGCTCGCGCCGGCCGCGATAGAGATGCGTGCCGTTGCACGCGCATTCCACCTCGCCATCGTCGGCATAGAGGTCGAGCAGCGTCGCGAGGTCGCCCCTGCGGCAGGCATCCACCCAATCGACAACAAGTCCCATCTGATCGAAATCGCGCACGCCAGCAATCCTGTTTGCCGCGGAAAAAATCAGAAACGGCTTAAGATCACCCTCGTGAATATGCGCTGAATAATAAAGCCCGGACGATTCCGGGTTCCCACCGGGAACCTACGGGTTTGCGCCGCTCTGCCGTCGTCCCCTCACCCAGACGCCGAATGCAATCAGCACGGCGCCTGCAAGCGCGAACCAGGTGATGGCGTATTGCAGATGGTCGTCTTTCAAATTCACGTCCAGCGGCCCGGGACGTGGAATGTTGTTCTCGGGCGCCGGCTGTTCGAGATCGACGTAGAACGGCGCGGTCGTGCCCCAGCCGAGCGCGCTTGCGATCGCCGGATGATCGCGCACGAACCATAGCCGCTTGTCCCGGTTTGCGGCCGGCGTGAGCCAGCCTGGCTCTTCCGGGAAGCGCAGATAGCCGGTGAGCGCGACCGGCGCACCGGTCACGAGCTTCTTCACGGCGCGATCCTCGACGCTGCGCTCCTGCATCGTGTTCTCGACGAAGCCCGCATCGATCACGACGATCTCGCCGCCCGGCAGCCGCGCCGGCAGGAAGGCCCAGGTGCCGGGGCCAGAGGCATCCTTGCGCACGGCGGAGCCCGACGAATAGACCATCGCATCCGGCGCGGCGGCATAAGTCGCCGTGAAGCTGACGCGGCGAAATTCGTCGCGCGCGGGCGTCAGCGCCGCCCATTGCGCCGGCGGCGGCAGCGCGATCGGCGCCGCCGCGAGACGCTCGGTGAGTGCGGCGATCAGCTCGTGCTTGGCGGTGCGGCGCTGCAATTGCCAGACACCGAGCGCGACGAAGGCCGCGGTCAGCAGCAGCGTGAACAGCGTGAAGCCGGCCACGCGGGGCGTGCGCGCAGGCTCGCTCATTTCGCGCGGTCGACCAGCCGGCCAGGTGCTGCCTTGTGGTGGAATTGCAGCGCGATCAGCAGCGA
Organism: Bradyrhizobium sp. S3.2.6; assembly: GCF_040546885.1. Classification (NCBI taxonomy): domain Bacteria; kingdom Pseudomonadati; phylum Pseudomonadota; class Alphaproteobacteria; order Hyphomicrobiales; family Nitrobacteraceae; genus Bradyrhizobium; species Bradyrhizobium sp. S3.2.6. Next base: position 816,574 of record NZ_JBEPOS010000001.1, on the reverse strand, counting down.
TTTCATGGAGCGCAGTGGCAGAAGCGTGGTTGCGAGGATCAGCGGCAGCCACAGCACTGCATGCAGCCAGTACGGCGGCTGGTACTTGACCTCGACGACGAGCGCGCAGCCGACCACGATCGCGCCGGCCAGCATGATGATGAAGATCGCCGGACCGTCGCCGGCGTCGATGAAGGCGTAGTCGAGGCCACAGCGGTTACAGGATGGCGCGAGCGTGAGGAAGCCTGCATAGAGCTTGCCCACACCGCAACGCGGGCATTTGCACGCGAGCCCGCGCAGGGCGCTTTGCAGGACGGCGGGCTGGGGCTCGGGAGTTCCGGCAGGTTCGTTCATGACGCGCAAGTCTATCACAGTTTCAGTTGGGCCTCGGCCGCCGGAAAACAAAAGGGCGGCCCTGCCGGCCGCCCTCTCCAGATCGATTGGCTACGGCTCAGTGCGCGCCGTGGGCCATGGTCTCGGCGCCGTGTCCCCAGACATAGATGCACAGGAACAGGAACAGCCACACCACGTCGACGAAGTGCCAGTACCAGGCAGCGAACTCGAAGCCGAGATGCTGCGTCGGCGAGAAGTGACCGGCATAGGCGCGGAACAGGCAGACCAGCAGGAAGATGGTGCCGACCAGCACATGGAAACCGTGGAAGCCGGTCGCCATGAAGAAGGTCGCGCCGTAGACGTTGCCGCCGAACGAGAACGCCGCGTGGCTGTACTCATAGGCCTGCACGCAGGTGAAGGTCGCGCCCAGGAGGACGGTGAGGATCAGGCCATACTTCAGGCCCTGGCGATCGTTCTCGAGCAGCGCATGATGCGCCCAGGTGACCGTGGTACCGGAGGTGAGCAGGATCAGCGTGTTCAGCAGCGGCAGATGCCAGGGATCGAAGGTCTCGATGCCGTGCGGCGGCCAGGTGCCCGGCACCGAGCAGGCGCCGGCCGCAGTGCCGAGGCCGCAGCCGAACACGGCGTCACGGGTGGCGTGGACGGCATCGGCGGGAAACAGCGCTGCGTTGAAATAAGCCCAGAACCAGGCAACAAAGAACATCACCTCGGAGGCGATGAACAGGATCATGCCGTAGCGATGGCTGATCTGCACGACCCTGGTATGGTCGCCCTTGTACTGGGCTTCCTTGATCACATCGCCCCACCAGCTCGCCATGGTGTAGAGCACGCCGACGGTGCCGACACCGAAGATGATCGGCGCGGCCGAGACCATGTGGTGCATCCAGGTGATCGCGCCGACCGCCATGATGAAGGCCGAGACGGAGCCGACCGCCGGCCACGGAGAAGGATCGACCAGGTGGTAGTCGTGATGCTTGCCTTGCGCGGTAGCCATTGCGGTCTATCTCCTCAATCCCGTGCCTGTCCGGCACCTATCCCCTTAGTCCAACCCTGAGCGTCAACCCGGCGGCTGGAGATTTCCCTTGCGTTTGTTGTCATCGCCGGACGCGAGCGGCTTCACCACCGGATCCTTCACCGGATAGAACGTGTAGGACAGCGTGATGGTGCCGAGCCCGTCATTGTCGTGGTCGTCGACGATCGACGGATCGACGTAGAACACCACGGGCATCTCGCGCTTCTCGCCGGGCGCCATGGTCTGCTCGGTGAAGCAGAAGCAGTTGATCTTCTGGAAATAGGATCCGACCGTCAGCGGCGCGACGTTGTAGGCGGCTTGCCCTGCGGTGGTCCGCGCGGCCTGGTTGGTCACGGTGTAATAGATCGTGGTGACCTGGCCGATATTGACCTCGACCTCGGTCTGCTCCGGCTCGAACTTCCAGGGCAGGCCCGGCGCGACGTTGGAATCGAAACGCACCACGATCTTGCGTGCGATCGGGCCGGTGGCAGGCGCCGAGGTCGCGACCTGGGTCGTGCCGTTGAAGCCGGTGGCGCGGCAGAACCAGTTGTAGAACGGCACCGCCGCATAGGACGCGCCGACCATCAGCGCGACCACGCCGCCGCAGATCGAGGCGACCAGGGCGTCGCGCCCCAAACCACGGCGCACCGCCTTTGGGGTCACGTCCTGCGATATGGCCGGCTCTCGATCCATCTCTCTCACATTGGCCGCACTAGAACCGCCGGTCCCTTGACCATGGTGACGGCGAAAAACAGGATGACGAGCACACCGAGCGCGAGCGCGATCGCGATCGAGCGCTGACGACGGCTCTTCTTCTGCGCCTCGGTGAGGACGATTCCATCTGGCTCTGGTTTGTCAGCCATTCCTGCCTCATGCGCCCCCAACCATCGGAGCAAGCGCCCGGTACACGACCTCGGCCAGCAAGGTCGCGAACAGCGCGAACAGATACAGGATCGAGAAGGCAAACAGCTTTCGCGTCGCGCGCAACGACTGGCTGCGCTCACGACGGAGATAGACGTTGATGGCGAGCACCAGCATGCCGGCGCCGAGCACCAGCGAGGTCACGCCGTAGATGGCGTCGAAATAGCCGAGCGCCCAGGGCGCGGCAGCCACTGCGATCAGCACGATGGTGTAGAGCAGGATCTGGAGACGGGTCGCATCGGGGCCGGCGACATTGGGCAGCATTGGAATGCCGGCGCGCGCGTAATCGTCGGAGCGGAACAGCGCCAGCGCCCAGAAGTGCGGCGGCGTCCAGAAGAAGATGATGGCGAACAGCAGCAGCGGCTCGACGTCGACCGTGCCTGTTACCGCGGCCCAGGCCACCACCGGCGGCAGCGCACCGGCGGCGCCGCCGATCACGATGTTCTGCGCGGTCCGGCGCTTCAGGCCCATCGTGTAGATGACCACGTAGAAGAAGATGGTGAAGGCAAGCAGCGCGCCCGCGATCCAGTTGACGAGGATGCCGAGCGTCATCACCGAGAAGAAGGCGAGCGTCATGCCGAACGCCATCGCCTCGGGCCGGGTGATGCGGCCGCGCGGGATCGGGCGGTTCGCGGTGCGCGACATCTTGGCGTCGATGTCGCCCTCAAGCGCCATGTTGAGCGCGCCGGAAGCGCCGGCGCCGACCGCGATGCAGAGCAGCGAGGTGATCGCGAGCACCCAGTGGAAGTGTCCCGGCGCCATCGCCATCCCGACCAGCGCGGTGAAGATCACGAGCGACATCACCCGCGGCTTCAGCAGCGCGAGGTAATCGCCAACCTCCGCCTCGGAGATGCGGGGATTGATGTCGATGGCGTTCTGGTCGAGGACGGACACTAATTTCACTCGCTTCGTGATAGAGCCGCGGCGCCCGTCTCGGGCGCCGCGGGAGCTGGCTTACTGCACGCGGGGCAGCACTTCGAACTGATGGAAGGGCGGCGGCGAGGGCAGCGTCCACTCCAGCGTGGTGGCGCCCGCACCCCAGGGATTGTCGCCCGCCGGGACCTTCTTCATGAAGGCGTCGAACACGCAATAGAGGAAGATCAGCACGCCGAATCCGGAGATGTAGGAGCCGATCGACGAGATCAGGTTCCAGCCCGCGAACGCATCCGGATAATCGACATAGCGGCGCGGCATGCCCGACAGGCCGAGGAAGTGCTGCGGGAAGAACACCAGGTTGACGCCGACGAAGGTGAACCAGAAGTGCGCCTTGGCCAGCGTCTCGTTGTACATGTAGCCCGACATCTTCGGGAACCAGTAGTACCAGCCGGCGAAGATCGCGAACACCGCGCCGAGCGACAGCACGTAGTGGAAGTGCGCGACGACGTAGTAGGTCTCCTGGAGCACGCGATCGACACCGGCATTCGCCAGCACGACGCCGGTGACGCCGCCGACCGTGAACAGGAAGATGAAGCCCACCGCCCAGATCATCGGGGCGCGGAAATCGATCGAGCCGCCCCACATCGTGGCGATCCAGGAGAATATCTTCACGCCGGTCGGAACCGCGATCACCATCGTGGCGGCGACGAAATAGGCCTGCGTCGCACTGGACATGCCGACCGTGTACATGTGGTGCGCCCACACCACGAAGCCGATGCCGCCGATCGCGACCATGGCGTAGGCCATGCCGAGATAGCCGAACACCGGCTTGCGCGAGAAGGTCGAGACGATCTGGCTGATCATGCCGAAGCCGGGCAGGATCAGGATGTACACTTCGGGGTGACCGAAGAACCAGAACAGATGCTGGAACAGCACGGGGTCGCCGCCGCCGTCGGGCGCGAAGAACGTCGTGCCGAAATTGCGGTCGGTGAGCAGCATGGTGATCGCACCGGCGAGAACCGGCAGCGACAACAGCAGCAGGAACACCGTCACCAGGATCGACCACACGAACAGCGGCATCTTGTGCAGGGTCATGCCCGGCGCGCGCATGTTGAAGATCGTGGTGATGAAGTTGATGGCGCCGAGGATCGACGAGGCACCCGCCAGATGCAGCGACAGGATCGCGAAGTCGACGGCCGGGCCCGGGTGACCGGTGCTCGACAGCGGCACATACATGGTCCAGCCGGCGCCGACGCCGTTCGCGCCGGGCTCGCCCTCGACGAAGGTCGACATCAGCAGCAGACCGAAGGAGGCCGGCAGCAGCCAGAACGAGATGTTGTTCATGCGCGGGAACGCCATATCAGGCGCACCGATCATCAGCGGCACGAACCAGTTGCCGAAACCGCCGATCATCGCGGGCATGACCATGAAGAAGATCATGATCAGGCCGTGCGAGGTCACGAACACGTTATAGGTGTGCGTCTCGTGGAATATCTGCACGCCCGGAAACATCAACTCGGCACGGATCGCGATCGACATCGCGGCACCGATGACGCCGGCGATGACCGCGAAGATCAGGTACATCGTGCCGATGTCCTTGTGGTTGGTCGAATAGACGTAGCGCCGCCATCCGGTGGGATGGGCGTGCTCGTGGTCATGCGCGTGATCGCCGTGTGCCGCTGCGCTGGTTGCCATTTTCAAATCCTGCCTTGCGTCCCATTCGGACCTTGGGAGGTCCCGCCCTTTATGTCGCCTTCAGTCCCTCAAGCCGTCGCCCGGCGCTTACTGCGTCGGGCCGGCTGCGGAGGCGAAAGTGCTGGTGCCGCCGCTCGCATATTTTTTCTTCGCCGATTCAACCCAGGAGGCGAACTCCTGGTCGTTCACCACGCGAATGGCGATCGGCATGAAGGCATGGTCCTTGCCGCACAATTCCGAGCACTGGCCGTAGAACATGCCGGTCTTGGTGGCCTTGAACCAGGTCTCGTTCAACCGGCCCGGGATGGCGTCGATCTTGACGCCGAAAGCCGGCATCGCAAAGGCGTGGATAACGTCGGCGCCGGTGACCTGGACGCGGATCACCTTGTTGACCGGCACCACCATCTCGTTGTCGACGCCGAGCAGCCGGGGCTGCTTGTCCTGGGCCATCAGCGAATCGAATTCGAACTTGCCGTTGTCCGGATAGGCGTAGGACCAGTACCACTGCTTGCCGGTGGCCTTGATGGTCAGGTCCGCCTTCGGCACATCGAGCTCAAGGAACAGCAGGCGGAACGACGGCACGGCGATGCCGACCAGAATGAGCACCGGGACCAGGGTCCACGCCACCTCGATCAGCGTGTTGTGGGTGGTCCGCGACGGCACCGGATTGGCCTTCGAATTGAACTTCACCACCACGATCACGAGCAGCGCCAGCACGAACAGCGTGATCGCGATGATCAGCACGGACAAGAAGTCGTGAAACCAGACGATATTGTCCATCACCGGCGACCCGGAGGCCTGGAGGTGCCATTCCCACGGCGCCGGCTGCCCGAGCTCGGCGAATGCCGCGCCGCCCGTCGCCAGCGTGATGCCAGCCGCCACCAAGGCGATGGTGGCCAATCCCAGCAAATGCCGGCCCACCCGACTCTTCGACATCCTCATGCCGCTCGCGCTCCCCTTACGAAATCACCCCAGGTGCATTGCCCTATTTCCGGGAAATGCTTATTCGACCCGCCCGTCCGACAAACCGCCGCTCAAGAATACCTCTAAGAGGAATTGGGGCCAGATCGCTCAAACGCCGAAATCAAGCCTCTCAAACCATAATTCTTGATCTATCGCAATGCAGTCTTGAGGCCTCTCCGTCTGCCATCACCCGCAAGATATTTCCCAGCAACATCAGACAAAAATACCATTTCCCGGGATGCCGCGGCTTGACAGCTGAATTGCCCGCGGTAGGCACTGGCGGACAGTTGCGCAGGAACCTGATTCGTGCCGGCGATGGCGGGCCAGGGCGGCGCGGGATTTGCTTGGGAATTGCCTTCAAGACGCCGTCATTGCCGTATCAGTCCACCAGCGCGAGCGACCCAAGCGAGCAGAGGGACCGACCCCGATGGGGCTTTCGAGATGCATGGCAAGGCCGGTTAACCGCCTTTTGGCGCTGATCAGCCTCCTGGCTGTCGCCCTTTTCCTAGCCCTGCCCACCCTCGCCCATGCGCAGGGCGCGGTGCGCTCCGTCCATGGCGACTGGCAGATCCGCTGCGACACCCCGCCCGGCGCCCAGGCCGAGCAATGCGCCTTGATCCAGAGCGTGGTGGCGGAAGACCGCTCCAACGCCGGCCTCACCGTGATCGTGCTCAAGACCGCCGACCAGAAGAGCCGCCTGATGCGGGTGGTTGCCCCCCTCGGCGTGCTGCTGCCCTCGGGCCTCGGGCTGAAGCTCGACAATCAGGACGTCGGCCGCGCCGGCTTCGTCCGCTGCCTGCCCAATGGCTGCGTCGCCGAGGTCGTCATGGACGACAAGCTGCTCGGCCAGCTCCGCAGCGCCAAGACGGCGACCTTCATCATCTTCGAGACGCCCGAGGAAGGCATCGGCTTCCCGCTCAGCCTGAACGGGCTCGGCGAGGGTTATGACAAGCTGCCGTAGGGCCGCTGCGGATGGCTCAGTAGATCTCGAGGCAAGCCGCGTCGTCGCTTTCGAAGGAAAGGATTGTCTCCGCATGTCGACGGAGCAAATTGGCAATCTCGACCGTCGTTTGATTGCCGGCACGTAGCCAGATCCCTTGGCCTTGGCAAAGTCCCAAAGCACGCGATCGGCAACTTCAGACAACCCCAGGGGCCGGACGTGACTGGACTCCGGAAAGAGATCGACCATCGTTTGACAGAGCTTGAAACTGAGGTTCTGATCGAACAGCAGCTTCATATCGGCGCGGTGATCAACCGCCTCTCGCGATCGGCGGCGTAGGAGAGGCACGCGCGGATGTCATCCTCGGTCAATTCCGGGAAATCGTCGAGAATTTGTGCATGACTCTGGCCGGCAGCTAGCCAACCGAGCACATCTGCCACGGCAATCCGCATGTGGCGAATACAGGGACGGCCCCCGCGCTTGCCTGGCTCGATGGAGATGACGTCCTGATAGTTCATGCTGACAGCATAGCACCGTTCCGCGCTCGTTGCAGCACGATCCCCAACTGCCAGGCACGATCTCGTATCCCCGCGGCAAAGGACGATCAAATGGTGAGATTGCTTCAGCGCCCTCGGCAGAGCAGCCCAGTCCTGGAATTACTTGATTAGCTTCTCGGTCCCGGCTCACATCATGTCGTTTCCGTAATGTGACGGTCCGCCCCTCGCGGAACCAGTCCAAAACCATTATCTTGCCTCACATCCCCCCGATAACGGACGGACGCATGACAAATCCCGCCACAACCTCCCTGCTCGACCGCGCCAATCTCGACCGCGACCAGGTTCGCCATGAGGTCGCGCGCGGCCTTGCCGGTGCCGACGATGGCGAATTGTTCCTGGAATACAGCCAGACCGAAGCGCTGATGTTCGACAATGGGCGGCTGAAGCAGGCGACCTATGACACCTCGCAAGGATTTGGCCTGCGCGCGGTCAAGGACGATGCGGTCGGCTATGCGCATTCCTCCGACGTATCGCTGCCGGCGCTGATTCGTGCCGCCGACGCGGTGGCCGCCGTCCGCGGCGGCTATTCCGGCAGCTTTGCCGCCCCGCCGGCGCATACCAATGTGCGGCTGTATTCCGACGACAATCCGCTGGACGCGCCGGGCTTCGAGACGAAAGTAAAGCTGCTCGCCGAAATCGACGCCTATCTGCGCGACAAGGATGCGCGGGTGCGGCAGGTCAGCGTCAGCCTGGGTGCGACCTGGCAGGTCGTCGAGATCCTGCGTCCCGACGGCGAGAGCTATCGCGACATCAGACCGCTGGTGCGCGTCAACGTCTCCGTCGTCGCCGGCCAGGGCGACCGCCAGGAGAGCGGCAGCAAGGGTTATGGCGGCCGCGCCGGCTATGCCGAATTCATCGAGAGCAAGAACTGGCGCGACGCCGCTGACGGTGCGCTACGCGAAGCGCTGGTCAACCTGGAATCAATTCCCGCCCCTGCCGGCGAGATGGACGTCGTGCTCGGCGCCGGCTGGCCCGGCGTGATGCTGCATGAAGCGGTCGGTCACGGCCTCGAGGGCGACTTCAACCGCAAGAAGACGTCTGCGTTTGCGGGCCTGATGGGCCAGCAGGTCGCGGCCAAGGGTGTCACCGTGGTCGACGACGGCACCATTGCCTCGCGCCGCGGCTCGCTGTCGATCGACGACGAGGGCACGCCGACCAATCGCACCGTGCTGATCGAGGACGGCATCCTGGTCGGCTACATGCAGGACCGCCAGAACGCGCGGTTGATGAACATGAAGCCGACCGGCAACGGCCGCCGCCAGGGCTATGCCCATGTGCCGATGCCGCGCATGACCAACACCTATATGCTCGCGGGCGACCGCGATCCCGCCGAGATTCTCGCTTCGGTGAAGAACGGCGTGTTTGCCGCGAATTTCGGCGGCGGACAGGTCGACATCACCTCGGGCAAATACGTCTTCCAGTGCACCGAGGCCTACAAGATCGAGAACGGCAAGATCGGCGCGCCGCTGAAGGGCGCCATGCTGATCGGCAACGGGCCGACCGACCTGCATCGCATCCGCATGATCGGCAACGATCTCGCGCTCGATACCGGCATCGGCACCTGCGGCAAGAACGGCCAGGGCGTGCCGGTCGGCGTCGGCCAGCCGTCACTATTGATGGAGCGCATTACAGTGGGTGGAACGGGCGCATGAGCGTTGAGAAGGTAACTGTCCCCGCCAAGCGGAAGAGCAGCGGCTGGGCCGGCCAGCTCATGCAGCTCGCCGGCATCGTCGCGGCCGTCTTCATCGCCAAGGGCGCGCTGGCCGAGCCGTTCTACGTGCCGTCGGGCTCGATGGAGCCGACGCTGCTGATCGGCGACGCCCTGCTGGCTTCGAAATTCCCCTATGGCTACGGCACCTCGTCGCTGCCGATCCAGATCAACCTGCCGGAAACCGGCCGCGTCTTCGCGGAGACGCCGAAGCAAGGCGACGTCGTGGTGTTCCGCTGGCCCGGCGACCGCTCGCAGGCCTGGGTCAAGCGCGTCGTGGGTTTGCCCGGTGACCGCATCCAGATGCGACAGGGGCAGCTCTTCATCAACGACCGTCCCGCCGAGCTCAAGCCGGATGGCGTCGGTGCCGCCGAGGACGACAATGGCGGCAGCGAGCCTGCCTACCGCTATGTCGAGACGCTGCCGAACGGCGTCAAGCACCTGATCTTCAAGATGCGCGACAACGGTCCGCTCGACAACACGCAGGAAGTGACGGTGCCGGCCGGACATCTGTTCGTGCTCGGCGATAACAGAGACAACTCGGCCGACAGCCGCGTGCCGCTGCGCTCCGGCGGCGTCGGCCTGCTGCCGGTCGACAATCTCGTCGGCCGTGCCGATGCCGTGCTCGGCTCCTGGGATCTCGGCATGCGCGGCCAGCCGGTGTGGACCTGGCTCTCCGGCTTCCGCCTCGCGCGGTTCTTCACCGCCGTGCGCTGAGCTGACCCCCAGGCGTTGATCCAATGACCTTCGACGACGTCAGAAAATTCGCGCTGACGTGGCCGGAGGTCGAGGACGGCACCTCTTACGGCACGCCGGCGCTGAAAGTGCGCAAGAAGATGCTGGCGCGTCTGAAAGAGGATGGCGACAGCCTGGTGATGCCGGATGTCCCGGTCGACGAGCGTGCGATGCTGGTCGAGAGCCAGCCGAAGATTTTCTATTTCACCGATCACTACCGAGACTATCCGATCGTGCTGATCCGCCTGTCCAAAGCCAGGCGCGCGACCGTGGAGCCGCTTCTGCGCCGGCGTTGGCGCGCGCTGGCATCGAAGGCAGTGCGAACGAAGCATGATGCAGCGTGAGATTCCCTAGGTGGCAAAGCATAGCGTGCCCACCACAAGTAGCGGCGATTGCAGAGAGATGGTGGGCACGGCACTTCACGCCTTTGCCCACCCTACGGCACCTGGGCTACCGCACCACACCCGACGTGAACCCCGCCTTCCGCCGCGGGGGCTTGATGTCCTTTTTCAGGAAGCAGCGCGCTTCGCGGCCCGTATAGCCGGGACGGGCATAGGTGAAGGCGCGGCATTTGTTGTCGGCGGTGCAGGCGGCCTTGCAGACGTCTTCGCCTTCGCCTTCCTTGAGGTCGAAATTGCGCAAGTCCCCGCCGGGGCGGTCGATCGAGGTCTCCACGCCCTCGACGCGCGGCTCGATCACGCCGGCGCCGCGCACGCCGGAGATACAGCAATTGGCGGGCTGTCGCGGCGGCACGGTACTCTTGAGCCAGCACACCGCCGCGGCGCCGTCGATATCGGGATAGCTGAAGCTCCACGATCGACATTTGCGATCGCGCTCGCAGAGCAGCGCGCAATCCTCGGGATCGCCTGACGTCACCGGCGCGTTGAAATAGTCGCCGCCGGGCCGGTCGAACGCCGTCTGGGCGCGCGCAGGCGCGCTCGCAAAGGCGAGCGACAGCAGCGTGACGCAAGCCACGACGCTGGCCAAGGCCTTGGCCCTGGCGGCCCCAGGCAGGCGGCCCTTCCCCATCGGAACAGCTTTCGAGTTATTGACGGCGCTCAGGTTTTTCGGCCGGTCATTTGATCGCCGCAAACCTGTATGGGCGATGAACGGCCTAAAGCCTGATCGTTGGCCTAAAGCATGATCCGGAAAAGTGTGACGCGGGTTTTCCGCGAAGATCATGCTCGAACGCGCGCTAGAACGCGTATTCCGAGTAGGCCGGTTCCACCGAGCCGTTCCAGGCGCCGTTAAACTTCTCGAGCATCTCCTCGGCCGGGGTTCGGCCGGAATCGATGATGCGGTCGAGCGGCTCCAGATGCCGGGTCTCGTCGCGACCGATCGCGTCGATGCGGCCACGGCGACGCAGGCCCGCATGCGCCAGAACGAGGCACTCCTTGGCGATCTCGAACAGATAGCGGTCCTTGATCCGCGCCTTGAAGCCGAAGCGCGGCACGTCGTCGCGCAGAGCCTGGCGCTCAGGCGCGGTCCAGTGCTTCACGAGGTCCCAAGCGGCGTCGAGCGACACGTCGTCATAGAGCAGCCCGGCCCAGAACGCAGACAGCGCCGGCAGACGGCCCCACGGGCCGCCATCGGAGCCGCGCATCTCGAGATAGCGCTTGAGCCGCACTTCCGGGAAGATCGTCGAGAGATGGTTGGCCCAGTCCGACAGGGTGGGACGCTCGCCGGGCAGATTGTTGTTGCGGCCGTCGAAGAAGGCGCGGAACGAGGAGCCCGACACGTCGATGTAATCCTCGCCGCGCTTGACGAAATACATGGGCACGTCGAGCGCATAATCGACATAGCGCTCGAAACCCATGCCGTCCTCGAACGCCCACGGCATCATGCCGGCGCGCGCATTGTCGGTGTCGCGCCAGATCTCGGAGCGGAAGGACAGGAAGCCGTTCGGCTTGCTCTCCGTGAAGGGCGAATTGGCGAACAGAGCGGTCGCGACCGGCTGCAGCGCCAGCGAGACGCGCAGCTTCTTGACCATGTCGGCTTCGGACGAGAAGTCGAGATTGGTCTGCACCGTGCAGGTCCGGTACATCATGTCGAGGCCGTATTGACCGACCTTCGGCATGTAATTGGTCATGATCTTGTAGCGGCCCTTGGGCATCACCGGGATGTCGGTGCGCGACCAGGACGGCGTCATGCCGAGACCAAGAAAGCCGATGCCGAGCGGGGTCGCGATCTCGCGCACCTGCGCCAGATGCGCCATCAGCTCGCTCTGGGTCTGGTGCACGTTCTCGACCGGCGCGCCGGAGAGCTCGAACTGTCCGCCGGGCTCGAGCGAGATCGCGCCGCCGCCGGTGACGTCGTAGAGGCCGATGATGTTGCCCTTCTCCATGATCGGCTCCCAGCCGAGCAGGAGCTTCATGCCTTCGAGCAGTGCGCCGATGCCGCGCGCGCCCTCATAAGGCACCGGACGGTGGCCCTCGAGCGTGAACGGCGTCTTCTCGTGCTCGGTGCCCATACGGAATTCGGACGGGTCCTTGCAACCGGCCTCGAACCACGCAACGAGCTCGTCGCGCGATTGCAGCGGCGTCATATCGATCTGGTCTCGCGCCATATCAAATCAAACTCTAATCAGAAGCGCTTCGATCGAATGCGCGCGGGTGACGGGATGGTCCACGAACCCACCGGGCGCGCGGACGTGCTGGTTTGCCGCGCGGTCATCGCGACGGCGAGGATTCGTTGACGTTGACGACGGGCGGCAGCTTCATCTCGCCGCACGAGCAGCCCAGGCGGTCGAGCAGACCGCTGAGCTTGACGGCATCGGCATCGGACAGCTTCGAGCCGACATATTTCTCGATCGCGGCCGAATAGGCGCCCCACATCCGCTTCTGCAACTCGCGGCCGGCCTCCGTGATCTCGACGAATTGGCCGCGCTTGTCGATCTTGCATTCGCGCCGCGAGGCGAGCCCCTCGTCGACCAGGCGGTCGATCAGGCGCGAGGTGGAGTATTGCGGGATCAGCATCTGCCGCTCGAGCTCCACCGGGCGCAGCTCTCCGCTCGGCGCGCGCGACAATTCGAGCAGCGCGTCGTACCATGCCAGTGGTGGAAACCCGGCCTTCTTCAGATCCTGCTCGACGCAGTCGAGCACACGGCTCTGCACCCGCATCAGGCGGATCCAGGCACTGGTTGCCTCGGTCGATGGTTTGCGTTTCATGGTTCCGCTCAAACTCGTCGCCCGCTTCTTACCCCACTCGATGCACCTGCATCAATCTTGACTATTGCATGCAGGTGCATGTAGGCGTTCTTTCGCCCCAACCAAGCGTCAAGAGGAGGAAATTCCATGAAACTGTATTACTCGCCCGGCGCCTGCTCGCTGTCTCCCCATATCGCGCTCCTGGAGGCCGACCTGCCCTACGAGCTGGTCAAGGTCGATATCCGGGCCAAGAAGCTCGAGAACGGTGAAGACTATCTGAAGGTCAATCCGAAGGGTCAGGTCCCCGCGCTGGGCCTCGACAGCGGCGAGATCGTGACCGAAGGCCCGGTCATTGTCCAGATGATCGCCGACAAGGCCCCGGCCAAGGCACTGGCGCCCGCGCGCGACAGTTCGGAGCGCTACAAGCTGCTCGAATGGCTGAACTTCCTCACCTCCGAGGTGCACAAGAGCTTTGGCCCGCTGTTCGCACCGGCTCTGAACGACGAAGCCAAGGCGTTCTTCAAGGACCGCGTCATGGGCAAGCTGAAGCATATCGACAGCGAGCTCGCCGGCCGCGACTACCTCATGGGCAAGCAGTTCTCGGTCGCCGACGGCTATCTCTTCACGATGCTGACCTGGGGCGACCGGATGAAGTTCGACCTCTCGGCGATGCCCCACCTCACCGCCTACAAGGACCGCGTCGCCGCACGGCCGAAGGTGCAGGAGGCCTTGAAGAAGGAAGGGCTGATCCAGGCTGCTTGAGCCGCGAGAGGGATCAATCTCCCAGGGGCCAGGTCGACGATCCGGCCCTTTTTATTTGCAGGAGCACCGACGCGGGCGGCGAACCCCTTTTCACCGGATCATCGTACCTATCATAAGACTTATGAACTACTGTTCGCGGAACGTAAGTGGTGCTGTCTTGTCAGTACCCGCGAAGCGCGCGAACTTGGCGGAATTGTTGAAGATTATTTGGGACTCTCATCGGAGTTGAACTTGACGATTGCCTTCGTTCTGATCGTGGCAAGTGCGTTGGTGGGAGTAGCGACAGGTTACGTTTTCAGGATCTGGGCGCTGGTTGTGATCTCGCCGTCAATCGCAGTTTTCTTGGCGATAATTCTTCGCATTTACGAATTCGGGATGATCGCCGGTGTGATCGTCATCGCCGTCTGTCTTGCCGTCTGCCAGCTCGCCTATTTCGCTGCAGCCTATTTTCTACATGCGCGCGAGATCTCAACCCATGACGAGGTCGACGGCGAGCCAGGCGAAGCAAGCGAGCAGAAAATCCGCCGAGAGCACAAGTAGCGCCAAAGCTGCCCAGAACAGCGGGCCCTTGCGGCGCAAACGCGCCGGCTTCTGTTGCGGCGAGACGCGGCCGAGCGCAGGCGAAACAGCATATTTCGCGGCGAGATCGCGACCAAGCGCGGTCTTCCGCAACACCAAAGAGTTCATCGAGGACACTTTCTTATTTCGTCTTCAACTTGCCGAGGGAAGCGGCAAATGTCCCACCAGGGTTCGTTACCCGGCCGATCAGCAAGAGTGGTGCCAAGACCGAGCAAAAGAACGGCGCTGTTTTGACGCGCCTATGACAATTGCGCGACAGAACGGCCCCTCAACTCTGGCACGGTTCCTACGCGGAATCTGTGACGGGTTCCACAACCCGGGAACATCGTGACGTAACCGTGATGAGGGGCCTGGACGTGAAAAAGGCCGGATCGATGATCCAGCCTTTCCGTTATGTCCGGTACCGCACTGAGTTCAGGCAGCAGCCGCTTTCTTCGGCGCGAAGCGGCCGTAGAAAGTTTCACCTTTCGCAGCCATGTCCTCGAGAAGCTTCGGCGGCGTGAAGCGCGAGCCGTATTTCGCCTCCAGCTTGTGGCAGAGCTCGACGAACTTCTTCGTGCCCATGAAATCGATGTAGGACAGCGTGCCGCCGGTGAATGGCGCGAAGCCGAAGCCGAGGATCGAGCCGACATCGGCCTCGCGCGGGTCGGTGATGACGTGATCCTCGACCGTGCGCGCGGCCTCCACCGCCTGCACCACCAGGAAGCGCTGCTTCAGCTCCTCGATGACGAGCGTGTCAGGATCGAGCTGCTTCGGCTGCAGCGCGGACAGGCCCGGCCACAGGCTCTTCTGGCCCTTGCCCTTCTCGGGATAGTCGTAGAAGCCCTTGCTGTTCTTGCGGCCGAGGCGGCCCTGCTTCTCGACCATCTCGACCATCAGCTTCTTCTGGTCGGGGTTGATGGCGTTGGGGCCGAGATCGGCTTCGGTCGCCTTCATGATCTTGAGGCCGAGGTCGAGCGCGACTTCGTCCGAGAGCGAGAGTGGGCCGACCGGCATGCCCGCCATCTTGGCGCAGTTCTCGATCATCGCCGGCGGCACGCCTTCCAAAAACATCTCGTTGCCTTCGGCGACGTAGCGGCCGACGCAGCGGTTGGCGAAGAAGCCGCGGCTGTCGTTGACGACGATCGGCGTCTTGCCGATCTGCCGGACGTAATCGAGCGCGGTCGCGAGTGCGACATCGCCGGTGTTCTTGCCCTTGATGATCTCGACCAGCATCATCTTCTCGACCGGCGAGAAGAAGTGAATGCCGACGAACTTGCCCTGGTCCTTGAAGCCCTCGGCGAGCGAGGTGATTGGCAGCGTCGAGGTGTTCGAGGCGAAGATCACGTCGGGCTTGAGATATTCCTGCGCCTTGGCAAAGGTCTCCGCCTTGACCTTGCGGTCCTCGAACACGGCCTCGATCACGAGGTCGACGTCCTTCAACGCGGCATAGTCGGCCGTCGGCGTAATGCGTGCGAGCAGCGCCTCGGCGTCGGTCGGCTTGGCGCGGCCCTTCTTGATCTGGTCTTCGATCACCTTCTGCGCATGCGCCTTCCCCTTGTCGGCGCTCTCCTGGTCGCGGTCGATCAGGACGACGTCGAGGCCCGCCCGCGCCGAGACGTAGCCGACGCTCGCACCCATGAAGCCAGCGCCGATCACGGCGACCTTCTTCACCTTGGTTGCGGGCACGTCCTTCGGACGGCGCGCGCCCTTGTTCAGCTCCTGCATCGACAGGAACAGGCTGCGAATCATCGCAGCCGCTTCCTTCGAGCGCAGCACGGAGGTGAAGTAGCGCGACTCGACGCGAAGCGCCGCGTCGATCGGCAACTGCAGGCCTTCATAGACGCAGCTCATGATCGCGCGCGCGGCCGGATAGTTGTCGTAGGTCTCGCGGCGATAGATGGCGTTGCCGGCCGGGAACATCATCATGCCGGCCTTGGAAAACACGGGACCGCCGGGCAGCTTAAAACCCTTCTCGTCCCAGGGCGCGACGGCCTTGCCGCCGCCCTTGATCCAATCCTTCGCCGCCTTGACGAGATCGGCAGCCGGAACGATGGCGTGAATCAGGTTCAGCGCCTTGGCCTTCTCGATTGTGACCGGATCGCCCTTGAGCAAAATCGTCATGGCGTCCTGCGGCGGCACCAGGCGCGGCACGCGCTGCGTGCCACCGGCGCCGGGGAACAGGCCGACCTTGACCTCGGGCAGGCCGAGGCGCGTCCTGGGATTCTCCGCCGCCACGCGATAGTGGCAGCACAGCGTGATCTCGAAACCGCCGCCGAGCGCGAGGCCGTTGATCGCGGCCGCCCACGGCTTGCCTGACGTTTCGATCGAGCGCAGCACCTGCGAGAAGCGGCGGCTCTGGTCGAACAGCATCTGGTTCGCCGCGGTCTCGCCCTGCTCCCCAAAGACCTTTGCGTAGGCCTGGTTCATGCCTTCGAGCATCGACAGATCGGCACCGGCGCAGAACGCCTCCTTCGCCGAGGTGATGACGACGCCCTTCACCGCGGTGTCAGCGGTGGTTGCCTTGACGATCGCGTCAAGCTCGCTGGTCGAGGTCTCGTCGAGCACGTTCATCGAGCGGCCCGGGATGTCCCAGGTGACGAGCGCGATGCCGTCGGAATCGGTCTCAACCTTGAAGTTCTTGTAGGCCATGTTGGTTGCTCCCCTACCCTTACACGCGCTCGATGATGGTCGCGGTGCCCATGCCGCCGCCGATGCACAGCGTGACCAGGGCGGTGGACTTGTTGGTACGCTCGAGCTCGTCGAGCACGGTGCCCAAAATCATCACACCGGTGGCGCCGAGCGGATGGCCGAGCGCGATGGCGCCGCCATTGACGTTGATCCTGGCGTTGTCGATGTCGAAGGCCTGGATATAGCGCAGCACGACAGAAGCGAAGGCCTCGTTGAGCTCGAACAGGTCGATATCCGACGTCTTCATGCCGGAGCGTGCGAACAGCTTCTCGGTGACGTCGACCGGACCGGTCAGCATCATCGCCGGCTCAGAGCCAATATTGGCAAATGCGCGGATTTTTGCGCGCGGCTTGAGGCCGTACTTCGAGCCCGCTTCCTTACTGCCGACCAAGACGGCGCCGGCGCCGTCAACGATGCCCGACGAGTTGCCGGCATGGTGCACGTAGTTGACGCGCTCGATTTCGGGATGCGACTGTACCGCGACCCCGTCAAAGCCGCCCATCTGCGCCATCATCGTGAACGACGGCTGCAGCTGCGCGAGCGACTGCATCGTCGTCGAGGGCCGCATATGCTCGTCCTTGGCGAGGATGGTGAGGCCGTTGATATCCTTGACCGGCACCACCGACTTGTTGAAGCGGCCTTCGTCCCAGGCCTTGCCGGCGCGCTGCTGGCTCTGCACGGCATAGGCATCGACGTCGTCGCGCGAGAAGCCGTATTTGGTGGCGATCAGATCGGCCGAGACGCCCTGCGGCATGAAGTAGGCAGGCACCGCCATCGACGGATCCATCGGCCAGGCGCCGCCGGAGGCGCCGATGCCGACGCGGCTCATCGATTCGGCACCGCCGCCGATCACGAGCTCATGCTGGCCGCTCATCACCTGCGCGGCCGCAAAGTTCACGGCATCCAAGCCTGAAGCACAGAAGCGGTTGATCTGCACGCCGGGGACGGCCTCGCCGAGACCTGCCTTGAGCGCAGCGAAGCGCGCGATGTCGGAGCCGGCTTCGCCGACCGGATCGACCACGCCGAGGATCACGTCGTCGACGGAATCCTCCGGCAGGTTGTTGCGCTCCTTCAGCGCCTTCAAGGGCACGGTGGCGAGCGCGAGCGCGGTCACTTCGTGCAGCGCGCCGTCAGCCTTGCCGCGGCCGCGCGGGGTGCGGACGTGGTCGTAGATATAGGCATCTGCCATGGGAGCCTCCTGATTGCAGCGATTGGTTACGACCGCGACGCGATCGAGATGATTGGCGAAGCGAAAATTCTCAGAACGCTTCCGCCGGCAGTTCCATGATGGTGGCGCAGCCGGACTGGATGCGCGCGAGATTGGCGGCGGTCTCCGGCAGCATCCGCTCCATGAAGAAACGGCCGGTGACGAGCTTGGTCGAGAGATAGGGCGTCGCCCCGCTCTCGGCAATCTTGGCATTCGTCACCTTCGCCATCTTCGCCCACATGTAACCGAGCGCGACGAAGCCGAAGAGATGGAGATAGTCGGTTGCGGCGGCGCCGGCATTGTCCGGCTTCGCCATCGCGTTCTGCATCAGCCACGTCGTGGCCTGCTGGAGATGGCCGAGCGCAGCCGAGAGCGGAGTGATGAAAGGCTTCAATGCCTCGTCGCCGCCGTTCTCCTTGGCGAAGGCCATGACCTCGCCGAAGAATGCCATGATGGCGCGGCCGCCATCGCGCGGCAGCTTGCGGCCGACGAGGTCGAGCGCCTGGATGCCGTTGGCGCCTTCATAGATCATCGCAATACGCGCATCGCGCACGAACTGCTCCATGCCCTGCTCGGCGATGTAGCCGTGGCCGCCATACATCTGCTGCGCCTGCACCGCGTTGGCGAAGCCGTAATCGGTGAGAAAGCCTTTCAGCACCGGCGTCATCAGGCCCATGTGATCGTCGGCGGCCTGACGGTCCTTCGGATCATCGGAGCGGTGGGCGACGTCGCTCTTCAGCGCGGTCCACATCACGAAGGCGCGCGCGGCCTCATTGAAGGCGCGGATCGAGAGCAGCGTGCGGCGCACGTCGGGATGCACGATGATCGGGTCGGCCGGCTTGTCCGGCGCCTTCACGCCGGTGAGCGAACGGCCCTGGATGCGCTCGCGGGCGTAGGCGACCGCGTTCTGGTAGGCGACCTCGGACTGCGCGAGGCCCTGAACGGCGACGCCGAGGCGGGCCTCGTTCATCATCACGAACATGCCCTGCATGCCCTTGTTCTCCTCGCCGATCAGCCAGCCGGTGGCGCCGTCGTAGTTCATCACGCAGGTCGAATTGCCGTGGATGCCCATCTTGTGCTCGATCGAGCCGCAGACGACGCCGTTGCGAGCGCCGATCGAACCGTCGGCATTCACCAGGAATTTGGGCACCACGAACAGCGACACGCCCTTGATGCCGGCGGGTGCGCCCTCGATGCGGGCGAGCACGAGGTGGATGATGTTCGGGGCGAGGTCATGCTCGCCGGCTGAGATGAAGATCTTGGTGCCGGTGATCTTAAAGCTGCCGTCCGCCTGGCGCACCGCCTTGGTGCGGAGCATGCCGAGATCGGTGCCGCACTGCGGCTCGGTCAGGTTCATGGTGCCGGTCCATTCGCCGGCGACCATCTTCGGCACGTAGGTCTGCTTCTGCTCCGGCGTGCCATGAACGATCAGCGCGGCGGTCGCGCCCATGGTGAGGCCACCATACATCGAGAACGCCATGTTGGCGGAGATCTGGAATTCGTTGACCGCCTGCGAGAGCGTCACCGGCAGGCCCTGGCCGCCGAACTCGGTCGGTGCCGACAGACCAAGCCAGCCGCCCTCGGCCACCTGCTTGAAGGCGTCCTTGAAGCCCTTGGGCGTGGTGACGCTGCCGTCATCGGCGCGCTTGCAGCCTTCGAGATCGCCGACGCGATTGAGCGGCTGGAGCACCTCTTCGGCGAGCTTGGCGGCTTCGCCCAGGATCGCCTCGCGCACGTCGCTCGACGCATCGGAGAAGCCGGCGAGATTGTCGTAGCGGTCGATCTGGAAGACGTCGTTGAGCAGGAAGTTCATGTCTTCGACAGGGGCTTTGTAGATCGGCATGGTGGTCTCCCGGCAAGCCTTGAAGTGATGATGCTGAATTATGATTGAGCAGCGGCGAGCTGCTCCGCCATCAGGCGATGCAGCATGTTGATGGCCTTGAGCGGCCGCACCATCACCTTGAAATTCGTGATCCGACCCTCGGCATCGAAGCTGATGATGTCGACGCCGTTGATCTCGATGCCATCGATCACAGTCTTGAATTCGAGCACGGCGCCGTCGGCGCTGGTCCACTCGCCGACATAGCTGAAGCCGGGACCGCCGAGCACCTTCTCGGCGCTGGCGAGATATTTGAAGGTGATGTCGCGTCCGCGCTGCGGCGAGTGCACGACGGGGCTTTCGAAGATGGCGTCAGGATGCAGCAGGTCCCAGAGCGCTTTCGCATCATGGGACTTCATGAAGGCGTACCAGGAGTCGAGGCCGGTCATTGTCAGGATTGCCTCCCGTGGATCAAAGGCCTTGGCAAGAACTCGAAAACAACCCCATGCACAGTAGCGCGAGGTTGATTCCGCTGCGTTTTCTGGTCGGTTCTTGAGCTCCGACCCAGGGTGGCCGCATATGCACATTGACGCATATGCGTCGATACGCATAAAGTCAAGCTGCTTGGTTAAGGTCACAGGGAGGCAAGTCATATGGCGCTGGGCGACGCAATCCTCGCATGCCTGACGGAACGTCCGATGACGGGCTACGAGCTCGCCAAGACCTTCGATTCCTCGATCGGCTTCTTCTGGAAGGCCGACCACCAGCAGATCTATCGCGAGCTCTCCAAGCTGCGCGACCGCGGCTACATCCAGGGCCGCGAGGTCGTCCAGTCCGGCAAGCCCAATAAGCTCATCTATACGCTTACTCCGGAAGGTCGAACAGCGCTGCGGCACTGGTCCGCGCGACCGAGCACCCCGCCCTCGATCAAGGACGACCTGCTGGTGCGGCTGCATGCGCTCGACAGCATCGACATCGAGCCCATCCGCACCGACCTGATGGACCGCCTGGAGCATCACCGCGACCGGCACGAGAATTACGAGCGGATCCTGAAGAAGCGTTTTCCCGAGGGGACGGCATCTGATGTGCTCGACCTCGGCAATCTGCTGCTGCTCCGCCTCGGCGCGCGGCACGAGCAGATGGTGGCCGATTTCTGCGAGGAAGCGCTCGAGGCGCTGTCGGCGATGAGCGGCAAGAGCACGGTGGTCCCGCTGGACGACGGCAAGCGGGAGAAGGGCTGAGCGGCCCAACGCCGCGCGAGCTCTCGCCATTTCCTCCGCTGTCATCGCCCGCCTTGTGCGCACTTGCGCACTGGAGCGGGCGATCCAGTATTCCAGAGGCGGCGCGGCTAGAGCCGGGGAGCTGCGGCGTACTGGATGCCCCGCTTTCGCGGAGCATGACACCGGTGGCGCCCCCTCTTTCCCGCCGCCCAACTTTAAGACACCGGGACTGCGTTCCTTAACCCGTTATTTACCGTAACAGGAAAAAGTCGGTTTTCGAGGCAGACGACCCGCGCCGAATTCGATTGTCTTACAACCGGGACGCGTGGGGAGACTGGAGGCGCCGGGTGGGGCGCCGGAGTCGGAACCGGACAGAGTCATGAATTCGCGCGTATCGTGGAGTGTTGACGGTATCGATCCGTCCGTCAGGGAGCGGGCCGAAGCTGCTGCGCGTCGCGCCGGCATGTCACTCAACGATTGGCTGAACTCAACGCTCGGCGAGACTGCCCCGCCGAACTTTCGCGGGCCTTACGAGCAGCGTCAGGACGAGCGTCAGAACCTGCGTCCCGATCCGCGCGCGCAGCAGATGCCGAGTCAGGAAAGCCGCGAAGTCGCCGACATCCATCAGCGGCTCGACGCGATCACCCAGCAGATCGAACGGATTTCAAAGCCCGCCGCGCCGCGCCAGGACACGTCACGACAAGACGCTTCACGACAAGACGCTTCGCGACCGGACGTCTCGCGCGAGCAGGGCGTCGCCCGCCAGCTCAACGACGCGATCTCGCGGCTCGATGCCCGCCTGTCGCAGATCTCGCGGCCCCCTCAGGCGCAGCAGGCGCAGCGCGCCGCGCCGGTCGAGACGCGCCAGCACCAGGCCGATGCGGTCGAGCGCGCGGCCGCACAAGTCTATCGCAGCTCGCCGCCCTTGAGCCCCGCGTCGTTCGACGTCGCGGTTGCCGAGATCACCGCACGGCAGAGCGAGCTCGACGGCTTTGCGCCGCGGCAGATGCCGCCGCGCGCCGCGCCGTCGATCGCCCCCTCGGCAGCTCCCTATGCGCCACCGATGGCGCCGCCCGCGCCTGCCTATGCTCCGCCGCCACCGCAGCCGGGGCCGGATTTCTCGTCGCTCGAACGCCATCTGCTCAAGATCACGAACCAGATCGAGTCGCTGCAGCGGCCTGATAATACCGAGCAGGCCATCAACGGCTTCCGCGCCGAGCTCGCCGAGATCCGCAACGCCATCACCGAGGCGATGCCGCGCCGCGCCATCGAATCGATCGAGAACGAGATCCGCTCGCTGCACCGTCGCATCGACGAGACCCGCTCCAACGGCACCGACGGCCAGGTGCTCTCCGGCATCGAGCGCGCGCTCGCCGATATCAAGCAGGTGCTGCGCACGCTGACGCCGGCCGAGCAGCTCACCGGCTATGACGAGGCGATCCGCAATCTCGGCGCCAAGCTCGATCTGATCCTGCGCGCCAATGACGACCCCACGACGGTGCGCCAGCTCGAAGGCGCGATCTCGGCATTGCGCGGCATCGTCTCGAACGTCGCCTCCAACGAAGCGCTGGCACGGCTCTCCGAGGACGTGCAGCTGCTGTCGTCCAAGGTCGACCAGGTCAATCGCTCCTCGGACCGCGGCGACAGCTTTGCGGTGCTGGAGCAGCGCATCGCCGCGCTCACCGCCGCGCTGGAAACGCGCGAGCGGCCGCAACCGGCCGAGAGCACCGAACATCTGGAAGGCGCAATTCGCGCGCTGTCCGACCGTTTCGACCGCATGCAGGTCGGCAACGACTCGGCCTCGACCTTCGCGCATCTCGAGCAGCGGGTCTCCTATCTGCTGGAGCGGATCGAGAGCAATTCCGATTCGCGCGGCGGAAACCTAAGCCGTGTCGAGGACGGGCTGCACGACATTCTGCGCCACCTCGAGCGGCAGCAGGCCACCTATTCCGCGCTCGCGGAGAGCCGAAGCTCGGCGCCGGCTCCCGATTCCGGAATGGTCGATCTCGTCAAGCGCGAGCTGTCCGACATCCGCTACAGCCAGGCCGAAACCAACCGCAGCACGCAGGATTCGCTGGAGGCCGTGCACAACACGCTCGGCCATGTCGTCGATCGTCTCTCAATGATCGAGGGCGATCTGCGCGCGGTGCGCACCGCGCCGCCGGTCCCTGCGCCGATGCCGATGGCTGCGCCCATGCCCGCGCAAGCGTCAATGGCCGCGCCGGTCGAGCCGGCGCAGATGGCGCGCGAGCAGCGGCCGCCGCAGCCGCAGCAACCGAAATACGATCCGAAGCCCGAGCTGCCGAATCCGGCTGCCGCGCAGCAGCCCGCGCACTCGACCTTCGTCGCTGCGCCGCGTGAATTCCATGCTGCCGCGCCCGCGGCGCCGCCGTCGGTGCCGATGGCGCCGGTTCCGCCGCGTGCGATCAGCGAGATCCTCGAGCCGCACACGGCGCCCGCCCGCGCCGCGATCGCGCCCGACCTGCCGCCGGATCATCCGCTCGAGCCCGGCACGCGTCCGAACGGCCGCCCCGCCACGCCGTCCGAGCGCATTGCCGCGTCCGAGAGCGCGATCAGCGAAATCCCCGCCGCGCCGAAGGAACCGGTGTCGTCGTCGAGCTTCATCGCGGCCGCGCGCCGCGCCGCGCAAGCCGCCGCCGCGCAACCGCCGGAGAAGCCGGCCCGCGGCGTCAAGGCCGCGCTCGCGGCCCGCGTCAAGGACAAGGGCCAAGGACAGGGACAAGCACAGGGACAAGCACAGCAAGGCGCCTCGACCATTACCTCGAAGATCCGCTCACTGCTGGTCGGCGCTAGCGTGGTCGTGATCGTGCTCGGCACCTTCAAAATGGCGATGAACCTGCTCGAAGGCGGCAGCGCGCCGCCGTCCCCGCAGGTGATGGAAAATACGTCGAGCCAGCCCGCACCGCAGGCGCCGCCGGTCGAGAGCAAGCCCGCCGCCCCCGAGCAGGTCACGCCGTCGATGACCTCGCCGACGCCGATCGGGAAGCAGTCCCAAAACAATGCGGCGCCGACTGCAACGAACCCCAGTGGAACGGCCTCGGTCGAAATTCCGCCCGCTCCCGCCGTGGCGCCACCCGCGCCCTCCAGCGACGTCACCGGTGCACTGTCGGGCATGAGCCGTGCGCGGCTCGGCATCGTCCAGGTGCCGCCGAGCGAGAAGCTGCCCGACGGCATCGGCGGCCCGGGCCTGCGCACCGCCGCGATGAAGGGCGATGCGACCGCGGCCTATGAGATCGGCGTGCGCTTTGCCGAGGGCAAGGGCGTGGCCGCGAACTACGACGAAGCGGCGAAGTGGTACGACCGCGCGGCGCAGGCCGGCGTGGTGCCCGCGACCTTCCGTCTCGGCACGCTCTACGAAAAGGGCCTGGGCGTGAAGAAAGACGCTGACATCGCCCGCCGCTACTACACGCAGGCCGCCGAGCGCGGCAACGCCAAGGCGATGCACAATCTCGCCGTGCTCGACGCCGACGGCGGCGGACGCGGCGCCAACTACAAGAGCGCGGCGCAGTGGTTCCGCAAGGCCGCCGACCGCGGCGTCGCCGACAGCCAGTTCAACCTCGGCATCCTCTATGCCCGCGGCATCGGCGTCGAGCAGAACCTCGCCGAGTCCTACAAATGGTTCACCCTTGCGGCCGGACAGGGCGACGCGGACGCGGCGACCAAGCGCGACGACGTCGCCAAGCGCCTCGACCCGCAATCGCTCGCCGCTGCCAAGCTCGCGATCCAGACCTTCAGCGCCGAGCCGCAGCCCGACGACGCCGTCAACGTCCAGGGGCCCGCCGGCGGCTGGGACACCGCACCGCAGGCGAACGGCAAACCCGCGCCGAAGCCGGTGGCGACGAAGAAATCGGCGTCGGCTGCGCATTGATCGGTCTAGTACGCTCTCCCCTCTTGTCGTCGCCCGGCTTGACCGGGCGCCCAGTATTCCAGAGACGCCGGTTTGATGCGGAGAAGCCGCGGCGTACTGGATGCCCCGGTCAAGCCGGGGCCTGACAGCGGAGAAGGAGACGAAATCCTCGGCGCGCAGCGAAGCAGCTATCTGATCCCTCTCAGCCCATTCACCACGCGCAAATTTCCCGGTCCCGCCCTGCACCAAATTCCGCTATTGAAGGGCGCGGCATGCCCTTCCTGCGAGCGCTCCGCGAAATCGATCCGTCTCGCCGGTGCGTGGGTCCGATGCAGCTCTACCTTCCGATCGCCGATCTTCCGGTCAACGTGTTCCTGGTGCTGGCGATGGGCGCGGCCGTCGGCTTCGTCTCCGGCATGTTCGGGATCGGCGGCGGCTTCCTGATGACGCCGCTGTTGATCTTCATCGGCATCACGCCGGCGGTCGCGGTCGCCTCCGTCGCGAGCCATATCGCGGCCTCGTCGTTTTCCGGCGCCCTCACCTATTGGCGGCGGCGCGCGATCGATCCGGCGCTGGCGAGCGTATTGCTGTGCGGCGGCGTGACCGGAACGGCATTGGGCGTGTGGACCTTCACGCAGCTCCGCGCGCTCGGCCAGCTCGACCTGATGATCGCGCTCTCTTACGTGGTGCTGCTCGGCACGGTCGGCAGCCTGATGTTCTCCGAGGGCTTGCGCGCGCTGATGCGGACCCGGCGCGGCGCCGTGCCGCCACGGCGAACCCACAACTGGATTCACGGCCTGCCGCTGAAAATGCGGTTCAAGCGCTCGAAGATCTATCTGTCGGTGATCCCAGTGGTCGTCATCGGCATCGTGATCGGCTTCGTCGGCGCGATCATGGGCATCGGCGGCGGCTTCATCCTGGTGCCGATCATGATCTATATCCTGCGGGTGCCGACCTCGACGGTGATCGGGACCTCGATGGTCCTGACGCTCGTCACCATGCTGTTCGCAACCATGCTGCATGCGGCGACCAATCACCTCGTCGACGCCGTGCTGGCGCTGATCCTGATGGTCGGCGGCGTCACCGGCGCGCAATTCGGCGCCCGCGCCGGCCAGAAGATCCGCGGCGAGCAGTTGCGGCTGCTGCTCGGCCTGTTGATCCTATCGGTCGGCGTCCGCTTCGCGGTCGCGCTGGTGATCCGCCCCGAAGACCTCTTCACCATACGTGAGCTGGGAGTGGGCGGATGATGCGTGCGCTCGCTGCGGCTCTCCTCGTCCTGCTGCTCGGCACGTCCGCGCGGGCCGAGCGGCTGATCGTGTCGGTCTCCAACCATCGCGTCACGGTGACGCCGAACTATTCCGGCGAAGAGCTGGTGCTGTTCGGCTCGGTGGAGAAGGATGCCGCCACGCCCGCCGACCGCACGGCTTACGATCTCGTGGTCACCGTGATGGGCCCGCGCGCCGACATGGTGACGCGGCGCAAGGAGCGCACCTTCGGCATCTGGATCAACACCGACTACCGGCAGTTTTTGCAGGTGCCGAGCTATCTGGCGCTGTTCGCCAATCGCCCGTTCGACAGCATCACCTCGCCCGAGATCGCGCGGCGGCAGCAGATCGGGCTCAACAACGTGCTGCTGACCCAGCGCGTCAGCGGCGACTACGCCGACGTGGTGCCGAACGATGCGTTCCGCTCCGCCTTCATCCGCCTGCGCACCCAGCGCGGGCTCTATCGCGAGGATGCGAGCGCGGTGACGTTCCTGACGCCGACGCTGTTCCGCACCGGCATCCCGCTGCCGGCGGAAGTCCCGATCGGCACCTATGAGGTCGAGATCAAGCTGTTCGCGAATGGCGCCTTCGTCGGCAAGACCGAGACTGCGTTCGAGATCGTCAAGGTCGGGTTTGAACAGTTCGTGGCCAATACCGCACGGCAGAACGGGCTGGTCTACGGCCTGGTCACGGCGGCGATGGCGCTGATGACGGGATGGATGGCGTCGATCGTATTTCGGAAGGATTGAGTTAGGCGCGCAAACTGCCACCACGCCGTCATGCCCGGGCTCGTCCCGGGCATCCACGTTCTTACACTCGGCAATAAAGACGTGGATGGCCGGGTCAAGCCCGGCCATGACGACGAGGAGAGCGTTCGCCGCACCTCACATCACGGCGCCTCCACCACCGTCGGCACGCCCGGCTCGAGCAGCCGCAGCCGCGTCCCGAAGCCGAGCACGTCAAAGGTCTTGCGCAGGTCCTCGCCGTTCTGGCGGAAATGCGCCCAGCCTTCGGTATGCACGGGCACGATCATCGCGTCGGGGAAGGCGCGCGCGGTCTCAATGGTGTCGTTGGAGTCCATGGTGAGATGAAACGGCCCGCGCGTTTGCGCCGCGCCCGCGAACGGCAGCACCACGCCGCATTTGAAGCGGCGCGCGACCTCGGCGACGCCGTCGAACCAGGTGGTGTCGCCGCTGATATAGACCGGGCGCGTATCCTTGCGGCTCGACTGCACCACGAAGCCGATGACGTCGCCCGACAGCGGCTCGATGCCGGCCGGGCCGTGGCGCGCCGGCGTCGCGGTGATGGTCAGCGTGTTGCCGTCGTCGTCTTTCAGATGCGCGGTCGCCCAGGGCGCAAGGCCCTCGACATGACCGCCGAGACGCCTGGCGCCGGCCTCAGTCGTCAGCGCGCGCGGTGCTTTGAGCAGATATTCCCGGCCGGAATTGTCGAGATTGTCCGCATGCTGGTCGTGGCTGAGCAGCACGGCATCGATCGGGCCGATCGCATCGGCCTTCATCGCCGGACCGATGGTCTTCTCCAGCTTCACATGCGGCAGCTGATAGGCGCCGGGGGCGTCGAAAGTGGGATCGGTGAGCAGGCGAAAGCCGTCGATCTCGATCAGCGCGGTGGGGCCGCCGATCAGGGTGATGGAAACAGGCATGAGGGACCTCCTCTTACACGACGGGCTTTGCGGGGCGCGTCACCAGGTAAATGCCGAGCGCCACCGGAATGATCCCCAGCAAGTCACGCGCTTCGACGTGCTCGCCCAGCACGAGATACGCGAACAGCATGCCGAGCGGCGGCATCAGGAAATGATAGGCACTGGCCGCGGTCGCGCCACACACTTTCAGGAGATGAAACCAGAGCCAGTAGGCCAGGATCGAGCCGCCAAGCACGAGAAAGGCGAAGGCGCCGATCAGGCTCGGCGTGAAATCGATCGCGTGAACATCGGCGAAGGTGAGCGCGACCGGCGTCAGCACGATGCCGGCGGCGAGATTCTGCACGCCGTTGCCGATCCACAGCGACCCCTTGGGCGCGAGCAGCTTGAACAGGATGGTGCCGGCGACGATCGACGCGAGCGAGGCCAGGGTGAAGAGGATGCCGTGCAGGCTGTCGGTGCCGACCGACAGGCGATGCCAGACAATAAGGGTGACGCCGATGATGCCGAGCAGGAGGCCGCTCGCCTTGCGCCAGGTCATGCCCTCGCCGAGCAAAAGCGCCGCGAGCGCGGCCGTGAACACCGGGTTGGCCGAGACGATCAGGCCGCCGAGGCCGGCGGAGACCGATTGCAGGCCGGTGTAGCCGAGCCCGAGATAGAGCGCGTTGTTGGCGATGCCGAGCACGGCAAAGATCACGGCATCGCGCCACGACAATGACCAGTCGCCGCGGATAGCCGTGGCACCGAGGATCAAGACGCCCGCGAGCGAGAAACGCGCGGCGAGCAGGATGAGCGGCGGGCAATGGGTGACGCCGATCTTGCCGGCGACAAAGGCATAGCTCCAGAGCAGGCAAAACAGTCCGATAGCGAGCGGCAAAGTGTTGAAGCGGCTACGTGGGACGGCGACCGAGGGGGCGAGCGACATGTGGGCATTCTCCTAGGCCCTCGATCTAGGGATCGGGCTTGTCATTTGGAAATTAAATGATTAACTCGCAATCAGTGGCTTTTCGAATGGAGGCAGCCATGCTCGATCTGGAGCTCCTGCGCAGCTTCGTCTCGGTGGTCGAGGCCGGTGGCTTCACCCGCGCCGGCGAGCGCGTCCACCGCACGCAATCGACCGTCAGCCAGCAGATCAAGCGGCTGGAAGAGGATGTCGGTCAGGTGCTGCTGCACCGTGACGGCAAGGATGTGCGCCCCACTGAGGCCGGCGAACGGCTGCTGTCCTATGCGCGGCGTCTGCTCACGCTCGCCGAGGAGGCGCGCGACGTGCTGCGCGACGAAGGCGAAGGCGCGATCCGGCTCGGCATCCCCGAGGATTTTGCGGCGTATCGGCTGGCAAAGCTGCTGGGCGCCTTCTCACGCTCGCATCCGAACCTGCGGCTCGATGTGCGCGCCGACCAGAGCAAGAATCTCGCCCGCGACCTCGAACGCGGCGAGCTCGACCTTGCGCTGTTCAAGCGCGAGGCCGGCGCCAAGGGCGCGATCGCGGTGTGGCCGGAGCGGGTGCACTGGGTCACCAGCAAGAGCCATCCGGTCGATGTCAACGCGTCCTCGGTGCCGCTGATCGGCTTTCCGCCCGGCTGCCTCTACCGCGCCGGCGCGATCCATGCGCTGGAAAGCGCCGGCCGGGCCTGGCACATGTCCTATTCGTCATCGAGCCTCGCCGGCATCCAGGCCGCGGTCGCCGCCGGCATGGGCCTGAGCATCTTGTCGGAGATGTCGATCCAGGCCGACCATCGCATGCTGACGGCGAAGGACGGCTTTGCGCCGATCAACCGCACCGAGGTGGCGCTGATGGCCGCGCCGAACGCGAGCTCCGCGACGCTGCGGCTGGCGGATCGCCTCGCGGAGTTCTGCGAGGACGTGCAGGCGAAGGCGGCGTGAATTTGCGGGATTGGTAGGGTGGGCAAAGGCGCAAAGCGCCGTGCCCACCATCGTTCAGCGAGTGTTGCAGATGGTGGGCACGCTACCGCTTTGCCCACCCTACCAGAGCGCGGCCTAGTAACACCGTGACGCGGCTATCGCGTGCACGCGGCGGTCGCCGAGCAGGTGCGCGACAAAACCGGTCTCCGGAAAGATCTTTGCAAACGCCGCATCGCGGATGCTTAAGCCGCCCGCATAGGCGCCGAAGGCGGGCATCACGGCGCGCATGCCGTCGCTGGCGAAACAACGCCGCTCCATCGAGCGGCCACGCGCGGAGACGCGGGCCTTGGGATGGAGATGGCCGGCGATCTCGCCATGCGCGCCGGTCGGCTCGTGGCGGAAGGTGATCGGACCGATCGCGACTTCATCGGCGACGGTGCCACCGAGATCGCGCGGCAGCATGGGATCGTGATTGCCGGAGATCCAGATCCAGTCGCGCCCGGTCTGGAGCGCTGCGACGGCATCGCGGTCATCCGCGGACAGACGCTCATGCGCGGAACGATCGTGAAAGCTGTCGCCGAGCGCGATGACGGTTTTGGGGTTATGGCGGGAGATGACAGCAGTGAGCCGGCTCAACGTCGCCAGCGTGTCATAGGGCGGCAGCAGCACGCCGCGGGTGGCGAAGCTGGAACCCTTTTCGAGATGCAGATCGGAAACGACCAGCAGGCGCTGCTCGTCCCAGAACAGGGCGCCGGAGAGATCGGCATGGAGAGACACACCAGCAATATCCAGCGCAAGCGTCGAAGTAATCGATAGCGCCACTTGCTCCGTCATGGCCGGGCGTAGCCGTTCGAAGAACGGCGTCGCTTCCGCTCGCCTATGCCCGGCCATCCACGTTCTTGGCGCTGCAAGAAATACGTGGATGCCCGGGTCAAGCCCGGGCATGACGGTGTGGATAGTGTGACGCTCCAAAAATCCATTGTTGCCGCTTACGACATCGCCTCTTTGACCAGCTCGTCGGCGGCCTCGGCCAACAGCTCGTCGCCAGCTTCGCCATAAACTGACTCGCGGCCGATTTCCAGCATCACGGGGACGGCGAGCGGGGAGACGTGGTCGAGTTCCCGGTGGGTGATGCGGCCCTGGATGCGGGTCAGCATGTCGCCGAGGCGGCGCAGATCAAGCAGCCCGGTGGCGGCATCGGCGCGCGCGGCGCGCAGCAGGACGTGGTCGGCCTGATGCTTGCGCAGCACGTCGTAGACGAGATCGGTCGAGAACAGCACCTGGCGGCGGCTCTTCTCCTCGCCGGTGTGGCGGCGCGCGATCAGGCCGGAGATGATCGCGCAATTGCGGAACGTGCGCTTCATCAGCGCGGATTCGGCGAGCCAGGCCTCGAGGTCGTCGCCGAGCATATCAGGGTCGAACAGCGCGTCGAGATCGAGCCTGCCATTCCGGATCATGAACGACATATCGCCGAGCCCCCAGATCGCCACCGCATATTCGTTGGCGACGAAGCCGAGCGGGCGGGCGCGAACGCGCTCCAGCCGGCGCGTCAGCAGCATGCCAAGGGTCTGGTGCGCGAGGCGGCCTTCGAAGGGATAGCAGACGATGTAATGCTTGCTGGCGCGCGGAAAGCTTTCCACCAGCAGCTCGCGCACCGCTGGCACGCGCGAGACGTCCTTCTGCTGAGACAGCCAGTCGCGGACCTGCTCCGGCAGACTCGTCCATGCGCGCCCGTCGTCAAGCAGGCGGCGGACACGCTCGGCGAGATAGGTCGAGAGCGGAAACTTGCCGCCCATATAGGACGGCACCTTGGGGTCCTTGTCATGGGCGCGCGAGACATAGACCTGATCCTCGACCAGGGTTTCGTAGCGGACCACCTCGCCGCTGAACACGAAGGTGTCGCCGGGACTCAGGCCCTCGATGAAGGCCTCCTCGATCTCGCCGAGCAAACGGCCACCGCGCGCGATCACGCCCGTGGAGCCGGCACCACCGCCGCGCGAGCGCACCAGCCGCACCTTCAGCATGTCGTCCTCGACGATGGTGCCGACATTCATCCGGTAGCTCTGCCGCACTTTTGGATTGGCGACGCGCCAGCGGCCCTCCTTGTCCTGCTTGATGCGGGCGAAGCGTTCATAGGTCTTCAGCGCGTAGCCGCCGGACGCGACGAAGTCGACGACGTCGTCGAAATCCTGCCGCGTGAGATCGGCGTAGGGCGCGGCGGTACGCACTTCGTCGTAAAGCTCCCCGGAGAAAAACGGCTCGCCGCAGGCGCAGCCGAGCACGTGCTGGGCCAGCACGTCGAGGGCACCAATGCGCAGGGGCGGCGTGTCCTGCACATTTTCGGCGATGGCGTCGATGGCGACGCGGCACTCCAGCACCTCGAAGCGATTGGCCGGCACCAGCACGGCGCGCGAGGCTTCGTCGAGGCGATGGTTGGCGCGGCCGATCCGCTGCATCAGGCGCGACGCGCCCTTCGGTGCGCCGATATTGACGACGAGGTCGACATCGCCCCAGTCGACCCCGAGATCGAGCGAGGAGGTGCAGACCACGCCGCGCAATCTGCCGGCCGACATGGCGTCCTCGACCTTGCGCCGTTGCGCGACGTCGAGCGAGCCGTGATGCAGCGCGATTGCCAAGTTGTCGTCGTTCATGCTCCAGAGGTTCTGGAACAGCATCTCGGCCTGGCTGCGGGTGTTGACGAAGACCAGCGTGGTCCTGTTCGCCTTGATCAGCTGGTAGATTTCGGGAAGCGCATGGCGCGCGCTGTGGCCGGCCCAGGGCAGGCGCTCGCGTGTATCCAGCATCTCGACCAACGGCGGCGCCGCGCCGCCGGCGATGACGATGTCGGCGGATACGGCTTGGTCTTTCGGTTGCGGCACCAGGAAGCGGGCCAGTGATTCCGGCTCGGCCACGGTCGCCGACAATCCGATCGCGCGCATCTGCGGCGCCAGCCGCCACAGCCGCGCAAGGCCGAGCGACAAGAGATCGCCGCGCTTCGACGTCACCAGCGCATGCAGCTCGTCAAGCACGATGCGCCTGAGCGAGGAGAACAGGAACGGCGCGTCGTCGGACGAGAGCAGCAGCGCGAGCTGCTCGGGCGTCGTCAGCAGAATGTCCGGCGGATAGCGCCGCTGCCGCTGCCGCCGCGACACCGGCGTATCGCCGGTGCGGGTCTCGACCTTGATCGGCAGCGCCATCTCGGCGACGGGCCGTTCCAGATTGCGCGCGATGTCGACGGCGAGTGCCTTCAGCGGCGAGATGTAGAGGGTGTGCAGGCCGCCGCTGCGTTGCACGGCACGGCCGGTGGAGATGACGGATTTCGCGGGAGAGGTCGGCGCGGTGCTCAGCTCCACCAGCGTCGGCAGAAATCCCGCCAGCGTCTTGCCGGCGCCGGTCGGCGCGATCAGCAAGGCCGAGCGGTCCTCGCGCGCCTTCTCCAGCAGTGCGAGCTGATGCTCGCGCGGCGACCAGCCGCGAGCCGCAAACCACTTTTGGAAGCGGTCGGGCAGCAGCGTGGCCGGCTCGGCCGGGATTTTGAGGATGCGGGGCGGCACGGCATCACAGGTAAGCCGTGCCGGTGGGTTCGTCGAGGGGTGGGAAGCCCCTACTCCGACATCGGCTTGTCCGAGATGTCCCAATCCTTGCCGCTGAAGATCGAGATGAACAGCGTCTTCATCGGCGTGTAGTCGTCGGGCGTATAGTCGTAGGTGACGCCGTCGAGGAAGTAGGGCGAGTGGAAGCCCTTGAGCGTCGAGGCCTGCTTCAGCACGTTGGCGCGGGTGAGCTCGTCGCCGCAGCGGCGCAGGATCTCGCCCATGGTGACGGCCTGGCCGTAGCCGGCGAACGCGATGGTATTGTCGGGGTCGATGGTCGGGATGTACCTCTTGCGCAGCTCCTCGAACGCCATCACGTCGGGGTCCTTCTCCCATTTCGGCAGGCCGACCTCCTTGTTGTAGCGGATGGCGACGATGCCGGCGGCGTTCTCCAACCCCGCAGCATTAAGGATCGAGCGGCCGGTCGAGCCGGCCGACAACAGTTGCAGCGGCTTCCAGCCGAGCTCGGCGACCTTGCGGATCGACTGCGACGACGCCTTGCCGGTGGAGATATTGTAGAACACGTCGGCGCCCGACTTGGAGAGATTGATGAGCTGGGAATCGACGGTGGGATCGGTCAGGTCGTAGGTCTGCTCCATGATGACCTGCGCGGTGCCGCCGGCATCGGCCAGCACCTTCTTGAACGGACCGAGGAAGTCGCGGCCGAAATCGTCGTTCTGGTAGAGGATGCCGACCTTGGCATTCGGCTTCACGGCGACGACATGCCGCGCCAGGATGCGCGCCTCGGTCGGATAAAGCGGCAGGCCCGCCATCGTCCACTTGAACTCTTTCGGGTTATTCCACTTCGACGCGCCGGTGTTGAGCAACAGCTGCGGCACGCCCTTGGAGTTCAGGTATTTGTGCACGGCGGTCTGCGGCGCGGTGCCGAGCGAGCCGTAGAGCGCAAGCACCTCCTCCTGCTCGACCAGGCGCCGCGTCGCCTCGACGCATTTCGGTGCGCTGTAGGCGTCGTCCATGGTGAGAAACTTGATCTTGCGCCCGTTGATGCCGCCCTTCTCGTTGAGCATCTGGAAATAGGCCTCG
Organism: Bradyrhizobium sp. S3.2.6; assembly: GCF_040546885.1. Taxonomy (NCBI): domain Bacteria; kingdom Pseudomonadati; phylum Pseudomonadota; class Alphaproteobacteria; order Hyphomicrobiales; family Nitrobacteraceae; genus Bradyrhizobium; species Bradyrhizobium sp. S3.2.6. The sequence continues at coordinate 782,138 of NZ_JBEPOS010000001.1, read as the reverse complement.
CCGATGCGCCCGAGCACGCCGTAGAGCGAGCCGGGACCGGAATGCGGCACGGTCTGCCCGATCTTGATCTCGCTGTCGCTGGCGCCAGCATCGTATTTCTTCTCGGCAGCCCAGACTGAGGGCGCGGGCAGGACGGACGCGGCAATGGTGGCGAGCGCGGCGGCGCTGACATCGCGCCGCGATGGATTTGTCGTCATTGTTGTCTCTCTCCCTAATGCGCGCATTGTGCTGGCTTCGCGGCACGGCTCGCAAGTAGGAAGTTCGTCGCTGGGCGGCGCAATGACGCTTAAATTGCCGGGTGTTTAGCGCCTAGACTCAAGTTTTCTCGGCGACGACGACGATACCGCGCACCGGCTCGTTGTTCTCGATGCGCGGCGACGCCGGCTCCAGCGTCAGCAGCTTCAGCCCGGCCTTCGCAAGCGCGCCGCGGACATATTCCGCCGCATGGGCATAGCGCAGGCCTTCGCCGAGCACGATGCCGCTGCCGTCATGCGTCTCCAGCGTGAAGGCGAGCACGCCGCCTGACACCAGCACGCGCCTGGCTTCGGTGAGCACCGGCGCAAGGTCCGAGAGATAGACGAACGCGTCCGCGGCGACGACGAGGTTCGCGCTTGCATCGGCCTTGCTGCGCAGGCCCTCTATCATGTCCGCGACCTCGAGCTCGGCATAGAGCGCGGTGGCACGCGCTTCCTTGATCATGCCGGGCGACAGGTCGATGCCGATGAAATGGTCGACCTGTCTGGCGAAGGCCGCTGCCGCGAGTCCCGTGCCGCAACCGAGGTCGACGGCGCGCTTGAACAGGGCCGGCTTGTTCGCGGCGCCGCGGGCGGCCAGCACCGCCTTGAAAATCAGCGACGGGGCGCGATAGCCGAGATCGTTGACCAGCGTGTGCTCGAAGCGCGGCGCATATTGGTCGAACAGCGCCTGCACATAGGCTTTTGGCATCTCCGCCATCTCGGTGTCGCCGAGCCGTATCAGATGCAGGCGGGCGCCGTGCTGGTCCCCGGGATCGCACCGGCGCGCTTCGCGGAACGCCGCAATCGCCTTGTCGCGCTCGCCGAGCTGCTGGCGGATCTCGCCGAGCGTGAACCAGGCCGAGGTGAAGTCAGGCGCAAGCTCGATTGCCTGTTCGATGAGATCGGCGGCGGCGGGCAGATCGCCCTTGAGCTGGAGGTCGCGCGCGAACTCGAAACGGCGGTCGGCCATGAGATCGCCGGAGGTCAGAAACAGGCGGAGCGGCATTGGGAACCAGGAAGCGAAGCGGGTGGCGACTCGAAGATGCGGTGGAGCGACCTATATATCAGGCATGCGGCCGCAAGACATCCTGTTGCCAACTGCTGACGGCCTGTGCTGCAGGCCTGGCAAATTCCATATCGATCCCATCCGCCCGGTCGAGCGGGCCGTGATCACCCACGGCCATTCCGACCATGCCCGCGCCGGCCATGGCGCCGTGCTGGCGACGCAAGAAACGCTGGACATGATGCGGCTGCGCTATGGCGAGAATTTTGCCGGCTCGACACAGACCATCAGCTATGGCGAGGAAATCCGGCTCGGCGACACAAGCGTGAAATTCCACCCGGCCGGTCATGTGCTCGGCTCGGCGCAAATCGCTGTCACATGCAACGGCACCTGCATCGTCGCCTCCGGCGACTACAAGGACGCGCCCGACCCGACCTGCGTACCGTTCGAGCTGGTGCCCTGCGACGTCTTCATCACCGAGGCCACCTTTGGCCTGCCGGTATTTCGCCATGGCGATGCCGCGGACGAGGTGAACAAGCTGCTGGCCTCCGTCGCCTTGTTTCCCGAGCGCGCGCATCTCGTCGGCGCCTATTCGCTCGGCAAAGCCCAGCGCGTCATCGCGCTGCTGCGCCAGGCCGGCTACGACGCGCCGATCTATCTGCATGGCGCGATGGAGTCGATCACGCATTACTACCAGAGCCGCGGCATCGACCTCGGCGAGCTCAGGCCGGTGATGGGCGTGAAGAAGGCGGCGCTCGCCGGCACCATCACGCTCGCACCGCCCTCGGCGACCTCCGACATCTGGACGCGGCGCTTCCCCGATCCCGTCACCGCGTTCGCATCGGGGTGGATGCGCGTGCGTGCCCGCGCGCGGCAGCGCGGCATCGAATTGCCGCTGGTGATCTCCGACCACGCCGATTGGGACGGCCTTACCGCGACGATCACTGCGACCGGCGCCGGCGAGATCTGGGTCACCCACGGCCAGGAAGACGCGCTGGTGCATTGGTGCAAGTCGCGTGGCTTGCGGGCGCAGCCGCTCGATCTCGTCGGCTATGGCGAGGAGGAGGAGAGCGAGACGCCGGTTCAGGGCGAGGCCGAGGCATGAACCGCTTCGCCGAGCTCTTGGACCGTCTCGCCTATGAGCCCGGCCGCAACAACAAGCTGCGCCTGCTCGCGGGCTACTTTCGCGAAGTTGGCGATCCCGACCGCGGCTACGCACTGGCCGCGCTCACCGGCGCGCTCAGCTTCAAGCATGCCAAGCCGGCGCTGATCCGCGATCTCATTGCGTCGCGCACGGATGAGGTGCTGTTCGGGCTGAGTTACGATTATGTCGGCGATCTCTCGGAGACGGTGGCGCTGATGTGGCCGCGGGCGGCCCTGGCCGCCCACAACAACCCGCCTCCCCCGACCCTCACCGAGGTCGTCACCACGCTGCGCACGCTCGGCAAGACCGAATTGCCGAAGCAGCTCGAACGCTGGCTCGACGAGCTTGACGAGACCGGCCGCTGGGCGCTGCTCAAGCTCGTCACCGGCGCGTTGCGCATCGGCATCTCCGCACGCCTGGCGAAGACCGCGGCCGCCGCGCTCGGCGACAAGGACCCGCATGAGGTCGAGCTGATCTGGCCGGGCCTCAGCCCCCCCTATCTCGACCTGTTCGCCTGGCTGGAAGGCCGCGGTGAAAAGCCGGTCAATCGCGATCCCGCGCCGTTCCGCCCCGTGATGCTGGCGCATGCGATCGAGGACGGCGATTTCGCGAGCCTCGATCCCGCCGACTACGTCGCCGAATGGAAATGGGACGGCATCCGCGTGCAGGCGGTGGCCGGCCGCGACGAGCGCGGGCAAATCACGGCGCGACTTTATTCGCGCACCGGCGAGGACATCACCGGGAGCTTTCCGGACCTGGTGCCGTCTTTGCGCCTGCCGGGCGCGATCGACGGCGAGCTGCTGATCCTGCGCGAAGGGCGCGTCCAGAGCTTCAACGTCCTGCAACAACGCCTCAACCGCAAGGTCGTCTCGCCAAGACTGATCAAGGAGTTCCCGATCCACCTTCGCGCTTACGATCTGCTCGGCGACGACGAGAACGATCTGCGCGAGCTGCCGTTCGCCGAACGGCGCGAGCGGCTGGAGACGTTCGTCGCAAAGCTTGGCGATCCCCGCATCGATCTGTCGCCCACCGTCGACTTCGCAAGCTGGGACGCACTCACCGCCGCCCGCGCCGATCCCGCGAGCGCTGGTGCGGGCGCGGATGCCGACGCCGTCGAGGGCGTGATGCTGAAGCGGCGCGACGCGCCCTATCTACCGGGACGGCCGAAAGGGCCGTGGTGGAAGTGGAAGCGGGATCCGCACATCATCGATGCCGTGCTGATGTATGCGCAGCGCGGCCACGGCAAGCGTTCGTCCTATTATTCCGACTATACTTTTGGCGTCTGGACCGAGACCGAGAACGGCGACGAGCTGGTGCCGGTCGGAAAAGCCTATTTCGGCTTCACCGACGAGGAGCTGCTGCAGATCGACCGCTTCGTCCGCCGCAACACCACCGAAAAGTTCGGCCCCGTCCGCCATGTCGTGCACGAGGGCGACAAGGGGCTCGTGCTGGAGGTCGCCTTCGAGGGGCTGCAGCGCTCGCCACGGCACAGATCCGGCGTCGCCATGCGCTTTCCCCGCATCAGCCGGCTGCGCTGGGACAAGCCGCCGCGGGAGGCGGATAGGCTGGAAACGCTTGAAAAGATGTTGAAGGCGGAAGCGGTGGTTGAGGCGTGAATTGCCGCCAAGGCGGAGGTGCCCCCCTCTCCCGCTTTGCAAGCGGGAGAGGTTAGGAGCCCGCGGCACGACCGATTCCCTCGATCTACCTTCCCGGGCCGCCCGAATTAAAACGCGGTAAGCTGATTGACGGTGGGGTCGGGGTTCCCCATGTCCCCCGCCGTGACCTATAATCGGGACGAATCCCCGCGAGGAGTTTTCTGAGATGGCCCACGACGTCAGAGATTTGCCGGCCGGCCGCAGCGATGGCCTGCACCGCTTTCTCGGCGGCTCGCCGCTGGCGGTCGCGTTTCGCCTGGTGCTGCTCTCGATCCTGGTCGGCGTCGTGCTGGCCGCGATCGGCTTCGATCCGTGGAATATCCTCATCAGCATTCGTCTGCTGTTCCAGCGGCTGTGGGATCTCGGCTTCGATGCCGTGAGCTGGCTGTGGCGCTACTTCCTGCTCGGCGCGGTCATCGTGATCCCGATCTGGCTGCTGTCGCGCGTGTTCGGCTCGCCGCGCCGCTAAGTCGTTATTTTTGAGCATGGTCTTGTCGGAAAACCGCTTCACACTTTTCCGGATCATGCTCCAGGGAGTGCGCAGCAGATGCAACTGCGTTTCGTCGGCTGCGGTGATGCCTTCGGCTCGGGCGGCAGGCTCAACACCTGTTTCCACGTTTCAGGGCGCGAAACGAATTTCCTGATCGATTGCGGCGCGTCGGCCCTGCCGGCGCTGAAGCGGCTCGATATCGATCGCAACGACATCGATCTCATCCTGATCACGCATTTCCACGGCGACCATTTTGCCGGCTTGCCCTTCCTTGTGCTCGATGCCCAATTCTCGCGGCGGACGCGGCCGCTCACTATCGCGGGTCCGCAAGGCATCGAGACGCGGCTGACGCAGGTGATGGAAGCGCTGTTCGAGCATTCCTCGAAGACCAAGCAGCGCTTCGCACTGAACATCGTCGAACTCGCCCCCGAACAAAGCCAAAGCTTCGGCCCGGTGAATGTGACGCCCTATCCTGTCGTGCATGGCGAATCCGGCGGGCCCTTCCTCGCCTATCGCGTCGAGGCCGAAGGCCGCACGCTGGCCTACAGCGCAGACACCGAATGGACGGAGACGCTCTTTCCGCTGGCGCACGGCGCGGACCTTTTCATTGCCGAAGCGTATATGTACGACAAGGTGGTCAAGAACCATCTCAGCCTGAAAACCCTGGAACAGCATTTGCCAGCCATCGGCGCAAAACGTCTTGTCCTCACCCATATGAGCGACGACGTGCTGTCGCGTCTCGATGACATCGAACATCTCGCTGCCGAAGACGGCATGGTGCTGGTGTTCTGACATGCACGCGCCCGTTCATCCCAGGGTCGGCTCCGGCCAGGTGTTCGCCATCGCAGGTCCTGCGATGGTCGCGAACCTCACCACGCCCCTGATCGGCGTGGTCTCGACCACCGCAATCGGCCGGCTCGACGATGCCGCGCTGCTCGGCGGCGTCGCGATGGCCTCCGTCATCTTCGACTGCCTGTTCTGGCTGTTCGGCTTCCTGCGCATGAGCACGCTGGCGTTCACCGCGCAGGCGCTCGGCGCGGGCGAGGCCCGCGAGCAGACCGTGATCCTGGTGCGCGGCTTCATTGTCGCCGGCCTGATCGGCGCCGCACTGATTGCGCTGCAATTGCCGTTGGCCGGCGTGCTGTTCGACCTGATGGGCGGCAGCGCGGGCGTGACGCGCGCCGCAAAAACCTATTTCGTGATCCGGATCTGGTCGTCGCCGTTCGCGTTCGCCAACTACGTCATTCTCGGCTGGCTGGTCGGACAGGCCCGCGCCAATCCGGCGCTCGCGCTCCAGGTCGTCATCAACCTCATCAACATGGCGGCGACGATTCTGCTGGTGCTGGTCTACGACACCGGCATTGCGGGTGCGGCGATCGCCGCCCTGCTGTCGGAGGGTATCGGTTTCGTGCTCGGCGTCATCGTCTGCCGGCGCTATGCGTATGGCGGCTTTGCCGTTCCCCGCGCAACGCTGCTCGATCGCGCAAAGCTGATGCGACTGCTGGCGGTCAACTCCGACATCATGATCCGCACCGCGGCGCTGATCACCGTCTTCCTGTTCTTCACCGCCAAAGGCGCGCGCGCCGGCGACGTGACGCTGGCCGCGAACTCCGTGCTCAACAATTTCCTGCTGGTCAGCGCCTTCTTCCTCGACGGCCTCGCCAACGCCGCCCAGCAGCTCTGCGGCCGCACTTTTGGCGCGCGCGACGCCAAGGGCTTTGCCGATTCGACCCGGCTAGTGCTGCTGTGGGGCCTCGGCTTCGCGATCGTCGTCGCAGTGCTGTTCGCGCTGTTCGGGCCGAACCTGATCAACTTCATGACTGCGAGCGAAGACGTCCGCCGCGCCGCGCGCGAATTCCTGGTGTTCATCGTGCTGGCGCCGATCCCCGGCGTATTCGCCTTCGGCTTCGACGGCATCTATGTCGGCGCCACCTGGGCGCGCGAGATGCGAAACCTGATGCTGACCTCGCTCGCGATATTCGCAGGCGTGTGGTGGGCGCTGCAATCCCTGGGCAATGCCGGGCTGTGGTGCGCGCTGATCACGTTCTATGTCGCCCGCGGCGGCTTGCAGGGCGCACGGTATCCGGCGCTGTATCGGGCGACGTTCCCGAAATCGTAGCGATCGTGTCCCGGACGCGCTGCAGCGTGAAACGCTGCTCCGCAGGGCCGGGACCCAGCGGCTTGTGGGCCCCGGCTCTGCAGCGCACCGCTGAAGAAGCGCTGCGCTGCGTCCGGGGCACGAGACCGCGCTACATCCCCGGCCAGTCTTCCGCCGTCAGCGTCGCCGCATCGGCGCCGACGATCTCGGACAGCGAATCCCGCCCCGTGCGCAGCAGCGTCGAGGTCAGATCGCGCTTGATCTCGTCGACGAGGCCGAGGCCCTTGTAGACCAGCGATGAATAGAGCTGGATCAGGCTGGCACCGGCGCGGATTTTTGTCAGCGCCGCACCGCCGGAGTCCACGCCACCGACACCGATCAGCGGGAACGCGCCCTCGACGCGCACATAGGTCTCGGCGACCATGCGCGTCGACAGGCGAAACAGCGGCCGGCCGGACAGGCCGCCCTGCTCCTTCGACCGCATTTCCTCGCGTAGCGTGCTCGGCCGCGCGATGGTCGTGTTCGACACGATCATGCCGTCGACCTTGCGCGAGCGCGCGACCTGCACGACATCGTCGAGCTGGGCAAGGCTGAGATCGGGTGCGATCTTCAGCAGTACCGGCGTATCGCCGGCGCTCTCGCGCACCCGATCGCGCGCATCGATCACGCGTCCGAGGAGATCGTCGAGCAGCGCGCCTTCCTGCAGATTGCGCAGCCCCGGCGTGTTGGGCGAGGACACGTTGACGGTGAAATAGCTCGCAACCGGCGCAAAGGTCTCGATCAGCTTGACGTAGTCGGCGACGCGGTCGGGCGAATCCTTGTTGGCGCCGACATTGACGCCGACGATGCCGCCATGCTGCGCGCGGGCCGCCAGCCGGCGCAGGGCTACTTCCGCGCCGTCATTGTTAAAGCCCATGCGGTTGATGATGGCCTCGTCACGCTCGAGGCGAAACAGTCGCGGCCTCGGATTGCCTGCTTGCGGCTTCGGAGTGACCGAGCCGATCTCGACGAAGCCGAAGCCTAATCGCAGCAGCCCGTCCGGCACTTCCGCACTCTTGTCGAAGCCCGCGGCCATGCCGATCGGGTTGGGAAAGTTCAGCCCGAAGGCGCGCACTGCGAGTTTTGGATCGTCCGGCCGCGGCTTCATCGGCGGCAGGAAGCGCAGTCCCTGGATCGCAAGACGGTGCGCGTCCTCCGGATCGAGCCAGCGCAACACCGGCAGCGAGAAGGCGTCGAAAGCGCGGATCACGGGGCAAGCTCCGGGGTGTCGTGGCTGCCATCGGAGCGCATGTTGAGATTGATCACCGAGAGCACCGCGCCGAGATCGAGCTCGCCATAGAGATGCGGAAACAGCTCGTCATTGCGCGAGCGCTCCCAACGGAGCTCGGCTCCGAGCGCGTCGCCGTCGATCTCGACCAGGAACAGCGCACGCTGGCCGAAATAATGCTTGCGCAAAGTCTCCGGAACCTGGGCGGCGGTCGAGAAATGGATGAATCCATCGCGCTCGTCATCCGCGCTGCCCCGGTACACGCCCTGCCGTTCCGCCTCGCGCCAGGCCGAGGCCGGACAGATTTTGTAGATCTTGACCAATGCTTACTGGAGCCCTTTGAGTCTCTTGGGGTTTTTCGTCTCTTCCGGGTCTGAAAACCCGGGCGCGACCGTAAAGGCCACACCTCTCGAACTCAAGAGTTAGAGCCTATTCCGTTCCGATTTCATCGGAACGGGGCTCTAAATTTGTTTTGACGCGTTTTCTTGACGCGAACCGGTACCCACTTCGCTTGAAAACGCTTTCCTCGTCGCCCCTTGCGCGAAAAACGGAAAACCGGTTGATTTGAGGACAGTTTTCCTGAGTTGCGACGGGCTGGACCTTCCATGGTCAAGCAGGCCAAAGCGCAGAGGATGCTGACCCACGACCAGATCTGGGCCGCGCTGGACCAACTGGCTGCGCGCGCAGGGCTGTCGTCGTCCGGCCTTGCCAAGCGGGCCGGGCTCGATCCCACCACCTTCAACAAGTCCAAGCGCGTCACCTCCGACGGTCGCGCGCGCTGGCCCTCGACCGAATCGATCGCGAAGGCACTGGCGGCCGCGGAGTCCTCGATCGACATTTTCGCCAGGCTGATCGGTGATGATGCTGGCGACGGCCGTGCCGTGCCGCTGCTCGGCTTCGCGCAGGCAGGCTTAAGCGGCGCGTTCGACGAATCCGGCTTTCCGTCCGGCAAGGGCTGGGGCGAGATCGCGCTGCCGAACGCCGAGGACAACCACGCCTTTGCGCTGAAGATTTCCGGCGACGCGCTCGCGCCCGCCTATCGCGACGGCGACGTCATCCTGGTCTCGCCTGGCGCACCGATCCGCAAGGGCGATCGCGTCGTGGTGAAGGCGAAGGCGGGCGAAATGATGCTCGCGATGCTGAAGCGCCGCACGGCGAAGGCGCTGGAATTGCAGCCGCTCGATGCGACGCAGGGAGAGCGGACGATGGCAGCGAGCGATGTTGCATGGATCGCGCGGATTGTGTGGGCGAGCCAGTGAAACTTGCTCCGCTGTCATTCCCCGCGAAAGCGGGGAATCCAGTACGCCGCGAGCTCTCGACTCTATAACGGCTGCCCCTGGAATACTGGATCGTCCGCCTTCGCGGACGATGACACCGTGGATGGTCTACGCACTCCGCGCCAGCGCGCCGTCGATCATGTTGACTGCGTTCTGCACGCCATACACCGCGACGAACGAGCCGAAGCGCGGGCCCTTCTCCTGGCCGAGCAGCACCTGGTAGAGCATGTTGAACCAGTCGAGCGTGACGCCGGGACGACCGTCCTTGCCCTTCTTGACCTTGTCGAGGAACGGCTCGCGGCGGCCGATCTCGTAGACGACGTTCTGGATGTCCTCGGCGGAGGACTCCTGCGGAAGCTGCGACAGCGCATCACGCAGATCCTGCAACGCGGCGCGCTCGACGTCGGTCGGTTGGCGGAACTGCTTCGTCGGCGCGACGAAGTCGCGGTAATAGTTGATGGCGTAGCCGACCATCGCGTCGAGCTTCGGATGCGTCTGCGGGCTCACGCCGGGACGGTAGCGGCCAATAAAACCCCATAGCGTCTCGGCGTTTTCCGCGTTCGATGACGACACCAGCGTCAAGAGCAGCTGGAACGTGACGGGCATGTCGGCCTTCGGCGGATGGCCGTAGTGAATGTGCCAGACCGGATTGCCGAGCTGCTGCTTGTCGTCCTGCCTGGCAAAGCCGTCGCTGAACTGCTGGTAGTCGTCGACATTGCGCGGGATGACGTCGAAATACAGCCGCTTCGCCGCCTTCGGCTCGCGATACATGAACAGCGTCAGCGATTCCGGCGAGGCATAGCGCAGCCATTCGTCGATGGTGAGGCCGTTGCCCTTCGACTTCGAGATCTTCTGGCCTTTCTCGTCGAGGAAGAGCTCGTAATTGAAGCCTTCGGGCGGCGTGCCGCCGAGCGCCTTGGCGATCGCGCCCGAGAGCTTGACCGAGTCGATCAGGTCCTTGCCGGCCATCTCGTAGTCGACGCCGAGCGCGACCCAGCGCATCGCCCAGTCGGCCTTCCACTGGCATTTGACGTTTCCGCCGGTCACCGGCGTCTCGACTTCCTGGTTCGTGTCCGGATCGACATAGGTCACGGTGCCGGCCGCGACGTCGCGGCGGATCATCGGCACCTGCAGCACGATTCCGGTGGTCTTGCTGACGGGGAGGAACGGCGAATAGGTGGCGCGGCGATCGGGCCCGAGCGTCGGCAGGATGATCGCCATCACCTGGTCGTAGGCCGCGAGCATCCTGAGCAGCGTCGCATCGAAGCGGCCGGACTTGTAATAGACGGTCGAGCTTGCGAACTCGTAGTCGAAGCCGAAATGATCGAGGAAGGCGCGCAGGCGTGCGTTGTTGGCGTCACCAAACGACGGATGCTCGTTCGAGAACGGGTCAGGTACCGCGGTGAGCGGCCGCCCCAGATATTGCGCCAGCATGTCCTTGTTGGGCACATTGTCCGGCACCTTGCGCAGGCCGTCCATGTCGTCGGAGAAGGCGAGCAGGCGGGTCTTGATCTTGTCCTCGGTCAGCACACGAAAGGCATGGCGCACCATCGAGGTGCGCGCGACCTCGCCGAACGTGCCGATGTGCGGCAGGCCGGACGGACCATAGCCGGTCTCGAACAGCACCTCGTCCTTCGGGCTTTTCTTGAGCCGCGCGACAATGGCCTTCGCCTGCTCGAACGGCCAGGCGTTGGATTGTTCGGCGAGCGCACGAAGATCGCTCGGGCTCATGTTGGGATCGATAACGGACATCAAGGGGCCTCCGGGCCGCGGAAAATAGCGATTTCCGGGCAGAATGCAATTTTGTGGGGCGGTGTTGCCTCTCACACCGTCATTGCGAGCGTAGCGAAGCAATCCAGACCGTCACTGCGGAAACAGCCTGGATTGCTTCGTCGCAAGAGCTCCTCGCAATGACGGCGGAGGAAGCAGCGACCGGGTTAGAACGGGCTCACCGAAAAATACCGCAGCCACAGATCGGTGTAGCGGCCTTTTTCCCAGACGCGAAACAGGGCCCAGTTCAGGGCCTGGCGCAGCACGTCGTTGCCCTTGCGCACGGCGATGCCGATGCCTTCGCCGAAGAAGCGGCTCTCGACGAAGGGACCGCCGGAGAAGGCGCAGCAATCGCCGGAATCGGTGCCGTTGATCCAGAACGCCAGCGAGATGGCGTCGCCGAAGATGAGATCAACCTCGCCCTTGCGCAAGCCGGCGCGCAAAGCATCGTCATTGGGATAGCCGTGCAACTCGGCGTCGGTGAACATCGCCTTGAGATAGGCCTCATGCGCGGAGCCCGCGATGACGCCGACCTTCTTGCCTTCGAGATATTCGGGCCGGATCTCCGGCATCACCGCATCCTTGCGCGAGGCGAAACGCGCCGGCACGCGGTAATAGGGATCGGTGAAATCGACGCGTGCACGAAGCTGCGGGCTCACCGCCATGGACGCAATGATCGCATCGCCCCGGTTCGAGGTGAGCGCATCGACCAGCGTCTCGAAGCGGCGCATCTGCACGGTGCAGGTGACCTTGACCTCTTCACAAAGCGAGCGGGCGAGATCGACGTTGAAGCCGGCCGGATTGCCGTCGGCGCCGGTGTAGTTGAACGGCGGATAATCGGTCTCGGTCAGGAAGCGGATCACCGTCAGGCGCGACAGGTCGGGCCGCTCCGGGCGCCGCCGCGGGTCCCAGAACCCGGGCACGGCCTGGGGGGCAGCTCGAGGTGCCGCGGGAGGCTGCTTCGACGGTGCCTGGGCGCGAGCGCCCGGCAGGCCCGCGAGCAGGCACGCGGCAACGGCCAGCCCCGTCAGCAAGCCACGGGCAGATTTGGACGATTTCGCCTGTTGCGATGGAGCCATCGGCCGGAAATGAACGAATTTCATTGGGATCGGAGGGCCTTATAGACCATCCGGCCGGGAACGCGAGCGCCGATTGTGACTACGCGGTCGTCATGCCCGGGCTTGTCCCGGGCATCCACGTTCTTGGTGCTGCACGAAAGATCGTGGATGGCCGGGTCAAGCCCGGCCATGACGATGTGGAAGCAGCTTCGCCTGGACGAGGCCTTCAAAGATACCGCTTCAGCTCCGTCGCGGCCTCTTCGGGGCTCCGCTTCAGGTTGAACGGCGAGACGAAACGGCCGTCGCGGTCCATCAGATAGATCAGCGCGGTGTGGTCCATGGTGTAGTCGCCGTCCTTGGTCGGGACCTTCTTGGCATAGACCCGGTAAGAGGTGATCACCTTGGCGGTCTCGGCGGGATCGCCGCTAAGGCCCTCGAGATGCGGATCGAAGCTTGAGAGATAGTCCTTCATGGTCGCGGGTGTATCGCGCTCGGGATCGACCGAGATGAAGACGGCGTTGACCTTGTCGGCATCCTTGCCCATCGCGCGCAGCAGTTCCGACAGCTCGAACAGCGAGGTCGGGCAGACGTCGGGACAATGGGTGTAGCCGAAGAAGATCAGCGTCGGCTTACCCTTGAGGCTGTTGTCGGTGACGGCTTTGCCGTTCTGGTCGGTGAGCTGGAACGGGCCGCCGATCGCGGCCGGCTGCGCCACCTTGCTGACGCCGCCCATGGCCCAGAACAGCACCAGCAGACCGACGACGAGGCTTGAGGCGAAGGCGGTCGCGATTACCAGCGGACGGGCGGTGGAGCTCATGGGCGGAATACTTCCTGTCGCGAATCAGAAGCAGGCGGCAAAGCCGGTCCTGATCATTTCGAAGAACACCTGGGAGCCGTAATGGAACCAGAGCGCGAGCGCGCCGATCACAAGGAGCCCGGCAACACAGGCGCCGGCCAACAACAGCACGGACGGCAGTCGGCCGGCAGTGGGCGAATTGTCCGATACCGGATGTACGGTGTGCAGTGGCTGAGCCATGACAATGACCGGAGCGAAGGCGCCGGTTCCCTGGCCTTCAGATAGGCTTTGGCCCGCCTACGGGCAAGGCGCCGCTGGCGGGCCGGGACCCCGTCATGCTTAGGATATCAGTGAAGGAGCTGACCCCGGGCGGACTCGAGCTGTTCCGCTTGCGGCAGAGGCCGGCGCGACGGCTTGATCGCAGAGGCCTGCGCGTCGAGGTAGCAGGGCTTGTACATGGCCTGGAGCTGCCTGCCCCTCAGGAACAGCATGTGCGGCGTGAGGCCGCCGCGCTGTGAGATCCAGCGCTTCACCTGCGAGGGATACATCGAATAAAGCATGTGGGTCGCCTCAGAGTTGGTCACGGCGCGACCATTGGAGCCGAAATCCCAGGCGGCGTGGAAGCCGAGCGTCGCGTGCGAGGTGACGCAGATGCGGTCGCGCGGGATGGCGCCGAGGACGATGGTGCAGGCGGAAGCGCAGAGGCCGTCGATGATGACGGTGTCGCCTGATTGCCGCAGGTCCTGATATCTGTCGACATAGGTTCCGATCCGGCCGCCGCGGTCATCCGCGATCCGAACCACCGCGTGAGACGCCCCCATGCAAGCGACCAGCACGATCGCCGCAAGCAACCCCGTCAGAAACTTCATTGGCCCCCGCCCCGGTCGTTTGCGAATCTGTGTGTCAGGTGGTGATGCTCGTCTAGCGTCGGTCGACTTCGTGGTTTTGTCTAGGCAGGCGGGCTTACTCAAAACAAATTCAAATCCAGTGTTGCGTCCGCGCTGCACTCAGGCCCGCCTCGATCCCAAAGTGGAACAAGTTAACGATGTCCTACGCGACAAGCCCTTGATCTCAGTTGCAACCGCCGGCTTCAATCCCGGACAACTACAGGGGGGAACTCATGGCCGAGCATTCGACTGAGCAGGCGGACGTCATTGTCGTCGGCGGAGGACTATCGGGACTGGTGGCGGCGACCGAGATTGCCGACGCCGGCAAACGCGTGATCGTGGTCGACCAGGAGGGCGAGCAGTCGCTCGGCGGCCAGGCGTTCTGGTCGTTTGGCGGATTGTTTCTGGTGAACTCCCCGGAGCAGCGCCGGCTCGGCATCAAGGATTCTTTTGACCTCGCGATGCAGGACTGGCTCGGCACCGCCGGCTTCGACCGAGACGAGGACTTCTGGCCGCGCCAATGGGCGGAGGCCTATGTGGCGTTCGCGGCCGGCGAGAAGCGCGGCTGGCTGCGCGCGATGGGGCATCGGATCTTTCCCGTGGTCGGCTGGGCCGAGCGCGGCGGCTATGACGCGATGGGCCACGGCAACTCGGTGCCGCGCTTTCATGTCACCTGGGGCACCGGACCCGGCATCGTCGAGCCGTTCGAGCGCCGCGCGCGCGAAGCCGCCAAGAGCGGTCGGCTGATCTTCCGGTTCCGCCATCGCGTCGACGCGCTCTCGATCACCAACGGTACGGTGGACGGCGTCAGCGGCGCCATTCTCGCGCCGGACAGCGTCGAGCGCGGCAAGAGCTCGTCGCGCAGTGTCGTCGGCGAGTTTGCGCTGAAGGCGCAAGCCGTGATCGTGGCGTCCGGCGGCATCGGCGGCAATCACGATCTGGTGCGCGCGAACTGGCCCAAGCGGCTCGGCGAGCCGCCAAAATTCATGATCTCCGGCGTGCCCGAGCATGTCGACGGCCGCATGATCGGCATCACCGAGGCATCAGGGGCGCGGCTGATCAATCGCGACCGCATGTGGCACTATGTCGAGGGCATCCAGAACTGGTCACCGATCTGGCCGCGCCACGGTATCCGCATCCTGCCAGGCCCCTCCTCGATGTGGTTCGACGCCACGGGCACGCGGCTGCCGGCGCCGCTATTCCCGGGATCCGATACGCTCGGCCAGCTCAAATACATCATGTCCACCGGCTATGATTATTCCTGGTTCGTCCTGACGCAGGCCATCATCAAGAAGGAGTTTGCACTGTCGGGCTCGGAGCAAAATCCGGATCTCACCGGCAAGAGCTGGCGCATGACCTTGCGCCGCGCCACCAACAAGGGCGCGCCGGCGCCGGTCGAGGCATTCAAAAGCCATGGTGTCGACTTCATCGTACGCGACAAGATCGAGGATCTCGTCGCCGCCATGAACAATCTCGCCGGCAACGATTTGCTCAAGCTCGACGAGATCAGGATTCAGATCGAGGCGCGCGACCGCGAGATCGCCAATCCTTACGTCAAGGACGCGCAGGTGATGAACATCCACAATGCGCGACGTTACATCGGTGACAAGCTGATCCGCACCGCGTCGCCCCACCGTATCCTCGATCCCGCGCAGGGGCCGCTGATCGCGGTCAAGCTCAACATCCTCACCCGCAAGACGCTGGGCGGCTTCGAGACCGATCTCGACTCACGCGTGTTCGGCGAGGAAGGGCAGATCATTCCCGGCCTCTACGCGGTGGGCGAGGCCGCCGGCTTCGGCGGCGGCGGCATGCACGGCTATCGCTCGCTGGAGGGCACTTTCCTCGGCGGCTGCCTGTTCTCGGGCCGCAATGCCGGCCGTGCGGCGGCGAAAGCGGTTGGCCGTTGAACGAACGCATGCGTGCCGGGCAACGCATGCGTGCCGGGGGTGGCACAGCGCGAGGTGCTGCGCTAGACAGGGCCGCCATTCCCACCAGGAGATCCCCTAATGAGCATTCAGCGTCTTGAAACCGGCCCGCGCATGAGCCAGGTCGTCGTGCACGGCAACACCGTCTATCTCGCCGGCGTCGTCGCCAGCAATGCGGCCGGCGAAAGCGTGACCAAGCAGACCCAGGACATCCTGAAGACCATCGACGGCCATCTCGCCAAGGCCGGCACCGACAAGTCGAAACTGCTGTCGGCCACGATCTACATCACCGACATGAAGACGTTCCAGGAGATGAACGCCGTGTGGGATGGCTGGGTGTCGCCCGGCAACACCCCGGCCCGCGCCACCGTTGAAGCGAAGCTGGCCGCGCCGCAATACACCGTCGAGATCATGGTGACCGCGGCGAAGTAAGTTCGCGCAAAACCACAGGCGACAGGAGCGCGATGAGACCATCATCGCGCTCCTTTTTTTACGGACGCATGATCTCCGAGGTAATCGATCCCAGCGCGCGAACCTTCGATAGTCAGGTCAGCCGAACCACACGGCGCCATCGAAGGAGAGTCTCATGACCGACCACGTCACGATCGCCCGCCGCTACATCGATCTCTGGAACGAGCCCGCACAAAATCGCCGCCGCGAACTGCTCAGCGAGAACTGGACGGCAGATGCGAGCTATGTCGATCCGCTGATGAAGGGTGACGGCCGGGACGGCATCGATGCCCTGATCGCCGGCGTCCAGCAGCGCTTTCCCGACTTCAAGTTCAGGCTGATCGGCGAGCCCAACGGCTATGGCGACCATGTGCGCTTCAGCTGGGGCCTTGGACCTGATGGCGTCGATAACCCGATCAAGGGCACGGATTTCGCCGTGCTGAAGGATGGCCGCATCAGGAGCATCACGGGATTTCTGGATCAGGTGCCTGCGGGCGTGTGAGCGACGAACGCATCCTCGAGCTCAGTCGTCGTCCCGGCCTGGTGCGCAATTGCGCAAGGGGGGGGCGACATTATTCGCCGGGTGCGCTCTCGGGCTATGGAACCGCCAACCGATACGCCCGGTTCGCATTCACCCCAAACGCCTTGTCGCGGACGCTCGCGCCTAGCTTCGCCAGGCACGCCTCCAGCGCGGCCTTGATCTCGCCGTAGCTACCCGCCAGCAGGCATACCGGCCAGTCGGAGCCAAAGATCAGGCGGTCCTCGCCAAAACTATTCGCGACGTGCTGGACAAACGGAAACAGCCGCTCCGCGTCCCAATCGGTCCACTTCGCTTCCGTCGCGAGCCCCGAGACCTTGCACCAGACGTTGCCGCAGGCCGCGAGCGACGCGATGCGGTCGGACCATTCCGCGCTGCCGCCAACGGCGATCGGCGGTTTTGCGGCGTGGTCGAGCACGAAGCGTGCGTGCGGAAAAGCTTTTGCAGTTGCGATCGCAGCGGGGAGCTCGCGGGTGCGGACGAGGAAGTCGTAGGCGAGATCGCGGGCGAACACCGCCGCGAGTCCGCGCTGGACGTCCGCGCGCAACAGCCAGTCGGGATCGGCCTCGTCGTGGACCTGGTGGCGGATACCGACCAGCTTTGCGCCGCCCGGCAGCGCGCGCAGCCGATCAAGCGTGTCGCCGAGCGCGGCATCGGTCAGATCGGCCCAGCCGACCACGCCCATGACGGAGGGCGTGTCATGCGCGACCCGCAAAAATTCCTCGGTCTCCTCAAGCGCGGAGCGGCACTGCACCACGATGCTTGCGTCGATGCCGTTCGCCTTTAGCAGCGGAGCTAGATCGGCGGGCCCGAAGGCGCGGCGGATCGGCGTGAGCTCAGGCGCATCCATCCAGGGATAGTCGGCGCGCGCGGGATCCCAGAAATGCTGGTGCGCATCGATGAGCATGTCTCACGCTCCGCGCGGCAGCGGCGCCCGCGCGTCGACGAGGTTTTTCGCGCGCAGCTCCTGCCAGAAAGCTGGCGGCACCGTGCGCTCCGACATCGCGATGTTGTCGGCAACCTCCGCGGCGTTGCGCGCGCCCATCACCGCGACCGTCACGGCCGGATGGGCCATGCAGAACTGGAGCGCGGCGGCCTTCAGCTCGGTGCCGTGCTTGCGGCAGAGCTCGTCAAGCGCGAGTGCGCGCGCCACGAGTGCCACGTCGGCGTCCTGATAATTGAACTTCGCGCCGGTGTGCGGATTGGCCAAAATGCCGCTGTTGTAGATGCCGCCGAGCAGGATGCCGATGCCCCTCTGGCGGCAGACCGGAAACAGCGCATCCAGCGCGCCCTGGTCGAGCAGCGTGTAACGGCCAGCGAGCAGGAAGCAGTCGACCGGCACGGCTTCGGCGAAACGTGTGAGCATCTCCGACTGATTCATGCCGGAGCCGATCGCCTTGATGGTGCCGTCGTCGCGCAGGCGCATCAGCGCGCGGAAAGCACCGTTGACGGCCGCGTCATAGTGATCGTCGGGATCATGCACGAGCAGCACGTCGACGCGATCGAGCCCGAGGCGGTCGAGACTTTCCTCGACCGAACGCATCACGCCGTCATAGCTGAAATCGAATTGCGGCCGCAGCGCAGGGGCGCCCTTGTAGTGATCGTCCTCGGTCGAACTGGGATCCGGGCGCAGCAGCCGGCCGACCTTGGTCGAGATCGCAAAGGAGTCCCGCTGCTGCTGGCGCAGGAAAGCGCCCAAACGGCGCTCGGCGAGGCCAAAGCCGTAGAGCGGCGCGGTGTCGTAGAAGCGGATGCCGGCCGACCAGCCGGCCGCGAGCGTCGCTTCTGCATCGGCATCGCTGACCGCCGAAAACAGGCCGCCGAGTGGCGCCGAGCCGAGGCCTATTGCCGTAACATCGAGACCGTTAGCCAACCGCGTACGCTTCATTGCAATATCCTTCCAATCCGCAAAAGCACTCCCTCCCCCGCAAGCGGGAGAGGGAGTGTAGCGCAGGAACGTTGGGCTGGTAACGTTCCTACTTCAACAATTGAGCGACGTTGTCCTTCGTCACCAGGTCGAGGCCGGTGTAGATCACTTCCGGAACCTTCTGGCCCTTCTTGATCGCCAACAGGGTGTCCATAGACTTCTCGCCCATCTCGAACGGACGCTGGCCGGTGAGCGCGTTGGAGTAGCCGTCGCGCAGCAATTCGAGCTGCATCTTCAGCGTATCGGCGACGACGAGCGTGAACTTGCCGGCGTCGATATCCTTCTTGTTCTTGTTGACGAAGGCTTTGTAGCCTTCGGGCGCGAACATCGGCCAGCCGCCGACCGGCACGATCGCACCGAGGTCGGGCGTTGCGGTACGCAAGTCCGACATCTGCTGGATCGCAAGCGCGGAATCGTCATTGCAGAAGGTCGGCGAACCCTGGACCTCGACCCATTTCGAGCCCTTGAGCGCTTCGCGGACACCATCGACACGTTCGGCGAGGTTTTTCGCACCGGGGCCGCCGGAAACCATGGCATATTTGCCGCCATCGGGCCGGAGCTTGAGCAACTGCTTGCCGAGCGCGAGGCCGAAGTCCTTGTTGTTGGTGCCGATATAGGCAAGCCGCTTGGAACCCGGCGCATCCGCGTCAAACGTAATGACGGGAATGCCGGCTGCAGCCGCTGCATCGATCGACTTGGTCATCGCTGCGACGTCGGCAACCGAGATTGCCAACCCATCCACCTTCTGGGTGATGAAGTCCTGGATGATCTGGGCCTGTGTCGCCGGCTCGTGCTCGATCGGCCCCTTGTAGATGCATTCGACATTGCCGAGTTCCTTGGCTCGCTTCAGGCAGCCGTCACGCGCCACATCGAAGAACGGATTGTTCATCGCCTTGGGCACGACGGCGAACTTGTAGGTCTGGGCAAATGCCGGGGTCGCCATCATTGCGATGGTCACGCCGGCCAACAGAAGCTTCTTCATTTCTTCCCTCCACACTTTGTTGCCTATCCATTTGTGATGTGATGCCCCGGCAGGCGGATAGACGATCTTTCGTTGTCCTTCCGGAGTAACTGGTTAAGTCATGCGCGAGCGGATCCGGTCGACCAGCACGGCAAGGATGATGATCACGCCCACCAGCGTCTGCTGCCAGTAGGAGTTGACCTGCGCGAGCACGAGGCCGTTGCGGATCACTTCGAGCAGCACGCAGCCGACGATGGCACCGAGCGGACCGCCGATGCCGCCGGCCAGATTGGCGCCGCCGATCACGGCGGCCGCAATCACGTTGAGCTCGTATGAGGTCGCCATGTTGGCGGGCGCCGAGCCGAGCCAGCCGGAGATGATGATGCCCTGGAGCCCCGCGGCGAGCGCGCAGATCACGTAGACCTCGATCTTCACCCGCACGACCGAGATGCCGGTCAGCTCCGCCGCCTTCTCGTTGCCGCCGAGCGCGAAGACGTGGCGGCCGAAACTGGTGTGATGCAGCACGACCGCCATCACGGCGGCGAGTATCACCAGATAGATGAAGGGAGCGGGCACGCCGAGCACGTCACCCGATGTCAGCGCATAGAAATAATCGGCGTCCGGCCCGCCGGGAAAGCTGCCGCGGCCGTTCGAGACGACATAGGCGAGCCCACGCACGATCGAGAGCATGCCAAGCGTGGTGACGAAGGGTGACAGCCCGAGCACCGCAATGCAGAAGCCGTTGACGAGCCCGACGATCAACGCGGCGCACAGCCCCGCGAGCACCGAGATCACAAGGATCAATCCGGGCACATTGGCGACGGCGGTCTTGCCGTCGGCGGCCAAATGGACGAACACCGATCCCGGCGCCGACAGCTCGATCATGACCATAGAGGTAATCATCGCAGAAAAACACATCATCGAGCCGACGGAGAGATCAATGCCGCCGGTGATGATGACGAAAGTGATTCCGAGCGTGGCAATGGCGATGAAGGAAAAGTTCTTCGCCACGTTCTGCATGTTGCCCTCGGTGAAGAAATAGGGGCTGGCAAAATGCATCACGACCATCAGCACCAGGAGCGCCAGCAGGACGTAGCCGGTCTGGGAGGCGAAGATGCCGCGCCGCCACCATTTGATCTTGCCGACGTTCGAGAACGTGACGGGGGATTCCAGGGGCATCGCCATCACGCCGCCTCCTTCGCGCCGGTGATAAGGGCTGTGACTTCCTCGGGGGAGGTGTCGTGGATCGGCTTGTCGGCCCGCTTCTCGCCGCGGCGCATGACAATGACGCGGTCGCACACCGCAAACACGTCGGGCATGCGGTGCGAGATCAGCATCACGGCGACGCCCTGCTCCTTCAAGCGGTGGATCAGGCTCAACACCTGCTCGACCTGGCGGACCGAGATCGCGGCCGTCGGCTCGTCCATCATGACCAGCCGCGCATTGGAGAGCCGCGTCCGCGCGATCGCAACCGCCTGGCGCTGGCCGCCGGACATCTGCTTGACGAGATCGTCGGGGCGAGTCTCCGAACGCAGCTCGCCGAACAATTCCAGCGCACGCGATGCCATGGCCTTGTGGTCGAGCAAAGCGATGGGGCCGAATTTACGCTTCAGCTCGCGGCCGAGAAACACGTTGGCGGCAGCGGTCAGATTGTCGGCGAGCGCGAGGTCCTGATAGACGACCTCGATACCGACCGCGCGGGCATCGATGGGCCGGCTGAAATGGACCGCATCGCCACCGAAGCGGATTTCGCCATGGCTGGGGCGGAAATTGCCGGCGATGATCTTGACCAGCGTCGACTTGCCGGCGCCGTTGTCGCCCATCAGGCCGACCACTTCGCCCGGGTGGACATGCATATCGACATCATGCAGCGCGCGGATGGCGCCGAACTCCTTGCCGATGCCGGTCAATTCGAGCACCGGTGTTGCGTCAGCACTTGCCATCAGCGACCTCAGATGTAGCGGTTAACGAGAGATTCCAGATATTCCTGCCGTCCCGAGCGCGGCTGCGGGTCGAAGCCGGGACCCATCGCGCGATCGGCGAGATCGGCGAGCGAGCGCTGGCCGGCGAGAATGGCCCGGCCCTCGCCGCCTGCCCATCCACCGTAGCGGTCGGCAAGCGGCGCCGTGAGGGCGCCGGCATCGAGCATGTCGGCAGCAGCGAGGAACGCCCGCGCGCAGGTATCCATCGAGCCGACATGAGCATGGATGAGATCGTCGGGGTCGATCGACTGACGGCGGATCTTGGCGTCGAAATTGAGTCCGCCGGAGGTGAAGCCGCCGCGGTTCAGCATCTCGTGGAACACCAGCGCCAGCTCGCCCACGTTCATCGCGAACTGATCGGTGTCCCAGCCGAGCAGATCGTCGCCGCGGTTGATATCGAGCGAGCCGAACACGCCGAGCGCCTCGGCCAGCGCGACCTCGTGATGGAAGGAGTGTCCGGCGAGGATGGCGTGGTTTTGCTCGATGTTGAGCTTGACGTCCTCGAGCAAATCGTAGCGTGCGAGGAAGCCGTAGCAGGTGGCGACGTCGAAATCATATTGATGCTTGGTCGGCTCCTTCGGCTTCGGCTCGATCAGGATCGGGCCCTTGAAGCCGATCTTGTGCTTGTGCTCGACCACGAGCGAGACGAAGCGGCCGAGCTGGTCGAGCTCGCGCTTGAGATCGGTATTGAGCAGCGTCTCGTAGCCCTCGCGGCCGCCCCACAGCACATAGTTCTGGCCGCCGAGCCGATGCGTCACCTCCAGCGCGGCGCGGACCTGGCCGGCGGCATAGGTGAAGATCTCGGGGTCCGGATTGGTCGCGGCGCCCGCCATGTAACGGCGATGCGTGAACAGGTTTGCCGTACCCCAGAGCAGGCGGACCTTGGCCGATGCCATCTTCGCCTCGAACAGATCGGCGATGGCGTTGAGGTTGGCGACGGATTCGCGGAGCGAGGCACCTTCGGGCGCCGCATCGACGTCGTGGAAGGTGAAGAAGGGCACATCCAGCAGGCGGAACAGCTCGAAGGCGACATCGGCCTTGGCGCGCGCCATCGCCATCGGATCGGAGCCGTGGTGCCAGGGCCGCAGAAACGTCTCGCCGCCGAAGGGATCGCCGCCCGGCCAGCACAGCGAATGCCAGTAGCACACCGCAAAGCGCAAGTGATCTTCCAGCCTGCGGCCGTGGACCATGCGGTCCTTGTCGTACCAGCGGAAGGCGGGCGCATTTCCCGCATCCTTGCCGGCAAAGGCTATGGGTGCGCTGGCATCGAAGAATTTAACTGACGCGTTCACTTAAAGACTCTCCTTCAATGCGGGGTAAAGCTCGCGCCAGCGGCGATAGGCCTCGTCGTAGGCGGACACAGCGGAGGCGCGGGGCACGAAACTGGCAAGCCGACGCGGGCGGGTGCACACTTGCGCGGGATCGTCGCCGGTGGCCGCAAGCCGGCCGAGCCGCGCGGCGCCGAGCGCTGCGCCGACCTCGCCCTCCTCGACGCGGTGCACAGCAATGCCGAGCACGTCCGCGCAGATCTGCGCCCACAGTGGCGAGCGCGAGCCGCCGCCGACCAGATCAAGCTCGGCGATCGCGCCACCCGCCGCGCTCAGCGCCGTCAGATTGTCGCGCGCAGCGAAGGCGACGCCTTCGAGCACGGCCTGGACGATCTGGCTGCGCCCGGTCGCAGCGCGCAAGCCGACGAAGGCGCCGCTCGCGGCGGCATCGTTGTGCGGGGTGCGTTCGCCGTCGAGATAGGGCAGGAATTTGACCGGGCTCGGCCCCTCGACGCGCTCGCCGAGCGGCGCCAGCAGGGCCACTGCAGGAGTCTCCATCACACCTGCGAGCCAGGCGAGCGAGGCGGCCGCTGATAGCATCACGCCCATCTGGTGCCAGAGACCCGGAAGCGCGTGACAGAACGCATGCACCGCCGAGGCCGGCGCCGGCGCAAAGCGATCGGTGACGCGGAACACCACGCCTGAGGTTCCCAATGACAGAAACGCATCGCCGGGCGCGATTGCGCCGAGCCCGATCGCGCTCGCGGCGTTGTCACCGGCGCCGCCGGCGACCATGACGTCCTTCGCCATGCCCCAGCGCTGCGCGAATTCGGACGCGAGCACTGCGCTCGCATTGCTGCCCTCGACGAGCCGCGGCATGTGATGCAGGTCGAGCCCGGCGGCCTTGAGCAGCTCCGCCGACCAGCTGCGCCGGCCGACATCGAGCCACAGCGTGCCGGCGGCGTCCGACATGTCCTCGGCCATCTCGCCGGTGAGCCGATAGCGCACATAGGCCTTTGGCAGCAGCACTTTTGCAACGCGTTCGAAAATGTGAGGCTCGTGCCGCGCCACCCAGAGCAATTTTGGCGCCGTGAAGCCGGGCATCGCCAGATTGCCGGCGATGGCGTGCAGCGAGAGGCAGCGGCGCTCGAGCTCGATACATTCGGCGTGCGAGCGACCATCGTTCCAGAGGATCGCAGGCCGCAGCGGGCGTCCGTCGGCACCGAGCAGCGTCGCGCCATGCATCTGGCCCGACAGCCCGATGCCGCGCACCTGCGTGACCTCGCGCGGATGATGTTGCGCGAGAACGTCGACCGCGCCGATCGCCGCATCGACCCAGGCGTCGGGGTCCTGCTCGGACCACAGCGGCGCGGGATGCGACAGAACGAGCTCGCGCGCTGCCGTCGCGACGACCGCGCCGGTTTCGCTCACGAGCACCGCCTTCACACCGGACGTACCGATGTCCACTCCGAGATACAAACTCGTCCCTCCCTCTTCGTTTGAGCGTGATCTGTTCGGGATCACGCTGCCGCGGTGCACGAATTGACGTCGCGCTTTCCGCCGTCACTCACTTCAAAACACAAGGCACCGCGCGCGCTTTGCGGCTACGGCAGATTGTCCCGCATCAAGATGTCGATGCGGATATTCTCCTGTTCGCTCAAGATCGGCTCGTTGCGTGCGAGCGACAGCAGCACGCGCACGGCGGAACGCGCCTCGTGCCCTGGATTCTGCGAGATCGCGACGTCCAGCGTACCCTGCAGCAGCAGTTTTCGCGTCATCGCCGTGAGATCGTGGGCGATGAACACGATCTGCTTGCCGCGGCCGGCCTCGGTCAGGGCTTTGGCCACGCCTTGCGTGCCGGCGCCGACATTGTAGAGGGCGATGATGTCCGGATGCTTGCCGAGCAGCCGCGATATCAGCTGCTCGGATCGGTCGTCCTCGTCGCGCCCCTCGAGCAGGGGCAGCAAGTCGAGGTGCGAAAATTCCGACGCCATCACCTGGTTGAAGCCAAAAATGCGCTCGGCATGGTCGCGCAGGCCCCGCGATCCCGCGATGATGGCGATCTTGCCGGACTTTTGCCCGACCAGCCGCCCGACCAGCGCGCCGGCGGTGCGGCCTGCGGCGATGTTGTCGATGCCGACATAATGGTGGCGGCGCGACGACGGCACGTCGGAGACCAGCGTCACCACCTTGGTGCCGGCATCGACGAGATCGTTGATCGCAGCGCGCACGCCGGGATGATCCAGCGCCACGACGGCAACGCCGTCGTAGTCGCCCGAGAGCGTCTCGAGCGTTGCAGCGAGCACGGACGGATCGAACACATCCGTATTTACCATCTCGACGCTGAGACGCCGGGCCGATAGCCAGCCGGACATCTCGCCGAGATAGGCCTCGATCTGCTGCATGAACGGGTTCGCCCCCGACGGCATGACGAAGGCAAACCGGCGGACGCGGCCGCGGGCGAGCTCGGCGGCAGCCACGTGCGGCTGAAAGGCATTGCGCGCGATGGTCTCCTGGACGCGGCGGACCGTATCGGACCGCACACCGGGGCGGTTGTGCAGGACGCGATCGACCGTCGCCAGGCTGACACCCGCCTCGCGGGCGATGTCCTTCAGCGTCAGCGCGGCGGAGACGGTCTCTTCGGCCATGCCTGAAGGCTAGCAGAGGTGTTTTGAGGTGCGCAACTCATTTTGAGGGGCAAGACGATCTTTTCGAGCCCCGGTTGCGCCAGGGCGTCAGCGGCCGCTCAGATCGAGTGTCAGAAACAGGCTGTTGGGGTCCTCGACATAGCCCTCGAACGGGCCGCAAGGCACGAAACCGTGCGCCTGATAGAGCGCGTGCGCGGGCTTGAAATAGTCCCACGAGCCGGTCTCGAGGCTCAACCGCTTGATGTCGCGCTTGCGCGCCTCGGCGATGATGTGGCGGAGCATCAGACCACCAAAGCCGCGCCGGCGCGTGGTCTGGAGCGTGTGCATCGACTTCACCTCGCCGTGGTCGGCCGAGAGCGTCTTCAGCGCACCGGTCGCGACCAGCGTCTCGCCGTCCCAGCCGGTCCAGAACGCGACGTCGCTGGCGCGAAGCCCGGCGAGATCGAGCGCATGCGCGCTGCCCGGCGCGGTTTGCGCCCGCGCCGCCGCAACGTGGTGGTCGAGCAGCGCGACGACGCGCGAATCGAAGGTGTCGCCAATGCGGATCTGCATCGTCAGGGTCTCACATCTTCCCGTAGGAGGTGCCGCGCCGCGTGATGATGACGTAGCGCGCATCCTGCTTGGTTTCGTTCTCGAAGGTGACCGCGCGCATGACGTCGAAGTCGAGACAGTCGCCGTCGCGCAGGCGCACCGTCTTGGCGTCGATATGCACGCAGACCGCGCCCTCCAGCATCAGCAGTTGCTGGGTGAAAGCGTTGCGGCCCCAGGGGCTGTAGGACACGCGCGCGCCGGCCGGCAGGTCGACGACGATGATCTCGATGCCGCTCGCCGCATCGGCCGGCGAGGCATGGCGCCGCCGGTAGCCGCTGTCGGGATCGCGCCATTGCGGCTGGTCGGCAAGCCGCGTCAGCCGCTCCGGCGGCTTCTCCGAGAGCGCGACGACGTCGCTGAGCGAGACGTCGAGCGCCGCACAGAGCTTGCTCAGCAGCGCCGCCGTGGCACTGCTCTGCGCCCGCTCCACCCGCCCGATCATGGCCCGGCTGACACCGGAGCGGCTGGCGAGTTCGTTCAAGGTCATGCCGGCCTGCGTCCTCAAGGTCTTCAAGCGCCGACCGATCGCCCTGTCGAGTTTTTGCTGGTCCATGGCCTCATCCGAACATCGCCCGGCACATGGACCGCATCCGCCGGGCGGGAGGAGATTAGGCCGGAGGAGCGGCGCGTGCCGGGAGCGAAGGGCTAATATATTGGAATTTTTGCGCGCCGCGCGGCAAGGTTTGCGGCCTCGGTCAAAGCAAAGCCGGCATTCGCTAAACAAGAAAATCCGACGCCGCGCCGTGGACCTGCGGGATCAGGGATCCAGGTGCTAGGTGAAGCGTCATTGCATGATGGTCCGCATCGGTCAGTGTCAAAACATCGGTCTGATAGTTGAGGGCCACGTTCACCTTGGTATCGAAGCCATCCAGCACCAGCGTCGCGCCTGGCGTATAGTTTGCAATGACACCCGATGTTTGTTTGGCATCGGGCCCGAATACAAATGAATCCCTACCAGTCAGAACGACATTGCTGCTGAGATTACCAGCGACCGCCAGCGTCCCGTCGCTGACGTAGACAGTTCCAGTCCCGCTCAAACCATCGACCTTGAGCACGCCACTATCCAGGACAGTGCCGTTGTTGACGAGGTTGCCTGAGACATCCACCTCACTGCCGGCGCGGACATCGACGAGGCCGTTACTTGTCAAACCGTTCCTGAAGTCGATCGCGCCGCCCTGATCGGCGGTGATCGTAGCAAATCCGTTGAGAACGGCGTCGTCGAAACTGAGCGAGGCGTGCGTGGCTTCGATCAGGCCGTTGTTGGTGACGGAATTGCCGGTGTTCACTTCAAGCGGTTGAGACCCGTTCGCATCGAGCGTGCCGGCGAAGCCGATATTCAAAGTGAGGCCGTGGTCGCCGTTCCCGATCGTGCCGGCGCCATCGATCGTGCCGCCCTCAAGGTCGAGCGTGTGATGCGCACTGCTGTTCAGGATCACAGAGCCCGGATCGAGCTTGACCTCGCCGTTGCCGATGACGACGATGTCACCGGTCAAGACAGTTTTGGTGGCATTGAAGAGCTCGATCTTGCCGCCGTTGTTCAACAGGCCGCCGACGTTCAGAACGCTTCCGGCACTGTCGTCAAACACGGCGCCAGCATTAAGCGTCACGTTGTTGAAGGTGTTGGTGCTGCCTGCAACGGATTCGATAAGCGCGCCGGATGCCGCATCGAGCGAAATCCCGTCGAGATGCACATTGTCGAAGGTGATGGTGCCGCCATGGGCGGCGATCACACCGAGGGAACCGCCGAAGATGATATCGTTCGCGAGCGCGAGGGTCGCCTGGGTTTCGTTCAGCGAACCGAGATCACTGATCAGGCTGTTGCTAATGACACCGGTGCTGCCGGTCTCATGCAGATTCCCGCTCACGCCGATACTGATGGTTGCCCCATCGATCGATGTGAAGCCCGTCGAGCCCGTGACAATCAGAACCCCGCCGGAAGCGGTGTCATTCACGTCAGTGACCGTGATCGCGAGGTTCTTTGTGGTGATTTTCTCCCCGTCGCTGACAGCTACGGTGAGGTCATAGACATTGTCGTGGTTTGCGTCTTTCGGCGCTTCGAAGTCGGGCGCAGACTTGAACGTCACATCGCCTGTCACCGACACGTTGAACAGAGCCGCATCGGCACCGGATAGCGAATAGGTCAGCGCGGGGCTGTCGACGTCGGTCGCCGCGACGCGGTAGGTGACATCAGTGCCATTCTCCGCGAAGGTTGCCGTCGCGCCCGAGCCGATCACGGGCGCATCATCGATTCCTGTCAGCGTCACGGTGACGCTCTGTGTCGCGGAACCGCCGTGACCGTCGTCGAGGGTCAAGGTGAAGGCGTCGGTATGGGTCCGTCCGGCCGCGAGCGGAGCGATGTTGGCGTGAAAGACATCATAGCTCCACGTCACCTTGCCATCGGCATCGTCGACCGTGGCCGTGAGTGTGCCGAGATCGCCGCTTTGCGATGCCACCGAGATCGTGTGAGTGTCGGTCTTGTCCGCGTCGGTAAAAAACGCCGCCCCCGATGTCGAAACATGGGCGGCGCCATTGTCCGTCAGCTTCGCTTCGGTGACGGACGGCGGAGCAATATCCTTCACATATATGTCCTCAGTGCCATTGGTATCGCCCGGCACGAGATTGCTGGCTGAAGATTCGAATACCAACTTGGTGCCATCAGACGAGAACACGGGAGCTTGGCTGTAGCCGTTTGCCTGCGCGCCGCTCGCGTTGGTCGAGACAATCTTGACGGTGCCGGTGATCAGGTCCTTCACATAAATCTCATAGCCATTGACACCCGGCACGAGATTGTCGGCGAAGGAATAGAACGCAATCTTCGTACCATCAGGCGAGAACACGGGTTTCTGGGCTTCGCCGTTGTCCTGCGGAGCTCCGTCGGCGTTGGCCGATACCAACGTGACCACGCCTGTGGTCAGATCTTTGATGACAATGTTGCCGATTCCGATATTGGAACTCCCCGGCACAAGATTATCGGCAAAGGTATAGAACGCCACCTTGGTGCCATCAGGCGAGAACACCGGGTCGTAGCTGCCGCCATTCCCATGAACGCCGCTGGCGCTGTCCGACACCAGTGTGGTGACCCCGGTGGCAAGATCCTTGATGTAGATATCGTTGATGGCGCCACCTCCTGTGGTGGACCCGAACACGATCTTGGTGCCATCGGGCGAGAACGAGGGGGCGAAGGTAAAGCCATTCTGATCCCCGCCGCTGCCGTCTCCCCCGTTGTACGGACTGGCCCCCACGAGCGTTATCGCGCCAGTGGTCAAGTCCTTCACGAAGATGTCGCGCACATGGTCGGTATCGCCCGGCACGAGATTGTCGGCATCGGAATAGAACGCAACCTTGGTGCCGTCAGGCGAGAATATCGGGTTGGTGCTCTGGAAGCCGTCCGCCTGCGCCCCGCTGGCATTGGTCGACACGCGCGTGATGGCGCCGGTCGTCAGGTCCTTCACGAAGATGTCGTAAGCACTATTGGTATCGCCAGGCACCAAATTGTCGGAAGCAGATGCGAACGCCAGCCTGGTACCATCGGGCGAAAAAACCGGCTGGTAGCTCCAGCTATCCCCCTGCACCCCGCTGGCGCTAGTCGACGCGAGCGTGATTGCGCCAGTCGTCAGGTCCTTCACGAAGATGTCGGGTTGACCGTTGGTATCGCCGGGCACCAGATTGTCGGCATAGGATTCGAAGGCCACTTTCGTGCCGTCGGGCGAGAACACGGGCTGGTGACTTTGGCCATCCGCCTGCGCCCCGATTGCGCCGGTCGACACGCGCGTGACGGAACCGTCGCTGCCACCATCGGCGGTGAAAACAGGTGCTGAGTTTGTCATCAATGCCTCCGTTTGCCCGACAACAGGCCGGACCCGAATGTTTGTTCGATGATCAGAAGCAAAAACGCGGGCGCCAATAAGTCCCTGCTGACCAAACTGCCGACCAAAGCAAGCTTATTGCCCCTGAATGACGAACGCTTGATGTGGCTCGACGCATCATCGCGACAACGCTGCGACTAGTGGTGCATGACTTGCGGTATGATCCGAACGACAATGCCCACTCGCGAGCAGGCCATCGAAACTACCGCTTCGATAGGCTACTTTATCTGTCGCGTCTTGGTGCCGCCTAGTTCCTCTGGGGGCCTTGGCCGCAAGGCTCGGCTCAACCTCTACGGTACTTCCGCATAGCAATCGTCGCCAAAGATCCAGCGAAGTGCACCAAGTTCCGGCAAAGTGTTGGAGCGGGCGAAGGGAATCGAACCCTCGTATGCAGCTTGGGAAGCTGCCGTTCTACCATTGAACTACGCCCGCAAATCGCTTTTGATTCAATTACTTAGATCGATTTGCGATTTTTGATCATGTGGCCATTGTGTGGCCGCCAACTTACCCCACCATACCGTGCCGACTGGCGGGATCAAGTCGTCCCCGCCACCTTGGTACTCGCCAGCATCCTCGGTGTGCTACCATCTGGGCACAACCAAGATTCGCGAATCGCGGCGGATGTAGCGTTGCTGCATCCCCTTTTCGACGCCCCGGGGAGTTTCTTTTCTTGAGTGCTGAAGCTGACGAAGCCACCGGGGCGCCCGGTAAAATTCCTTTGATCCACCTGTACATTGACGAAACGGGTTCACGGCATCTCGACCGTCCCGGTGCTCAGGCGAAGCACGGCTTCGACTGGTTCGCCATAGGCGGCCTTTTGGTAGATCAGGAGCACGAAGATGGTACGAAGCAACGCTTGCAGACGTTTCTCGCGCGTTGGCCGCAGATCAGGAGTCCGCTGCACTTCACCGACATGAGGGCGGAGAAGAAGGGGTTTTCATGGCTTGGTCGCGTAGGGGACGAGACAAGAACGCGATTCTGGTCCGAATATAAAATGTTGCTTGCTGCGGCCCCCGTCGCCGGCACAGCGTGCGTGATTGATCGGCCGGGCTACGCCGCCCGGGGCTACGGAAAACGTATCGGCGAGGAAAAATGGCTTCTCTGCCGGAGTGCTTTCGACATCATATTAGAGCGCGCAGCCAAGTACGCTAAGCACAGAGGTCGTCGGCTGCGTGTTTACTACGAACGAGCTGATCCAGATACGGACGCGCGCGTCGAGGACTACTTTCGAAATATCAAGGCGAAGGGGCTCGCGTTCGACGAGAAAAACTCGGCGAAATACAATCCGATGAAGCCAGACGAGTTTGCACATCTCCTGTTGGACATAACGGGGAAAGACAAATCGAATAAGATGATGCAGGTGGCGGACACCTATCTCTATTCGATCACCCGCGGAAGCTATGAGCGGAAATTCGACATTTACCGCCGTCTCCTTGAGAGCGGACGACTGGTCACGTCGCAAGTGCCGGGCGCAATGGCGGCCAACCTTGGGATCAAGACGTACTGCTTTGAGCTAGTTGCGGCAGCCAGAAACAACAAAAGCCGGGTTTGACCCCGACTTTCGTGCGGCCCCCATACGGAAGACCTCTAGGCATAGCCTGCCTCTTCAATACACGAATCATGTATAAGTTCAACAGGAACTTGGCGCACCGCCAGCGCGGTAACGATTTAGAAAGAATCGCGCCTCTCGCGACGCAATCAATCAGTTGAGCAGCTCAAATATGGGCCTTGTTGCGAGGGCAATACGTTGGCTCTGGAAGCGCTGGTCTGATTACCAGAGCGTCGTAGCGATTCTGGATATCCTAGACCTGAAAACAGCCATCGGCGGCTTGCTGGGTTTCATCGGCATGACGCTGTTCGGTGCGACCAATATGCAATGGTCGCCCCCTGCGGTCATTTTGGCTGGTCTCGTCGCAGGCGCGCTTGTCTCTGTGATCCTTGTAGCGACTCGTCTTTGGTGGGCATTGGGATCGCGAGCTGAGACGAGCGTAGCCAAGTCGCTCGACCCGACCACCTCTCCTGCCGCTCACGATGGCGACATCGATGCTCGTGCCGCATTCTTTCGTATCCTAGACGGCAGCCAGTGGCGAGCTGATCAAGATGCAAAGACCGATACGAAAAACCTAGTTTACGACTGGCGAGAGGTACGGCTGTCGATCGAAATACACAGGCTTCTGCGTAACGGGCGGCTTGCTTCATGGGGCGAAGAATGCTTGCCCGGAACGAATTCAACGCCAGAGAAGCCAATCCCGCCGGAAGTCTGGGACCGCGTCGCAATCCACTTTGATAGATCGTCGGCTCCCCGCACGGCTGCTCACTTCAAAGGACGCACGAGCCGCGAACTGGGCAACATGGCGTGGGTCGCCGTAAAATTTTCCAGCGAGCAAATTTTCGGCCTATTCCCGATGAGGCCGGCATCGCCGATCGATCGAATTTCGATGGTCGAATTGTTAAAGATTGCAACAGAGCTTGGATGGAATTTCACGGATCAACATAGCTTAGAGCTTATTGATCTACAGGACGCGATCAGGCAGGGAGCACTTGATGGCCGCGTCACCGTCTGGGGCAAGCGCAACAGATGGCCGAATGCTCCTCAGCTAATGCGAAAGGAAGTGCTCGAAAAGATTTCCCCGGATCACTTCAAAGAATTCATGGTCAATATTTTTGGAGCGCTGGAGAAAGACAACTTTCACGTTTACACGTGGCATATGCAACCATCGGGGGCAGCCGAAAGGAGTTACCTCGACCTAAACGTAAGCCGAGTTGAAGCAACCCAATGGTTGTCAACCGATGCAGCAGAATTCAAGGGACGAACGACGACACAAAATCGCGTCTAGAGCCGAGCACTATTTCAGCTGCGGAAAAATGACGTCACCACCGAACACGTCGCCCGCGTATCCAGAGACCTGAACATCAACCTTCTTAAATAGGGGCTGCTGGACTATTTTGCTGTTGGGCTTCGCCTTCCTAAAGCCGTGCCACACCGCCGCCGTTATCAAGATGGCAGGAGTTGCTTCCCGAACATTTTTCGTTTCGGAAGAGAGATAGAAGCTGGCGAAGTCAGCCCGCTTGTGGACCATTCGCGATTGCGAGTAATCAACCTCGACCTGCGACAGAAAGCTCTCGAAGCTTTCATCTCTCCATTGCCACTCACCAAC
The DNA here is from genome assembly GCF_040546885.1 of Bradyrhizobium sp. S3.2.6. Classification (NCBI taxonomy): domain Bacteria; kingdom Pseudomonadati; phylum Pseudomonadota; class Alphaproteobacteria; order Hyphomicrobiales; family Nitrobacteraceae; genus Bradyrhizobium; species Bradyrhizobium sp. S3.2.6. Next base: position 749,143 of record NZ_JBEPOS010000001.1, on the reverse strand, counting down.
CGTCTGGGGCGTCGCTCCGATAGCTTGTTGCAAAGCATTGCTGAGGGGAGTCGGCTGGAAGAACGAGCTTAGAGCGCCGTAAGAAGGCGGCTCTACGAGCGAGCTCAACGGGTTGGAATTTAATCCGAACGGAGCACTAAGGTTAGCACCAAGCAGCCCACCCAGAGGGGGCTGCCCGCGATAGGCCACGCGGACGTTCGGTATTGTTACGCTCTCCTCAGGTTTGTTTGCTGCATCGGTTAGCTTCGACGCGACGTTTGCCGGCCGACCGAGCCAGACGAGATTACGATAGTTGGCTTGCTCACTGCCGTGTTTTCGAATTCCGGTCTTCGTCGCGAGCATCCGGCCATAGTCGATCCCGATTCCGAATTTGACCTCATTCGCCTTGAAATGCTTGTTTATGATGTACTGCGAGACAGTGTTCATCGCGACGCCGCAACTCACTGCGTTGTTGAAGCAGTCTTCGGTATCAAACAAGACCATTACCCGGTCGCCGATGATGCCGCGCACATGGCCCCGGTAGTGACGTGCAGTTCGGGTCATCGCTCGCACGAAAGCAGAATAGAGCTTGGCTACCGTGGGAGCCTTGTGGGCGAAGCTTAAGACGGTCGATCCTCGCATGTCGATGTAGAGAACGCACGTTTGAATGAGCTTTGCGCCCTGGGTGCCGGCATCGAGATTTGGGAACGTAATGGCCGCGTCCCCAGAGTGCGGGACAAAGTCTGTTTCTGTGATGTCAATAGAGAAGCTGCTGTCTAGTATCGAAGCGACTTCTTCTGACAATTCGTCCCTAAGGTCTTCGAGCGCCATGGCGACCTATTTTGTCCAGAGATTGAAGTACGTCATCCAAGCTGCTGTGCCGGCGAGGCCAAAAACAGCAAAGATGACCAGAGTCGCCCCCATATAGAACAGGATAAACTTCCGCTTGGTGATGGAGCTGTTAGCCGCAACCTGGACCGCAAGGTCAGCTATGTAGCTATCGGAGATGTCCTCCCCATCATCAGCGGTATAGCGAGCCGAGAAGGTGCTGCCAAAGGAGCCTGCATCTAGCTCCGCAATGTCGCCGAAGTAGATAAGGCTGCCTCGACCGTCAGAACTGCGATGAAAAGAGCGCATGCTCAGTCTCGGCAAGAACGAGTACAGTGACGCCAGTGCAGCAACAGCAAACAGCAAGAGGCAGACTGCGACAGCAGCGCGAGGACCTGTCTGATTGAAACGACTGCTTGACAGCAGATTGACAAGAGCTAGCGACCACGCCGAAGCGAAGGTGAGGAGGGCAGCATTCTTAGTCTCGGCAAATTTCAGGAAGTCGATCGTTCGCGAGAGCGTGCTCGACAGGGCATCATGCAGGGTCTTCTTCTGATCTGGCGTCTGCATCAGAGTAGTCCATCGGTGTGACCGCACGGCAGAGCCAGCGAATCGGTTAGGTTGCAGAGTTAGATGTTAACGATTCTTGCGGGCGCAAGACAGGGCGCAAGCCATAAAGGTTTTCCCAGACCTGCGATTGGCCCACCGTTTCGCGGGGAATCAGATATTCTGCCGCGAGGAGCGGAGCCATGAGCGCTGAGAATCAGCACTGGGTGCCCAAGCTGTTACTCAAGAATTTTGCCGACGCCGGCAGGGTCTACTGCTTCGATATCCATAGCGGCGAGGTGACCAAGCCTCCGCCGAAGTTCGCCGCATGCGAACCGGGCTTCAATGATTTCGAGATCGACGGAAAGCGAGTTTCATTCGAAGACAAATTCGAGAAAATCGAAACTAAGGCCGCGCCTATTCTCAGGCGGATCGTAGCGGGGCGAAACTTGGCAGGTCTGTCTGCACTTGCTCGCCGCCATGTCGCCCGCTTCATTGCCGCTCAGAGCTTTCGGACGAAGGCCTTCTATGAGGGCTTGACAGATAAGCCTTCTCGCGCCGACTTCGGGACTGTTTTCAAGTACATGTGGCATAGCCTGTTTGTGACAGCGCAGGAGATCGCAAGTCGCCACTGGGCGCTGATGGTGATCGACGGCGATGATGGGTTTTACCTCGGTGATAACCCGGTCGTGCTACAGCGGACGTACGAGCCCAAGAACGGAAAGGACTTGGGCTTTGATGTTGTCGGCGTAGAAGCGTTTCTGCCGCTCTCACCCGTCTGCGCACTGTATCTGGCGTGTCCCACTATCAGCCGGATGATCATCAACAGCTACGAGCAGGCAATGACTGTGCACCGCATGGCGCGGGTCGCGATCTTTTCAGCCAGGGGAATCGGACGCGCCGACTTGCTGGAAACGCAGGCAACGCTACGTCGCACTGGGCAGCTTTACAGTGCCTTCACTGAGGGCACGCCGCTCGCGGCTACCTCGGCAAACATCGAGAACTTGAACTATCTTCAGTGTAGTTGGTCGCTCAACAAAGTGCATTCAAACCGCAAAGACTTTGCTTTTGCGCGGAAAGTGTTTCGTCAATCGCCGCAATACCGCGAGGCGGTGCGAACCTCTCTGCTTGAGAAAGGGCGCATTTTATTGCCGGCTGAAGACAGCGACGGTTAGAGCCGTGTGACCATCTCTTATTCTGGAAGCAGGATGATACGCGTCGACCTGCGGCGCGCCGCGACCTCTAGGGCGCGCTCGCACGTATCCTTGAAAGCCTCTGTTCCGGCATACGCAGCTCGTGATCCTTGGCAGTCGCCAGCGGTGACACGATGCGGAAGACCCAATAGCCGCGGCCGGCCGGCTTGCGACCGTGGCGCTCGAAGTATCGGCTGACATCGATACGGATATCGTCAGCCATGGGATTCTGCTTAGATGAGGATCGGGACGTGAGCCCAAAACTTTTCGATTTATTTCCGGCTCTTCTATTTTTCAGAAACCGACTTTCAAGCCTAATAGCGAGTGCGTCCGAAGGCCCATAACGTTTCGGCCACTCCCCGCGATTCAGTGCCCTACCCGGTAGCTCGATCCACCCACTTCCCCATCCCTCCGCTCGCGCCACGCGTCGGCCGGCCCGAGCCTGCACCGCGCGAGATCGCTGTTCGTTCGCGTCAGCGCTTCCTTCACCATGATCTTGCCCAAGCCGGAGGCAACATGGCCGAACGTGGTTAAGCGGTTTCGCATAGCACCCGTTATGGAATCTTTTCGGGCTCGCGCAAGCCGCGTGCCAGCCTGTTTGGTGGGCAAACGCATGGCTCTGGCGAAACAGCCCAAGCCATGTGCCCAGCGCATTAGGGATTCGTTAACGCTCGCCCCGGTTGAGGTCGTGTGTACACGAACGATCAAAAACGGCGAGATTCGGCTACACCGAAGCTCGCCTAGGCCTTCGGATTGACCGAAGTGCGGCCTTTGACTGAAATTCTTCGGAGACGGTTAAGGTTAATAGAGATGGTTAACGGCCCCGATTTCCATCCGATCGGTCTCAGGTTGGAGCATTAAATCAAAAGGCGGCGACTCCATTTGCTCCACCCCAAGCCAATCTCGCCGCGCTCGCGAGACGAATGCCTTTTGATTAAATGGGAAAAACCCTTATCGAGTGAGGTAAGTGAGGCATCTAGACTAAGCTACGCGTACGAGCGGGAAATACATGTCTACATGGGCTCAAATGCCTTACTTGCCTTACTCACCCTCCGTCCGCCATTTGATCAAAACTCAATAGCTTGCGCACGGCTCGCGGCTCGCTAGGCTCCCGCCTCCATGGCACAGAATCGACGACCGGCGAGAGCAAGGCTTGCGCCAAAGAGCTTCGTCGCTCGACCTGCGAGCGTTGTGATCCACTGTATTCTGTCCCACCTAACGAACGCGCCGAGCGCCTTTCGACTTTCTCGGCTTTGCCGCGGGAACGCGCGGCAGCGCCTCAACGTCTCGCGAAGGCTTTTCCTTGCCGATGCGCTCGATTAGGAACCGCGACAGCGCTTCGAACGTGTCAAAGCGCTTTATCGTGTGGTCCTTATAGACCTCCTTCGAGAACCAGAACATGCGACGGCTGAAGGTGAGCCACGTCGAGGGCATCAAGACGTAGTCGAAGATTGCTTCGTTCTTCTCGTCCAGCCGGACCGCGACAACCCATCCCTTCGGCCACCTCACGCGGTAGTGCAGCGTCCAGCGCAGGGGCCGGTTTTCGTAGTTGCGGCATCTTGCGACCCGAAAGACGACATTCACGGCATTATCGATTCGAAGACATTCCGTCGAAGCGTTGAGGGTGGCATGACGACCAAGTCTCTCGAAGGCGTCTCGAAGCCGCGCAGCATTGCCAAGCTGCAGTGTGACCCATCGTTGATGCGCGGCGTACTTGTCAAACCAGCCTTGATTGCCGTTGTACCCGATGAGCCGATAGATGTTCCGCAACGAGCCGAAGTGCACAAAATACGAAGACATGGATGGCAGGCCAGAACTTGAATTGATGATCGTTTTACTGAGCCTTCCTTTCTTCATCAGGACCTTGCGAAGGCGAAGCAACATTTCTTCTTCGGGAATGCTGACACGCTCGTCGCCCATGATCTTTTGCACGCGCCGGAATACGTCGCGCTGGATGATGGGCTCGATGGCATCCTCATTTCTGATCCAGAGCTCCCTTGGGTTGCGCGTGACCTTGGCGCCAAGCTTCCTGCTTTTGCGATTGTAGGTCAAAACGCCAATATAGGCTTCGTTCCGGAGAAGCTCGCCGACCGCTTTTCCAAGCCACGGTTTCCCCTGGCTATTCATGATCCCTCGCCGGTTGAGCTCTCGGGCAATGGTCGCCTGCGATTGGTGACGGAGATACTCGTGGAAAATCCATTTCACGATTTCGACTTGATCGGGTGCCCCAAGGACGAGCTTGACGTGGTCGGTGAGCAAAGATTTGCGCTGCCCGACAGTCAAAATACCCTTCGGCCTGCATTGATCGTCGACAAGACGTCGTTGCAGCGCGTAAGCGGTAGGGCCGCCCATTTTGAAGCCGCAACGCGTCAGTCGGATAGACCCTGCAAAAACTTTGGCGGAGAGTTCCCGACTGAACTCAGCCGCCATCACTCTCTTAATGTTCTTCATGATGCTGGCGAGAAGGCTTCCGTCATTGTCGAATTGCTCCGCGCAATAAGCGACCTTGACGCCCGCCTTGCGGCAGACGAACTCGTAGTGCGCGCTCTCGTCGACATCCTGAAAGCGTCCCCACCGGCTCACGTCGAAGACAAGCAGATGAGCGAAGTCAGCGCGCCCCGATTGCACGTCCTCGACCAGTTCGGTAAGGCCAAGTCGGTTTTCGATCTTGAGGCCGCTCTCGCCCTCGTCACGATAGGTACGGACAATCGTTAGCTTGTGAAGTTCGGCGTAGGTCGCGATGACCACTGCCTGATTCTCAATGGAGTATTGCTGGTAGTCGGTCGACATGCGGACATACTGCGCCGCCCGTAGAGCTTTTTGCGACTGAGGCAGACGGTTCGCATGCACGACAAGGGCGTTCGCCATGTTGCCTCCAGGCGGCGATATCGTGTCGCGCCCTTTGGTACATCTCGAACCATTTAGGCGCGTCATGAGGTCCCCGCCACCGAAAAGTGTATTCGGAAACGGTCAACTTCTATGTCGTATTTCTTGAAAACACGATGCGGCCTGCGAAGCGCGCTGCATCATGGGCTTGTCCGCTTCTGTGAACCTGAGCGGACAGTCATGGCGCAAGGCGCGGCGGTGCAGTCTTTCGGTGTACCCTCTGCGTGCGCTACTTTTCGCCGACCTGGTTGCCGATCATTCGGGAGTTCAAAGCTCACATAGACCTTGTACTCGCGCGATAGTTGAGCTCTGATCGTCACGGTCTGCATGACATTCCTTGGGTAGGGGGAGATAGTCGTGGCGTGGCAGGGCGCAAATGGCTTGATCGCAGCGATCGCGATTGCAACCGTCCTTGTTGCGGTTGGACAGTTTCTAGATAAGTACCACATCTCATCGCGAGCCAAGGAAAAGGCCCGACTGATGTTGGTACGTTGGTTTGTAGCTTTAGACGATCTCACGATCCCCGACCTGCCTCGGAAGTTGTTGATTGTGGTGCTGCGACCGGACAAACGATTAAGCCTCATACTCCTTTTTGTACTCTACGCTCTCTACCTGCCATTCTGCCTGATCTTGCTGGTTAGCTTTCTGCTGGAAGGTGGACTGCTCGGCATAGCTATAATATTCATGATAATGAGCGCTCCATATGTCCTTTTCGAACCAGACGTCGATCTGTGGAAGAGGCTTGTTGTGGCTGCATTTCTTCTGTTCTTCTTCCTCATAGTTCCCGCGCTCTGCTTTATGATCCTCCGCATTCCGTTCCGCAGACTGTACAACAGCGACAAAGCGTTGATTAGATTCTTAAGCCCATTTGCAGCCGGCGCAATCTTAGTGATTGCGATTGCGGCCATGCTTGTCGCACTCTCTCTGTTTGACGCCGAGGACGTTGCCACATCGAGTCTCATACTAGCGACGACCTTACCGGTGATGTTCTTGGTGTTTTTGACATTTGCGCTGTTGGTCGTGAAGCTGTTCGTCCAGTTGACCCGAAAGACTGCGATGGTTGTGTTTCAGGCAGCATCCGATCCACAAAACTCACCTTTTAGCTATGCCGCTGGATTTCTTGGGCTGATCGTTGTTGCCGTGAAATTCTTTGTGGGAGAGAAGTAGGTGCCTATCCGGGCGAATGTCCTGCGGTCCGGCGGATTCATATGCGGCGCCTTTCCTTCGTCGCAACCATGTCGGCTTTTGGCCCCTTAGCGGACCTGCCCGGGTTGCTGGCTCATGCCGGGTTTACGCCGAAGCGGACATTCCGTTTTGTGGCGGATCGAGGCATCGTAGCAGCTCCGCTTCTACACCTTCGATCCCATCGAGCTCCACTCGCGACAAAAGATCGAGCGTGACCACCGACGGCAGACATGCCGGCCTTTTTTTGTGGATTCTCTTTTAAATGCAGAGGGATTTGAGCATCTCGTTCGTCGAATTTTTCGACCCCTAATTGCCAGTTGTTTAATTTCGCATTCGGCGCGAGAATCTTGGCACACAACGTGAGCAGATCGCCAATGGCGCAAGCCGCAACCAACGCCGTCGCCGTTTCGCAGGTTGAAGCTGCACGGATGCTGCGGATCAATCGCCGAAAGATCGCGGCGGCTGTTCGCAGTGGTGAGTTGCCCTTGCATCAATTGGCGGGCTCTTGCGCTAGCCGGATTCTCGTCTCGGCTCTGGAAAACTGGGTCAAGTCGTGGCCGCGGAAGCCACGGGTCCGGTTGAGAAAGGAAGAGACCGATGTCCAATGATTTTCGCGATGCCGTCTTAGAATGCGAGCCGTTGCTGCAAAAGGCGGCCGTGCGGCCTTCGGCCGTAGCGGAGTTTCGTGAACTGTATGCGCCGCTCTTCAGGTGCACGTTCGATCCCGCCACGGGCAAAAACGAGCTGCTCTACAGTGGCGACGATCCGGACTTTCGAGGCCTGATCCTCGAAGAAGCCGTGCCCATGCTGAAAGAGCTCAAGCCGCATTACTTCTACTCTGAAGACCTTATCGACGATGCAGAGGCGGCGTTCGGAGCGAAGCCATCGCTCGCGGCCCGCGGCAAGTTGATGAAGGAAATCGGAGAGCCAGCCTATTACGACATGGCTCAGCGGTGGGGCAGCGATGGCGTCAGCCTCAAGCCCGGCGCTCGTCCCGATGCCGCAACGAGAACAGAGAAGGATGGGAGTCCGCGTTCTCACTCCGAAAAGAGGGTGTCGGAGAACAATCCGTGGTCTAGCGGCCACTGGAACATCACGCGACAGGGCGAAGTCGTGAAGGCGCTGGGTCTCGTGGCAGCTCAGGGCATCGCTAAAGCCGCGGGCTCCTACGTCGGGGCCACGAAGCCGGTCCGCTAGGAATCCAACCGAAGGTAATGCCGGAGCCTGTTCGCGAATCATTCTGCTTCAGCGGAGACTAACCCATGGTGGTCCGCTGATAGGGCGCCCGTTGACGATCTCCAGTCTTAGACGGGCGCCCGCCCTTGCTCCTCCGATCACAAAGGCAGTTTGCAATGTTTAACATCATGGATCAGGTCGGCCGCCTACGCCGCGACATCACAGCCGAAGAGCTGGCTACGCTTCCCGAAGCCGAGAAGGAAATCGTCCCGCGCTACATCGCCGCTGCACTCGATGCGGAGGAGGCGTCTGATCTTGTACGCGAGAAAGAGCGCGCTCTTCGGCAATGCTACGGGAACGAAGATGAAATTATCAGGGCCTCGCAAGGCGCCGACAAGCCGTCCCACATTGACGCGTTGAAAGCCGTCATCGCCGCAAACCGGCACAAACTTGGGGCGGCCGGGTGAGTCGTTGGAGACTTCGCATCCGACCGCCTCGTGTTCTAAGGAGTCCATCATGCCCGATCTCTCGAAGCTCAATGACAAAAAACCGTCGCACTGGACGGACAGCGGAGAACCTTCGCTCGCGGCCGTCAAGGCCATCGCCGGCCGCGCTGTGACGCGTGAAGAGGTGCGGGCCATCGGTCGCATGCGCGGGCAAGCTTCCGCCGCAAAGTCCACGCGCAATTCCACGGTTGAACTCGCGGAGGCCCGCCTCGCCACGGCGGCGGCCATCCAGCAGCTCGCCGCCGCGAAAGCAGCGATGAAGGAAAAGAATGCTGCATTCGCGGCGGCACTAGCCGAATTGCAGCGCGTCTCGCCGCTGCCTTCTGTTGAGGATGGAATTCGCGAACATCTTCGCCGAACGGCTGTGCACGAAGCGGCCGGTAACGTGGTTCAACCGGTTGAACCGAAGTTTGCCTCCAAATTGGATGCAGTGTTGTCCGGCGCTCCGCGCCGCGGCGGCGGTCGCGATGTCACGGGTAACACGCGGCGGGTGCGGAGCATCCGCGCATGAAGCGCGAGCCTGAGTTGCTTCAAACACTTGTAGACGCAATCGCCGAGTTCGGCTCGATTAAGAACGCTTGCGGCGTCTGTGGCGTGAGCAACGGCGCCTTCTTCAATTGGTGCAAGCAATCCGCTTTGGACGGTGGTGAAGAATTCATGGTTTCGATCGGCGAGGAGCCGATGCTCTTCCACGAAGCTGTGAAGATGGCTCAGCGACAAGTGTCATTTGAGATACTGGAGAATTTCCGGCTCCGGCTTCTCCGAGGGACCGACGAGGTGGCGCGATTCCAAGGCAAGACCGTATTTCGCAGAGACCCCGCTCTCGACCATTTATCCGATCGGGATTTGGAGGACCTCGGAATCACGACACGATATCTTCGCGATACCGCCGGGGAGTTCATCCCTGAGGTCATCCATCACGAGCCCAGTGTCCAAGGTGTGCTCGCCTTTTTGGCCGCGGAGTTTCCCAGGCAGTGGGGAGCTAAGAGCACCGTGGAGATTAATCAGCGGTCGACCGGGGTTCAGGTTGTGAAGCATCAGTATGCACAGCCGAAACCATTGGCGGTGCCCGTACACGAGGTCACGCCCGTTGCTGCGATCGAGGCGCCAATCGTTGATGTCGAGCCTGATGACCTCAGCGATATTCTTGGCGAAGAGCCGGTCACAGAATCCGCCGAGTCGTTGGCAGTCGCCGAAAGCGTCAAAGCGCCGCCGGTCGCCGAGCCAGTTGCGGCTCCGCCAGTCACCGGGCCGGCAGTACCGGTGAAACCGCTCACCGACCTCACCCGTGATCTGCTCGATCGGCTCGCACGGCGGCCGGGCGCCGATCGTGCGGCACCCGTCATGACGCAGCCGGTCTTCCGCCCTGAAGCTGACGACCTCGACCCCCGACGAACAGGCGCTGGATCGGGGCCGCCCCCAGGCGCCATCAAGGTGGTCTAGCGATGGGCGATGACATCTTTGCAGATTTGGCGGGAGGCGGGGCGGACGACGGTCCGCTCAGCAATGCCACGTCCGCAGCCTCTGCTTCGGTGTGTGTGCTCGTGGTTCCGGAGAAGGCGCCATGGGGCCGTGCGCTGCATGCGGAAGAGGCGGCCTATTTGAAGTCCGCTCATATTCCTCAGGCCATTTTTGAGAGTGTCAACCTCGATACGGGCGAAACCATTTTCGAGAACGAAATGGAGTTCCGGCGTGCGATGGATTCGCTCGTGCCTGTGAACATCGACGCCGCCTTGACATGGTGCGGCGAGCGCGTCGGCGCCGTCTACGAAGCGCACCGCGACGAGATCGAAGCAGCCCATATAGGCGAGGTGCCTCAGGCGCCCGGTGCTGATGCTGTGCAGCCACGCGCCCGGATGCCTCACACAACGGGTCGACAGGGTCGAGGGTCGTAAATGATCGGTGCCTTTGACATGCCATGGACAGCGCGAGAGCACGAGTTGGTGTGTGCGATCCTACGTACGGACCGAGTTCTACGCAGGGACCGCGCGGGCCTCCCGGAGGAACGCGTTGCCGCGGCCCGGCTGTTCGTGACCGAATTTCTCAATTGGTATGCCGGAATTTCCGCCGATCTGGCCCTCGATGCGTACCGTGCGGGCTATTTGACCGTCAAATCCGCGCAGTCCGCCGGCATCGTTCCACCGGAAGCGCACTGGAGATGCGCGCGCCGACTCGCTGGAGTCGTTTGCGGTGCTCCGGAGCTATCTGGTGCCGGGGCGCGGATCGCCTCCCAGCGACTCTCAAAATAGCTCTGGGGGGCCTTCTGGTGGATCCAACTTACGCTGCGAAGTTTAAAAAGGTTCCTTCGAGCCTCGAAGATAAATCGAACGAACTTTAGAGCCCACTGTGCTATTGTTCAAATGCTTGATCGCCGAAGCCGGACATGGGTCCGCGCGTGCTGCATCCTCCGCAGCTAGGGACAGATCAGCTTCCAAATGAAAACCCAGAATCAAAAAGGCCGCCGGGCTCTCGACTTCCCGACGACCTTTGAATGAGTGCACGACGACCTTGCCGGGTCCCGTGCGCGATGAACGCGAAGTGACCGCATCCATGTCTTCCAACTACAAAATCTCAGAATCAGCGTCAACGACGATCACTGCGAAGTTCGAAAAATCTTCGCGGTGCGCGCTCGCATGCGTATGTGTCAACCCAGCTGGTCCCCCACGGCACAACAGCGAAGGGGACTGCTATGGCTAGTTCAATATCTATCGCTAGGCTTCGAGCCGAGCTTGATGATCTCGAAAGCAGGATCAATGCCGGCGATACAAAGTCCGTCACGAGCCTGATGCATCATCGCGCGAGCAACGAGTATTTCGGGGCGCTCCGAGACCGAAGCTTCAAAGACTTTAGGCGCATCGAGGACGGCCCGTATAGCCAGGGGCGTTATGCTGCCGCGCATCGCCTCGCCGCCAAAACAAAGAGCCACCTCGCGGCGATCGAAGACCTCCATGATCTCGGCGTTTGCTCGGCTCGCGAGCGCTGCGAAGCGGCTGCGGCCGAAGAGCGCGCTGGAATGATCTATCAGGCTCTCGCTGAAAAGCGATCATGGCTTCGGGAAGGTAGGGGCCACCGCGGCAAGCGGCGCGTCGTGTCAGATGGCTGCGTCCGCACCGGCCGATACAAGACCGTCGACGGCGTTCGGATTCCGATCGTGAGGGATGTGCGATGATGTTCACAGCCTTCATGCAAACACGCAATGTCACGAACTCGCCGCGTGGCGCCTTCCTCGCCGAGATGAAGACCCTGATCAACGCTGGGGTCTTTCCGCCCGCTAGAGAGTGGTCGGAGCTGTATCGGTTTCTGAGCCGCCGCCACGCGTCTGACGAAACCATCTCGCTCGCCCGCCAGCTTTGGCGCGAATACAGAAAACTCGAATCTGCCGGAGCTGCCGCATGACGCAGGCCATCATGATCCAGCCGCACGATCCCGGCAGCACGGCCAAGCTGTTTCGAGACATGCGCCGACCCACGTTGATCAACCACCAAGACGAATGGTTGATTTGGAATGCCGCGGCCTATACGTCCGTCGTCGACGACACGATCCAGTCCGAGGTCCGCAGCTTCCTCGAAGCCTGCTCGGTCAAACGCATCAAGGAAATCAGCGGCGATACCGTAGAAGAGGTCGCGATCTTTCGCCCGAAGCGGAACGATGTCGACGAGGTCTATAAAGCACTCAAGGATAATTTCCATGTCCCTCCCGAGACGATGGAGCCGCCCTGCTGGCTTGACGGTAAGGATCAGCAATATGCCGGCCTCGATCCGCGCAATCTGATCTCGTGCAAAAACGGGCTTGTTGATATCGCAACGCGCGAGCTGTACCCGGCTACTCCGCAGTTTTTCACGCGAACAAGCCTCGACATCGAGTTCAACCCGAATGCTTCGCGGCCAGATCGCTTCCTTCGCTTTCTCGCCGAAGTAACTGCCGAGCGTCAGCCGCTGATGGACCTGTTGCAGGAGATGACCGGTTACCTCGTCAGCGGCGACACATCATTGCAGAAGGTCTTTTTCTTCCGAGGCAAGCGCCGTGCCGGTAAGGGCACGATCCTTCGGACGTTGGAGGAGCTGATTGGTAGGAAGAATGTCGCGACCCCGACCATTCGCAATCTGCCCAGTCAATTCGGGATGCACAGCTTGATCGGGAAGCCGCTTGCTGCGATCAGCGATATGAATTGCGACAATGCTAATGCATTGAGCGAAGCCGGTAGCGTGATCAACGGCATCTCCGGCGAAGATACCCAGACGATTCCGAGAAAATTCCATACCGACTGGATCGGGAGGCTGGGGGCGCGCTTTCTCCTGATCAGCAACCGCATGCCCAACTTCGGAACGAACACCGATGCGTTGGCCGCGAGGCTGCTGATCGTTCCCTTTGATGTCTCATTCGAAGGCCGCGAGGACTTCGATCTGGACAGCAAGCTTCACGCTGAGCTTTCCGGAATTCTGAACTGGGCGCTTGACGGGCTAGACACACTCAAACGCCGCGGGCGCTTCACCGAGCCGGAAGACAGTAAGGTTTCGAAGCGCAATCTTTTGCTGCAATCCAACCCTGTGCACGGGTTCGTCGCCGAATGCTGCAAGGTGGAAGCGGGGGCGGAGACAGATAAGGACGTCCTGTACGATGCATTCAAAACGTTCTGCCGTCGAAGCGGATTCAACATCACGAAGACGAAGCCAAAGTTCAGCCAAGACCTCTACGATCTCTTCAACCTCGATGATCGACGACGCAACACCGATGACGGTCAGGAGCCCGTTTACACAGGCATTCGGTTGAGCGACGAGCTGCTGGCGGATTACTTCATGGTCGACCGTGACCTCGTCGAGTTGGGCCTTGGCCCTTTCCACTCGCTGAAGGTCGACAAGCGCGGCTGGCCGATGCCTCGTGATGGCGGGTCTGATTTTATGTGAATGATACGCCTTTCCGTCTAGCGCTTTCGGGCCCGCTCGCGGCGGCTCCTGATCGAAGCACGCTGAGCGCGGGCAAGCGCCTTTGCTGCATCCTCCGTACGGTTCTTGGTCGCCTCGGCCGATTGTGCAAGGGCCGCCTCCATCTCCGCTTTAAGCGTGCGGCCATTGAGGCCAAGCAGCTCTATCAGGCGCTTGCTCATGCGGTTCTGCTCCTCACGCATCTTCGGGCCGTTGGCGAGGATCAGCGTGGCAATGTATTTCTGCGAAATGCCTTCGGGGGCGTGCCCCATTAAGAAGTGGCGGATCAACTCGTCGATGCCGAGATCGGCCGCAACGGTAGAATAGGTGTGCCGCAGCATGTTGCCCCGTGCTGGCAAATCATCTCGGTGCCCTGCCTGCGCGCAACCCGGAAACATGAGCGCATCCGGCGCAACCGAGTAACCCAACTCTTCCGCTGCCTCACGAGCCATTTTCAGAGCGGCGACGATCTCCTCGCTAACCGGGATCACGATATCTTTGCCCGCCTTTGCTTTTGCGATTACAAGCGTGCGCTCATTGTCGGCATAAGCTTCCCATCGCAGCCGGGCCAGTTCGCCGGGCCGCGGCCCGACTAGCAGCCCGATCAAGTGGTAGGCTTGGCGGATCGCGTTGTCGATCTTCTGCCACGCCTTCAACCATGCGGGGAAGCTCTTGAACGGCAGCGCATTTTGTTTTGCGCTTTCTTCGTTGAATTCCACGGCGGACGTAGGTAGGCGCTGCGGGAGCGATACGTCGAGCCGGGCAGCCCGTTTGTAAGTCGCACGGATCACGCGGGCGCAATGGTTTGCTGACACCGGCCCGTTCTTCTTCGTCACCTCCGCATGCCACGAGGAAACGGCGCCGGGGCTCATAGCCATTTCCGCAAGCGTCCACTTCGCGAACTTCGGCAGAATGATCCCGTCGCCAAGCTTATTGACGTTGTAGTACCAACGCGGCGGCTTTCCGCGCTTCTCCGCCTTGTTCTTGAGATATTCGAGATACGCCGCAAACGCGATCTCGAACCGAATTGAGCTACGCTTGTTCGGAGCCGCGTCGCCGGTATGCACATTGCCGACCGCGATCTCTGCGGCTTTGCGCGCATCCTCCGTGTTCATCATCGGCCATTCACCGAGTGTCCGGAAGATGGTGGTCCGAACGCCTTTCTCGCGACGGCGGCGCCTGAAGCGCCAGACAGTCCGATTGGCGCCGACGAAAACGAACAGGCCCTTTACGATGCTGTCCGGGTACTCGACGCCTTCTGACCTCTCCGCCTCGCTACCGACGTTCCTGCGATCGGCCACGTCGCTGTCAGCGAATTCCCGGAGCGCTTCAATGTGGTCATCTGTGAGCTTCCGCGGCGCTCTCTCGGGAGCTTTGCGAACCTTGCGAACCGCCAATTTTCGTGTGGCCATCATGTGGACAGTTTCCGGCTTTTGGACCGGCTCCCGCGCTGTGCGACAGCGTGATGGGTAGCACGAAACGCCTTAAAAATAAGGGATTTTGACGATTCTCGCGGAGTTTGGCGGTTTGAGGTAAACGGCGATTTTATGCTTGGGAAGCTGCCGTTCTACCATTGAACTACGCCCGCGGATGCGCGTGTCCCGCGTCCGTCCTGATTAGCCGAGACGGTGTCCGGCGCCAAGCGCTTTGGCGCGTCAGGCCGGACGGTTGTTAACGTCCTGGTAAGATTCCAGGTGCGCCGGATTGTGGCGGTGTTATGATCGCTGCCGGGTTGAGGAACGTACAGCGTGTGGGGCGTGCGCATGGTGGGGCGTGCTTACGCGATATTCGGCACGGCCATAGGCCGTTGCGGCATCGTCTGGAGCAATTCCGGCGTCGTGGCCGTGCAATTGCCGGAGGTGCGGGAGATCGACACCCGCCGCCGGATTTTTCAGGTCCATCCCGAGGCGCGCGAGCAGGCGGTCCCGCTCAACACCGAGCTTGCGATCGAGGGCATCCTGACCTTGCTGCAGGGCAGCGATCCCGACTTTTCCGACGTCAGCCTGGACGCCGGCGGCGTGCCCGCCTTCGACCGGCGGGTCTACGAATATGCCTGCACCATCCCGCGCGGGGAGACGCGCACCTATCACGAGATCGCCAAGGCACTGGGCGCTTCGGGCGCCGCGCATTCGGTGGCGCAGGCGATCTCCCGGAATCCCTACATGATCATCGTGCCTTGCCACCGGGTGATCGAGGCCGGCGGCTATGCCGACCGGATCTCGCCTTACGGCGGGGTGATCTCCAAGCGGCGGCTGCTGGCGCTTGAGGGCGCTCATCCGATCGCCAGCAAGACGCTGTTCGAGGTGCTGCTGCCCGTTGCCCCGCCGCGCTCACCCACCTAGATAGGTGCGATGGATGCGACCACGCTGCTGACGTCACAAGCGATGACGGTCTCCGAGTTTCGCTGCGACGCGGGACCGGGCGACAAGCCGTTTGCCGAGTGCCGCACCGGTCATTCCATCGCCTATGTCCGCTCCGGGAGCTTCGGCTGCCATTGCCGCGCCGGCTTCTTCGAGCTGGTGGCGGGATCGCTGCTGGTCGGCGCGCCCGGCGACGAATACACCTGCACGCATGAGCACGTCTGCGGCGACGTCTGCCTGTCGTTCTTCTTCAGCGAGGAGCTGGTCGAGGCGCTCGGCGGGCGACGCGAGACGTGGCAGGTCGGCGCGACGCCGCCGCTGCCCGAGCTGATGGTGCTGGGCGAGCTCGCCCAGACGGCGGCAGATGGCAACAGCGACCTCGGCCTCGACGAGATCGGCCAGATCCTCGCCGGCCGCTTTGTCGATATGGTCTCGGGCAAGCCGCGCAAGCCGGCTACGCCGACCACACGCGACCGCCGCCGCGCGGTCGAGGCGGCATTGTGGATCGACGACAACTCGCATGCCGAGATCGACCTCGAACAGGCCGCGCGTCTCGCCGATCTGAGCCCGTTCCATTTCCTGCGGCTGTTCTCCAACGTGCTCGGCGTCACCCCGCATCAATATCTGGTGCGCTCGCGTCTGCGGCACGCGGCGCGCCTGCTCG
This sequence comes from Bradyrhizobium sp. S3.2.6, assembly GCF_040546885.1. NCBI lineage: Bacteria > Pseudomonadati > Pseudomonadota > Alphaproteobacteria > Hyphomicrobiales > Nitrobacteraceae > Bradyrhizobium > Bradyrhizobium sp. S3.2.6. Next base: position 732,898 of record NZ_JBEPOS010000001.1, on the reverse strand, counting down.
CTGACGACGACATCGCGGTCACCGACATCGCCTATGACGTCGGCTTCGGCGACCTCTCCAACTTCGTCCGCACGTTTCATCGCGCCGCGGGCGTGTCGCCGACCAAGTTCCGGCAGGCTGCGAAGGGCGAGCGCAAGATTCTCCAAGAGCGGCTTGCCCTCAACTGACTAGGGTCGTCTCCGGCGCGCGCCACCACGCGGCGCGCTTTGCAATGGAGATGACCATGTACGACCATATCGGACTGCGGGTTGCCGACCTCGACGCCGCCACGCGCTTCTACACGGCGGTGCTGACGCCGCTCGGTTATGTCCTGTGCTCGAGCGGCGACGGCTATGCCGGGTTCGGGCCGAAGGGCGAGCCCGCGCTCTGGCTGCACCTGAACAAGGGCCGCAAGGCAGACGGCGCGCATATCGCGTTTCGCGCCGGGGATCACGATGCGGTAAAGGCGTTTCACAGCGAAGGCCTGAAGAGCGGCGGCCGCGACAACGGCGGCGCCGGGCCGCGCAAGGATTACAGCCCGACCTATTACGCGGCGTTTTTGATCGACCCTGATGGCAACAATGTCGAGGCGGTTTGCGTGTGAACGCTCACTGCGCACGAGATTTCGTAGGGTGGGCAAAGCGAAGCGTGCCCACCAAATGTCGCGCGACGATGCCGATAAATGGTGGGCACGGCGCGTTGCGCCTTTGCCCACCCTACCTTCTCAATCAAGGACACCTCCATGGCCTCCATCCACAACGACGTCCCCCTCTCCGCCCCGGCCTGCAGTGTCTGGGACGCGGTACGCGATTTCGGCGCGCTGCATCGGCGGCTGGTGCCGGGCTTTGTCACCGCTTGCCAGCTCGACGGCGATGCACGCTTCGTCACCTTCGCCAATGGCTCGGTCGCACGCGAGGTGCTGGTCGATTGCGACGACGCGCGACAACGGCTGGTCTACGCAATCAACAGCGAACGGCTGACGCATTACAGCGCCTCGGTGCAGGTGATCGCCGACGGCGAGGCGAAATGCCGCCTGGTCTGGATTATCGACATGCTGCCGAACGAGCTCGCGCCTTACGTTCAGGGGCAGACCAGGGAGGCCGTGATCGCCATGCGAAAGGCCTTCCCGCCTCCGGCTACGTGATCTTTCTCACAGAGCCCCGCTCTCGTCAGCCGTAACCATGGCCGCGTGCGTCCGGTTGGCCTCGCTCTCCCGGCGACGCCACGCACGCGAGGAGCATGCCATGAGAGGTGCGGACAAGGTGATCTGCCAGGCAGCCGCAGTGCTGCTGCTGTTTTCGGTCGCGAGCACGCCGGCGAAGGCGCAGTTCCTCGGCGGTGGGGGTACCGGCGGCGAGGACATGATGACCCAGATGGCGCCGATGCTGGAGATGATGAAGGCGAAGATGGGCAAGCGCCGCTTCGCCACGCTGATGCAGACCATGGGCCCGATGATGAGCCGCATGATGGAGAATGGCGGCGGCGGGCTCGGTGGCGTGATGGGTGGCGGCGGTATGGGCGGCGGGTTCGGCGCGCCCAATTACGGTGGCTACGCACCGATGGGCGACGGCGATATCACGGGCATGCTGGGCGGCGGCGGCGACATGATGGCGATGATCCCGCAATTGATGCGGCTCGCCAATCTCGGCGGCGGCGGTCATCGCCGCCACAAGCATCGCTAGTCTACAACCGACAGCGCCGGACGCACGGCCGGCTTCGTCGCGCGCGGCCCCCAGCGGGTCAGCACCACGCTGGAGCATGACAGCAGGCCGAGCACGACCATCGAGCTTGCGGCCAGCCAGAAGAAGTTTTGCGCAGTGGCGTCATGCGTCGACAACCACCAGCCGCAGGTCGCGATGTAGGTCAGTCGCGCCGTCTGCGCCAGCACCGGGCCGATCACCTTGGCCGCGCCTTGCGACGAGAAGTACATCGTCGAGGCGAGGCCGATGAAGGCGTAGAACGGCGCCACCGTCGAGAGATATTGATGGCTGGTCGCGCGCACGGTGGCGCTGTCCGTAAAAATGTTGACCCAGAGGTCGGGGAACAGCGCAACGAGGCAGGCCGGCGCGCCGACAGCGACGAAAGCACTCGCGCCCGCGATCCAGGCGATGCGCCGGGCGCGGGCGATGCGACCGGCACCCACCGCCATGCCGATCATCGGCACCGACGCGATGCCGAACGAGAATGCGATCGAGGTCAGCAGGAATTCGAGCCGCGCGCCGATGCCATAGCCGGCGAGGATCGCAGTGCCGAATTTGGCCAGCATGTGGGTGAAGATCGAGATCGTCAGCACCGATTGCAGCGGCGAGAAGCAGGCGATCGCGCCGACCTTCAGGATGTCGAAGAACATCGCCCACTGAATGCGAAGCCCGCGCAGTTTCGGCACGATTCGTGCGCGGCCGGAGAACAGGAACCAGCCCATCACGCAGATATTCATCGAATAGGCGATCAGCGAGCCCGCCGCGACACCGCGCATGCCGAACTGCGGCACGGGCCCGAGTCCGAGGCCCAGCGTGCCGCCAAGCACGACCTGCATGACCGCGGAATTCAGCATCAACAGCGATGGCAGCTTCATGTTGCCGGTGCCGCGCAGCACGCCCGCCATGGTGTTGAGAAGCCAGGGCAACACGGCACCTCCGAAAAACACCTGCGTATAGGCGATCGCATGCGTCAGCACTTCACCACGGCCGCCGAGCATCGTGAGCACCTGGGGTCCGAAGATCAGCATGCCCAGCATGAAGACGACGCCGAAGGTGATGCCGATCAGGAGCGCATGCGCGGCCAGCGTCCCGGCACGCTCGCGATCGCCGGCGCCGAGCGCACGTGCGATGGCCGAAGCGACCGCGCCGCCCATGGCGCCGCCGGACATCGTCATGGTCAGGATCACTGTCGGAAACACCAGCGCCATCGCCGCCAGCGCTTCCACGCCGAGACGCCCGATATAGGAGGTCTCGGCGATCACCACGCAGGTGCCGGCGGACAGCGCGACGACGTTCGGCCAGGCGAGACTGAGCAGCGTGCGCAGGATCGGCCCATCGGTCAGCGCGCTCCGCATCGGGCGCGGAGGCGGCGACAGCGGACGTTCCTGCTCATCGACCGGGATTTCGGCGATGTCCGTCATTCCCTCTCCCGGGCAAAAGCGCCGTTTGCGGCGCAGCAATGCATAGGTGTGCTAATCTATTTCCTCGCGCGGAAGGCGCGATAGGTACGTGTTAGCACGACAGGCCCCGATTCCTCCTGCGTCAGGTGCAGGCGTGCCCTGCGGCAGCGCATTTCAAGTGGTGGAATTACCCGACCGTCCAGACCAGCGGCGGCCGGCCGCCTGCTGTCGGACGCAAATGCACCCGGATGTGCCGGCCGCATCCCGCAGCGAGCCCTTCGAACAGCCCTTCCAGCACCTTCGCGCAGGCACGATGATAATCGGTGACGTCATCCATCAGCGTCCAGCTTTGCTGGCTGATCTCGATGCTGCCTTCGGACGTCGTGATCTCCGCTGCGTCGTCCTGCGCCGCGAACAGCCCCTTGAGAAACGATGCGAACTCGCTCGCGCCACCGCGTGTCGCCGACAGCGCGGCTGCGACCTCGTCGAAATACTGCATGCCGATCAGCTTGCCGGTGAGGTGCAGGAGATAGCCGGCATCTTCCGGCCCGAATAGCTGCACCATCACGGGCGCGGCGGTGCGGACATATTCCATCGCGTAGTTGCGATAGGCCTTTTCAAGCCGCGGCCTCGGCCAGCTCGCGACAGGCAAAGCCGGGGCGGTCTTCGCGTCGAACAGCGGTGCTTCGAGATGCCGAGCGAACACCAGGCGCTGGTCGAGCTCGAGCGGATGGTCGTATTGATGATAGTAGCCTTCGAGCCCATCCTGCCCATCAACGCTCTGCTTGGTGCAGACGAAGCCCAGGCGGAGATCGCCAAGCGCCGCACCGTTGTTGGCGTGCCAGCCGCGCAGCATCGCGCGCGAGACTTCGCCCGGCACGCCGCAGATCGCAGCGCCCTTCCAGATCCAGCGCGGCGGCGGATAGCGGATCCAGGCTTTGGTGTCGCTCTCATACATGTATTCGACGTGGACGCCGCCGATCCAGTTGGAGAGATAGTGATATTGCGCAGCCGCCACCGCCGGCGGCAAATGGCTGAGCCCTAGCTTTTGCAAGCCGGGCAGAAAGCGCTCCTGCTGCTGGCGGCGGAACACGCGGAAGACGAATTCGGCCGCGTCCGCCGTACCGCGTCGGGTGACGACGGTGAGGATCAGGCCGGTGAAATAAGCGTGGTAGAGGTCGGCGACCGCGCGCCAGCGTTTCCATTGAGCTTCTTGCGCGGAATCTGGTGCGGCGGTCATGTTCGCTCCCAGCTTGTTGTTTTGCGGGAGTGTGTCATCGCGGATGGGACGGCGCAACCGGACACGCACTCGCTGTCATCGCCCGGCGGAGACCGGGCGATCCAGTATTCCAGGGACGGCTGTGATTGAATCGATGGGCCGCAGTGTACTGGATTCCCCGCCTTCGCGGGGAATGACGGCGGAGGACGCGGATGCAGCTACACCCGAAAGTGCTTGCTCAGCTTCAGGCCCTGCGCCTGGTAGTTGGAGCCGATGCGCTGGCCGTACATGGCGTCGGGGCGTGACAGCATCTTCTCGTAGACGAGGCGGCCGACGATCTGGCCGTGCTCGAGGATGAACGGCACTTCGCGCGAGCGCACTTCCAGCACGGCGCGCGCGCCTTGGCCGCCGGCGCCGGCATAGCCGAATCCGGGATCGAAGAATCCGGCATAATGCACGCGGAATTCGCCGACCAGCGGATCGAACGGCACCATCTCCGCGGCGTAATCGGGCGGTACCTGCACCGCCTCCTTCGACGCGAGGATATAGAACTCGCCGGGATCAAGGATCAGGCTGCCATCGGGACGCGCCGAGATCGGCTCCCAGAAATCTTCCACCGCATAGCCGGAGCGACGATCGACATCGACCACACCAGTGTGGCGCTTGGCGCGGTAGCCGACGAAGCCCGTGCCCTTCGCGCCCGAGAGATCGACCGAGACGGCGACGCCGCCGGCAAGATCCGCATCGTCGACATCGACGAGGCGCTCGGACGCATGTAACGCATCGAGCTCGTCGGCGTCGAGGATGGCGTCACCGGTGCGGAAGCGCACCTGTGACAGCCGCGAGCCCTCGCTGACCAGCACCGGAAACGTCTTCGGGCTGATCTCGGCATAGAGCGGACCGTGATAGCCGGCGCCGATCATGTCGAAGCGGCGGGTGCCGTCGGCGATCACGCGGGTGAAGACGTCGAGCCGGCCGGTCGAGCTCTTGGGGTTTGCGGCAGCGACGATCTCCGGCGGCAACGCAAGGCTTTCGAGCAGCGGCACAATGTAGACGCAGTTGGTCTCCAGCACCGCGCCGTCGGCGAGGCTGAACTCGTGCAGCTTCAACTGGTCGATGCGCTCGGCAACGGTGGCGCCGGGGCCGGGCAGGAAGCTCGCGCGCACGCGATAGGCGACGTCGCCGAGGCGCAGGTCGAGGCTCGCCGGCTGGATCTGGCTTTCGACGAAGTCGTAGGCAGGCAGGATGAGGCCCGCCTCCGCCATCGCCGCGATCATGCGGTCGGGCAGGATACCATTGGCGTCGGCGGCAACCGTGAACGTCAATCGGGGGTCCTCGTCAGGGGTCGGATGCATCCGGACATGCCGAAGATACAGTTTTTTACGGCTAGCCGATGGCTGTCTTGACGGAAAGGGCATTGCGGAATATGAGCATGACTTATCCCGTGGTGATTTGAGCCGGCCGGCTTGCAGCCACGTTAAATAAGTCGCTAAACAGGCCGGGGACCTCTGTGATCCCGGCCCGTGGAGATATCCAGGCCGGTTTTTTTGTGACCATTTTCGATGGTCACGCAGAGGAGATCCTATGTCGAAGTCCCCGGCGTCCACCACGCAATACCGTCCCGAAACCCGCCTGGTTCATTCCGGCACCCTGCGCTCGCAATATGGCGAGACGTCGGAGTCGCTGTTCCTGACCCAGGGCTACGTCTACAACAGCGCCGAGGAGTGCGAGGCGCGGTTCAAGGGCGAGGACCCCGGCTTCATCTATTCGCGCTATTCGAACCCGACGATCGCGATGTTCGAGCGCCGCATGATCGAGCTCGAAGGCGCCGAGGCTGCGCGCTCGGCGGCAACAGGCATGGCCGCGGTGACGACCGCGATCCTGGCGCCGCTGAAGGCCGGCGATCACGTTGTGGCATCGCGCGCGCTGTTCGGGTCGTGCTTGTACGTCATTCAGGATCTCTTGCCGCGCTACGGCATCGAGACCACGCTGGTCGACGGAGCCGATCTCGACCAGTGGCAGCGTGCGCTCAAGCCGAACACCAAGACGTTCTTCCTGGAGAGCCCGACCAATCCGACGCTCGACGTGCTCGACATTCCCGCGATTGCCGAGATCGCGCATAGCGGCGGCGCGCGGCTCGTCGTCGACAACGTGTTCGCAACGCCGATCTGGCAGAGCCCGCTCGCGCTCGGCGCCGACGTCGTGGTCTACTCCGCGACCAAGCACATCGACGGCCAGGGCCGTTGCCTCGGCGGCATCATCCTGTCCTCGGAAGCCTTCATCGCCGAGCACATCCACAACTTCATGCGCCAGACCGGACCGTCGATCTCGCCGTTCAACGCCTGGGTCCTGCTCAAGGGCCTGGAGACGCTCGGCGTGCGCGTGCGCGCGCAGACGGAGACCGCGGCGCGCATCGCCGACGTGCTGGCGAGCCATCCGAAAATTTCGCGGCTGGTCTATCCCGGCCGCGCCGATCATCCGCAGGCGGCGCTGGTGAGGAAGCAGATGCGCGGCGGCTCGACGCTGGTCGGCTTCGAGGTCAAGGGCGGCAAGCAGGGTGCGTTCCGCGTGCTCAACGAGCTCAAGCTTGCGAAGATTTCCAACAATCTCGGCGACGCCAAGAGCCTCGTCACGCATCCGGCCACCACGACGCATCAGCGACTGAAGCTGGAAGATCGCGCCGCGCTCGGCATCAGCGAAGGGTTTATCCGCTTCTCGGCCGGGCTCGAGCATGCGGATGATCTGATCGAGGATCTGACCGCGGCGCTGGAGAAGGCGTGAGGCGCGCCAAGGGCTCGGTCTCGTAGGGTGGGCAAAGCGAAAGCGTGCCCACCATTCACGACCTCGATGCCGATAGATGGTGGGCACGGCGCGCGAAAAGCGCGCCTTTGCCCACCCTACCGGCTATTCGCCTCTACATCGGCCGGTACGTCCGCACGTCCGCGGGCACGTTCACGCCCAGCTTGATCTGGCCGACGGAGCGGATGATGTCGTCGCCGAGCAGCTGGGCGAAGCAGGCATAGCCCCAATCGTTCATGTGCAGGCCGTCGGCAATGACAAAGCTCTCGACCGGGAGCGCCTGCTTCTCGTGCCAGTCGCGCATCACCTCGAAGCGCGGGAAGATGCCGACGTGACGAAGCTCGGCGATCTTGCCGAGCAGCTTCACCATCTTGCTTGCGCTTTCGGGACGCTCGGTGACGCGCGGTGAATATTGCGGGTCGACCAGCACGACGTCGGCATCGCCGGCGGCCTGGATACGGGTGATGCCGTCCTCGACTATCTTGGCGGTGTCGCCGGGATCGAGGTTGCGCAGCACGGCGTTGGTGCCGACCTGCCAGATCACGAGATCCGGATGCACGTCGATCACCTCCTTCTGGAGGCGCTTCATCATCTCGGGCGCATCCTCGCCGCCGACACCGGCATTGACGACGGTGATGTTGGCGGTGGGATATTGCCGGCGCAGCTGCGCGGTGAGACGGTTCGGATAGTTGAAGTCCGGCGAGCTCGCGCCGTAGCCCGCCGTCGACGACGAACCGAACGCGACGATCACGACAGGCTTGCCGGCAACGAGCTTGGCCGCGACATGCGGCAGCGAGCCCATCGCCTTCGAGCCGCCCTTCGGCGCAAGACACGGCACGCGGCTGAAAATATCGCCAGCGGATTTCGCGACCTGCTTCACCTTGTCGATGGCGCGCGAGGTGAGGCCGCGCTGCTCGGTAGCCTGCTGACTGGTCGCGGCGACCGTGGTCTGGGATGGTGATGCCGGTGCGGGATTAGCGGTCTGCTGCGGCGCGGGCGTCGCCTGGGCAGCCTGAGCGTGAGCAGGTGCCTGCACCACAGGCGTCAGCATCAGCAGCGCCGCCGCTGCGGGCGCGGCCAGCCATGTCGACAGGCCAAAAGGGCGGAGAGAACTCATTAACGCTAGACCTCAATTTTGCTGCTGGGCCGGCCCCAGATGGGCAGCGTCGATCACGAACTGTGCCAACGCCCGGCCGATGCAGTCATGGACCTGTTTCGCCAGCTCGGGGCCCCGGGAGGGGCTGAACAGGTCGAACTGACCCTGATCATTCCACTGCCGCATCATCGCGAAACGGTCGAACAGCGGGACATCATGCTCCTGCGCCACCACCCGCATATTATCGAGATACGGCGGCGCCGAGATCATGGTTTCGGTACGCGGGCTGTACTGCAAATTCATCAAGACGACGTCAGCCCCTGCATTTTGCAACGCAGCGACCCCTTCGGTCACGGCGCCGCGGAAATCGTCGGGATCGATGGAGCGGATAGCATCCACGGTCCCGGTCTGCCAGATGACCAAAGTAGGTGTTTTTGCTTCCATCAGCTTAACGAAGGTTCCGGCGGCCTCCTCCGCTGTCTTCTTGCTCTGTATTTCTACGGATACGTGCACGGTCTCCGCAGGCGGCAGCTTGTCCTTCAAAATGGCCTGCATCCGCGCCGGATAGGAGCTGTCCTCCGAGGATGGAATGGTGGTGGAGCGGCTGCCGATCACCAGGATCTCGAGCGGCTTGCCGGCCTTGACGGTCTCGGCGACCTTGTGGAGCTGGCTGTCGGTGGCAAGCAGATAAGGCGGCAATTCGCAGGCTGCGGGCGCGGCAGGCACGGCATCGCCCGCGCGCGCCGGAGGCGCGGCGAGGCACCCGCATATCAGGACCAGGCTCAGGAGAACCTTCGCCTTCATCAGCCCCCTCCCGCCAGATCGGCATTGCCGACGGCGTTTTTGGTTTTCGCACCGCTCTTGTCAGCCACGCGCTTGTACCACGAAATCACCCAGGCAACGCCCCACATGATCAGGATTCCGGAGAGACTAATGAGCGCATGCATGCCCGGTCCACCGGAGACCTCGGCCAGGATGAAATGGCCGGCGAAGGCCAGGAACACGCCGAGGCAGAATATCTCCAGCGAATGCTGGCCGCACAGGATCAGCGGCCGCAACCAGGGCGATTTCAGGCCCGGCCAGTCCCGCGGCAGGAACCGCACGGTGAGCGCGGCCAGCGCCAGGAAATGCGTGAAGCGCAGCACGTCGAGGTCAGTCTTGTCGATCGGATACATCCACTGCTCGATCCGCTTCGGCATGAGATGGCCGAGCTGCGGCACGTACCAGGTCAGCGTCACGTAGAACGCCGCCACGATATAGGCGATCGAGATCCACATCGTCACGGGCGACGCCAGAATGCGTGACATGCGTCGCGCACCTCCGAGTGCACACCATGCCCCGAACACGAACAGCAATTGCCAGGCGAGCGGATTGAACGCCCAGAAGCCGTTCGGATAGGCGGAGAAGTAGAGGTCGAATTCCCAGGTCGCCGCATAGAGCAGGGCCGAGAGCGCGAGCGTCACGTCAGGCCGCCACTTCATCGACCACAGGATCAGCGGCAGCGCCAGCATCAGGACGATATACAGCGGCAGCACGTCCATGTTGACGGGACGGAAGCGCAACAGCAGCGCCTGCACGATGGTGACGTCGGGCTGCTTGAGGAAATCCATGATCCCCATCTCTTCGGTGTAGAGCGGGTTCTCGAAGCTGGTTGCGACATAGGAGATCTCGGCGAGGAAGATCGTGAACAGGAAGACGTGGGCGACATAGATCTGCCAGACCCGGCGCAGGATGCGCGCGGTGGCGATGACGAAGCTGCTCTCCAGCATGGCGCGGCCATAGACGAAGGCGGCCGTGTAGCCGGAGATGAAGATGAAGATCTCGGTGGCGTCGCTGAAGCCGTAATTGCGGATCGTGAACCAGGTCAGCAAATTCGGCGGCAAATGGTCGATGAAGATCAGCCACAGCGCGAGGCCCCGGAACAGGTCGAGCCTGAGCTCGCGCTCACCGATGGCGGGCAGCGTGATCGCGGGTGCACGCGGCTTCGCTGCCACGGGTTTGGCCTCCACGGGCTTGGCACCCGCGGTTCCCGCGATCGTCGATCCCGTCACTTGATCGGCAATGGTCATCGGGGCCCAAAAACCCTTCCGCAAATCGCAACGTTTGAGGAGTGTACCGGTCCAGTCGCCGCCCCGCAAAGCGGCCGGATCACATACGGGTGTATTCTTTGGGGGTGTACTTCCCTGTCAATTCTGGCGGGACGATGTCGCGAAAGCCGCCAGCGGCGTTTGGTTCCCGGCGAGGATTTCGCTATGATGGCAATCATGTACCGCGCCGTGACCCGCCAGATCGAAGTGACCGTCGAGCCGAACTTTGTTCCGGAGCAGTCGTCGGCCGACCGCTCGCGCTATTTCTGGTCCTACACCATCGTCATCACCAATTCCGGCGACGAGACCGTGCAGCTCAAGACGCGGCATTGGATCGTCACCGACGCCACCGGCCGGCAGCAGGAGACCAAGGGCGAAGGCGTGGTCGGCGAGCAGCCGACGCTCGCCCCCGGCGAGCGCTTCGAATACACCTCCGGCGTGCCCCTCACGACCGCCTCCGGCTTCATGACCGGCCGCTACCAGATGGTCAGCGAAAGCGGCGAACGTTTTGAGATCGACGTGCCGACGTTCTCGCTCGACAGCCCGGACAACAAGCGGGTGTTGAATTAGGAGGCGGGTGTGACGGTGCTGTAGGGTGGGCAAAGGCGCGAAGCGCCGTGCCCACCATTCCGGTCACGACACGCAAGATGGTGGGCCCGCTTCGCTTTGCCCACCCTACGATAGCTCGCAATGACGAAAGATAGGCGCTTACGCGTCTTCGACGCCCGCCTCATCCGGCGTGAACTCGTACACCGATGAGCAGAACTCGCAGGTCACGACGACCTTGTCGTCCTTGACCATCGCCGAGCGGTCATCCGGCGAGAAGCTCTTCAACATGGAGGCGACCGCGTCGCGCGAGCAGGAGCATTGCGCTTTCAAGACAAGCGGATTGAACACGCGCACGCCGCGTTCGTGGAAGAGGCGATAGAGCAGCCGCTCGCCGGAGAGATCGGGATCGATCAGCTCGACGTCCTCGACGGTTTCGATCAGCGAGCGCGCCTCGACCCAGGCATCGTCCTCGGCGACGGCGTGCACCTCGGCGCCCTCGGGCGCGTCGCCGGGATGGAGATCGGCCTGCCGCGCGCGCTCCGGCGCCTTCGGCAAAAACTGCATCAGCATGCCGCCGGCGCGCCAGCGATGCTTGCCGCCGTCGCTCGAGCGCCACTCCTCGCCGACCGCGAGGCGCACGCGCGTCGGGATCTGCTCGGAGCGCAGGAAATATTCGTGAGCGGCGTCTTCCAGGCTGCCGCCGTCGAGCGCGACCAGACCCTGGTAGCGGCTCATGTCGGGCCCCTGGTCGATGGTCATGGCGAGATGGCCGCGGCCGAGCAGCGCGCCGGAGTGCGAGCCAGTATTCTTGGCGTCACCGAGGCGCGCGGCATCGAAGCGCGCATAGGCGCGCAGGCGATCCGGTGCCTGATAGTCCACCACCAGAAATGACACCGGCCCATCGGTCTGGGCCTGGAGGATGAAGCGGCCCTCGAATTTCAGCGCCGAGCCGAGCAGCGTCGTCAGCACGATGGCCTCGCCCAGCAGCTTGCCGACCGGTGCCGGATAATCGTGCTTGGTCAGGATCTCGTCGAGCGCGGGGCCAAGCCGCACCAGCCGCCCGCGCACATCGAGCGCGTCGACCTCGTAGGGCAGCACGGCGTCATCGATCGGAACCGCGGATGGCGCGCGAACCGGGCCCTCGGGCCCGGTTTTCATGTCAGGGGATTGGGAAACCATGGCGCTTTATCTGGGGTCGGAGGTGGGAAATGGAAGGGGCGCGAGGGGACCTCGAATTCGGTGTCGTCCGGGGGCGCGCGCAGCGCGAACCCGGGACCATAACCACAGGATTACGCTATTGCTGTCGACGACAACTCCGAGTCATCGCCAAAAGGGGTTCCTGTGGTTAAGGGTCCCGGATCTGCGCTTACGCTTGTCCGGGACGACAGCGGAGGATGGGGCCGCTCGCACAGCCACCTCGCCCCGCCACAGTGTTACTTCACCGCGTCGAAACACCAGGCCAGAATGCCCTTCTGCGCATGCAGGCGGTTTTCGGCCTCGTCGAACACGACCGATTGCGGGCCGTCGATCACCTCGTCGGTGACCTCCTCGCCGCGATGGGCGGGCAGGCAGTGCATGAACAGCGCGTCGGGCTTGGCCAGCGACATCAGCTTGGAATTGACCTGGTAGGGCTTGAGCACGTTGTGACGGTGCTCGCCTTCCTTGTCGCCCATCGACACCCAGGTGTCGGTGATGACGCAATCGGCGTCCTTCACGGCAGCCTCGGGATCGGTGCCGAGCACGATCGGCGCACCGGTGGCCTTGATGAAGTCGCGCATCACCTTCTTCGGAGCGAGCTCCGGCGGGGTTGCGACATTGAGGTTGAACTTGAAGCGCTCGGCGGCATGGGCCCAGGACGCCAGCACGTTGTTGTCGTCGCCGGTCCAGGCCACGGTGCGACCTTCGATCGGGCCGCGATGCTCTTCGTAAGTCAGGAGATCGGCCATCACCTGGCACGGATGCGAGCGCCGCGTCAGGCCGTTGATCACGGGCACGGTCGCGTTCGCCGCGAGCTCGAGCAGGGCCTCGTGATTGAGGATGCGGATCATGATGGCGTCGACATAGCGCGACAGCACTCGCGCGGTGTCGGCAATGGTCTCGCCGCGGCCAAGCTGCATCTCGGCGCCGGTGAGCATGATGGGCTCGCCGCCGAGCTGGCGCATGGCAACGTCGAACGACACGCGCGTGCGGGTCGACGGGCGCTCGAAGATCATCGCCAGCGTCTTGCCTTCGAGCGGCTTGACCGGCTGATGCGCCTTCTGCTTCGCCTTCATGGCGGAGGAGGCCGCGAGCATGCTCTTGAGCTCCGACAGCGGCAGCTCGTTGATATCGAGGAAGTGCTTTGGCGTCTTGCTCATCAGCTGGCCGCCCGCTCGTTGCCTGAGAGCGCAGCGCAGGCGCGTTCAAGCCGGCCGACGCTGTCCTCGATCTCGGCTTCGGTGACGATCAAGGGCGGCAGGAAGCGCACGACATTGTCGCCGGCGCCGACGGTGAGCAGTTTTTCGTTGCGCAGCGCTGCGACCAGATCGCCGGAGGGCACCACGGCCTTGATGCCGATCAGGAGCCCCTCGCCGCGGACCTCGCTGACGACATCGGGGTGACGATCGATCACGGAGGCGAGCTTCTGCTTGAGCAGCAGCGACATCTTCTGCACGTGGTCGAAGAAGCCGGGCTTGAGCATGACGTCGAGCACGGCGTTCGCGGCCGAGATCGCCAGCGGATTGCCGCCGAAGGTCGAGCCGTGCGAGCCGGGCCCCATGCCGGTGGCAGCATCTGCGGTCGCCAGCACCGCGCCGATCGGGAAGCCGCCGCCGAGCGCCTTGGCCAGCGACATCACGTCAGGCGTGACGCCGGTGCGGCGGTGGGCGAAGAGATCGCCGGTGCGGCCCATGCCGGTCTGCACCTCGTCGAAGGCGAGCAGCAGGCCCTTCTCGTCGCAGAGCTGGCGCAACGCCCTCAGGAAAGAAGGCGTCGCCGAACGAACGCCGCCCTCGCCCTGGATCGGCTCGATCAGGATGCCGGCGGTCTGCGGACCGATCGCCTTCTTCACGGCCTCGATGTCGCCGTGCGGGATCTGGTCGAAACCGTCCATCGGCGGACCGAAACCTTCGAGATATTTTGCAGAGCCGGTCGCAGCCAGCGTCGCCAGCGTGCGGCCGTGGAAGGCGCCTTCGAAGGTGATGATGCGGTAGCGCTCCGGATGTCCTTTGGAGAAGTGATGATGGCGGACCAGCTTGATCACACCCTCCAGCGCTTCGGCGCCGGAATTGCAGAAGAACACGAAGTCCGCAAAACTCTCGTTGCAGAGACGCGCGGCGAGCTTCTCGCCGTCCGGGCTCTGGAACAGGTTCGACATGTGCCAGAGTTTTGTGGCCTGCTCCTGCAGCGCCTTGACCAGCGCGGGATGGGCATGGCCGAGCGCATTCACCGCCACGCCCGAGGTGAAATCGAGATAGCGATCGCCATTGGTTGCGATCAACCAGACGCCTTCACCGCGCTCAAAACCGATGTCGGTTCTGGCGAAAACGGGGAGCAAGTGCGGCGCTGCGCTGTTAGCCATGATGGTCTCTTTGGATGTTTCGGACGGCCTGAAACTGCGTTGCGCAGCGCATCATTGGTCCGGAAAACGAAACGTGCCGCCTTTTAAGGGCGGCACGCATCACTATCTTATGCTTGGCACCATTGGTGTCAATGCCGCCCGGAAAGCCCCGCGAAACCCAGATTCCGTAGTCTTGCGGTGCCGAATTTGCGGGTTTTGGCCACGGAACATGTGGAAGCGAGTCGGCGGACTCTTGCGCGTGAGTCACGCCATATTGTAGCGTCTGGCTTGTCAGATACGACATCTCGTGCAGCGGTTCTGATCCCAAAAGTCCTCATGTACCGGCGTAAACGTTCGGGCGTATCATTGCGCCCGGCGAGCCTTAAGGGATTCTGGCGGCACGGATTTTTCGAGGCTTAGGCATTCGTTGTGCGGCCCCCAGGATGGCAGGCGCGCGGCGAAGGAAAGGGTGCAATGACGGTTTTGACCTGGTCCGACGATCGCGTCGAACAGCTGAAAAAGCTCTGGGAGGCCGGACTTTCGGCCAGCCAGATCGCCGCTGAGCTTGGGAATGTCACCCGTAACGCCGTGATCGGCAAGGTTCACCGGCTCGGCTTGTCGGGCCGCGCCAAGAGCCCGTCTTCGGCAGCTCCGCGGCCGCGCAAGGCGCGTCCAGCGCCGCACATGATGCGGGTGAGCAGGCCCATCGCACGCGGCAATACCGCGCTGGCGCAGGCTTTCGAGGTCGAGGTCGAGGCTGAACCGGTCACCTACGACAACGTGGTACCGATGAGCCAGCGGCTGTCGCTCCTCGAATTGAACGAGGCGACCTGCCACTGGCCGGTCGGCGATCCCTCGAGCCCGGATTTCTTCTTCTGCGGCGGCAAAGCGCTCTCCGGCCTGCCCTATTGCGCCCAGCACTCGCGGGTCGCGTATCAGCCGGCAGCGGATCGCAGGCGGGCCCCGGCGAAGCCGGCGCGGTAAGCTCAGCTCCAAACGACGTCGTCGCGGCCTGGTGCGCAATTGCGCACGGGCCGGAACGATCGGGAGAAGGATCGGCGCGCCTTTGGCGCGCTTTTTTGTTGAGGTCTGCTCAGGCCGTTTCAGGCCTGCTCGGCCTTCGCGAACCGATCGTCCAGCGCGTAGCCGGCGCCGCGGACGGTGCGGATCGGGTCCTGCTCGCGGCCGAGATTGAGCAGCTTGCGCAGGCGGCCGATATGCACATCGACGGTGCGCTCATCGATGTAGATGTCGCGGCCCCAGACGCTGTCGAGCAACTGCTCGCGCGAGAACACGCGGCCGGGATGCTCCAGGAAGAACTCCAGCAGGCGATACTCGGTCGGGCCGAGATCGATCGGCCGGCCCGAGCGCGCCACGCGGCGCTTTTCGCGGTCGAGCTCGATGTCGCCGAACGCCAGCACGGTTGCGAGCCGCTCCGGACTTGCACGCCGGAGCAGGCCTTTCACGCGCGCCAGGAGCTCGGGCACCGAGAACGGCTTGACGATATAGTCGTCAGCGCCGGTCGCCAGGCCCCGCACCCGCTCGCTCTCCTCGCCACGCGCGGTGAGCATGATGATCGGCAGCTGCTTGGTGTCGGATCGCGCACGCAACCGCCGACACAGCTCGATGCCTGATAGCCCCGGCAGCATCCAGTCAAGCACGATCAGATCGGGGATGTGCTCCTTGAGGCGGGTGTCGGCGTCGTCGCCGCGCATTACCGTCTCGACGTCATAGCCGTCGCCTTCGAGGTTGTAGCGGAGAAGCTCGGTCAGAGCTTCCTCGTCCTCAACCACCATAATGCGTGCGCCCATCGGGTCGTCGCTCCTTGCGTAATCAGGTGTTCGGGACCGTGGTGGCGAAGGTCGTCATGTCGCCCTTCGGCCGCTTGTCGGTGATCGCTTGGCCTTCGATCATGTAGAACACGGTCTCGGCAATGTTGGTGGCGTGGTCGCCGATCCGCTCGATGTTCTTGGCGCAGAACATCAGATGGATGCAGAACGAGATGTTGCGCGGATCCTCCATCATGTAGGTGAGGAGCTCACGGAACAGCGAGGTGCAGATGGCGTCGACTTCCTCGTCGCCCTTCCACACCGCCATCGCCGCCGGCAGATCGTGCGCGGCATAGGCGTCCAGCACTGACTTGACCTGCTGCTGCACGAGGTCGGTCATGTGCTCGAGGCCGCGGAACAGCTTGAGCGGATGGAAATCCGTCTCCAGCGCCGCGACGCGCTTGCCCATGTTCTTGGCGAGGTCGCCGATGCGCTCGAGATCGGTCGCGACGCGCATGGCGCCGACGATCTCGCGCAGATCCACCGCCATCGGCTGGCGGCGCGCGATCGTGAGCACGGCGCGCTCCTCGATCTTCTTCTGCAGCGTGTCGAGCTCGGCGTCGATGGCGACGACGCGCTGGCCGAGCGCGACGTCGCGGCGGATCAGCGCATCGACGGAATCGACGATCATGCGCTCGGCGATGCCGCCCATCTCGGCGACCAGGCGCGTGAGCTCCTGGAGGTCGGTGTCGAAGGCCTTTGCGGTATGTTCAGAACCCATGTGCCGTCTCCTCAGCCGAACCGGCCGGTGATGTAATCCTGCGTGCGCCGGTCGGTCGGCGATGTGAATATCTTGCTGGTGTCGTCGAACTCTATCAGCTCGCCGAGATACATGAAGGCGGTCTTGTCGGAGACGCGGGCGGCCTGCTGCATGTTGTGGGTCACGATCGCGATCGTGTAGTTCTCGGACAGCTCCTGGATCAGCTCCTCGACCTTGGCGGTCGAGATCGGGTCGAGCGCCGAGCAGGGCTCGTCGAACAGGATCACCTCGGGCCGCACCGCAACCGTGCGGGCGATGCAGAGGCGCTGCTGCTGGCCGCCGGAGAGCGACAGGCCGGAGGCGTTGAGCTTGTCCTTGACCTCGTTCCACAGCGCGCCGCCGCGCAGCGCTTTCTCGACGCGGTCATCCATCTCGGATTTCGAGATCTTCTCATAGAGACGGATGCCGAAGGCGATGTTCTCGTAGATCGTCATCGGGAACGGCGTCGGCTTCTGGAACACCATGCCGACGCGGGCGCGCAGCAGATTGAGGTCGAGCTTGGGGTCGAGGATGTTGGTCTGGTCGAGCATCAGCTGACCGGTGACGCGCTGGCCCGGATAGAGGTCGTACATTCGGTTGAAGATGCGCAGCAGGGTCGACTTGCCGCAGCCCGACGGGCCGATGAAGGCGGTGACCCGGTTGGTGCCGAGCGCCAGGTTGATGTTCTTCAGCGCGTGGTGCTCGCCATAATAGAAGTTGAGGTTGCGCACCGTCACCTTGGCCGGCGCTTCGGGCAGCATCGGCGCCTGGGGCAGGCCGCCGGCCGCGCTCATCGATACGGAAAGATCGGTCATTTTGCGGTCCTCTCGGCGCTGAGAATGCGCGCGCCAATATTCAGGGCAAGAACGGTCAGGGTGATGAGCAGCGCGCCGCTCCAGGCGAGCTGCTTCCAATAGGCGTAGGGGCTCTGGACGAAATTGTTGATGGTGACCGGCAGGTTCGCCATGGTCTTGTTCAGGCCGAGGCTGAAGAACTGGTTCGACAGCGCGGTGAAGAGCAGCGGCGCGGTTTCGCCGGCGACGCGGGCGGTCGCGAGCAGCACGCCGGTGATGAGACCGGAGCGGGCAGCGCGATACGCGATCCGCTTGATCACCAGCGAGCGCGGCAGGCCGAGCGCAGAGGCCGCCTCGCGCAGCGCGTTCGGCACCAGCAGCAGCATGTCCTCGGTCGTGCGCAACACCACCGGGATCACGATGACGGCGAGCGCGAGCGAGCCTGCGATCGCCGAGAAGCCACGCATCGGCACCACTACGGCGCCGTAGATGAACAGGCCGATGATGATCGAGGGCGCCGACAGCAGGATGTCGTTGATGAAGCGGATCACCGAGGTCAGCTTGTCGTTGCGGCCGTACTCGGCGAGATAGGTGCCGGCAAACAGGCCGAGCGGCGCGCCGATGCCGACGCCGATCACGGTCATGATCAGCGAGCCGACGATGGCGTTGCGCAGGCCGCCTTCGGTCGAGCCCGGAGGCGGCGTGTCCGCAACGAACAGATCGAGGTTCAACCCCGCCAGGCCGTTATAGAACAGCGTAATCAGGATCAGTGCGAGCCAGGTGACGCCGAAGGCGGCGGCACCAAAGCAGAGCCCGCGGATCAGGATATCCTTGCGGCGGCGGCGCGAATAAATCGGGTTCATGTTAGTTCCCCGCCTTCTTTTCTAGCCGCATCAGCATCAGCCGGGCGCCGGCCAGCACGAAGAACGTCAGCACGAACAGCAGCAGGCCGAGCAGGATCAGGCCGGACTGGTGCAGGCCGTCGCTCTCGGCGAATTCGGATGCGATCGCCGCCGAGATCGTGGTGCCCGGCGCGAAGATTGAGGACGAGATGCGGAACGAGTTGCCGATGATGAAGGTCACCGCCATGGTCTCGCCGAGCGCACGGCCCAGCGCCAGCATGACGCCGCCGATGATGCCGACGCGGGTGTAGGGGATCACCACGCTGCGCACGACTTCCCAGGTGGTGCAGCCGACGCCGTAAGCAGCCTCCTTCAACACGGGCGGCACCGTCTTGAACACGTCGACCGAGATCGAGGTGATGAAGGGCAGCACCATGATGGCGAGGATCAGCGCGGCATTGAACAGGCTGAGATAGGACGGGGGACCCGCGAAGATCGCACCCAGCACGGGGACGCCGTCAAAGATCTTGATCATGAAGGGCTGAAATGTATTGGCCAGGAACGGACCCAACACGAAGAAGCCCCACATGCCGTAGATGATCGAGGGGATGCCGGCGAGCAGTTCGATGGCCATGCCGATCGGGCGGCGCAGCCATTGCGGGCAAAGCTCGGTGAGGAAGATCGCAATGCCGAGACCCACCGGAATGGCGATCAGCATCGCGATAAAGGAGGTGACGAGCGTACCATACATCGGTCCGAGCGCGCCGAGCACGGGCGGATCGGCCGACGGCGCCCAACGCTGCGTCCACAGGAACGCGAAGCCGTATTCCTTCATCGCAGGGAAGGCGCCGACGATCAGCGACAGGATGATGCCGCCGAGAATGAGGAGCACCGAGATCGCGCTGAGCCGCGTGATCCAGTAGAAGGTGACGTCGCCGAGCTTGAACGCGCTCAAGGCCTTGGCGCGATCATATGGTCCGGCGTCGTCGATTACATCGCTCTGAACGGCCATTTCTGCCACGCCGATCCCCTGTACCAAGAATATACGATTTTTATTGGTCTCGTGCCCCGAATGCGGCGCTAGCTGCGAAGCGTCGCGACGCTGATCCGGGGCCTCGTTCTTGTGGGTCCCGGCTCAGCGCAGCAGCGCTTTCACGCCGCTGCGCGTCCGGGACACGAGAGGAGAGCGCTTAGCTCTTGATCTCGGCAGCCCAGGTCTTCTCGATCAGCTGGACGACGCTGTCGGGCATCGGGATGTAGTCGAGGTCTTCAGCCGCCTTGCCGCCGTTCTTGAACGCCCAGCGGAAGAACTTGATGGCTTCCTGCGAGGCCGCCTTGTCGGTGGCATCCTTGTGCATGAGGATGAAGGTCGCAGCGGTGATCGGCCAGGACTTGTCGCCGGGCTGGTCGGTCAGGATGACGTAGTAGCCGGGAGCCTTGGCCCAGTCGGCATTGGAAGCGGCCGCCTGGAAACCTTCGACCGTCGGCTGCACCGGCTTGCCAGCCTTGTTGATGAGGCCGGTGTAGGTCAGCTTGTTCTGCTTGGCATAGGCGTACTCGACATAGCCGATCGAGTTCTTGGTCTGGCTGATGTTGCCCGACACGCCTTCGTTGCCCTTGGCGCCGACGCCAACCGGCCACTCGACGGCGGTGCCTTCACCCACCTTGCTCTTCCAGTCGGCGCTGGCCTTGGAGAGGTAGTTGGTGAAGTTGAAGGTGGTACCCGAACCGTCCGAGCGGCGGACCACGGTGATCGCGTCCGACGGCAGCTTCACATTCGGATTGAGCTTCTTGATCGCGGCGTCGTCCCACTTGGTGATCTTGCCGAGATAGATGTTGGCGAGGGTCTCGCCGTCGAACACCAGCTCGCCGGCCTTGACGCCTTCGAGGTTGACGACGGGAACGATGGCGCCCATCACCATCGGCCACTGGGCGAGGCCGTCCTTCTCGAGCTGCTCGGCCTTGAGCGGCGCGTCGCTGGCGCCGAAGGTCACGGTCTTGGCCTGGATCTGCTTGATGCCGCCGCCTGAACCGATCGACTGGTAGTTCAGGCCGTTGCCGGTCTCCTTCTTGTAGGCATCAGCCCACTTCGAATAGATCGGGAACGGGAAGGTCGCGCCTGCGCCGGTGATATCGGCGGCAAAGGCCGCCGTCGTCGTTGCGGCGACCAAGCCGGCAGCGACGATCGTTTTGATGAAATTCATGCTGGTCTCCATACAGGGGAGCGAAGCGCCATCAGCGCCCGATCGCGCTCCCCGCGCCGCCCCTTTAGGAGCGGTCGGCTGTGCTTTTACGAAGGTTTAGTGACAGTCGGATGACACTCTTAAGCCACTGAAATAGCTTGAATTTCAGCTCGCGGCCGGAGGCTTGGCCTGGGGGAAACAGGCGGTGAAAGTGGCGCCCTGCTTGGGCACGCTTTCGATCAAAAGCCGGCCGCGATGGCGGTTAAGAATATGTTTCACCAGCGATAATCCGAGCCCCGTCCCGCCCTGGGAGCGGCTGTCGCCGACGTCCACCCGGTAGAACCGCTCGGTCAAGCGCGGCAGGTGCTCGGGCGCGATGCCGGGGCCGAAATCGCGCACCATGACCCGGATTTCCTGAGCTCCATCAGTGGCCGGGGTCGCCGTCAGCGACACGATGACGCGTCCGCCGGAGGCGCCGTATTTGAGCGCATTCTCGATCAGATTCTCGAACAGGCGCAGCAGCTCTTCGCGGTCGCCCGCGATCATGACCGGGGCTTCCGGCAGATGGGTCTCGACCTCGACCTGGCGTTCCCGAGCCAGCGGCTCGAGCCCGTCGGCGACCTGGAAGATGATCGGCAGCAGGTCGACCAGCGTATCCGGCCGCACATGGGCCGACAGCTCCACCCGCGACAGCGACAAGAGATCGTCGATCAGGCGCGCCATGCGGGTGGCCTGATTGTGCATGATGCCGAGGAAGCGCTCGCGCGCCTTGGGATCATCCTTGGCCTGGCCCTGCAGCGTGTCGATGAAGCCGGAGAGCGCGGCCAGCGGCGTGCGCAATTCGTGGCTGGCATTGGCGACGAAGTCGGCGCGCATCTCCTCGACCCGGCGCAGCGGCGTCTGGTCGTGGAAGGTCATCAGCATGCATTTGTCGGCGCCGCCGAAATTGGTCGGCACCGGCACCGGGGTGATGGTCAGCTCCATCCAGCGATCGACCGGGACATGGTCGAGATAGGTCGCGCGCCGCGGCTCGGTGGTCGCAATGGACTCGCGCAGCGCCGTGATGATCTCGGGCGAGCGCAGCGCGAACTGGGCGAGCTCGTTCTTGCGTAGCGCCGGCGCGAGCTGGGCGGCGGCGGTATTGAGATGGATGACGCGGCCGGCGCGGTCGAGCAGGACGGCCGGATCCGGCATGCCGGCGACGACCGCGGCCACCGCCGCGCTTTCGACCGGATTGACCCGGCGGGTGTCGTCGCGCGAGGCAGCGGTATCATGCAGCCGCCAGGGGATCAGCGCAGCAGCAGCGATGCAGAAGAACACCGTCGCCGCCCGTAGCACCGACAATTCGCCGAGCGAGACCACCACCGACAGCGCCAGTGCGGCCGCAATCAGGATGATGGTCGAGTGCCGCAGCCGGTCGGACCAGGGCTGCACCGTGGGAGACGAGGGAGCGTCGATCGCCATCGGGGCGGGCTTCTCCTTGTTGCGTTTTGCGCCGGTCAGGCGCCGCTGTCGCTGCGCTTTCTCACATAAGCGGCTTCAGGCGGCGGGCCTGGATCGAGCTTGAGCGCCGCCTGTTGCAGCCGCTTGGATCGGGCGCCGATGATAACCTCGCGAAACGTCAGCAAGATTACAGAGATGACGAAGGGCGACAGATAATAGAGGACCCGGAACAGCAGCATGCCGCCGAGCAGCTCCTCGCGGTCCATCTGCCAGAGGCCGACCAGCATGGCGGCGTCGAACACCCCGAGCCCGCCGGGCGAATGGCTGGCGAAGCCGAGCAGCGTCGCCGAGACGAAGATGACGGCGACCACGACGAAGCCGAGATTGGGCTCGTCGGGGACCAGCACGTACATCGCGAGCGCGCAGAAGCCGAGATCGATGATGCCGATGGCGATCTGCAGCAGCGTCAGCGGGCCGCCCGGCAGCACCACGGTCCAGGGGCCGCGTCCGACGACCCGTGGCTGGGTCCAGACCCAGACCACATATCCGACCAGCGCTGCGAGGATCATCATCGCAAACGTCCGGTTCAGCCAGGGCGGCAGCTGGTCGATCGCGGCGGCCGCCTCCGGATGATAGGAGATACCGAGACCGAGCACGGCGGCATTGCCGAGCCAGAAGGTGAGGCCGGCGAGGAAGCAGATTTTTGCGACGTCGATCGCGTTCAGCCCATAGGCCGAATAGATGCGGTAGCGTACCGCGCCGCCGGTGAAGACGCTGGCGCCGACATTGTGCCCGATCGAATAGCTGGTGAAGGCCGCGAGCGCGTTGATGCGATAGGGCACGTGTGAATGGCCGATCGCGCGCACCGCAAACAGATCGTAGAACGTCAGCGTGAAATAGCCCGCGGCGACGAACAGCGCGGCCATCGCAATCTGGCGCGGCTCGGTGCTCTTGATCGCCTCGATCACCTCGTTGGTGTCGATGCCGCGCAGCATGTGATAGAGCACATAGCAAGCGATGCCGATGACCGCGACGCTGATCACAACTCCAAGCTTATGCAGGATTTGCTTCTGGCGCAGAAACGTCATCGCCCTGCGTATGGCTTCCAGCATCTAGACCTCGAATAACGCTTCAGCGGCCAGGGTGGCCGGCGAACAGGCGGACGACGCACAGGCACTCAACGAACAAGCACTCAACGAACAAGCGCTCAACAAACCCTTGCCGCCGGCTCCGGCCTCGCGCATGCCCCCCGCCCCTCCACTAGCGCGTTTCGAGGCGGAGTGGAATTCGCCAAAGCGAACAAAATCGCGTGCCTTCAATATTTTAGGCAGGTTTGCGGGCTCAAGGTGCACGGTTTGGCGCTTTCGGCGGCAAGTTCGATGGCAGGGCTGAAGCGAATCTCCATGGCAATCCTGCGCAGGGGCCGTGAAGTTTTGATGATTTCGACCGGACAATGTTCCGTCACGCCTTAAGGCGAAATCAATCTATGGACGGCACCGGCCTGTTGAAAGAGGGGCGGCCCGCGCCGGCTGGCTGCAGCGCAAACAGCCGCGCGACGAATCGCGCGGCCGAGGCCTGGTCCTGATAATCGGTTGCACCGCGATATCACAGAGGCCGGCGCTGGCGCGGCCGTCCGCCGGCGCGAGGCCGGCGGCGAGCATGCTGTTTAGAGGGAGCCGCCCGCTCAGGCGGCGAGTTGCGGACGCACCGCTTCGATGCCGGCAATCCAGCCGGCGACGGAGCGGCCGATCGCCTCAGGATGGTCCTCCTGAAGGAAGTGCAATCCGGCGCCGAGGCGGACATGAGCGCAATGCTTCAACGACGCCGCAAACGTCTCGGCGAACTCCGGCGCCACGAGCGCACCGGGCTCGCCTGAGAACAGCAGCTTTGGATAGGTCGATACGGCCAACCCAGCATGCGCTGATTGGAGCGCCTCATAAACATCGGCGGGCTCGCCTGCGACCGGCAATTCGCGCGGAAAGGTGAGAATGGGACGGCGGCTCTCCGGCGTCGGGAACGGCGCGCGATAGGGCGCCATCTCGTCATCGCTGAGCTTGCGGACGATGCCGCCGGGCAGCACGCGCTCGACGAAGGCATTTGCCTCCAGGATCATGGCCTCGCCCTCGCCCGGCGTCCTGAATTTCCGGAAGGTCTCACGCGCAGCGTCGGCTTGGTGAAAGTCCTGCCAGGTCGGCATCGGGCGGATGAACTCCATGAAGGCCAGACCGCGCACGAGATCTGGCCGGCGTGCGGCGAGATGAAATGCGAGCGCGGTACCCCAGTCCTGCGCGACGAGATAGGCCGACGTGATGCCGCGCTGCTCGATGAAGGCATCGAGATAGCGCACGTGGTCGAAGAAGCGGTAGGCGATGTCGGGCTTGTCGGATTGGCCGAAGCCGATGAGATCAGGCGCGATGCAATGCGCGACCGGCGACACCAGCGGCAAAATGTTGCGCCAGATGTGCGACGAGGTCGGATTGCCGTGCAGGAACAGCGCGACCGGCGCACCTTCCGCGCCTGTCTCGCGATAAGCCATGCTGCTTCCCAGGACGGACGCTTTACGAATCTCGATTTCGTTTCGCTTGGTCATGTCGTCTCCTTGAACACGGTTTGGAATACGATGGTCTTGAAACGATCGAGCGCTTTGGGATTGCGGTCGACCTTCATGCGCAGGATCGCGCCCTGCCAGGACGCGAGCAGGAACTCGGCAAGCTCGTCAGGCTCGAACTCGGATGCGATCTCGCCGCTGGTCTGGGCATCCCTGATGCAGGCGGCGAACGGTGCGCGCCATTCGGCGAAGATCGCCGCGAGACGCGCGCGCAACAGCTCACTGCTACCGCTCGCCTCCAGACTGAGATCGCCGATCAGGCAGCCGCGACCGTAGCCGTCGGCCTCGAGTCGGCCGGTGATGATGTCGAGATAGCGCCTGAGCCGCGCCCGCGGCGTCAGCGCGATGTCGTCGAGGGCCTCGGCGACCAGCCCCCTCGTGACGTCGAAATAGCGGTCGAGCACTTCGGAGGCGAATGCCTCCTTGGAGCGGAAATGGTTGGTGAAGGACCCCTGCGGCGCGCCCGCCGCGGCGGTGACGTCGCGCACGCTGGTGCCGTGATAGCCGGTCCGGAACATGACCTTCAGGCCGGCGTCGAGGATGGCATCTTTGAGCGAGGGCTTTGGCATGGGCGTTATAATACGTACGTACGTATTAATGTCAAGCGCAAACGTGCTCCTCGGCAATCAGCTTACCGATCAGTCAGTTATCGGAGTTTGAGACAATCGATCGCCCGGCAGCGGATCGCGGTTCAGGCCACAGGCTGGCTCCGCGAAACCACCCAATAGCGCAGCCACGCACCGATGGTGCAGCCGACCAGATAGCAGGCGAACAGGACCAGGCCGAGGTCGAGCCAGTAGCCGAAGCGGCCCGGGACCACATGTGCGAACGAGGCCGCAACCAGTCCCGCGACCAGCGCGGCGAGCCAGCGCGCAGTCACCTTCGAGGTGCCGTTGCCGCGCTGGACCACCGAGATCCAGCCCATGCAGAAGCCCAGCATCACCGAGCCGATCAGCCAACCCATATGGAACGAGACAAGATAGGGCATCGTCACCTCACCAGAAATTCGATGCGGCGGTTTTGCGCCTTGCCGTCGTCGGTGTCGTTGCCGGCGACGGGTTGCGTGCTGCCGTAGCCGACCGCGGTGAAGCGGTCCGCCGGCAGGCCGGCCCTGACCAGAAAATCGATCACCGCCTGGGCGCGTTTCTCCGACAGCGCCTGGTTGAAGGCGTCCTCGCCGTCGGAATCGGTGTGACCCACGACCTCGATATTTGTGGTGGGACAACGCAGCGCCGTCTCGATCAGATGATCGAGAATGCCGGCGGAGTCGGGATCGATGTCGGCGCGCTTGGTTGCGAAGCGGATCTTGCCCTTGGCCAGCAGCTCCGAGAACAATTGCTGGCAGACGGTGCCGTCGACCGGCCCCGCCGCGGGCTTCACCGTGATTTCAGGCTTGTATTGCCAGATTTTTGGAAAGTCCTTGCCGAGGCCGGCGCGGATGTCGTTGGCCGCACCTTCGTACAGCGCATCGCCCGACAGCTTCACCTCGCGATCCGACACCACGAGCGTGCCGGTCGACAGCCGCGACAGCGCGCCGAGCGCTGCGACCACCGCGGTGTTGAAGGAGCCGGGAGCACCGACGCTGGCCTTTAGATTGTCGACGACTTTCTCGGTAAAGAATTTTCGCGACGCGCTGGTCTCGATCGCGGCGTGCACATTGTTGTCGGGCACGTAGCCGGTCATCGTCACGGTGGCGGCGACCGGATCCTTGTAGGCCTGGAAGATATAAGGCGGTGCCTTGATCTCGTTGGCGGCGATCGAAAAACCTTCGGGCAGGTTCTTGAGCGCAGCCGCGATCGCTTCGCGGCCGCCGAGGTCGCGCGCCATGCCCGACAGATTGACCTTGGTGTCGGAGATCGTGATCTTGCCATCCTTCAGCTTGCCGATCTGGTCGAGCAGCAGCATCGCGGCCGCTTCGAACCGCGCCGGCGCGCCGCGGGCCAGGCCCATCTGATCGGCGACCTCGGTCCCATTGACCTCCTTGCGGGCGGCTTCCGTCAGGCGCGCCTTCATCGAAGGCAGCGGCGCGGAGCCCGACAGCGTCACCCGCACCACGTCACGCTCGGCACTCCAGACGAAGGGCTTTGCTTCGGCAACAAGACGGGTCTGGTCATCGACCAGCCGTACGCCGGGAACCATCTCGACCGTGGTCACGGCATCGCGGCGCCCCTCCTCGGAGAAGGCGTCCGCGGCCAGGCTGACGTCACGGCCGTCCACCGCGATCCGGGTCTTGTCCAGGACGGTGTCCTTGAGCGCGGCCGAGCTGCGGGCCGACAGGTCGGCCTCGACCGGCAAGGTGTTATTCCAGCCCGCAAATCCCCACATGACGGCCAGGGGAATCAGCCCCGGCCACCATTTGCTGGCCCACCTGAAAAGCATCTGCATTCGACGACCCAAACTCTGGAACCGGAGACAAAACAAACCCTTGGCGGGCTGTCAAACCGGAATAGGGCCCTTTCAGGGGCCACACGTGGAGAATTGGAATAACTTTTTCTTCAAGGGTAACACCCTAAGTTGAGGGCGGAATGCCCAGGGGCGGCCAGCCGGACATGAAGCAACTCCGTAACAACGTCATTCGCGCCGGGCTGGGAGCACTCTATTTCAGCGGGGCGCACCATCTGCTGCGCCCGCTGCTGTCGGGCGTCGGCGCCATTTTCATGCTGCACCATGTGCGGCCGGCTCGTGAGCGCGTATTCCAGCCGAACCGGCATCTCGAGGTCACCCCCGACTTCCTGCGTGCGACGCTGCGCCATTTGCGCGCGCGCGAGATCGACATCGTCAGCATGGACGAGCTGCACGAACGGCTGGTGCAAGGCCGCTTCGACCGCCGCATCGCCGCCTTCACCCTCGACGACGGCTATCGCGACAACTGGGAGCACGCTCTTCCAGTGCTGCGCGAATTTGACGCGCCCGCGACCATCTATGTTGCCAGCGACTTCGCTGAGGGCACCGGCCGGCTGTGGTGGGCCGCGCTCGAGGCCGTCATCGCCAAGGCCGAGCAGGTCGACGTGCGGATCGGCCATTCCGCGTCGCGGCTCGATGCGAGCACGCCTGCCGCGAAGCAGGCGGCGTTCGACCGCCTGCATGACTGGCTCCGCGCTCTTCCGGGCGAGCACGATCTGAAGCGCGAGATCGAGGCGCTGTGCGCCGCCCACGGTATCGACATGGAAGCGCTGTGCCGCAGCCTCTGCCTGTCCTGGGACGAGGTGAAGCGGCTCGCGGCCGATCCACTGGTCACGATCGGCGCCCACACTGTCAGCCATTGCAATCTCGCCAAGCAGAGCGAGGAGATCGCCGCGCAGGAGATGGCAGTCAGCCGGGTGCGGATCGAGAACGCGCTGGAGCGTCCGGTGCTGCATCTCGCCTATCCCTATGGCGACCGCGAGGCAGCCGGGAGGCGCGAATTCGCGCTCGCCGCATCCGCCGGCTTCAAGACCGCGGTGACGACACGGCCCGGCATGCTGTTCGCAGGGAACGCCGGCCACATGACCGCGCTGCCGCGCGTCTCACTCAACGGCAACTACCAGGACGCGCGCATTCTGCCGGTGCTGACCTCGGGCGCCGCGACCGCGATGTGGAACGGCTTTCGCCGGTTTGCCGCGGCTTGACTGTTGTCCCGGCCTTCGCCGGGACAGCACCGAGTTGACACCCCTCCCCTCGGCGCTCAAAACGGCGCCAACCCAAGGGAGGCATCATGTCCAACGATCTGTTCTCGCTCAAAGGCCGCATCGCACTCGTGACCGGCGGCTCGCGCGGCATCGGCAAGATGATCGCGGCCGGATTCCTCGGAGCAGGTGCGGCGAAGGTCTACATCACCGCGCGCAAGGCGGGCCCTTGCGAAGCCACCGCGAAAGAGCTCTCGGCGCAATATGACGGCGAGTGCATCGCGCTGCCGATCGACATCTCGACCGTCGAAGGCTGCAACAAGCTGGCTGGCGAACTCATCAAGCTCGAGCCGAAGCTCGACATCCTCGTCAACAACGCCGGTGCGGCCTGGGGCGCCGAGTTCGACGAATTCCCCGAAAGCGGCTGGGACAAGGTGATGGACCTCAACGTCAAATCGCTGTTCTTCCTGACCAAGGCTTTGGCAAAGCCGCTGCGCGCGGCGGCGTCGCACGAGCGGCCCGCCAAGGTCATCAACATCGCCTCCGTCGACGGCATCTTCGTCAATCCGGGCGAGACCTATTCCTACGCCGCGAGCAAGGCTGCCGTAATCCATCTGACGCGGCGCATGGCGACGAAACTGATCAAGGACAACATCAATGTCACCGCGATCGCACCGGGCGCCTTCAAGTCCGACATGAACCGCGCCGCGCGCGATCATTCAGACGACGTCGCAAAACGTATTCCCGCGCGGCGCATCGGCACCGACGAGGACATGGCAGGCGTTGCGATCTACCTCGCTTCGCGTGCGGGCGACTACGTCGTCGGCAACACCATCGCGGTCGATGGCGGTGTGGTGTACGCGAATGCGGGGCTGGAGATCGCGGGGTAGTTGGCGAGGGATAGCGCTACACCCTCTGCTGTCATGCCCCGCGAAGGCGGGGCATCCAGTACGCCGCAGCTTCTCGGCTGGAGCACAGCCGCCTCTGGAATACTGGATCACCCGCTCCAGTGCGCAAGTGCGCACAAGGCGGGTGATGACACCATTTGCATGACGCGAGCGTTCGCCCCTAACGCCTACGACTCGATCCTCACATACTCAAAATCACCCGGCTTGTTGTCGATGCCGACCTTCGGCGGCGAAATCCACGACGCGAACTTGCCGGTTTCGGTGACGGGCTGCATCAGCGAGGTGATGAAGTCGCCGTCGGCGGTCGAAGGCAGCCAGTCATCCTTGCGCTTCGCCCAGGTGGCATCGTCGATCAAGATGCCGTCGGGCGTCGCGTGCACGTCCTTGAACTCGCCAATATGGCGGTGGAAGGCAACGTTGGGCAGCGTCAGCTTGAAATCGTAGCCGGCGGTCGAGATCACCTTGTTCCAGCGCAACATGCCCTTGACGCAATCCTGGCTGTAGTCGTCGCGCAGGCGCATGTTGAGCGCGGTCAGCGCCGGCTCGTCGACCAGCTTGATCTCGCCGTCGATGAACTTGAGCACCGGATAGGTGGCGTTCTTGAGCTGGTGATCGTCGTCGATCTGGGTCTCGTGATAGCGGCCCTTGATGCCGGTGTTGAAGGCATTGGCCGCGTTGGTCGAGACTTCCGAGCCGAACAGATCGAGCGACAGCGTGTAGTGCAGGTTCAGCTTCTTCTGGATGGTCGGAAGATCGATCACGCCGAGCGCGCGGACTTTGGCGATATCCGTGGGATCGGTGATGCCGGCCTCGCGCATCGCATCGCAAGTGCGCTGCACGACGCGGGTGATGCCGGTCTCGCCGACGAACATGTGGTGCGCTTCCTCGGTCAGCATGAAGCGGCAGGTGCGCGACAGCGGATCGAAGCCCGACTGCGCGAGGCTGTGCAGCTGCATCTTGCCGTCGCGGTCGGTGAAATAGGTAAACATGAAGAAGGACAGCCAGTCCGGCGTCGCCTCGTTGAAGGCGCCCAGCATGCGCGGTGCGTCGGCATCGCCGGAGCGGCGGCGCAGCAAATCGTCGGCTTCCTCGCGGCCGTCGCGGCCAAAGTACTTCTGCAGCAGGTAGACCATCGCCCATAGGTGGCGGCCTTCCTCGACGTTCACCTGGAACAGATTGCGCATGTCATATAGCGAGGGCGCAGTCTTGCCGAGATGGCGCTGCTGCTCGACCGAGGCCGGCTCGGTGTCGCCCTGGATCACGATCAGCCGGCGCAGCATGGCGCGATATTCGCCCGGGACTTCCTGCCAGGCAGGCTCGCCCAAGTGCTCGCCGAAGGGAACGACGCGGCTCTCTTCCTGCGGCGCAAGCAGGATGCCCCAGCGATAGTCGGGCATGCGGACATAGTCGAACTTGGCCCAGCCGCGCGGATCGACGGAGTAAGCGGTGCGCAAGTAAACCAGCGATTCCTGGAAACCTTCCGGCCCCATGTCGCTCCACCAGTCCATATAGCCGGGATGCCAGCCTTCAAGCGCCTTCAGCACCTGGCGGTCTTCGGCGAGATTCACGTTGTTCGGAATCTTGGTCGAGTAGTCGACGTTCATGATGTTCATGGCCGTGCTCCTTGGTCGGTCTCGTGTCCCGGACGCAGTGCGGCGCGAAGTGCTGCACTGCTGAGCCGGGACCTATGTCTGGTTCGCCTGGGTCCCGGTTCTGCGTCGCATCGCTTCGCGCTGCGCCGCGCCCGGGACACGGCAGTCGTTACACCCGTGTCATATCGAATTTCGGCTTCTGGCCGCTGCCGTAGCGGCGCAGCGCGCCTTCCTCGCCGACGGCATTGGGGCGCTGGAAGATCCAGTTCTGCCACGCGGTCAGCCGTGAAAAGATTTTCGATTCCATCGTCTCGGGGCCGACAAAGCGCAGGCTCGCTTCCATGCCGGTGAGACTATCCGGCGAGAAGCTCGCGCGCTCCTCCAGGAAGACGCGGACTTCGTCGTCCCAGTCGATATCGTCGAGCGCGAAGGTGACGAGGCCGAGCTCCTCGGCCTGCTCGGCGTCGAGCGCTGTGCCGAGCGTGGCTTCGGCACGCTCCACGTCCGCCGGATCGGCCTGGAAGCGCGACTGAAGCCGCGTCAGGCCGTGGCTCATCGGATACGGGCCGAAATTCATGGCGGAAAGCTCGATCGAGGGCGGCGGCTGGTTGTCACCCTGGCGCGTGCCGATCAGCATGTAGGAACGGTCGGCAGCGAAGACGAGTTCGGCCAAGGTGCCGGCAAAGCATGAGCCGGGCTCGACCAGCGCCACCAGCGTGCGCGAGGTGACGTCGATGCGCTTCAAGACGCGCTTCCAGTAGTGGCGGATCTCGTTGACCAGCCAGTGCGCCTTGTTGGCTTCGAGGAACGCATCGCTGGCGAGCACATGGGCGCGGTCACCATGGCTCTTGAACACCAGCATGGCGATCTCGAGCTCGTTGATGCGCAAGTGCAGGATGGCGTCGTCGAGCTCTCTTGCGACCTGCAACGGCCAGAACGACGCGCCCTGCGCCATCATGCCGTCGATGTCGGTGGGGGCTGCTGCCTCCGGCGCCTTGATCGAGATGGTGGCAATGCGTGCGGCGCGGTCGATATCGACGGTCACAAAACCATAGCGGATGCTGGTCTCGTCGATCGTGCGCTTGAGAGGGGAGAGCGCGATGCCCTTGCCGCTGCCGGCGCGTTTCGACGCGGCCGCGAATTCCCTGGCGCGCTCGACGATCCTGGCCTCCAGCTTGGAGTTCGGCGCGATCTCGTCGACGAGGCGCCATTGCACGGCGCGCTTGCCCTTCACGCCTTCCTCGATGGTGCAGAAGAAGTCGGCGTGATCGCGGCGCACTTTGCGCTTGTCGACGACGCGGGTGAGACCGCCGGTGCCGGGCAACACCGCGAGCAGCGGCACTTCGGGTAACGCCACGGCGGAAGCGCCGTCGTCGGCGAGAATGATGTGGTCGGTCGCGAGCGCGAGCTCATAGCCGCCGCCGGCAGCGGAGCCGTTCACGACAGTGATGAAGCGCTGGCCGGAATTCTCGGACGAGTCTTCCATGCCGTTGCGGGTCTCGTTGGTGAACTTGCAGAAGTTCACCTTGTGGGCATGGGTCGAGCCCGCGAGCATGCGGATGTTGGCGCCGGCGCAGAACACGCGGTTCTTGGCCGAGCGCATCACCACGACCTTCACCTCGGGATGCTCGAAGCGCAGCCGCTGGACCACGTCCGCAAGCTCGATGTCGACGCCGAGATCGTAGGAGTTGAGCTTGAGCAGGTAGCCCTCGAACAGGCCGCCATTCTCGTCGACGTCCATGGTCAGCGTCGCGACGTCACCACCGACCGCCAGCTTCCAGTGCTTGTAGCGGGACGGTTCGGTCTGGAAATCGATGAATGTCGCGCCGCCTGCGAGGCGCCGATCTTCCCCGGCCATGGGCCACCCTTGAGCTTGTTTTCGCTATACCGTTAGATGCACAATAGTGCATATTCTGAGAGGCGTCTAGCCTGAATCTGGACCACACATGCACTTTGCTTCATCCGAGTGTCCGAGGCGCAGGTAGGCCGCCCTATACGCGTCACGCGGCTTGGAGACCTCGGTCGTCCCGCAGGGCGGCCTTCGCAAATTGCTCGATTGCGTCAAGCGTTGGCACGGGCGCTTCACGCTGAGGGGAATGCCCCGCGCCTGGAACGATCGTCAGATCGACCGGGCAATAGCATTCCTCCTGCGCGATCTCGGCCTGACGCAGTGTTCCGTATTGGTCGTCCACCCCTTGAAGGACCAGCACCGGAACGCGGATGTAGGCCAGATACTCCGAGATGTCCCAATCGCGGAATTTCGGATCGAGCCAGGCGCCGTTCCAGCCGTAGAAGGCATTGTCGACGTCTCCGTGCCAGCGCGCGAGCTTTGCCTTGAGGTCGGTGGTCTCATAGGCCGTCTTGATCGCGGCGATCGATTCCACCGAGATGTCCTCGACGATGAAATGCGGCGCGATCAGCGCGATGCCTTGCAGGCGATGGTCCTGATACGCGCCGGCATAGATCGCCGCGATCGAAGCGCCGTCGGAGTGGCCGAGCAACAGGCCACGCTTGAAGGGAATGGCATCGAGCACCTTCGGCAGCACGTCGAGCGCCTCGCGCTGCATGTAGTCGAGCGGACGTGGCAGCGTGACCGGGCTCGACTGGCCATAGCCCGCCCGTGAATAGGTGAAGATGCCGGCGCCGGTCGTTTGCTGGAGCTTTTCCGGAAAGTCATTCCACAGGCCGACGGAGCCGAGGCCTTCGTGCAGCATGACGATGGTCGGCGCATCGGCGCTTTGCGGCGCGAGCCATTTGTATTCGAGACGGGCCGCGCCGATGCTGAGAAAGCCGGTGGGGGCGAGAGTCATTTCTTCGTCCGTCCTTCTCCGTCGTCATGCCCGGGCTTGACCCGGGCATCCACGTCTTTCCTCAATCGCGGTCGCGCGTGGATGGCCGGGACAAGCCCGGCCATGACGGCTTGTTGCTAATTCGCGCCGTCGCGCAGCTTGAACCGCTGGATCTTTCCCGTCGCCGTCTTCGGCAGCGAGTCCACCACGTCGATCCAGCGTGGATATTTCCACGGGCCGATCTTCTGCTTGACGTGATCCTTCAGCATCTCCTGCAAGTCCGTCGTCTTCACGCCCGGACGCAGCACGACGAAGGCCTTTGGCTTCAGCAGGCCCTCCGGATCGGCCTCGGGCACGACGGCGGCTTCCAGCACCGCCGGATGCGTGATCAGCGCGCTCTCGACCTCGAACGGCGAGACCCAGATGCCGGAGACCTTGAACATGTCGTCGGCGCGGCCGCAGAAGGTGTAACGGCCTTCGGCATCCCTGACGTATTTGTCGCCGGTGCGGGTCCAGGGGCCTTCAAAGGTGCGACGGCTCTTGTGGCGCTGGTTCCAGTAGCCCTCGCCGGCCGAGGGCGCATCGACCAGTAGTTCACCGACCTCGCCGTCGGCGACGTCCTGCCCGGCCTCGTTGACGAGCCGCACCGCATAGCCCGGTACCGGTTTGCCGGACGAGCCGTATTTGATATCGCCGGGCGCGTTCGAAAGGAAGATATGCAAGAGCTCGGTCGAGCCGACGCCGTCGAGAATGTCGACACCAAAGCGCGACTTCCAACTGTTTCCGACGGATTCCGGCAGCGCCTCGCCGGCCGAGGTGCAGATGCGCAAGCTCTTGCCGCCGCGCTCGCTTTTCATCGCTTCGTCGTTGAGCATCGCCGCGAACAATGTCGGCACGCCGTAGAAGATCGACGGATTGTATCTGTTCATCAGATCGAACATCCGCGCGGGTGTCGGCCGCTCGCTGTTCAGGATCGTGGTGGCGCCGACCGACATCGGGAAGGTCAGCGCATTGCCGAGGCCATAGGCGAAGAACAGTTTTGCGGCGGAGAGGCCGACGTCGTTCTCACGAATGCCGAGCACCTTGCTCGCGTAAGTGTCGGCGGTGGCCTGCAAGTTCGAATGCAGATGCCGCACGCCCTTGGGCATGCCGGTCGAGCCCGACGAATAGAGCCAGAAGGCCGGCTCGTCCGGATGCGTGGCAGCCGTGGCGAACTGATCGCTCTCACCTGCGATCTCTTCGGCGAGCTGGTTGTGGCCGTTCTGCTTGGCGCCGGAGACCACGACATGCTCGAGATCCGGCATGCGGCCGACGACGTCCTTGATGACGGGATAGAGCGCTTCCGAGACGAACAGCACGCGGGCGCGGCAGTCGGCGAGGATATAGGCGTATTGGTCCGCGGTGAGCAGCGTGTTGAGCGGCACCGGCACGATGCCGGCACGGATCGCGCCCAAGAACACGATCGGGAAGTCGACCGTATCCAGCATGATCATCGCCACGCGCTCTTCGCGGCGGACGCCGAGCCGGCGCAGCATGTTGGCAGCGCGGCGGGTCTCGCGCTGGAGCTCGCCATAGGTCAGCCGCGAGACGGTATCGTCGAAGACGATCTTGTTGCCCCGGCCTTCCTCGACGTTACGGTCGAGCAGCCAGGTCACCGCGTTGTAGGATCCCTCGCTCACGGTCGTCTCCCCCGAATTTAGAATTATAATTCATAGAAAGACACTGTGACGGCTTGCTGTCAATGCCAGCAGGCATTATGTTTCATTAAAGCGCGCCGCAAGACCTTCTTTAAACAAGACCTCCTTCAAAGAAAGCATCCGCTAAAGAAGGCTCATGACCGACAGTCCCGACGCCGAATCCCGCTTTCTCGAACAGCTCGGCCAGCGCGTGCGCACCATGCGCGCGTTGCGCGGCATGTCGCGCAAGGTGCTCGCCAAGGTATCAGGAATTTCGGAGCGCTACATCGCGCAGCTCGAAAGCGGCAAGGGTAATGTCTCGATCGTGCTGCTGCGCCGCGTCTCCGACGCGATGGGCGCGCATCTGGAAGACCTGCTGCCCTCAGCCGATCCAACGCCGGACTGGCAGATGTTTCGCGATCTGCTGCGCAAGGCGACGCCGGCGCAGGTCGCGCAGGCCAAAGATCTGCTCGCCGGCGGCACCGCCTCCGCGCCGCGGCGCGCGCCGTTCTGCGGCATCGCGCTGATCGGTCTGCGCGGCGCCGGCAAGTCCACGCTCGGGCGGATGCTGGCGAAAAAGATCGGCTGGAGCTTTGTCGAGCTCAACAAGGAGGTCGAGCAGCAGAACGGCCTCTCGGTCGCCGAGATCATCGCGCTCTACGGCCAGGAAGGCTTTCGCCGCATGGAGCAGGCTGCGCTGCAACAGCTGCTCGCGCGCAACGAGCTGATGGTGCTGGCAACCGGCGGCGGCATCGTGTCCGAGCCGCTGACCTTCGACCAGATCCTGTCGTCGTTTTACACGATCTGGCTGAAGGCCGAGCCGGAAGAGCACATGGCCCGCGTCCGCCGCCAGGGCGATCTGCGCCCGATGGCGGATGATCGCTCTGCGATGGCGGAACTGCGCAATATCCTGCTCAGCCGCGAGCCGCTCTATGCGCGCGCGACGGCGGTGGTGGATACGGCGGGGCTGAGTGTCGATGCGGCGGCTGCAAGGCTGATCGATGCGGTGCGGCCGGTGCTGCAGAACGAAGCGCGGAGCTTCGGGCTGCGCAGCGTGGCGCTGTAGGCCGGGACTTCAGGAATGACCGACAGCGACGTCACCACCTCCATGTTCGAGCGGATCGGCGGCCGTGCCACGATCGACCTGTTGGTCGACCGCTTCTACGACCGCATGGATGCGCTACCGGAGGCAAAAATCATCCGCGCGATGCATGCGGACGATCTCGGCCTGATCAGGGACGTGCTGAAGCGCTATCTCACCGAATGGACCGGTGGCCCGAAGCTCTATTCTCCCGAGAAAGGCCATCCACGGCTGCGGCAACGGCACATCGGCTTTGCCATCGGCGACGCCGAGCGCGATGCGTGGCTGCTGTGCATGCGCGGCGCGATGGAGGAGACGGTCACTGACGCTGCCGCGCGGCAGGACCTCGACCGCGCACTGTCCGGTCTCGCCGACTGGATGCGCAACCGGCCGTGAGCGCGTCGATCAAGGCCGACGTGCAGCGTCCTCGGGTATCGCTTCGCCGACCCGGCCTGCAAGTCATCAGACGCCGCTAGACCGACCAGTAATTCGGATGCGGATAGGGCCGCGAGCGGTCGCCCCAATCGAACTCGTCGCCGTCGAACTCACATGGGCCGCTGCTGAACTCGTCCATGGTAAGCTCGACCTGGAACGCCTGACGTGTTCGATCGTATTTCAGCGCGCTCCACTGCAGAGGATAGTGGTGGTGGGTACTGAGCAGCCCGCCGGTCTTGATCACGGCATAGGCGACTGTTCCGCTCACCTTGTCGAGCATCAATCGCTCGATCGTGCCGAGCTTCGTGCCGTCGCGCCCGTAGACGGCAACGTGCTCCACCCGATCACTGGGAACCATGGTGTGTTGCATGGCATGCTCCCTGGTTTGTGTGGAGCAGATTATAGCTCCGCGGTTGAGGCTACAGCAATTGCGAGCGCACTGCTTCGGCGCCCTCTCGCAGCAGCGGCAGGAAGCGGCCGAGCAGCTCCTGCGCCGGCACGCGATCGACATGGGCGCCCATGTTGATGGCGGCGACGATCGCGCCGTCATAGCGGCGGACCGGAACCGAGATCGAGCGGAAATGCGGCTCGGCTTCGCGGTCGACCAGTGAATAGCCCTGTGCGCGATCGGCGGCGATCCGCCCGAGCAGCGTCTTGGGATCGGTCACCGTCTGCGGCGTCAGCGCCTCGCGCTTCGCTGCCTTCAGGCGCGCGAGACAATCCGCGTCGTCGAGCTGGCCGAGCATGGCGCGGCCGACCGAGGTGCAGAAGGCCGGCAGCCGATACCCGATCTCCAATCCGCCGGAGAACATCCGCGCCGGGCTGCTGCGCGCGATGAACACGACGTCGTCACCATCGAGCACCGCGAGCGAGGAGATTTCGTTGGCCGCGGTGGCAACGCGATCGAGCACGGGCTGCAGCACCGTGACGAGCTGGTTGGAGCGCAGATAGGACGCCGCCAGCGTCAGCACATGCGGCGTCAGCGAGAACAGTTTTCCGTCGCCACTGACAAAGCCGCCGCGCTGGAGCGTGAATAGCATGCGCCGCGCGGTGGCGCGCGGCAGCTCGGTGGCGCGGGCGAGATCGCTCAGGGTCATCGGGCCCGAGTTGGTGCCGAAGCATTGCAACAGGCGCAGGCCGCGATCGAGCGCTTCGACGAAATCCGTCGCGCGCTCGTCGATCTCGCTTCGTTTCAGCTTGGGCATGGGGTGGGGAATGTCCTGCAAAATAGTGCTTGCTGCCGATCCAAGGCATGTCATAATTCGCCCATTCGTTCAATAGGCGAACAGACGCCATTCCACTAAGGATGCACTCGCCATGATGAGCCAGGAGCAGAACGACCTGATCACCCGCACCGGACCGAACGACCCGTGTGGAAAGCTGATGCGGAGCTACTGGCAGCCGGCCGCGCTGGTCGACCAGCTCGAGGGCGAGCGGCCGATCCGGCCCGTCAGGCTGCTCGGCGAGAACCTGGTGCTGTTTCGCGACGAGACGGGACGCTATGGACTGATCGATCGTCATTGCGCCCATCGCGGCGCCGACCTTGCCTTCGGGCGGCTCGAGCATGGCGGCCTGCGCTGCGCCTTCCACGGCTGGCTGTTCGACGCCACCGGCCAATGCATCGAAACGCCGGCCGAGCCGAAGGATTCAAAACTCTGCCAGAACATCCGGCAGCGCTCCTATCCCGTGGTGGAGAAGAGCGGCATCCTCTGGGCCTACCTCGGCGAGGGTGAGCCGCCGGCATTTCCCGAGATCGACTGCTTTGTCGCACCTGGCACGCACACGTTTGCGTTCAAGGGCCACATGGCCTGCAACTGGCTGCAGGCACTCGAGGTCGGCATCGATCCTGCGCACGCCTCCTATTTGCATCGCTTCTTCGAGGACGAGGACACGTCCGCCGCCTATGGCAAGCAGTTCCGCGGCGCTTCGGCCGGCTCGGATCTGCCGATGACAAAGATCCTGCGCGAATACGACCGCCCGATCATCAATGTCGAGCACACCGAATACGGACTCCGGCTGATCGCGTTGCGCGAGATCGACGAGGAGCGGACGCATGTGCGCGTCACCAACCAGCTGTTCCCGCATGGCTTCGTCATCCCCATGAGCACGGAGATGACGATCACGCAGTGGCACGTGCCGATCGACGACGAGAACTGCTACTGGTACGCGATCTTCACCAGCTACTCGAACCCGGTCGACAAGAAAAAAATGCGCGACCAGCGGCTCGAGCTGTACGAGCTGCCCGACTACAAGTCGCGCAAGAACCGCAGCAACGACTACGGCTTCGATCCGCACGAGCAGCAGACCGCGACCTATACCGGCATGGGCAACGACATCAACGTCCACGACCAATGGGCGGTGGAATCGATGGGCGCGATCCAGGATCGCACCAGGGAGCATCTCGGCTCGAGCGACAAGGCGATCGTGCAGTATCGCCGCCTGCTGCGGCAGGAGATCGAGAAGGTCGGCGGCGGCGAGAAGCCGATGCTGTTCCTGGACGAGGCCAATGCGCGCTCCATTCAGGGCCCGGCGACCATGGACGGCATCGGCCCGACGCGCGGTTG
This sequence comes from Bradyrhizobium sp. S3.2.6, assembly GCF_040546885.1. Classification (NCBI taxonomy): domain Bacteria; kingdom Pseudomonadati; phylum Pseudomonadota; class Alphaproteobacteria; order Hyphomicrobiales; family Nitrobacteraceae; genus Bradyrhizobium; species Bradyrhizobium sp. S3.2.6. The sequence continues at coordinate 693,443 of NZ_JBEPOS010000001.1, read as the reverse complement.
GGAGACCTACTGGATGGAAGTCGACGTCAAGCGCCGCCGCGGCGCGCCGTGGACCGCACCGGTGCCGAAGGAGATCGCGGAGAACGTGCATCGGCTGACGGCGGCGGAATGACGGTGACGATCTATCCTCGTCATTGCGAGCGCAGCGAAGCAATCCAGTCTGCCTCCGCGGACACATTTCTGGATTGCTTCGCTTCGCTCGCAATGACGGAGAATGTGGCGCATGCTTTGCGTCTCACGACTAGAGGAGTAGCAAAGTGACTTTCGTCGCGCGTCATGCGCTGTGGTCGGATGAGCAGACGGACGCCGCGACGCGCATGCGCCGCATCGTCGAGGACAAGAACCTCGAGGTCATCCGCCTCGCCTTCCCCGACCAGCACGGCATCTTGCGTGGCAAGACCATCATCGCCGCCGAGGCGATTGCATCGCTGGAGAGCGGCTGCGCCATCACCACCACCATGCTCGCCAAGGACACCTCGCACCGCACGGTGTTTCCGGTGTTCACATCGGGCGGCGGCTTCGGCATGAAGGAGATGGAGGGCGCGGCCGACGTGCTGATGGTCGCCGATCCCACCACCTTTCGCGTGCTGCCATGGGCGCCGGCGACGGGCTGGGTGTTGTGCGATCTCTATTTCAACGACGGCCGTCCGGTGCCGTTCGCGACGCGCGGGCTTTATCGCAAGGTGCTCGACGAACTCGGCCGCCGCGGCCACGATTTCGTCGCCGGCCTCGAGGTCGAATTCCACATCTTCAGGCTCGACGACCCGCACATGCGCCCGGAGGACGCGGGACAACCCGGCACGCCGCCGTCGGTGAGCCTGCTCTCTCACGGCTATCAATATCTCACCGAGCAGCGTTTCGATCAGATGGAGCCGGTGCTGGAGATCCTGCGCCGCGACATCGTCGCGCTTGGATTACCTTTGCGCTCCGTCGAGGTCGAGTTCGGGCCGAGCCAGTGCGAATTCACCTTTGCGCCGAAGAAGGGCCTGGAGCCTGCCGACAACATGGTGCTGTTTCGCAGCGCCGTGAAGCAGATCGCGCGCCGGCACGGCTATCACGCCACCTTCATGTGCCGGCCGAAACTGCCGAATTTGTTCGCGAGCGGCTGGCACCTGCACCAGTCGATCGTCTCGCGCACAGGCGGCGAGAACGTTTTCATGGCCAAGGACGGTAGCGAGCCCCTCAGCGCTTTCGGCCGCGCCTATCTCGCCGGGCTGCTCGATCACGCCCGTGCGGCCACCGTGTTCACCACGCCCACCATCAACGGCTACAAGCGCTACCGCTCCTATTCGCTGGCGCCGGACCGCGCGATCTGGGGCCGTGACAATCGCGGCGTGATGATCCGCGTGCTCGGTGGCGCGGGCGATGCTGCCACGCGCCTGGAAAACCGCGTCGGCGAGCCCGCCGCCAATCCCTATCTCTATATGGCGGCCCAGATCCTCTCAGGTCTCGACGGCGTCGACCGCAAGCTCGATCCCGGTCCCTCCGCCGACACGCCCTACGAGACCAAAGCGCCGTTCTTGCCGAAGAGCCTGCGCGATGCCGTCTCTGCGCTGAAGGACGATCCGTTCTTCCGCGAAAAATTCGGCGCGGAGTTCATCGACTACTACACCCACATCAAAAATGCCGAGATCGACCGCTTCCTCGCGGAGGTGACCGACTGGGAGCAACGCGAATATTTCGAGATGTTTTGATTTCGGCGATGGTGAGGGCGCAGCCCTCTCCTTCGTCATTGCGAGCGTAGCGAAGCATTCCAGGATCTTTCCGCGGAGGCAGTCTGGATTGCTTCGCTACGCTCGCAATGACGGGGAGAGAGGGGAACTCAAATCCCCAGATACTTATGCTGTAGATCCGGCTCGGCCATCAGCTCGTCCGATGTGCCGCTCCACACGGTGTTGCCGCGCTCGATGATGAAGTGGCGGTCGCAGATGCGGGCGAGGTGGTCGACGTTCTTGTCGACGACCAGGATCGACTGGCCGCGGCTCTTCAGGAGCGACAGGCAGCTCCAGATTTCTCCGCGGATCAGCGGCGCGAGCCCCTCGGTCGCTTCATCCAGGATCAGGAGCTTTGGGTTGGTCATCAGCGCGCGGCCGATGGCGAGCATCTGCTGCTCGCCGCCGGAGAGCTGGTTGCCCATGTTGGCGGCGCGCTCAGCAAGGCGCGGGAACAGCACGTAGATCGCAGCGAGCGTCCAGGGATTGGCGCTATTAAAGCGGTCGGCGGCGGCGGCAACCAGGTTTTCGCGCACGGTGAGGTTCGGAAAAATCTGGCGGCCCTCAGGCACCAGCCCGATGCCGAGCTTGGCGATCCGGTACGACGGCAGCTGCCGGACTTCCGTGCCCGCAAAACGGATGCTGCCGGCGCGTGCCGGCGTCAGGCCCATGATGGAGCGGATCGTCGTGGTCTTGCCCATGCCGTTGCGGCCCATCAGCGAAACCATCTCGCCCGGCTTGATCGACAGCGACAGGCCGAACAGCACCTGGCTGAGGCCGTAGCAGGTCTCGATGCTGTCGACGTCGAGCAGCGCGTCAGCCATCCCTTTTTCAGCCATGGTGCGTCACCACATGCTGATCGCCGAGATAGGCGCGCTTGACGTCCTCGTTGGCGCGGATCGCGGCCGGGTCGCCGGAGGCAATGACGCGGCCATAGACCAGCACCGAGATGCGGTCGGCCAGCGCGAACACCGCGGGCATGTCGTGCTCGACCAGCACGATCGAGACCTCTTTGCGCAGCTCCTGGAGCAGCGTCACCATACGCTGGGATTCGGTGACGCCGAGGCCCGCCATCGGCTCGTCGAGCAGCAGCAGTTTTGGCTTGCTGGCCAGCGCGACCGCAAGCTCGATCTGGCGCCGCTCGCCATGGCTGAGCCTGCTCACTACGACGTCGGCTCGGTGCAACAGGCCGACGCGGTCGAGCGCGGCATGCGCGGCATCGCGCAGGCCCCTCTCCTTGCGGGCATTGGCGAAGAAACGGAATGAGTGACCTGCATGCGCCTGCGCCGCCAGCGCGACATTGTCGGCGGCGGTGAAGTCGAGCAGCAGGGAAGTGATCTGGAACGAACGCGCGAGGCCCAGCGCGCAGCGGCGATAGGCCGGCAGATAGGTGATATCGCGGCCGCCCAACGAGACGCTGCCGGAATGCGGCTCGAGATGCCCGGTGAGCTGGCTGATCAACGTGGTCTTGCCGGCGCCGTTCGGGCCGATGATGGCGTGCAGCTCGCCCGCGGCAACGTCGAGCGAGACGTTATCCGTCGCTGTGATGCCGCCGAAACGGCGCACCAGCTTTTCGACGCGGAGCAGCGGTTCAGCCACGATTGAGCCTCCCCAGCAGGCCCATGATGCCGCCACGGCCGAACAGCACGATCAGCAGCAGCAGCGGACCCATGATCAGCGCCCAATATTCGGTGATCTGCGACAGAAACTCTTCCAGCAGCAGATAGACCACGGCGCCCATGACAGGGCCGAACAGCGTGCCCATGCCGCCCAGGATCACCATCACCATGAGATCGCCGGAGCGGGTCCAGTACATCATAGCCGGGCTGACGAAATCGGTGTTGTTGGCGAGCAGCGCGCCGGCGAGCCCGCACATTGTGCCGGAGATGACGAAGCAGACGAGCTGGTAGCGCTTGGCGGGAAAGCCGATCGCCTGCATGCGCTGCTCGTTGGAACGCAGGCCCTGCACCACGAGGCCGAAGCGCGAATTGACGATGCGCCAGATCAGGAAGATCACCGCGAACAGGCAGGCCAGGCAGAGATAATAGAACTGCGTCCGGTTCGACAGGTTGATCAGCCCGGAGAAGTCGCTGCGCTTGTAAACGGTCAAGCCGTCGTCGCCGCCATAACGTGCGAGGCCCGAGGCGACGTAATAGGCCATCTGCGCGAAGGCGAGCGTGATCATGATGAAATAGACGCCGCGGGTACGCAGAGACAGCGCGCCGATCACCAGAGCGTAGATCGCAGACGCCGCGAGCGCGACCGGAAACTGGATGAAGCCGGAGCCTGTGCCTTCCTGCGCCAGCATGCCGACGGCGTAGCCGCCTATGCCGAGATAGACAGCGTGGCCAAAACTCATCATGCCGCCAAACCCCATGATGAGGTTGAGGCTTGCCGCCGCCAGCGCCAGGATGACGATGCGGGTGAACAGCGTCATGATGAAGATGTTGCCGGACAGGTACGAATAGAGCGGCAGCAGCAAGAGGCCCGCCAGCATCAGGGCCGTGACGGCCTTGCTCACAGTAAAAGCCTTCATCGACGGTTGGCCGGGAACAGCCCCTCCGGCCGCACCACCAGCACGATCGCCATCAGCAGGTAGATCAGCATGGACGACAGCGCGGGCGCGGCGGTGGAGGCAGCGGCGCCACTCAGCACCTGCCGCAGCAGATTGGGCAGGAAGGCGCGGCCGAGCGTGTCGATCATGCCGACGAAGATCGCAGCGAGGAACGCGCCGCGGATCGAGCCGATGCCGCCGATCACGATGATGACGAAGGCGAGGATGAGGATGTTCTCACCCATGCCGATCTGCACGGTGAGGATCGGCGCCTGCATCATGCCGGCCAACCCTGCGAGCGCGGCACCGAGCCCGAACACCAGCGTGTAGAGCAGCTTGATGTTGATGCCGAGCGCGCCGATCATCTCGCGGTTGGAGGCGCCGGCACGGATCAGCATGCCGATGCGGGTGCGCATCACGCCGAGATAGAGCAGCAGCGCCACCAGCAGCGCGACGACGATGATGGCGAGGCGGTACGCCGGATAGTGGATGCCGGGCAGGATCGGCACCGGCACCGTGAGCCAGGCCGGCAGCGGCAGCGCGAGGCCCGCCGGGCCCCAGATCAGCCGCACGGCTTCATTGAAGAACAGGATCAGGCCGAAGGTCGCGAGCACGTGGTCGAGATGATCGCGCCCATAGAGATGCCGCAGCGCACTTATCTCAAGCACGATGCCGAGCACAAGAGTCGCGCCTAACGCCAGCAGCGCGCCGAGCAGGAAGCTGCCGGACCACGCCGCGAAGGTCGCAGCGAAATAGGCTCCCATCATGTAGAGCGAACCGTGCGCGAGGTTGACGAGATCCATGATCCCGAACACCAGCGTCAGGCCGGCGGCGAGCAGAAACAGCAGCAGGCCGAACTGCAATCCGTTCAAGAATTGTTCGACGACGAGCAGCATCAAAACTCTTTCAGGCGCATACGGACGCGCGCCGATGTTCGAACACAGTCGCCATCAGTGAAAGAGCTCCCCCTGCCTCTACAAGGCCGAAAAATGGGTAATGGCAGTATCGTTCCGAGGCAAGAGCGATTCCGCGCCAGACATGCACTTTGTTGCATGCCGGTGCATGCGATCAAAATCAGGCCGTGCAAAACCGGCCCTGCAAGAAGACTGCCGCGCAGGGTGGGTCAGCCTGCCGCACCCAAACGATCACCCTCCCGCCGTTGCCGGAGAGAGGGTGTGCCGCTTGTCGGAATGGAGATACGTCTAGTGCGACGTGATCTGGTGGGGGAGATCATCCGGCTCGTTGAGCTCGCTGTTGGCCGTCGAGGCCTCCAGCGCCGCCATCCGGAACAGATAGGCCAGCGTCGCCAACCCGGTGTCTTCGGCCATCTGCGCCAGCTCGAGCGCCATGTCGGACATGTAGCCGAGATTCTCGTCCTTGGTTTGCGCCATGATCTGGCTGTCTCGCATCATGTTCGACATCTCAGGCGCTCTTTCGTTGCGCGGCGGTGCGGCCGCAGAGGTTGGCGTGGGCGACGGCATCCAGACGCGGGCCGTCCTGACGCACGACCGAAGCCATGCCGACACGATCATGCAGGGAATCGACCGTCTCCTGACGAACTTCGATGGTGGCCGCCATGGTCCAGGCGTTCTCCACGAGCTCCGGCAGACCGAGCGGGGTGACGACGAAGCCGGCCTCATGGAAGCGCGGCAACCACCACGTCTCCATGATCGCGCTGACCTGCGCGATGCCCTGGCTGAGGCAAAACTCCTGCACCGCTGCCATGAGTTGCAGATTGAGAGCTCCGTCGCGGCGGTCGCGTACGACGAAATAGCGCGACCATTCCCAGACCAGCGGATCCGCAGGGCAGCCGCGAATCGCCGCCAGATGCGGGAAGACCTCGCTCATCATCGAGGGCTTGGTCGTCGGGTAGAGCCGGTGGCCGCCAATAACGCGGCGCCCCTCGAGCGCAAGCAGATAGACGGTGTCCTTGTTGTCGTAGGAGTCGATCTCGCGGCAATCCGGTTTGCGCAACGTTTCCCAGTGCCGCTCTTCGACAAAGATGTCGTGACGTAGCCGGAAATGCTGCTCGATAACGTCTTCGTAAAGGTGGCGATTTAGCGCGGTAATTGCATGAATCATGAAAGCCCCCATCTTTCCTCAATGGGGGGCAGCCTCTGCGAAAAGAGGCCGGCTCGGTATTGGGAAATTTCCCAGTATGTCGCTTAGGGACTGATGATCTTGTGGCGGATTGCCAACGCAACCGCATGCGTACGGTTGACCGCTCCCAGTTTGCGCGCGGCGGTTGCAAGATGCTCCTCGGCGGTGCGCTGCGTAATGTGCAGGATCTCGCCGATCTCCCAGGCCGACTTGCCTTGCGAGGCCCAGACGATCACCTCGCGCTCGCGCGGGGTGAGGCGCGTCAACTGATGCGGCGTCGGATCGAGCAGACGGCGAATATGATCAAAGCCATACATCGCCATCAGGTGCAGGGCCGGCTTGCTGCGGGCATTGAGATCGAGATGGATGCCGCCGAGCGAGACGGCCGCCTCATATCCGGTAAGCCCGTGAATCGGGACGATGAAGCCGCGCGACATGCGAAAATCGGTGGCGCGGTTCATGACCTCCGCCGCACCCGGATCGAGCTCGGCATTGTAAGGCGCTTCGGACCACTCAAACGGGTTGACCGATTGCCGGCACATCCGCACCACCGGGTCAACGCGGTCATAATTGTTCTCGGTGTACAGGCTGAACCATGCCGCCGGCCAGCGCTTGGCGAGCACCATCTGCGCGAACCGCTGGTCGGGATTCGGCAACCCCGTCACGATAATGGTTTCGAAGCCAAAGCGTCCGAAGGCCCCTTCGAGCGCATTCATTGCGTCCGGAACCCTACGATAGGCTTGCAGCCCTTCGATGAAGTCCAGCGCTTCCCGGCCATAGTCGACGGCGGACATCGGTGCGTTCCCTGACCCTCGCCGCTCCGTATAGCACGTCTTTAGGGGCCGCCTCAATTCGCCGCTTCCGTAGTTTCCCGGTGTGCCATTGGCTCTGCAGATTCAATCTACTTGTGGAGGAAGTGACGTCAAGTTACACCTAAGGCGTCTAGAGCGGGAAAGCCACGATGGAAGACGAGAACATCGCCCTCAACAGCGTGCTCGGCCTGGAATTGAATCGCGTGTTTTTCGCCGTGCGCGATACGGCAAACAAGCAGAAGATCATCGAGTTCGCGCGCGACGTGCTGCAAGGCGAGCGCGACGAGCTCGTTGACAGCGCCTCACCGGAAAACCCTGCGGGCTAGCATGCAGGTCGCAGCAGACGGCGCCGATGCAACCGATCGCGCGACGATGCTTTCAATTTTAGCGCGCTGCTCTTGGTCGAAACACCCTGACTGCGACGTTACCCGTGCTCCTCCGCCCCCACTAAAGTCACACTTGCCGCTGGATGACATCACCGCTGTCGTGAGATGATCGCCGCCACGATCGTCTTTCGGATGCCAAGACCATGATGACTCTGCGCCAGGTTGAAGTGATCCGTGCCGTGATGGTGACGGGCACCATTGGCGGCGCGGCGAAGCTGTTGAACGTGTCGGCGCCGGGGATCAGCCGCCTGGTCAAATACACCGAGCGCTCGCTCGGCATCCGCTTCTTCCAGCGCCAGAACGGCCGCTACTTCCCGACGCCGGAAGCCGAGAACATTTTCGAGCAGATCAACGGCGTCTACAAGAAGGTCGACGATCTCTCCGAGATCATCTCCAAGATCGGCCGCGGCGGATTGTCGGAACTGCGGATCGGCTCGGTGCCGAGCATCTCGCAGGTGATGGTGCCGCGCGCGATCGAGCGTGTCCGCCGCCGCTATCCCGATCTCGGCATCGATATCAACATCCTCAAGCTCGAGGAAGCGATCGACTATCTCATGCTCGGCCGCGGCGAATGCGTGGCGATGAGCTACCGGCTGGAGCATTCCGGCCTCGACTTCATGCCGCTCGCCTCGGGCGAGCTCTATTGCATCGTGCCGCCCGGCCACGAGCTTGCCGGCCGCAAGCAGGTCTCCGCCGCGGAGATCACCCGCTATCCGCTGATCGGCATCGATCCGAACGATCCCTACGGCCGGATCATGGCCGAGATCTTTGCGCGCCACCGCCTCGACTACAACATCACCATCCGTGCGCGCTTCGGCACCACGGTCTGCGCGCTGGTGAAGGCCGGGCTCGGCATTGCCATCATCGACCAGTTCACGGTGGCCCATGGCGGCTATCCCGGGATCGAGCTGCTCAAGATCACCGAGCCGACGCGGTTCGACACCTATATCGCAGTCAAGCGCGGCGCACCGCTGTCGCTCCATGTCGAGTATTTCATCGAGTCGCTCCGTGCCGAGATGCGCGCGGTCGAGCCGTCCCGAGGCAACGGCAAGGCCACTTCAGGGCGTGGACGGAAGAAATAACACTATGTTAGGTTTAACAGATAAATGGGTAATTGTGTTAGGCGGAGGAAAGACTATCGTCCCACTTGGAATTGCGCGAATTTCGCGGCTAATGGCCGGAAATGAACGCATCTCACCAGGCGATAGTGGATCATGTCAAAGCGCGGACCTGCCGCTTCCAAGAAGCTCCTGACCGGCCTGATCGGCGCGCCGATCGCGCATTCCGCCTCTCCCGCCATGCATGAGCGCGCTGCCGAGGCCCTCGGCCTGCGCGGCCATTACCAACTCATCGAGGTCGCCGGCGCTGACGCGACCGCGCTCGGCATGATGCTGGAGGGCGTGCGGCGGCTCGGCTTTGCCGGCGTCAACGTGACCTTTCCCTACAAGGAAGCGGTGGTCCCGCTGCTCGACGAGCTGGCGCCGGCTGCGGCCGCCATGGGCGCGGTCAACACCGTCGTCGTCAAGGACGGTCGCCTGATTGGCCACAACACCGACACCACGGGCTTTGCGCACGCCGTCACGCCGCTGCTGGCGCCCACCGGAAATGCGGTTGCCGTGATCGGCACCGGCGGCGTCGGCAAGGCGATCGCCTTTGCGCTGGCGAGCCTGAAGGTGGCTGACATCCGCATCTTCGACAGTGAACCGGCGCGGGCCGAAAGACTCGCCGCGCTGCTCGCCAAACAGGGTGGCGCCAGGGTGGCCACGAGTGTCGAGGACGCGCTCGACGGCGCCACCGGCCTCGTCAACGGCACGCCGGTCGGCATGCTCCCGAACCGGGAAACGCCAGTCGCGCCGACGCTGCTGCGTGAAAACCTGTGGGTCGCCGACGCCGTCTATTCGCCGCTGATCACACCCTTGCTGGCCGCGGCGCAGGCCAAGGGCGCGCGGATCATGACCGGGCGCGAGCTTGCGATCTACCAGGCTGCCGACGCCTTCGAACTGTTTACGGGCCTTGCGCCATCGACCGAGGTCATGGGAGAGGCTTTTGACGCCGTGATGGCCGCGCGCAGCGCCGCCTATCAGGCAGCTTGAGGCGAAGCGGCCGGACACAAGGCCGCGGGCAACATCAAAATCAATAAATGGGAGGAGAGACCATGAAATCGACCCTACTGGCGGGCGCCCTGCTTGCCTTCGCCGCTGCAGCCGGTGTCCACGCGCAGGCAATCAAGCTCGCCGACGTCGCCGAACTCTCTGGTGGCGGTGCCACCGTCGGCACCAACTGGAAAAACGGAATCGACCTCGCGATCGAGGAGATCAACGCCAAGGGCGGCGTGCTCGGCCGCAAGCTCGAGGTCACCCATGCCGACTCGCAGTCCAACCCCGGCGTTGCCCGCGCGCAGGTGCAGAAGGCGCTCGACGCGGAGCCTTACGTGCTGCTCGGACCCGGCTATTCCGGTTCGGTAAAGGTGACCGCCCCGCTCGCAGCCGAAGCCGGCATCGCCCAGATCATGGGGGGCGAAGCCGCCGAGCTGACCCAGGCCGGCAACAAGTTCCTGTTCCGCACCTCGTTCGGCCAGCAGTCCTCGATGCCGAAGGTCGCAAAGTACATCCACGACGACATGAAGGCGAAGTCGGTCGCGGTGGTCTGGGTCAACAATGACTTTGGCCGCGGCGGGCGCGACGTCGTGGTCAAGGAGCTGGAGCGGCTCGGCTGCAAGGTCGTCGCCGATCTCTCCACCGAGGCGGGCCAGGCCGATTTCGCCGCCGACGTCGGCAAGATCAAGGCCGCCAACCCGGACGCCGTGTTCGTCTATCTCAACGAGGAAGAGAGCGCGCGTATCCTCAAGGAGCTCAAGCGCCAGGGCGTCACCGCGCCGCTGATGGGTGAGACCACGCTGATCGGCCAGAAGGTGATCGAGCTCGCCGGTGACGCCGCCAACGGCGCGCGCGGCCATGTCGGCCTCACCACGGATGCCCCGGTCGACCTGATCAAGGGATTCCGTGACCGCTTCTCGAAGAAGTACAATTACGTTCCCGATCATAACGGCCTGAAGGGCTATCTCGCCGTCTACATGGTGAAGGCCACCACGGAGAAGATGGGCAAGATCGATTCCAAGGCCTTCGCCGACACGCTGCATGGCCTGACCATCAAGGCCGCCGACGAGCCGGGCATCTTGATGGACGTCACCTTCGATGCAAACGGCGACATCGACCGGCAGAGTTTTCTGGTCGAGGTGGTCGAAGGCAAGCAGGTCGTGAAGCAGGTGCTGCCGAAGATGAAGTGAGGTGCTTCTTTTCTCTCCTTCCCGGGGAGTTCTTCTCCCTCGCCCCACTCTTCGCGGGGAGAGATCTTTCGTCTCCCTCTCCCCGCCCTTCGCGGGGAGAGGGCGGGGTGAGGGGCTGCTTCCGCGGGTACAGTGAGAATTGAGTTCGCGGAGACAGCCCCTCACCCCAACCCTCTCCCCGTAAGAACGGGGCGAGGGAGAAGAAAGAGAGACGGGGGAGACGGAGACGACATAGCAGGACGAGGGACACGCGAGGCAATAATGTCCAATCTGTTCGATCTTCTGGTCGCGGGACTTGCCACCGGCGCGATCTACGCGCTGGTCGCGGTTGGCTTCACGCTGCTGTGGCAGACCTCGCAGACCATCAATTTCGCACAAGGCGAGTTCGTGATGCTGCCCGCGTTCTTGATGCTGGCGGCGATGCATGTCGGCGCGCCGTTCTGGCTCGCGATCATCCTTGGTATCCTCCTGTCGATGATCCTGCTTGGGCTGGCCTTCAAGATACTGCTGGTCGATCCGATGATGCGCCATGGCGTGCTACCGCTCGCGATCGCGACCATGGCGCTGGCGATCGGCATCAAGGAGGCCGTCAAGCAGTTCTTCAGCGCGGAGGCCTCGCCCTTTCCGTCGATCGTGCCGACCGGAGACATCTCCATCCTCGGCCACGCCGTGTCGCTGCAGAGCATCGGCGTCCTCGTCGTCGCCATCCTTGCCGTGTTCGGCCTGACCACGCTGCTCAACCGTACCTCGCTTGGCCACCAGATGCAGGCGGCAGCCCAAAACCCGACCGTTGCGCGCATCATCGGCGTGCCGGTCGAGCGTATGATCCTGCTGACCTTCCTGATCAACGCCTTCCTGGTCGCGCTGGCTTCGCTGCTGATCACGCCGATCTATCTGGCAAAGTTTTCGAGCGGTGAAGTGCTGGGCCAGGCCGCCTTCATCGCGGCAATCGTCGGCGGCTTCAACCAGGTGCGCGGTGCCATCGCCGGCGGCCTGTTGATCGGCGTGCTCGACAATCTCGCGGCGTCCTATGTCTCGACGCAATACCGCGCGGCCGTGCCGCTGATCTTCCTGATCGTGGTCATCCTGTTCCGGCCGCAAGGACTGCTCGGCCGCGCCGAGGAGCGCACGGTATGAGCGGCTTCGTCAAACCCCTGAAGATCGCGCTCGGCCTGATCGTCATAGTCGGCCTGATCGTCATTCCCATGAACTTCAACCGCTACGGCCTGTTCATCCTGAGCCAGTGGGCGGTGATGACCATCGCCGCGATGGGGCTGAATCTCACGCTTGGTTATGCCGGGCAGGTTTCGCTGGCGCAGGGCGCTTTCGTGGGTATCGGCGCCTATGCGGCCGCGATCATGACGACGCATGGCTGGCCGCTGCCGGCCGCGATTGTCGTCGCGATCGCCTTAAGCTTCGCGGTCGGCTGGGTGCTCGGCTATCCCGCGCTGCGCGTGCAGCACCACTACCTCGCCTTCGTCACGCTTGCCTTCTCCACCCTCGCCTTCCTGGTGTTCCGCAACGAGAGCTGGCTCACTGGCGGCATCTACGGCATCTCCAACATTCCGCGGCCGCATGTCTTCGGCATCGCGACCAACAAGCCGCTGCCATTCTACTATATCTGCCTCGGCTCGCTCGCCATCGTGTCCGTCGCGGTCTGGTGGCTGATTCGTTCGCCCTGGGGCCGCGCCTTCATGGCACTGCGTGAAAATCCGCTGCGTGCGCAATCGCTCGGCATCGATACCCGCCGCTACACGCTGATGGCCTTTGCGATCGGCTCGGCGCTCGGCGGCGTCGCCGGCGCGCTCTATGCGCCGCTGACGCAATATATCGACCCTGTGCCGTTCAACCTGTCGCTGTCGCTCGATCTCCTGATGATGGTGATCGTCGGTGGCGCCGGCTTCTATTTCGGCCCGTTCCTCGGCGCGATGATCGCGGTGCTGCTGCCGGAATGGCTGCGCTTCACGGAAGGGTATTATCTGATGCTCTACGCGATCGCGGTGATGGGACTTCTGATCTGGTCGCCGACGGGCATCCTGGGAATCCTCGACCGCACTATGGCCGCACGGCGCACCAAGGCAGCCTCCGAGCTGCGCGCCGTCGCCAAGTCCCGCCTGGAGACGGCGCAATGAGTGCGGTCCTCGAAGTCACCGACATCAAGAAGAGCTTTGGCGGCATCACTGCGGTCGACGGCGTCTCGTTCGATGTTCGCGAGGGCGAGATCCTCGGCCTGATCGGCCCGAACGGCTGCGGCAAATCCACCCTGTTCAACTGCATCCTCGGCCAGCTCACGCCATCAGGCGGCGAGGTCAAGCTCGACGGCAAGGTCGTCACGGGCTTGCGCCCCTCCGAGCTCAACAAGCTCGGCGTCAGCCGCACCTTCCAGCTCCTGCAGGTGTTTCCAAAACTCTCGGTGCGCGAGAACCTGATCCTCGCAGGCCAAGAGCATCAGGGCAACATGGCCTCGCGCCTCGTCGGCCGCTCCGATGCCGGGCTGACCGACACCGCCGACCAGATGATCGGCTTCTTCAAGCTCGATCATCTCGCCGAGGAACCTGCCGGCGGCCTCTCCTACGGCCAGCAGAAGCTGCTCGACGCTGCCATGGCCTTCATGGGCGGGCCGCGCCTGGTGTTGCTCGACGAGCCCGCCGGCGGCGTCAATCCGACGATGCTGTCGGATCTGAAGGAACGCCTCGTCGCGATCAACCGCGAGAAGAATGCGACCTTCGTCGTGATCGAGCACAACATGGAGTTCGTGATGTCGCTGTGCTCGCGCGTGATAGTGATGGCGGAAGGCAAGGTGCTGGCGATGGGGCGGCCGGACGAGGTGCGCAAGAACCCCGCCGTGATCGAAGCCTATCTCGGACATTAGGGAAAGCGAGCCATGAGCGATCCGATCCTCTCGGTTCACAACCTCGTCGGCGGCTACGGCAAGATGACGATCCTGAACGGCACGACGTTTTCGGTGCCGCCGGCGACCATCACCACGATCATCGGCCCGAACGGCGCCGGTAAATCCACCGTGTTCAAGGCGATCTTTGGCCTGCTCAAGCTGCGCGAAGGCAAGATCAATTTTGCCGGCCGCGACGTCACCAATTTGAGCCAGCGCGCGCTGCTCAACGCCGGCATCTGCTATGTGCCGCAAGGCCGCAACATCTTTCCGGAACTGTCGGTCCGCCACAACATCGAGCTCGGCGGCGTCGCGGCAGGCAAGGACATCGACCTGCCGACGCGCATCGAGGCCACGCTCGACCTGTTCCCCGCGCTCCGCCGCAAGTCGGCACAGCAGGCCTCGACGCTCTCCGGCGGCGAGCAGAAGCAGCTCGAGATCGCCCGCTCGCTGTTGCTCGAACCAACGCTCGTGCTGGTCGACGAGCCCTCGATCGGCCTGTCGCCGCTGATGGTGCAGCAGACCTTCGATATTCTGAAGAGCCTGCGTGAGCGCGGCGTCACCGTCCTGATGATCGAGCAGAACGCGCGCTCGGCGCTGGAGATCTCGGATATCGGCATCGTGCTGGAACTCGGCCAGACCCGCATGGTCGACAAGGCTGAACGCATTTTAAACGATCCGCGCATCGGGCAATTGTTCCTGGGTGGCGCCATGGAGGAGAGTGCGGCATGAACAAGCGCTCCATTGCAACGGTCTCACTCAGCGGGGCCCTCGACGAAAAGCTTCGCGCCATCGCGTCCGCCGGCTTCGAGGCAGTCGAGATCTTCGAGAACGACCTGCTGTCGTTCGGATCAGGCCCGCGCGACATCGCAAGTCTCTGCAAGGACCTCAATCTCGATATCTGCGCATTCCAGCCTTTCCGCGATTTCGAGGGCATGCCGGAGCCGCAGCGCTCGCGCAATTTTGCCCGCGCCGAGCGCAAATTCGATCTGATGCAGGAGCTCGGCACCGATTTGCTGCTGATCTGCTCCAATGTCTCCCCTCACTCGCTCGGCGGCATCGACCGCGCAGCCGATGATTTTCGCGAGCTGGGTGACCGCGCCGCCAAGCGGTCTTTGCGCGTCGGCTACGAGGCGCTGGCCTGGGGCCGCCACGTCAACGACCATCGCGACGCCTGGGAGATCGTGCGGCGCGCCGATCATCCCGCGATCGGCGTCATCCTCGACAGCTTTCACGCGCTGGCGCCGGGCTTCCCGGTGCGCGCGATGGCCTCGATCCCCGGCGACAAGATCTTTCTGGTGCAGCTGGCCGACGCGCCAAAGCTCGAGCTCGACATCCTGTCGTGGAGCAGGCACTTCCGCTCCTTCCCCGGTCAGGGCGATCTGCCGGTCGGCGAGTTCATGCAGGCGGTCGCGGCGACCGGCTATTCCGGGCCGTGGTCGCTGGAGATCTTCAACGACCAGTTCCGCGCCGGCTCGGCGGCGCAGACCGCGGTGGACGGCCTGCGCTCGCTGATCCTGTTGCAGGACCAGCTCGCCCCGGATTGGCCAAAGCTCGTCGGCGAGCCCCTGGCGCCGAAGGCCAAGAGCAGCGGCACGGGCTTCATCGAGTTCGCCGTCAACGAGACCAAGGCCGGCGAGCTCGCGCATCTGTTTTCACAGCTCGGCTTCCGCAGAAGCGGCAAGCATCGCAGCAAGGCGGTGGAGCGCTGGTCGCAGGGCAAGGTCGAGCTCGTGATCAATTGCGAGACCGACGGCTTTGCGCATTCGCATTACGTCACGCACGGTCCCGGCGTTTGCGCCATCGCGCTCGACGTCGATAATGCGGGGCTTGCCATGCAGCGGGCCGAGACGCTGAAGGCGCGCACCTTCTACCAGCCGGTTGGGCCGGGCGAGCTGGAGATCCCCGCGATCCACGGCGTCGGCGGCAGCCTTCTTTATTTCCTCGACCAGGCCGGCAAGAACTGGGACACGGATTTTGCGCCGATTGCGAGCGACGCCAGCGCGGATGCGCTGCTCGCCATCGACCACATCGCGCAGTCGATGCCTTATGACGAGATGCTGTCCTGGCTGCTGTTCTACACCGGCATCCTCGACCTCAAGCGCCTGCCGCAGATGGAGATCGCCGACCCCCGCGGCCTGGTGCAGAGCCAGGCCGTCATCAACGGCGACCAGAGCCTGCGCTTCGTGCTCAACGGCTCCTCCGCCAACCGCACGCTGCCGGCGCGTTTCATCTCGGAGTTTTTCGGCTCAGGCGTGCAGCATGTCGCGTTCGCGTGCGAGGACATCTTTGCCACCGTCGCCGCGATGCGCGCCCGCGGCGCGGACTTCCTGGATATTCCGGATAATTATTACGACGACATCGAAGCCAAATACGACCTCGCGCCCGATGTCATGGCAAAGCTCCGCGCCAACCACATCCTCTACGACCGCGAGGGCAACGGCGAATTCTTCCAGGTCTACACGCACATTTTTGATGAGCGGTTCTTCTTCGAGATCGTCGAGCGAAAGAATTATCAGGGGTTTGGTGCGGCAAATGCCGGGATCAGGCTAGCAGCGCAATCCCGAGAGGTCCGGCCCGCGAGCATGCCGCGGTTATAGGTCTTACCCTCTCCCCACTAGCTCGCCGCATAGCGGCGAGACGGGTCTTTCCTCAACCGCGATGCTGAATTTGCGGAGAGATACCCCTCATCCGGCGCTTCGCGCCACCTTCTCCCACAAGGGGAGAAGGGACAACGTCACCTGTGGCTATTTCATCGTGCACTTGTCGTGGAAGCGATCCTGGTCGTTCTCAACGATCGTCGCCACCGTCTTCAGCGAGAGCTGGCCTTCGGCGTCCTTGACGACGTCCTGCAGATAGAAGCTCTGCACCGGAATGTGGTTGTTGCCGTATTTGAAGGCGCCGCGCAGCGATTTGAAGTTGGCCTTCTCCATCTCGGCCTTCATCGCGTCCTTCTTGCTGGTGTCGCCCTTCACCGCGACGACCGCGCTATTGATCAGCTGGGCCGCGTCATAGGCTTGCGCACCGTAATAGGTCGGGCGCAGGCCGGTGTACTTCTTGCGATAGTCGGTGACGAAGCGCTTGTTCTGCTCGTTGGGCAAGTCATTGACCCACTCCTGCGCGCCCGGAACGCCGAGCGCGTTCTCCTTCTGGAGCGGCAGCGACAGCTCGTCGACGGTAAAAGCGGTGTAGAGCGGCATCGTGCTCTTGAGGCCCGCCTGCGCATATTGATTGAGGAACTGCACGCCGGCCGGACCGGGATAGAACACGAAGATCGACTCGGCGCCCGAGGCGCGCGCCTTGGAGAGCTCAGCGGAGAAGTCGAGCTGGCTCGGCCAGACCGTGTATTCCTCGCCCTTGACCTCACCCTTGAACGTGCTCTTCACGCCCGCGAGCATGTCCTTGCCGGCCGCGTAGTTCGGGCCGATCAGAAACACGCTCTTGACGCCCTTCTGGTTCATGTAGAGGCCCATGGCGGCGGGCGTCTGGTCGTTCTGCCACGAGGTCGAGAACACGTAGGGCGAGCACAAATCGCCGGCGAGCTGCGACGGGCCCGCATTGGCCGAGATCAGGAAGGTCTGCGAGTCCACCGCGGTCTTGAGCGAGGCCAAGAGCACGTTCGACCAGATGTAGCCGGCGAGGAAATCGACCTTGTCGGATTGCACCAGCTTCTCGGTCTTCTGCTTGCCGACGTCAGGCTTCTGCCCGTCATCCTCGTAGATCACCTCGACTGGCTTGCCGTCCATCTTGCGGCCCATGTGGTCGAGCGCGAGCTCGAAGGAGTTGCGCATGTCGTTGCCGATCACGGCGCCCGGTCCGCTGAAGGTCGAGACGAAACCGATCTTGATGGTGTCGCCGGCGAATGCCTGATTTGCCAGCACCAGCGCCGCCGCGCCCGCCAGCCAGAATGCCATCTTCATAACCACTCCCCTCCTTATTATTGATCCCGGAAACGGGGTGATCGCCGCCCGGGTCTGTCTCTATTGAACGCAAAATCTGTCGGGCCGCCAATGGCTCAGCGCCCTCCCTTGCACCATATTTCGCCCCAAACGGCGATGGCAAGAAATATAATTCTACCTACTTCGGCCAAGTCCGGTCCAAGGCTGCGGCGCTTTTTCGCGGGGGGCCGGTCGATATGCCGAGCCTATTTCCGTGATTGATGACAGCTATTGGACCGCGGCGCCCAATCGGCACTTAAATGAGGAAATAGAGCAGCGAGATTCGAGGGTACATCATGACCACGACACCACATCGCGTCGTCATCGTCGGCGCCGGCTTCGGCGGGCTGGAGACGACCTACCGGCTGGCGGGCGCGCCAGTCGAGATCACGCTGATCGACCGCCGCAACCATCATCTGTTTCAGCCGCTGCTCTACCAGGTCGCGACCGCCTCGCTTGCGACCAGCGAGATTGCCTGGCCGGTCCGCCATCTCATGCGCGACCGGCGCGAAGTGACGACGCTGTTTGCGACCGTCAGCGGCGTTGATGCTGCCAGGCGCTGCGTGCTGATCGACGACGGCAGCGAGGTGCCTTACGACACGCTGGTGCTCGCGACCGGCGCGCGGCATGCCTATTTCGGCCATGACGAGTGGGAGACATGGGCGCCAGGGCTGAAGACGCTGGAAGACGCGACCACGCTGCGCCGTCACATCCTGGTGGCGTTCGAGCGCGCCGAGCGCGAGACCGATCCGGCCAAGCGCGCGGCGCGGCTGACCTTCGTGATCGTCGGTGCCGGTCCCACCGGCGTCGAGCTTGCCGGCACCATCGCCGAAATGGCGCACCACACGCTGCCCGGCGATTTCCGCAACATCGATACCACCAAGGCGCGCGTCGTACTGATCGAGGCCGGCCCGCGCGTGCTTGCGGGCTTTCCCGACGACCTCTCGGCCTATGCGCAAGCCTCGCTCGAGAAGATCGGCGTCGAGGTCGTGCTCGGACAGGCCGTCACCGAGATCAATCGTGAGGGCGTCGTGTTCGGCGCCAAGCTGCTCGAGGCAAAGACCCGGATCTGGGCCGCCGGCGTGCGGGCCTCGCCCGCCGCGGAATGGCTGGGCGCACCGGCCGATCGCGCAGGGCGCGTGCAGGTCGAAGACGACCTGACGATTCCCGGCCATCCCGAGATCTTCGCGATCGGCGACACCATCAATATCAACGCCTGGGAAGGCAAGCCGGTGCCCGGCATCGCGCCGGCCGCGAAGCAGCAGGGCAAGCATGTCGCCGAGACCATCAAGGCCCGGCTGCGCGGCGAGAACAAGGGAGCGTTCCGCTACAAGCACGCCGGCAGCCTCGCCCAGATCGGCAAGCGTCTCGCGGTGATCGATTTCGGCAAGATCAAACTGCGCGGCACCATCGCGTGGTGGATCTGGGGCATCGCCCACATCTATTTCCTGATCGGCCTACGCCACCGCCTCAGCGTAGCGCTGAGCTGGCTCTGGATCTACGCCCGCGACCAGCGCGCGGCGCGATTGATCACGCAGGGCAGCAGCAAGGTGGTGTAGGGGTGCTTCTCTCGTGTCCCGGACGCGGCGCGGCATGAAATGACGCGACGCCGAGCCGGGACCCAGCAGTCATGGGCCCCGGCTCTGCAGCGCAGCGCTACGCGCTGCACTGCGTCCGGGGCACGAGATCTACTTCGCCAACTCGCACCCACCCTCCGCCATCGGGCGAAACGCCTGCTCCGCGGGAATCGTCGAGACCAGCTTGTAATAGTCGTAGGGATATTTCGACTCTTCCGGCTTCTTCACCTCGAACAGATACATCGGATGCACGACGCGGCCGTCCTGGCGGATCGCGGTGTCGCCGAACAGTCTGTCCTTGCCCTTAAATTTCTTCATCTCGGGCACGACGTCCTTGGCATTGTCGCTGCCGGTCGCAGCGACCGCGTTGAGATAGGCGAGCGTGGAGGCATAAACGCCGGCCTGGTTGCCGCTCGGCATCTTGCCGTTCATGCCGGGACGCGCGGCGAAGCGTTTTGCAAACGCGCGGGTGTCATCGTTCATGTCCCAGTAAAAGGCTTCCATGAGCTGCAGGCCCTGCGCCACCTTGATGCCCATGCCGTGAACGTCGTTGATGAAGAGCAGGAAGGCGACGAGCTTCTGGCCGCTCTGCTGGATGCCAAACTCGGCGGCCTGTTTCACGGCGTTGATGGTGTCGCCGCCGGCATTGGCAAGGCCGATCACCTGCGCTTTCGAGCCCTGCGCCTGCAACAGGAACGAGGCGAAGTCGGAGGTGCCGAGCGGATGTTTTGAGGAGCCGAGCACCTTGCCGCCATGGCCCTCGATATATTTCTGCGCCTCCGCCTCGATGCCCTTGCCGAGCGCGTAGTCGACCGTCAGAAAATACCAGTCCTTGCCGCCGCGCGACATCATCGCCGCTGCCGTGGTGTTGCCGGTCGCCCAGGTGTCGTTGACCCATTGGATGGTATTCGGCGAGCAGGCCTTGCCCGTGAGATCGGCGCTCGCGGTCGACGACGCCAGGTACGTCATGCGACTGTCGCGCAGCAGCGTGTTGATGGAGAGCCCGACCGCGGAGTTCGGCACGTCGACGATCGCATCGACGCCTTCGACGTCGAGCCATTTGCGCGCGATGGCGTTGCCGACATCGGCCTTGTTCTGGTGATCGGCATAGACGATCTCGACCTTGATGCCCTTAGCCCCGCCGTTGAAATCCTCGGCCGCCATGCGCGCGGCCTCGACCGAGCCCATGCCGTTGGTGTCCTGAAAAATGCCGGAGATGTCGTTGAGCACGCCGACGCAAACGACATTGTCGGATATCTCGGCGCTCGCGGCGCCGCCGATCAGGCTCGCAGCGAGCGCGAGCGTCCACTTCAAGTTCTTCATTGGTCCCTCCCCTTGATTGGTTTCGCCGCCGGCAGCGTCAAGCCGGCGTGATCGTCACCGGCAGGCTGTCGAGCCCGCGCAGCGTGTTGTTGAAGCGGCGCTTCGGCTCGCCGGTGATGTCGATGCTGGCAACGCGGCGGGCCAAGGCTGAGAGCATCGTCTCACCTTCGAGCCGCGCCACGAGCTGGCCGACGCACATGTGAATGCCCGAGCCGTAGCCGACATGGCCGGAGGTTCGGCGGGTGATGTCGTAACTGTCAGGCTTGTCCCAGCGCCGCGGATCGCGGTTGGCGGCCGCGAGGAACATCAGCACTTTCTCGCCTTCGCCGATGGTGGCGCCTGACAGCTCGACATCGCGCGTCGTGGTGCGGAAGAAGGTCTGCACCGGGCTCTCGAAGCGCACGGCCTCTTCGAAAGCGTTGCGCGCGAGCGTGAGATCGCTACGCAGGCGCTGCCACTGATCGGGGAAGCGAGCCAGGCAATAGACGGCGGCACCGATACCGTTGACCGTGGTATCGAGGCCGGCCGACAGCAGCGAGCGCACCAGCAGCGGCGCCTCCGTGGCTGTTATGGCGCCCTCGTCGACATGGGCATGAATGCAGGCGCCGATGCCGCCCGGCGTCAGGTTGTCGCGCTGGCACTGCTCGGTGACATAGGCCTGGTGCGGCGCCGAACGCGCGATCGCCTCCTTGCGCAACTCGTTCGGCGGACCAAAGGCGTTGAACACCAGGCTCGCATAGGGAATGAGATGATCGCGCCCCTCGGGCTTCAGCCCGAGCGCATCCGGAAAGATAGAGAGCGGGTAGGCTTCTGCTAGATCCGTGATCGCATCAAAACTGCGCTGCTCCAGCAGCGCATCCACGCGCTCTTCCGCCGCCGCGGCAAAACGGTCGCGCAGCCCCTTCATCACGGTCGGCGACAGCACCTTCGACAGCACGGCGCGGGTGCGGGTGTGCTCGGGAGGATCGGCCTCGAGGATCAGGCTCGGCGGCCGCCACGGCGCCTCCTTCTTGAAATCGGACAGGCCGACGCCGCGGCTGGAGCAGAACGTCGTGGGATCGTTCAGAACCGCATGAACCTCGGCATAGCGCGCCACGCCATAGAGCTTCCACTTGTCGAGATAGACCACCGGGCCCGTCTCCCGTAGCAGCTCATGTGTGGGATAAGGATCGGCAAAGAAATTCATGTCGAAGGGATCGACGTCGAGATGCGGAACGCTTGATGCGGCGGAGCCGGGTGCGCTCATAAAAATCCTCCCTCATTTTGATCTTGTGAAAGGGCGGCGCTTGCCCTTAGGTCTCTGGGCACGCCGCGAGACAGATTCCCGATATGCCGCCTTCGACCAGATCCCGCCAAAAGCCCGCGCCCGCTGAATTCGGGCCGACGCTCGACCTCGATCGTTACGTCCCGGCGTTCATCACCTTCATCGCCAACAAGCTCTCGAACAGCGCGACCGCGTTCTATCAGCGGCAGTTCGGCGTCAACGTCACGGAGTGGCGGATCATGTCCCTGCTGGCGATCGAGCCCGGCATTCCCGCCTCGCGCATCTGCCACGTCATCGGCTTCGACAAGGGCCCGGTGAGCCGCACGCTCGCCGGCCTGGAGAAGCGCGGCCATGTGTCGATCCGCACCGATCCGAACGACGGCCGCACCCATTCGATCTCGCTGACGGCGAAGGGCCGCGCCACCCATGACAAGGTGATCGTCGCGGCGTTCGAGCGCGAACGGCGTCTGCTGTCCTGTCTGAGCAAGGACGAGCGCGAGGTACTGATCGACCTGCTGCGCCGGCTGCACGAAAACCTCGGCGCGGTGACGGGCGGCAGCACCAGCTGACGCGGCGGGCGTGAGGCGCGTCGTATTGCCGCCTTCGGACATGCGCAGGCATTTACCCGCGGCGCCGTTCCTGCCGAGCATCGTTTCCTCCCAGATCAGGCGCAGCGGTTCCCCCGCCGTCATCCTTGTCCGGAACGATTCGCATGAATTAGTTGCTTAGGCAACAAAATAATCGACGGATAATGCGGCAGAATGGCTGGCATATCCGGGCGAGCTTTGGGTTCGTGAACCGCTACAGACCAACCCACTCCGCCGACGCATCAGCATTCAACCGCCCCACGGCATCCGCACGGCGTGTCAACACCGCGCGCTGGTTGATGTAGCCCTTGTCGGTGATCTCGCCGCCGTCCACCGATGGCGGTTCGGCGAGCAACAGCGCGCGCGTGGCGTGACCGGAGGAGTTGGCGCACTGCTGCTTCAGTCTTGCGAGGCCTTGCGCCAACGTGGTCCTGACCTTGTCGTGCGCCAGTACGTCATTCACATCTGCCGTCCCGGGCAGACCGGCATGAGCGCGGCAGGCTGCGACGTTCGGGAACACCAAGAAGCGCACCTCGTCGCCGCCGTGACCCGTGACGACGATGTCCTGCGCCAGCGGCGCAAGCGCTGTAATGCCGGCGACGCGCAGCGTGCCGACGTTGACCCAGGTGCCGGAATTGAGCTTGAAATCTTCCGCGACACGGCCGTCGAAGAACAGGCCGCGCTCGGGACGCCCCGCATCGGCAAGTTTTACCGCGTCGCCGATCAGATAAAAGCCCTCTTCGTCAAAAGCCTGCCTGGTCAGCTCGGGCGCTTTCCAGTAGCCCGGCGTCACGTTGGGGCCGCGCACGCGCACCTCGAGCTTGTCGCCGCAAGTGACGAGCTTCAATTCGGTGCCCGGAATCGGCACGCCGATATTGCCGGAACGTTCAGCGAGGAAATGGCAGTCGGTCGCCAACGGCGAGGTCTCGGTCGAGCCCCAGGCCGAGACCATCGGCATCGCACGACCAACAGTCTCGATCGAAAGCTCTTCGAGCGCGTCCCAGAGATTCTGCGGCAGCGCGGCGCCGGCATAGAAGGCGAACTTCACCTCGCCGAAGAAGCGGCGGCGCAGTTCCTCATCGCCGCGCAGCGCCGCAATCAGCATGTCGAAACCGCGCGGCACGTTGAAATAGACCGTCGGCATCACGCTTTTCAGATTGGCCAGTGACGTCGCGAACAGACCGGGCGCGGGCTTGCCGCCGTCGATGTAGAGCGAGCCGCCGTTGCGCAGCACGAGATTGAAATTGTGGTTGGCACCGAAGGTGTGACTCCAGGGGAGCCAATCGAGGATGACGAGATCGCCGTGGCCCTGCTCCAGAAAGGTCCAGGTCTGCGCCTTGGCCTGCTGGCTCGAGGTCAGCATGCGCTGGGTGTTGATGACCGCCTTGGGCGTGCCGGTCGAGCCCGACGTGAACAGGAATTTTGCGATCGTGTCCGGGGTCACCGTGGCAAAGGCTTTTGCAACGTCAGGCGTCTCAGCTGTTGCCGCAATGGTGCGGAAGGCAAGCGCGCCGGCATCATCGGCATTGCCGCTGATGATCTGCGCCTTATGCAGCGGCTTGATCGCGGCGAGCGCCGCCGCAAACGGCTTTGTTGCGGAGACATAGATCGCGCCCGGCTCCAGCAGCGCGATCATGCTCTTGAGCTTGTCAAAATCCTTCGACATCAGCGAATAGGCCGGCGAGATCGCGGCCGAGGGCACACCGACATGCTGAGCGGCAAGCGCCAGCAACGCATGGTCGATGCTGTTGTCGGAGAGGATGACGAGTGGGCATTCCGCGCTGAGGCCCCTCGCGAGGATCCATGACGCCGCGCCTCGCACCTGCTGCAGCGCCTGCGCATAGGTGACGGTGGTCCACGGCGATTCGGTACTGCCGCGCTCGGCGAGGAAGATCTTGTCCGGGGTCTGCCGCGCAAAATGCTCCAGCCAGTCGCCGATGCAGCGCGCGCAATCGCGCAAGGGCTCGCCCGAGCGCAGCACAATGCTGCCGTCGGCGCGATGCTCGGCGACGGTCTTTGGCGTTGCGAACAGGCTCGAAGCGTCACCGCGAGTGGCTGACGTCATGGTTTCCTCCCTCGCCCATATCCGGAATCGGCCGCAGCCTCGTTGCGGGCCGCTTTGGCCATAATGTTGGGCGGGACAATTGTTGTCGTCAACAACAATCTTCCGTTGGGACCGCCAAGGCGCTAAGGTCGCGCGGCAGGAGACACGATGTGACAGCCAGCGCAGCTCGAGCCGACACCCGCCCCTCCCCACGCAAACGCGCCGGCAATGGCGCGGCGCGGCGGAACGACGCGGACGAGATCGGGCTGGACGCGCTGGTCGGCCACGCCGGCTATGCGGTGCGGCGCTTCCAGATCTGGATCTTTCAGGATTTCATCAAGACGCTCGGCGACGTCGACATCAGGCCGACGCAATATTCGGTGCTGACCGTGATCGGCGCCAACCCCGGGCTCTCGCAGATGGCAGTGGCAAAGCGCCTCGGCATCGAGCGCGCCCGGCTGGTGCACCTGCTCGACAGCCTCGAACAGCGCAAGCTGGTGAAACGGATCAAGTCGAAACAGGATCGGCGCTCGCACGCGCTGCATCTCACCGGCCCAGGTGAGACGGCGTTGGCCAAATTCAAGCGGCTCGCCATCGAGCACGAGCGGCATGTCGAGGAGAAGATCGGCAAGGCCAACCGGGAGCAGCTGCTTCGGATCCTCGCCGGCTTCACCTGATCCGAACTGCTCATTGTTTGAGCAGACGCTCTTGACCGGGCCCTAGCTCGGCAGCGCAATCGATCGTCGAGGTATTCCACAAGCTACTGATTTTTCGATAGTATCCGGAGCAACCGCGCTGCCCGGATAATGTACACAATGGCACATCGCTTGCTTCATTCCGGGTGAAGACAAGTTGCCGGAGTTTTATCGCCATGAAGGCTGAAATGGGGGCTGAGCAGCCTGAAACGATCGCCGCGATTGTGGCCGCGCATCGCGCGGGCACAATGACGCCGGCGCAGACGGTCGCGCGGACCTATCAGCGCATTCGCGACCACAACGATCCCGCGATCTTCATCAGCCTGCGCGACGAGAAGGACGCGATCGCGGAGGCCGGGAAGCTTGCCGCGAAGGATGCCGCCAGCCTGCCGCTCTATGGCGTGCCGGTTGCCGTGAAGGACAATATCGACGCGCTGGGCTTTCCGACCACGGCGGGCTGCCCGGCCTTCTCCTATGCGCCGACGCATGACTCGACGGCAGTCGAGCGGCTGCGCGCGGCAGGCGCGATCATCATCGGCAAGACCAATCTCGACCAGTTCGCAACCGGCCTCGTGGGCGTGCGTTCGCCCTATGGCATTCCCAGGAATTCGATCCGTGAGGATCTCATTCCGGGCGGATCGAGCTCGGGCTCCGCTGTGGCGGTCGGCGCAGGCCTCGTGCCGCTGTCACTCGGCACGGACACAGCCGGCAGCGGCCGCGTGCCGGCCCTGCTCAACAACATCGTCGGGCTGAAGCCGAGCCTCGGCATGATCTCGACCGCAGGCCTTGTGCCGGCGTGTCGCACGCTCGACTGCATCTCGGTGTTTGCGCTGACGGTGGATGATGCTGCGCTCGCGCTGTCGGTGATGACGGGGCCCGATCAGGCCGATCCGTTCTCACGCGACCGGCCGCTGGGCGCGATCACGCCGCTTCCGGCAAATCTGCGCCTGGGCGTGCCGCGCAACGGGCAGCTGATCTTCTTCGGCGACAAGAAAGCCGAAGCCGCTTACGGCGAAGCCCTGAAGCGCTGGACCACACTCGGCGCTGAGCTGGTCGAGTTCGATCTCGAGCCGTTCTACGAGACGGCGCGACTGCTCTATGAAGGGCCCTGGGTTGCCGAGCGCTATCTCGTGATCAAGAATCTGCTGGCGTCCGCGCCGGACTCCATCCATCCGGTGACCCGCGAGATCACCGCGGCCGGTGCGCGGCTCACAGCAGCCGAAACCTTCTCGGCACTCTACCGCTTGCAGGGCCTGCGCAAGATCGCCGAGCGCACATTTGCCAATATCGACGCGCTGGTGCTGCCGACGGCGCCGACGGCCTATACGACCGCACAGGTGCTCGCCAATCCGGTCGAGCTCAACAGCCGGCTCGGCACCTATACAAATTTTGTCAATCTGCTCGACCTCTGCGGCCTTGCCGTGCCGGCGGCGATGCGTACGGACGGCACTCCTTTCGGCATCACGCTGCTGGCGCCCGCCGGCCGCGATGCGATGCTTGCGAGCATCGGGCGCGTGTTCCATGCCGATACGAAGTTGACGCTTGGTGCGAAGGGCGTGGCGCAAGCGCCGCTTGCGGCGCTTGCCAGAAGCAGCGGCGACGAGATCCCGATCGCCGTGGTCGGCGCGCATCTTTCCGGCATGGCGCTCAATGGCGAATTGAAGACGCTGAACGCAAAGTTGATCGAGGCGACCAGGACCGCGCCGGACTACAAACTCTATGCGCTGAAGACCACGCCGCCGAAGCCGGGCCTGCTGCGCGTCGAAGCCGGCACGGGCGCGTCGATCGAGCTGGAGATCTGGTCGCTGTCGTCATCGGCCTTCGGCAAGTTCGTCAACGCGATCCCTGCGCCGATGGCGATCGGTACGATCCGGCTTGCGGATGGCCGCAGCGTGAAGGGGTTTCTCGTCGAGCCGGAGGCGCTGGGCGCGGCGCGGGATATCACCGCGTATGGCGGCTGGCGCGCGTATATGAAGGAAGCCGCGACAACGTAGGTGATGTAGGGTGGGCAAAGCGAAGCGTGCCCACCAAATTCGAGATCATCGCGGAAGATGGTGGGCACGGCGCGTTGCGCCTTTGCCCACCCTACTCGATCTACTCTATCACACCGACACCGCGTAGATCTCATACTCCCCGCGCACCAGCTCGATATGCGCGCGCATCGCGGCGGCGGCGCCATGCTTGTCGCCGCGCATGATGGCGACGACGACGCGGTCGTGCTCGGCTTGCGACTTTGCGAGACGGCCGAGGTTGCGGAACTGGGCGCGGCGGAACGGCTGCACGCGGACCCGCGTCGCCAGCGTGATCTCGGCGATGTAACCGTTCTGCGAACCCGCATAGATCGCGTTATGAAAACGCTCGTTGACCTCGTGGAAGCGATCGGGATTACCGGCGTAGCTGAGGACGCGGAGCTCCTCGTGGATCGCTTCGAGACCGTGACGCTCGGCGGCCGACATGCGCTCGGCAGCGAGGCAGGCACACAGCGCCTCCAGCTCCGCCATCGCCTCGAACATGCCCGTCAGCCGCTCGATCGACGGCTGCGCAACGACCGCACCGCGATGCGGTCGTGCCTCGACCAGGCCGCTCGCGACCAGTTGCCGCAGCGCTTCGCGCACCGGCGTGCGCGAGACGCTGAAGCGTCGCGCGATGTCGGTCTCGTCGAGCGGCGCGCCGGGCGCGAGAGTTCCACGCACGATCTCGTCGGCAAGCTGGAGACGCAGTTCCTCGGCGCGCGTGACCTTCTGCATCGATGGCGAGGCACGGTCGACACGCGGCACCACCGGCAGTGTCCCGGGCGGAAAATCGTCAAGCGTCATACGGTCAGGTCTCTTTCGACTCGTCGATGATGCTGACATGGGCAGCGACGACGCGCCAGCCCTCCGGGAAGCGAATCCAGGTCTGCATCTGCCGGCCGACCTTGCCGGGAGCCGTGTCGCGATAGAACAGAGTGGAGGCGACAGCCGCATCGCGGCCATAACTGGTGATCACGGTCTTGGCGGTGCGGCGGCTCAAGCCGACCGGCGAGCGGCCGGCCCGAAAACCCGAGATCGCCCCATAGCCGTAGAGGTTCTCGCCGATGCCGTAGCGCAGCGTGCGGGGATCGTTGCGAAACAGCTCGCCGAGCACGGCGACGTCGTTGGCGACGAGGGCCCGCTCATAGCGCTCGAACGCGGCTTTGACTTCCGCGATCACGTCGGGGAGATCGATCTCCATCTCAAAATCCTCTGGGTGACGGCGCGGCGGCCACGCCCATCTTCTCCAATGCGTGCGCAACGCGCAACGCGATGTCCTCGCGCCAGGGCGCGGCGATGATCTGCACGCCGATCGGCAGCGGCTCGAGCGGCACCGGCACCGCAACCACGGGCAAGCCGATGAACGAGATCGGCTGGGTGTGGATGCCGATATTGGCGCGCACCGGCAGCTCGACGCCGTCGAGATTGAAATTCACCTGGCCGAGCTTTGGCGCGGTGCAGGGCGTCGCCGGCGCGATCAGCACGTCGACGGATTTGAATATCTCGGCGAATTGCGCACGATACCAGCGACGGAATTTTTGCGCGCGGTCGACCAGCGGCGCCGGCACCATGGCGCCGGCGATCAGCCGGTCACGCACGGCGGGATCGAAATCGTTCGGGCGCTTGCGCAGGCGATCGAGATGTAGCGATGCGCCTTCGGTGGTGCTGATGACATAAGCCGCCGCGCGGGCGCGCGAGGCTTCGGGCACGTCAACCACCCGCGTTGCACCAAGCGCCTTGGCGACGCGGCTGACGGCTTCGACAGCTTCCGGAAACACGTTCTTCTGGAAGTAGCCGCCGGCGATGGCGATGCGCAGGTCCGAAACCGGATTGGCGAGCAGCGGCGTCGTCGGCTCCAGACCACGTGTTGTCGTGCAGGCTGCGTCGTCGGCATCCGGGCCCTGCATCGCGTCATAGGCGAGCGCGAGATCCGTCACCGAGCGCGCGAACGGGCCGAGATGATCGAGGCTCGCGACGAACGGGAACGAGCGCGCCCGCGACAGCCGGCCATAGGTCGGCTTCAGGCCAAAGATGCCGCAGAAGGAGGACGGCACGCGAATCGAGCCGTTGGTGTCGGAGCCGAGGGCAATCGGCACGAGCGCGCCGCCGACGGCGCTGCCGGAGCCGCCTGATGAGCCGCCGGCCATCCGCGTGATGTCATGCGGATTGCGCGAGGGACCGTCGTGGACGTTCTCGCCGGTGAAGTCGTAGGCGTACTCGCCCATGTTGAGCGCGCCGACCAGCACGGCGCCGGCCGCCTCCAGTCGCTCGATCAAGGTCGCGTCACGCTGGGATGGCGCGAGGTCGCGGTTGATCTTCGAGCCGGCCCGCGTCGGCAGACCCGCGACGTCAAAAAGATTCTTCACCGCGAAGGGCACGCCGGCGAGCGGGCCGACGGTCTTGCCGGCCGCAATGTCGGCATCGATCGCACGCGCTTTCGCACGGGCGCGATCGGCGGTGACGTCGGTGAAGGAATTGAGCAGGGTGTCGCGCTGCTTGATGCGCGCGAGCGCCGCTTCGGTGGCATCGAGCGCGGACATCTTGCCGCGCGCAACCGCATTCGCGATCTCGGAGGCCGTCATCTCTGGCTTGGTGGTCATGGCAGCATCAGGCCGTGAAGATCGGCGCCGGCTCGGTGTCGTCCGGCAGCGCGAATTCGTCGACGAGGCGACCAAGCCGCAGCGAGACTTCGAGATTGGCGCGTACCGCGGGCCGCCAGGCCTCCTCGACCGGCAGCGCCAGCGCTTTCGATACGGCGTCGATATAGTCGTCCAGCGGCTCGGCCATCACGCTCCCAAACAATCAATGCACTCTCAGTGGATCTGCAACGGCGGATGCGGGATCGCCGTCAGCAGCTCCTTGGTGTAATCGTCCTGCGGATCGCTCAGGACCTGCTCGGAAGAGCCTTCCTCGACGATCCGCCCCGTCCGCATCACAATGACACGATCGCACAACAAGCGCACCACATTCAAATCATGCGAGACGAACAGATAGCTCATACCTAGCCGCGCCTTCAGATCCTGAAGCAGGTTCAGGACAACTGCCTGCACGGAGACATCGAGCGCCGCGGTCGGCTCGTCCAGGATGACGAGCTTTGGATGCAGCGCGATGGCGCGGGCGATGCCGACGCGGGCCTTCTGCCCGCCGGAGAGCTGGTGTGGGAAGCGATCGAGCAGATTGTGCGGCAGGCCGACCATGGTGGCCAGCTCCTCGCAGCGGGCGCGAAGCGCATCGCGCCCCCTGATATCGCCGAGCTGCATGATCGGATCGACGATGGCGCGCGCCGCGGTAAAACGAGGGTTGAGGCTGTCGGTCGGGTCCTGGAACACCATCTGGATCTGGCTGCGCTGCGGCAGCCGGGCGAAGGCGGCAGGCTGAATGCCGCCGATGTCCTCGCCGTCGAACTGGATCAGGCCGGAGGTCTGGTCCAGCAGCCGCATCACCATCATCGACGTGGTCGATTTGCCGCAGCCGGATTCGCCGACCAGACCGACGCTCTCGCCATGGCCGATCGAGAAGCTGATGCCGTCGACCGCGCGGAACACGTCCGGCTCGACCGGCGGCTTGCGGCCGAACAGTTTTCCGAGCGTGGCGGTGGCGCCCTGGCGGGGGTATTCCTTGACCAGCTTTTCGATGAGCAGGAGGGGCTGCTGGCCCTCTGCAATTGCGGCGACGGCCGGGGCAGGCTCCGCGCTCGCGGCTCCCTCCTCCTCCGGCAGCAGATCCCGCAAGCTCACACCGAGCCGCGGCGTCGCGCGCATCAGCTTCTTGGTGTAGGGGTGCTGCGGGTTGGTAAAGATGTCGGCGGCCTTGGCGGTCTCGACCACGCGGCCCTTTTCCATCACCACGACGCGGTCGCAATAGGCGGCGGCGAGGCCGAGATCGTGGGTGATGAGGATGGTCGACATCGCCTTGCGCTTGGTCAGCTCGACAATCAGGTCCATCACCGCTTTCTGGGTGGTGACGTCGAGGCCGGTGGTCGGCTCGTCAGCGATCAGGAGCTGCGGGTTGCAGGCGAGCGCGAGCGCGATGACGACGCGCTGGCACATGCCGCCGGAGAGCTCGAAAGGATAGGCGTGATAGCGCTCGCGCGGGCGCGCGATCTTGACCTGCTCCAGCGCCTCGATCGCCTTTTCTCCGTGGTCCGAAACCATCGCCTGCTGCACATGGGTGCGCAGCACGTCCTCGATCTGGTCGCCCACTTTCCGGATCGGGTTCAGCGCCGCACGCGGGTTCTGGAAGATCATCGAGACTTCGCGGCCGCGCAGGTCGCGCATCTGGCCTTCGGTCGCGGCCTTGACGTCGATGCCGGAGAACATCACCGAGCCCTCGGCGATCCGCCCCGCCCGGTCGAGGATGCGCATCACCGCGTAGGACGTCACCGACTTGCCGGAGCCGGACTCGCCGACGATGGCGAGCGTCTCGCCCCTGGCGACGGAGATGTTGACGTGCTGCACCGCCTTGACGATGCCGCGCCGGGTGGTGAATTCGACGGTGAGGTCCTGGACGTCGAGCAGCGGCTGGGCGGTCATGGATGCCTCCCGGCACTCAAAAAGCTCGGAAACAACCCCATGCACAGTAGAACGGCGTTGGAAACATTGAGGATTTTTAGCAGGAAGATTGCGAGCGAGGCAGGCAGAGCTCTCTCGCCCCCTCTCCCCGTTCTTACGGGGAGAGGGTTGGGGTGAGGGGCCTCTCTCCGCGCAAACGATTGCCAGAGGAGCTCGCGGAGAGCCCCCCTCACCCGGTCCGCTAGCGCGGCCCGGCCTCTCCCCGCGTGCGGGGAGAGGCGAAGAACGGCACCAGCTTCAGATAAAGCAACCATCACGTCCTCCGCTGGGGATCGACGATGTCGCGCAGGCCGTCGCCGAGGAGGTTGAAGCAGAACACGGCGATCATCAGCGCGAGGCCGGGGAAGAGCGCGATCCACCATTCGCCCGAGACCATGAAGCCCGCGCCTTCGGCGACCATGATGCCCCATTCGGCGGTCGGCGGGCGGACGCCGAGGCCGATGAAGGACAGACCGGCGGCATTGAGGATGGCGTAGCCCATGGTCAGCGACATCTGCACGATCATGATCGGCATGATGTTCGGCAGGATGTGCACCAGCAGGATGCGGAATTCGCCGTTGCCGGAGAGACGCGCCGCCTGCACGAAGCCGGCATTGCGGCGCACGTTCGCTTCGGCGCGCGCGACGCGGGCGTAGAGCGGGAAGTTGACGATGGCGGTGGCCAGAATGATGTTCTGCACGGTGTTGCCGAGCGCGGCGACAATGCCCATCGCCAGCACGAACAGCGGGAAGGCCATGATGGTGTCGGCGATACGGCCGACGATGCGATCGGTCCAGCCCCCAAAGTAACCGGCTGCGATGCCGGCGAGCCCGCCCATCAGGAACACCAGCACGACGGAGGCGACCGCGATGAAGGTATCGAGCCGCGTCGCCACCACGACGCGGCTGAAAATGTCGCGCCCAAGCTGATCGGTGCCGAACCAGTGCGCCGCCGATGGTGCTTTCAACGCCGCCGCGGTGTCGGAGGCGAGCGGATCGTACGGCACCGTGTAGGGACCGAAGATCGCGGCAAGGAGGATCACGATCAGCAGGGCGAAGGAAAAGCCCGTGACCTTGTTCTCGCCGAGGACATAGCGGGTCTGTTCGAGGATCGCGACCAGTCCCGAGGTGCGGGCGGGACCGGGTTCAACGGCTGGCGCGACGGTGCTCATAGCGTGTCCCCCTACCCTTCAAGCCGCACGCGTGGATCGATCACGCCATAGAGAATGTCGATCACCAGATTCAAGAGCACGTACATCACCGCCATGGTCAGCACGAAGCCCTGCACCGGCGCGAAGTCCGACGAGATCAGCGCTTCCACCGCGTAGGAGCCGATGCCGGGCCAGGCGAACACTTTTTCGACCAGCACGTTGGCGCCGAGCAGGAACGAGAACACCATGCTGAGCGTGGTGATGACAGGCAGCATCGCATTGCGAAACGCATAGGTGACGATGACTGTCGTCGGCGACAGGCCGCTGGCGCGCGCGGTGCGGACGAATTCCGACGACAGTACCGCGAGCATCGAGGCGCGCGTCATGCGCGCGATCGGCGCCAGCGAGAAGATCGCGAGCGTCGTCGCGGGCAGGATGAGCTGGCTCAACGCCGAGCGGAACGCTTCGAAGTCGCGCGCAATCAGCGTGTCGATCAGATAGAAGCCGGTGACCGTCGGCGGCGCGCTGTAGAACACATCGAGACGGCCGAGCGGTGCGGGCGACCAGCCGAGCCGGAAATAGAAGAAATAGACCAGCACCAGGCCAGTGAAGAATACGGGGAGCGAGACGCCCGCTGTCGTTGTTATTCGGCAGAGATGATCGATCCATGATCCTGGTCTTGTCGCCGCGAGCACGCCGAGCGGAATGGCGATGACGATGGAGACGATCAGGCCGAGCAGTGTCAGCTCGGCCGAAGCCGGAAGCCGGTTGCGAATTTCGGCTGCGACCGGCTGGCCTGTCGTGAGCGAGTTGCCGAAATCGCCATGCGCGAGATCGTTGGTGTAGCGGAAGAACTGCTCGATCAGCGGCTTGTCGAGGCCGAGCTTCTTGCGGATCTGCTCGACCGCTTCCTTGGTCGCCGCGGGGCCTGCGAAGTACGCCGCCGGATCACCGGGCAGCGCACGCGTCAGCAGGAAGGTGACGATGACGACGCCGATCAGCGAGGGAATCGCGAACATCAGGCGCTTGCCGATCATGGTCAGCATGGCGTGGGACTCCTGATGTTGATGGCCTGTGAGAACGGTCTACAGGCGCGCTCAGCTGCGCCCCCTCTCCCCTTGTGGGAGAGGGTTGGGGTGAGGGGTGGCCCCAAGCGCGGTCGGAATTCGTGGCTACCCCTCACCCTACCCCTCTCCCACAAGGGGAGAGGGAATGAGAGGACAGTGCCCGCCTCACTCAGCAGGCCAGCCAGCGTCGCGGCCATGTCGCGCGCGCTCATGACGCATCACCCCTTCGCCAGCGCGCGATAATCGAGGCGGCGGTGGAACCAGTATTGGTAGCCCGAGATGTTCTTCTGCATCGCGACGTTGACGAAGGGCTGGTACAGGGGGATGCGCGGGATGTCGGCGTAGGCGAGATCGACGAAGCCTTTCACGTCGGTGTCATACGTCGCCATGTCGCCGGTCGCGGCTGCGGTGCGCGCGCCGTCGATCAGCTTGTCCATCTCCGCCGACTTGTAGCTCATGGTGTTGAAGACGGAATTGTTGCCGTGATAGCACCAGTAGAAGAAGTACTCGGGATAATCGAGCCAGCCCGAGAACACGTTGGTGAAGAGCGGCATCTCCTTCTTGTTCAACTCGGTGCGCCAGTTGGCGCCGGGCACCTTGTTGATGGTGGTCTTGATGCCGATCTGGGCGAGGCTTTCCTGCACCAGCACGCAGAGCGGCTCGTTGACGCCGGCGAAGTTGAGATCGAAGGAGATCGTGGTCTCGAAGCCGCTGGCGAGGCCGGCTTCCGCCATCAGCGCCTTCGCCTTCTCAATGTCGGTGTTGTATTTGTGCGGCTGCGGCCAGGCGACTTCGGTCGGCTTGTCCTTCGCGGCGCCGAACATGGGGTTCGCGAGGCCGAACATCACGGCATCCATGATCTTCTGGTAGGGCAGCGCGTAGGCCACCGCCTGACGGACTTTTGGATTATCGAACGGCGGCTTGGTGACGTTCATGCCGATATACTGGATGCCGTTGGAGAACGGCAGCGACACCACGTTGAGCTTGCCGCTGGCCTTCATCTCCTGGAAATCCTTGTTCGGGAGCTCATAGGAGATGTCGGCGTCGCCGCGCTCCAGCAGCGCGCGGCGGTTGCCGGCCTGCGGCACCATGCGCCAGATCACGCGCTTGATCTTCGGCAGCGGACCGCAGACCCAATCCTCATTGCGCTCCATGATCACTTCGGTGCCCGCGGTCCACTTCGTCACTTTGTAGGCGCCGGAGCCCGCGGTCTGCTGCTTGGTAAATTCGAGGCCCCAGGGATCCTTCTCGTTGGCATTCTTCTTCACGAGCTCGGAGTTGACGATGCAGGGCACGATCACCGCGAGATCGGGGACCGTCAGCCTGTCCTTCTTCAGGAAGTCGACGCGCACGGTGTGGTCGTCGATGACGACGAACTGCTCCGGCTTGGTCAGCGAGCCCGCGCTCATCTGGAAGGTCGGGAAGCCGCCGACGCTGACCGCACGATCGAGCGACCACTTCACGTCCTTGGCGGTGACGGGCGTGCCATCGTGGAATTTGGCGTTCTTGCGCAGCTTGAAGGTGACCGACATGTCGTCGATCTTGAACTCCTCGGCGAGCTCACCCTTGAACTTGTCGCGGTCGTAATAAGGCACGCCGCCGGGGCCGGTCTTCATTTCGTGGCTGATCAGCCGGTCGTAGCAATTCCAGGACACCTCATAGCCGGGCACATTGGTGCCGACGCCGTGGATGTCGAGATTGTTGGGGCCGCCTTCCGAGACGATCAGCAGCGTCTCCGAGCGCGCGTCGGCATAGGCCGAGGAGACCACGGACGGAATGACCGGAAGCGTCGCGCCGGCGGCCAATCCGGAGACGGACTTGAGAAAATCGCGGCGCTTCATAAAAATGCTCCAACTCAAAAAGTTTCTGGTTGGAACTGGATTCGCAAGGTTCGTGCCAAGGCTTGGAAGCAACGCACGCCGGCCCAACAGCCTGAAAGAATAAGGCATTTCAGATTTCGGCCTCAAAGGGTTCTCAGGATCATTGCATACAGAGACGCATAATTGCCTATTTTATAGGCGCATCGAAGCCAGAGCCCGCTTAATGAGCGTTGCCCGTCATTCCGGGGCGATGCGAAGCATCGAGCCCGGAATCCATCGGGCCACGGAACGCGAGGGAAGATGGATTCCGGGCTCGCCGCTATGCGGCGCCCCGGAATGACGGAGCGGGAGGCGCTCACCCCGCCCAGATCAACTCCTGCAGCGCGATCAGATCGTCCACCTTGTCCTGCCAGCCCGCGATGCAGATGTGGCTGTTGAGGTCGCTGGCGTGGTGCAGCAGCATCAGCGCCATCAGGCGGCGCTTCAGCGCGTAGTCCAGCTTCTCGTAGCCAAACCCTTCGAGCAGGCTGCGCACCCTCCCCGGCCGGCCCGCCGCCATGAAGGCGCTCGGGCCGAGCAGATCGTAATCGCGCCATCCAGCCTTCACGTCGCCGAAGTCGAACAGGCCGGCGAGCGACCAGTCGCCGTCGTGGCAGGCGAGCAGAAAATTTTCCGGAATGTATTCGCCGATCAGGATCACCGGCGGTGCGTCGACCGGAATCAGCGTTGCGGCGTCGTGCAGGAGATCATCGAGGCCAGCTAGGAATTTTGGCGCGAGGCCGAGATGCGTGTGCCTGTTACGGCAGCCCTGCATCTGCGTGCGCATGAACGCATCCCAGCGCGGCTCGATTTGCGCCAGCGGGCCGAGCGGCGCGCGCTGCACGGCGGCAATGGTCTCGCCGATCTGGCGCAGCACGCGCTCCTTCTGCGCTTCCGGCAGTTGTGGCCAGACATCCGACCCGAGCGTGCCGGTGAGGTGCGTGATGATGAGATAGGGCCAGCCGTCACGCTCACCCTCCGCGACGATCTCCGGAATCGGCAGATGAAGCCGACCCTTCAGCTGCATCAGCGAGCCGCGTTCGGAGACGAATTGCGCGCGCAGCACCGGCGGGAAGATTTTCAGGATCAGCTTCTCGCCAAGCCCGACCACGAGATTGGTGCCGGTCGAAAATACATGCGGCGAGCTGGTGTCGATGCCGTGGCCGCGCGCGATATCGAGCACGATCGGCAGCCATTGCGAGGAAGCGGAGCGAAAGGCGCGGAAGCTCACCGCATCAGCGAAGTGGGGTAGTGTCATCGACATCGCGCCTTTGTGCACTCGAGTTCGTCGTGCCCGGGCTTGTCCCGGGCATCCACGCTTTTCGTGCTGGGGGGCAGGCGTGGATGGCCGGGACAAGCCCGGCCATGACGACGTGGAGGGTCTCGCGCTCCAATCGGCAAGCTTCCATCCCGCCGCTACCTATCCGGGCTGGCGCGCTCGAACTGGCGCAGCAGCTTGTTGCCGCGCTCGACGGCGGCGTCCAGCGCGGCCTGCGCGCTCTTCTGGCCGGCGAAGGCGTGCTCAAGCTCCTCCTCGATCGTGCCGCGGATCAGGTTGAAGGAGCCGAGCCTTATGCCTTTCGAATTCTCGGTCGGCGGATGCAGCGTGATCTCCTCGAACGAGATCGCCGAGCCCGGATTGCGCTCGTAGAATCCTTGCGCGCGCGTCAGCTCGAAGGCGGCACGGGTGATCGGCAGGTAGCCGGTGTTCTGATGCCAGGCGGCCTGCACGCCGGGCTGCGACAGATAGGCGAAGAACCGCGCCACGCCCTTGTATTCGTCGCGCGGCCGGTCGCGCAGCACCCACAGCGTGGCGCCGCCGATGATGGAATTCTGCGGCGCGCCTTTCACGTCGGGCCAGTACGGCATCATGCCGTAGCCGATCTCGAACTTCGAATTCGCCTTGATGTCGGCGCGCGTCGCCGAGGAGCCGATGAAGATGCCGCATTCGCCGTTCTGGAAGCGCGGCTCGGCCGACTGGCCGCGGCCGCTATAGTCGAACAACTTTGTCTTCTGCCACTCGGCGAGCTGGGCGACGTGCTTGACCACGACCGGATTGTTGATGGTCAATTCCGCATCGAGACCGGCAAAACCGTTCGCGCGCGTGGCCAGCGGCAGATTGTGGAACGCCGAAAAATTCTCGACATGGATCCAGGACGGCCAGGACGTGGTGAAGCCGCAGACGGCGCCGCGATCGCGCAGCCGCTTTGCAGCGGCGCCGAGCTCGGGCCATGTCTTCGGCGGCGTCTCGGGATCGAGGCCGGCGTCGCGGAACATGGTCTTGTTGTAGTAGAGGATCGGTGTCGACGAGTTGAACGGGAACGACAGCAGATTGCCGGCGGCGTCGGTGTAATAACCGGAGACCGCCGGAAGATAGTCGTTGAGCGAGAACGGCTCGCCCATGTCGCGCATCATGCTGTACACCGGATAGATCGCGCCCTTGGCCGCGGTCATGGTTGCCGTTGCAACTTCGTTGACCTGGACGATCGCGGGCTGGCTGCGCGAGCGGAAGGCGAAGATCGCGGCCGTCACCGTCTCGGTGTAATTGCCCTTGTAAGCAGGCACGACGCGGTAGTCGGACTGCGAGGCGTTGAAATCGGAGGCGAGCTTTTCGAGCTGCTTGCCGAGCTCGCCCGACATGGCGTGCCACCACGCGATGTCGGTGGCGGCGCGCGCCTCGCAGCTCAAGGCGAGGGCCAAGGTGGCGGCGGCGACCTGCAAAAGGCGCATTGCTGAAGTCACGATGGCGCTTCCCGGATCAAGCGGCAAAAGGCGAGCGTACCCTGCTTAAGGCGCGGTACCTGCGGTTTCAACCAGGAATAAAGGCCGGTCGCGCCGCACAATCGCGCCGGGGGGAGCGGCGCGGGATGGCCTTCCCTCGACCATCTGCTAGATTGCATTGAACCTTTTGGTCCTGCCATAGACTCCATCTCCGAGGGGTTGAGTGTGCCAGTGCTGAACCGTGCCGAACTCTCGCGGGCCGGGGTGATCTTCGTCGCGCTTCTGCTCGCCATCTGCGCGACGGACGCTGCTGCGCGCGAATTCCGCGCCGCCGACACCCAGACCGAGGATTACCCGACCGTCCAGGCGCTGCGCTACATGGGCGCGCTGATCGCCGAGCGCACCGGCGGGCGGCACGAGATCAAGGTGTTTCACTCCCGCCAGCTCGGCGAGGAGAAGGAGACGATCGAGCAGACCCGCGCCGGCGCGATCGACCTCAACCGGACCAACGTGGCCCTGATCGGCAATTTCGTCCCGGCGATGAACGTGCTCGCCATGCCGTTCCTGTTCCGGTCCATCGAGCACATGCAGAAGGTGCTGGACGGGCCGATCGGCAATGAGATCTTGGGCAGCTTCGAGCCCTACGGCTTCGTCGGGCTAGCCTTCTACGATTCCGGGGCACGCTCGATCTACAATGCCGTCCGCCCGCTGAAGAGCATCGCCGATCTCAAGGGATTGCGGATCCGGGTGCAGCAGTCGGAGTTGATGAGCGAGATGATCCGCTCGCTCGGCGCCGAGCCGGTCGAATTGCCCTATGGGCAGGTGCTCACGGGGCTCGCAACCCATCTGATCGACGGCGCCGAAAACAACTGGCCATCCTTCGTGACGACAGACCATTACAAATATGCCGGCTACTATACCCTGACCGGGCACACGATGAGCCCGGAGGTGCTGGTGATCTCGCTCAAGGCCTGGCGCAGCCTGTCGGCCGACGACCAGACCATCTTCAGGGAGGCCGCGCAACGCTCCAGCCAGTTCATGCGCGAGAAGTGGCGCGACCTCGAGGAGCAGTCGCAGCGCAAGGCGGAGGCCGCCGGCATCATCGTGATCAAGGACATCGACCGCAAGCCGTTCGAGGACGCGATGGCGCCGATCTACGCCAAGGCCGCGCAGAATCCCGCCGCGGCCGCGCTGATCGAACGCATTCGCAAGGTGGAGTGACACGACTGGCCGCGCCCGGACATAGCGAGCTCGCAGAGCGGCCGTCCGGTCCGATCGGGCGGATGCGTGCGCGGCTCGTCGGCGCGCTGCGGGCGGTGCCGATCCGCTGGCGCATCCTGTCGATCGCGGCGCTGAACTCCGCCGTGGTGATCGTGCTGGTGGCGATGATCTGGAACGGCGCGCAGGTGCTGGGCTCGGCCTGGGACGACGTCCGCCAGGTGCGCGAATCCGACCGGGTCCTGGCGCTGCTCGAAAGCGAGACCGGGCGCCTGCAGAACCTGATCCACCGCTACATCAACCAGCCAAGCCCGGACCTGTTCGCCGAGATCCTGCTGCTGCGCGAGGCCGTGCTCGGCACGCTGACCGACCGCGCCGCCAAGGATCCGATGCTGTCGGGCTCGGTCGAGGAGTTGGAGCGCACCACCGACCGCTTCCTCAACGGCTTTGGCGAGCTGCGCAGCGTGCAGGCGACCATCGCCAGGACCTACGAGGAGCAGGTGCAGGGCCCGGCCAAGGACATGGCGGGCCTCTACTCCATCATCGAGGGCGCCACCGGCCATCGCGACGCACTGATCTGGCCCTCGCTCGGCAAGTCGCGCGAGGCCTTCACGGCGATGCTGGTCGCGGCCAATTCGTACTATCTGTCGCTGTCGCCGGGTGCCGCCGACGATGCGCGCCGCAACACCGAGACGATCGAGAAGACCATTCCGGTCATGATCGATCTCGCCGACAACGATCTGCAGCGCATGGCGCTGC
This sequence comes from Bradyrhizobium sp. S3.2.6, assembly GCF_040546885.1. Classification (NCBI taxonomy): domain Bacteria; kingdom Pseudomonadati; phylum Pseudomonadota; class Alphaproteobacteria; order Hyphomicrobiales; family Nitrobacteraceae; genus Bradyrhizobium; species Bradyrhizobium sp. S3.2.6. Next base: position 652,939 of record NZ_JBEPOS010000001.1, on the reverse strand, counting down.
AGAAGCTCGGCGCCCGTACCACGGCGCTGCGCGAGGGTTTTGCAAAGCTGTCCGAGCAGCTCACGAGCCGCACCGAGCTCCTGCGCAACACGATCGACGCCAGCCAGGCCGAGGCGATCGGCGCCATCGACGATCTTTCGACAAAGATGCGCCGGCGCGAGCAGAAGGCGCAGGAGACGTTTGACCGCACGCTGGCGAACATCTCGCGGCGGGTGCTGTCGATCGCGGTGATCTTCCTCGGCATCATCCTTAGCGCCGGCGTCTTGATCGCGCTGTCGATCCGGTTGCCGCTGCAGCAGATCATGGCGTCGATGCGCGCGATCACACTCGGCGATCTCGGCCGCGAGGTGCAAGGCACGCGCGCGCGAGACGAGGTCGGCGCGATGGCGCGCGCGGTGGAGGTGTTCCGCGAGAATGCGATCGCCAAGCGCGAGACCGAGGACGAGCTGCGGGCATCGAAGGAAAAGGCGGAGAGCGCGCTGCTCGAGCTCAACGCCGCGCAGCAGAACCTGATCGACGCCGAGCGGCTCGCAGCGCTCGGCAGCCTCGTCGCCGGCGTCGCGCATGAGGTCAACAACCCCATCGGCATCAGCCTGACGGTGGCCTCGAGTTTTGCGAGGCGCAGCGAGATCTTCGAGGCCCAGCTCAGGGGCGACGGCGGCCTGCGCCGCTCGCAGCTGGAAGAATTCGTGCAGTCCTCGCGCGACGCCTCGCAGCAGCTGGTCGCCAACCTCACCCGCGCCGGCGAGCTGATCCAGTCGTTCAAGCAGGTCGCTGTCGACCGCTCCCATGCCGAGCGGCGTCAGTTCTCACTCAGCGAAGCCACCGACCAGATCATCGCGAGCCTTAGGCCCGTGCTGAAGCGCTCGCCGATCACGCTGCTGGTCGACGTGCCCGAGGGGCTGCTGCTCGACGGTTATCCCGGCTCCTATGGCCAGATCCTGACCAACCTGTTCCTCAACGCCGCCAACCACGCCTTCGCGGACGGGCGCGCTGGCACCATCACCATCTCGGCGCGGCCGCGCGCCACCGACGATATCGAGATCATCTTCGCCGATGACGGGGCCGGCATGACCCCCGACGTGCAGCGCCAGGCCTTTGACCCATTCTTTACCACCCGGCGCAATGAAGGTGGCACGGGACTCGGGCTTCATATCGTCTATAACCTCGTCACCCAGCAGCTGGGCGGGCGGATGATGCTGGAATCCAAGCTGGGACAAGGCACTACTTTTCGGATTATCATGCCGCGGATCGCCAAGGGCGGCGCGCCAAGCACAGAAAGCGACGGGACTTCGCAATGGCCGAACAGGACGATGTCCTCCACCTGATCGACGACACCGGCACCGCGTCGGAGGATATGGACGCCCGGAAATGGAAGATCGCCGTCATCGACGACGATCCGGCCGTGCATGACGGCACGCGTTTTGCTCTCTCGGACTACAGCTTGAACGGCCAGGGCCTGGAGATCCTCTCCGCCCATTCCGCGGCGGAAGGCCGCAAGCTGATGGCGGAGCACAACGACATCGCCGCAGTGCTGCTCGACGTCATCATGGAGACCGACGTCGCCGGCCTCGAGCTGGTCGAATACATCCGCAGCGAGCTCAAGAACGAGACCGTGCGCATCATCCTGCGCACCGGACAGCCCGGCCAGGCGCCGGAGCGGCGCGTGATCGTGCAGTACGACATCAACGACTACAAGGCCAAGACCGAGCTCACCGCCGACAAGCTGTTCACCTCGCTGACCGCGGCGCTGCGCTCCTACCAGCAGCTCGAGCGCATGGTGCAGACAAGGCGCGGGCTCGAGATCATCATCGATGCCGCCTCGACGCTGTACGACTTCAAGTCGATGCAGCGGCTCGCCGAGGGCGTGCTGACCCAGCTCGCCTCGCTGCTCAATGTCGATTGCGCCGGTATACTGGTCTTGCGCGACAATGGCGGCGTCGATCCCGAGCTCTCGGTGCTCGCCGGCAGCGGCTGCTACAGCCGCTTCATCGGCACCACGACGTCGAAGGCGCTCGACCCTGATTTGCGTGAGATGGTCGAGGCTGCGTTCCAGCGCCGCAAGAACGAATTCGCCGACCACCGCAGCGTGATCTATTTGCGCACCGGAAGCGGCCGCGAGGTCGTGGTGCTGCTGCAGGCCGAGCGTGACCTGTCCGAGACCGACCGCTCGCTGGTCGAGATCTTCTCCAGCCGGCTCTCGATCGCGTTCGACAACGTCATCCTCTATCAGCAGCTCCAGGACGCCAACACGCAGCTGGAGGACCGCGTCGCCCAGCGCACCCGCGCGCTGATGCAGGCCAACCGCCGGCTCTCGGCGCAATGGCTGCGGCTGCAACGCGCCAACGGCTTCAAGAACGAGATCCTTGGCACCGTCGCGCACGATTTGAAGAACCCGCTCGGCGTGATCCTCGGTCGCACCGAGATGCTGAAGGAGCTGATCTCGACCGGCGCGTCCGCGAGCGGCGTGGGCGCCCAGGTCGACCACATCCGCGATGCAACCAAGCGGCTGACATCAATGGTCGACCACCTGATCTCGGATGCGATGGCGGATGCCTTCGACATCACCATCCGCCGGGAGCCGGTCGACGTCGCGGCACTGGTGAAGGAGGTCGCCGAGGCCAACCAGCCGCTCGCCGTCAACAAGCAGCAGGCCATCCACGTCACCGCGCCGGTCAACATCGTCACCATGTGCGACACCGACCGCATCCGCGAGGCGATCGACAATCTCATCAGCAACGCCATCAAATATTCGCCGATCGCCGGCAAGATCGCCGTCGCAGTCACCCATGAGGCCAACGACACCATCATCCGCGTCAGCGACGAGGGCGCCGGCCTGTCGCCGGAGGATCTCGGCCGCCTGTTCGGCCGGTTCCAGCGGCTATCGGCAAAACCGACCGCAGGTGAGAGCTCGACGGGGCTTGGGTTGTCCATCGTCAAGCGTATTATCGACATGCATGGCGGCGAGGTCACCGCCAACAGCGACGGCCCGGGCAAGGGCTCGACCTTCACCATCACCCTGCCTGCGACCGAGACACCGTAATTTGAGTACCGAGATTCTGAATACCGAGATCTGAGTGACATGACACAAAGCCAGCACATCATGATCGTCGACGACGAGGCCCCGGCCCGGGAGATGGTCGGCGATTACCTCAAGATGCACGGCTTCACCGTGACGCTGTGCGACGGCGGCAAGAGCTTGCGCACCGCGATCGACGGCAGCATGCCCGACCTCGTCGTGCTCGACCTCAACATGCCCGAGGAAGACGGCCTCTCGATCATCCGCGACCTCAAGAGCCGCATCAACGTGCCGGTCATCATGTTGACCGCAACCGCGAGCCCGATCGACCGCGTCGTCGGCCTCGAGCTCGGCGCCGACGATTACGTCGCAAAACCCTGCGAGCTGCGCGAGCTGATGGCACGCATCCGCTCGGTGCTGCGGCGGAGCACGCCGGCGAAAGCCGCTAGCGCCGGCGCGGCGCCCGCGAAATCGGACAAGGATCAATTGGTGCGCTTCGGCACCAAATGGCTCGACCTCGAAGCCCAGGCCCTGCGCGACGACGAAGGCAACGAGCATCCGCTGACCGCGTCCGAGTTCGGGCTGCTCAAGGTGTTCGCGGCCAACCCGAAGCGCGTGCTGTCGCGCGAGCGCCTGCTGGAATTGGCCAATGCGCGCGACGCCGAAGCTTTCGACCGCGCCGTCGATCTCCGCATCATGCGCATCCGCCGCAAGATCGAGCCCGACCCGACAAAACCCGCCGTGATCCGCACCATCCGCGGCGGCGGCTATCTGTTCTCGCCCGCCGGCGAGAAGGCGTAGACATCACGCACCATCCACGGTGTCGTCCCGGATCTGCGCTGATGCTTGTCCGGGACGACAGCGGTAGGTGTGGCGCCCGCAAACGCGAAGCTTCGAAACTCGTTCCTCCCGGTCCAACTCCGCGGTACCGTATTTTCCACACATTGAAATTCCACGCTTTTTTGCCCTGAATGTTTCGTCGCGATTGAACCGACGAAACAATTTGGCGGCGCACGAAACCATTTTCCGCTTTTCGTGCAGACGTCCCGAAACGTTGGCTCATTAACACTTTGGTCCAAGGAAACGCCGCTCGGTTGCGGCGCACCGGGGAGCCAAGTCAATGCCGAACGTCATCGCCATCAACGCCCAAGCCAGCCAGAGCATCATTGCCGCTCAGGCGACCTCGGACGACATGCTCCTCGAGAGCATTGCCGACGGCAACCGGACGTCCATGCACATCCTTTATTGCCGTCATAACGTGCGGGTTTACCGCTTCATCCTGCGCATCGTGCGCGACGCGACCACGGCGGAAGACCTGGTCAGCCAGGTGTTCCTGGACGTGTGGCGCACCGCCGGACAATTCCAGGGCCGCTCGCAGGTCTCGACCTGGCTGCTCTCGATCGCCCGCTTCAAGGCGCTGACCGCACTGCGCCAGCGCCGCTTCGAGGACATCGATCAGGAAGATGTGCGCCAGATCCCAGACAATTGCGACACGCCCGAGACCTCGCTCGACCGCAGCGACACCAGCGCCATCCTGCGCGCCTGCGTGCAAAAGCTGTCACCCGCGCATCGCGAGATCATCACCCTCGTCTACTACCATGAGAAGTCGGTGGAGGAGGTCGGGCAGATCATCGGCATCCCGCAGAGCACGGTGAAGACCCGGATGTTCTACGCCCGCAAGCAGCTCGCCGATCTGCTTAAGACTTGCGGCGTCGACCGTTTCGCCGCCTGATGTCAAGGATTTCAATGGGATAGGACCGGATTTCCGGCCCCGTCCCGGGACACGGAAGCGTTACCGCCGACGAAACAAATGAAACAAACCACAACATCAGGCGGAAAAACTTCGTCCCTATAAAGATCGCATATGGTTTCGTTAAACCTCCCAAGACCTCCAACGACCCGGACGGGATGCCCCCCTCCGGGTCGTTTTTATTTGGGGGCGCCGGGACATCGCTCCGTCACGAGCGCGTGACACCACGTAACGATCCCCACCTCCATCCCGAACTGCCCTCGTGACCTCCATCACGAGTGCCCCATGCTCGAGCTCCTCTTCGCCATCCTCGCCGGCATCCTCACCATTGCGGCCCCCTGCACGCTGCCGATGTTGCCGATCCTGCTCGGCGCCTCGATCGGGCGCTCCTCGCATCTGCGCCCCGCAATGATCGCGCTCGGCTTCGTCGTCTCCTTCTCCGCGGTCGCGCTGCTGCTCGGCGCGCTGACGCAGGCATTCGATTTCGATCCGAATGTGCTGCGCGAGGGGGCTTCGGTCCTGCTGCTCGGCTTCGGCCTGCTGATGCTGTGGCCGGCGCCGTTCGAATGGCTGTCGATCCGGCTCAATGGCTGGCTCGATCTCGGCGCTGGCGGCGACGCGCAGCGCGAGGGCGCGCTCGGCGGCCTCGTGCTCGGGACAACGCTGGGCCTGGTCTGGACGCCCTGCGCCGGCCCCGTGCTCGGCTCGATCCTGACGCTGGTCGCGACCTCGAGGAATCTGGCCTGGGCCGGCACGCTGCTCATTGCCTACGCGATTGGCGCCGCGATCCCGATGCTGGCGATCGCCTACGGCGGACAGGCCGCGACCACGCGCGTGCGCAGCCTCGCGCGCATCTCGCCGCGGCTGCAGCAGGGCTTTGGCGTGGTCGTGATCGCCTTCGCGCTCGCCGCCTACTTCCAATACGACACGCTGATCGTGGCGTGGCTCACCGGCTTCTACCCCACCGGCCAGATCGGCCTGTGATCATCTCTCATCTTCACCGGAGGACGCTTCCATGACTTTCAAATTGCTCGCCGTCTCGGCCGCGCTGATCGGCTTCGCCGTCACCGGCGCCGTCATTCCCGGCATCTGCGGCGAGGCCGCGCCCGCACCGCCGGTCAAGGTCGCGGCCGCCAGCCAGGCGGCGACCGCGCCCGACTTCGCCGGCATCAGCAACTGGTTCAACTCGAAGCCGCTCAGCATCGCCGATCTGCGCGGCAAGGTCGTGCTGGTCGACTTCTGGACCTATGGCTGCGTCAACTGCGTCAACACCCTGCCGCACGTCACCGATCTCTACGCCAAGTACAAAGACAAGGGCCTGGTCGTGGTCGGCGTGCACACGCCAGAATTCCCGTTCGAGCGTTCGGCGTCCAACGTCCAGGCCGCTCTGAAGCGCCACGGCATCAATTATCCGGTGGCGCAGGACAATGATTCCAGGACCTGGAACGCCTACCGCAACCAGTATTGGCCGGCGCAGTACATCATCGACCAGAGCGGCAAGATCGTGTTCCAGCACGAAGGCGAAGGCCGCTATGACGAGATCGACCGCACCGTGGCCAAGCTGCTGAACGCCGATAGCTGATACCGCCGGCCGCGGCTTTGCTGCTTGACTTCACGGACCCGTCCGTGGAGTTTCGCGGCCTCGACATCAGCCGCCCGCAATGGACGACGCGACCACCAGCAACGACATCCGCCTTCGCGAAGGCGCCTCGATCGCGCAGCGGCTGGTCGTGGCCGGCTCTGCGGCGGCCGTTGCGCTGTGTTTCACGCCAGGGCTGTTCACGCACGACATCCTCGAAGTGATCATCTCCGTGGTCGCGCTGCTGGCGGGCGCCGCGTTTGTCAGCACAGTGATGCTGACCGCGGCGGTGGTGTGGATCATCACGCCGGATGAGATCCTGATCGGACGGCAGCGACCGTTCGGGAAGCTCCAGACCAGGATCGTCACGAAAGACGACATCCTCGGATTACAGGTTCCCGGCAGCAAAACCGCAAAAGCCCGCTTCCAGCTGGCCTTCACGCTGGTCTCGGGCGAGCGCCTGACGTCCCCGCCCCTCTCCGATGTCACGCATGTGCGTGACACCGTGGCCCGGATCGCCGCGCAATTCGACGTTCCCGACGTCGAAGCCCCCGTCAATCCGCTCGATGCCAGCAATCCCGAGATGCGTCTTGGCGACCCCGTCGAGCCGTTTTCGCAGAGAGACATCCGGATCGCGGCCCTGATCGTCGTCGCGCTGAGTGCCGCACCCTATGCCTACAGGCTCTGGCGCGGCTTGCCGCCCAATCTGATCGACATCATGCCGCTGCCGCTCGGCGTGATCGCAGCGTTCGCGGTCTACAGGTTCGCCAATCTCGTGACCGGCGCCTTCTGGATCATTCGTGCGGGCGATATCCGCGTCGAGCGCCTCTGGGGCAATGGCGAGATGCGCGCCGACAATATCGAAGGGCAGGACGTGAAAGCGATCACGATCGAGCGCCGCGGCCGGTCCGAGGATGAGCACTGCATCGTGGCGATCCGATTGCAGTCCGGACGACGGTTTCGCAGCCCCCGCATCGGCTCGCGCAACGAGGCCCGCGCCGTGGGCGCCGAAATCGTCCGGCGGCTCGGGATTGGGCCAGCGGCCAGTCAGATCTAGGACGCCTCAACCGACAGGCGAAACCGTAGCCACTGCTTTTCGCGCCATCCCCCGTTCATGGCATTGCCGGGCCTCGTCAAAAAACCAAAGCATTCTCGTGACATACCAGACGGGCGCGCCTTGAACTTGCCACGAAGCTGCCCCTGAGTTCAGATGGTTCGTGACGATTTGCGCTGTTGCAGCGGGGAGAGCTTGAAATGACGGATTTTCGTCGCCTGACCGGGGCGTTTGTGGCTGCGATCGGCCTGATCCTGTCGGCGCCGCACGCCTTCGCCCAGCAGCCTGACCGCGGCGACGAGCCCGGTTTGGTCGCGGACGACAGCTACGAGCTCGATCCGGAATGGCAGAAGCAGGTCGTGTACTACCGCACGACCGAAGCGCCGGGCACCATCATCATCTCGACCATGGAGCGCCACCTCTATCTGGTGCAGCCCGGCGGACGCGCGATCCGCTACGGCATCGGCGTCGGCCGCGACGGCTTTCAGTGGCAGGGGCTGGTGAACATCACCAACAAGAAGGAGTGGCCGGACTGGACGCCGCCGTCGGAGATGATCCAGCGCCAGCCCTATCTGCCGCGCTTCATGGCCGGCGGCCCCGGCAATCCGCTCGGCGCCCGCGCCATGTATCTGGGCACCACCGTCTACCGCATCCACGGCACCAACCGTCCCGATACGATCGGCACCAAGGTATCCTCGGGCTGCTTCCGTCTCGTCAACAATGACGTCGCCGACCTCTACGATCGCGTCCCTGTTGGCACCAAGGTGGTCATCCGGCAGAAGCCTGAGCTCTAAATATCCCGCCTCGTCCAGAATTCCTTTTCCCGATTAATTCGAGAGAGCAACATGATGCGCACATTTCGAGGCGGCCTGCTGATCGGGCTTGCGGTTGCCGTGCTGGTCGCCGCCTTGGCCATCACCTACGAATTCTACGACACCCGCACGCTGAAGCGCACCGTGCGCCGCGGCGAGGTGCTGTGCGGCGTCAACAAGGGCCTGCCGGGCTTCTCGATCCCCGACGACAAGGGCAACTGGACTGGTTTTGACGTCGATTTCTGCCGCGCAGTGGCGGCCGCGGTCTTCGACGATCCGGGCAAGGCCAGGTTCGTGCCGCTCGATGCCAGCGAGCGCTTCAAGGAATTGCAGAGCCGGAAAGTCGACATCCTCTCGCGCAACTCGACCTGGAGCATGTCGCGTGAGCTCGACTACGATCTCTATTTCCCTGCGGTCGCCTACTACGACGGCGAGGGTTTCATGGTGCCGCGCTCGCGCGGCAAGGAGACGTCGCTGGACCTCGCCGACAGCAAGGTCTGCGTGCAATCAGGCACCACCACGCTGCTCAACCTCGCCGACTATTTCCGTGCCAACAACATGAAGTACGAGCTGGTGAAGTTCGACAAGCTGGAAGACGTGGTGAAAGCCTACGACACCGGCAAGTGCGACACGCTGACCGCCGATGTCTCGCAGCTCTACGCGCTGCGGCTGAACATGGCCAAGCCCGGCGACCACATGATCCTGCCCGACATGATCTCCAAGGAGCCGCTCGCCCCCGTCGTGCGCCAGCGCGACGACGACTGGATGATGATCGTGAAGTGGACCCTCTACGCGATGATCAACGCGGAAGAGCTCGGCGTCACCTCGGAGAACATCGACGATGCCTTGAAGTCGAAGAAGCCGGAAGTGATGCGGCTGGTCGGCACCGAGGGCAATTACGGCGAGCAGCTCGGCCTCACCAAGGACTGGGCCGTGCGCATCATCCGCCGCGTCGGCAATTACGGCGAGATGTATGAGCGCAACATCGGCGAGAAGTCGCAGCTGAAGATCCCGCGCGGCATGAACCAGCTGTGGAACGCGGGTGGCGTGCAGTACGCGCCGCCGATGCGGTAAGAACGGCTCTCTCCGCCGTCATTGCGAGCGTAGCGAAGCAATCCAGAGTCGTTCCGCGGTGACCGACTGGATTGCTTCGTCGCAAGTGCTCCTCGCAATGACGAGCTTGGGGCGAGAGCTTTCACTCTCTCGGGGCCGTCTCACCGCGCGGACAGAACCCGGATTTCGCTACGCTGCATCCGGGCTACGAGCTTAATACCCGCGCGCCCGCGCCAGCTGCTCGGTGTGGTAGTTCGCATCGCCGAACAGCTCCTCGCACACGCGTGCCCGCTTCATGAAGAAGCCGATGTCGAACTGGTCGGTCATGCCCATGCCGCCATGCATCTGCACGCCTTCCTGCACCGCGCGGGTGGCGGTGGTGCCGGCGCGGGCTTTTGCCACGGCGACGGCCGAGGCGGCCTTGGCGACGTCCGCGTCCAGCGCCTGAAGCGCCTTCATCGTGGCGGCGCGCGTGATCTCGATGTCGACATAGAGCTCGGCGGCGCGGTGCTGCAGCGCCTGGAATTCGCCGATCAGCCTGCCGAACTGCTTTCGGTTCTTGAGATACTCGACGGTGCGGTTGAAGACCTCCTCGCTGAGGCCCACCATTTCGGTGGCGACCGCGCCGCGGCCGATATCGAGCACGCCATCGAGCAGGGCGGCGCCCTGATCGACCTCGCCGAGCACGCCGTCGGCGTTGACCTCGACATTGGCGAGCTCAATCCGCGCCGCATTATGCGCGTCGACCATGATGGTGCGCTCGATCGCGACGCCCCTGGCCTTGGGGTTGACCAGGAACAGCGTCAGGCCGTCGCGCTCGCCGGCGGAGCCTGCGGTGCGCGCGGCGACGATGAAGAGATCGGCAACGTGGCCGTCAACGACCAGCGCCTTGGCGCCAGAGAGCTTGAAGCCGTTGCCGGCGCGCGCGGCCTGCAAGTTGGTCTGCAGCGGGCGATGCTTTGCGCCCTCGTCGATCGCGAGCGTCGCGAGCAGCGCGCCGTTCGAAATCTTCGGCAGGAACTCCAACTTCTGCGCGGCATTGCCGCCGCGGTTCAGAGCCGAGGCCGCGACTACGCTGGTGGCGAGGAAGGGCGACGGCATCAAGGTGCGGCCGATCTCTTCCATGACGATTCCGGCTTCCATGAAGCCGAGGCCGCTGCCGCCGAATTCTTCCGGCACCAGCAAGCCGGCAAAACCCATCTCGGCGAAGGAGTGCCACAGCTCCCTGGAGAAGCCGGTGGGGTCCTTGGAATCGCGCAGAGATCGCAGGTGCGACACCGGCGCCTTGTCGCTGATCAGCCCGCGCGCGCTATCGCGGAGCATTGATTGTTCTTCGGTGAGGACGAGGGCCATGTGCGTGTTTCCGATGCGAAATCTATTTGCCGCTGTCATTCCGGGATGGCCCGGAGGGCCAGACCCGGAATCCATTGGGCGACGGAGTTGGTGGATGAATGGATTCCGGGTTCGCGCGTTGCGCGCCCCGGAATGACAGAAGCCTCACGCCCCCGGCAGATCCAGGATGCGCTTGGCGACGATGCCGAGCATCACCTCCGTCGTGCCGCCTTCGATCGAGTTGGCCTTGGTGCGGAGCCAGGCGCGCGGACGGGCGCCTTGCCGCGAGCGCTCGCTCTCCCATTCCAGCGCGTCGACGCCGCCGGCCGACATCAGGATCTCGTAGCGGCGCTTGTTGAGCTCGGTGCCGTAATATTTCATCGCCGAGGAGAACGCCGGATGCGCCTGACCGGCCTTGGCGAGATCGACGGCACGTTCGGCACAGGCCGCAAGGGCTGCTTCATCGACGTCGAAGCTGGCGATCTTGCCGCGCAGCATCGCATCGTCGAGCTTGCCTTGCGCATCTGACCCGACGGAGTCCGCCGCGATCTGCCCGAGCGGACGACCGACGCCGCGCTCGCCCATGCCCGAGATCATCGCGCGCTCGTGCTGCAGCAGATATTTCGCGACGTCCCAGCCGCGATTGACGGTGCCGACGACATGCGACTTCGGCACGCGGACGCCGTCGAAGAAGGTCTCGCAGAACGGCGAATAACCTGAGATCAGAAGGATCGGCTTGGTGGTGACGCCCTTCGAGGTCATGTCGAACAGGATGAAGCTGATGCCGTCATGCTTCTTGGCGGTGGGATCGGTGCGCACCAGGCAAAAGATCCAGTCGGCGTAGTTGGCGTAGGAGGTCCAGATCTTCGATCCCGTGATGACGAAATCGTCGCCATCGCTCTCGGCGCGGGTCTGGAGCGAGGCGAGATCGGAGCCGGCGTTCGGCTCGGAATAGCCCTGGCACCAGCGGATCAGGCCCGCGGCGATCTTCGGCAGGTGCTCTTTTTTCTGCGCTTCGTTGCCGTACTTCAGGAGCGCCGGCCCAAGCATCCAGATGCCGAAGCTCGACAGCGGCGGCCGCGCGCCGATTCTTCCCATCTCTCCGCGCAGCACCTTGTGCTCGGCGGCGCTGAGGCCACCGCCACCATATTCTTTTGGCCAGTCCGGTACGGTCCAGCCCTTGTCGCGCATGCGCTCGAACCAGATGCGCTGCGGCTCGGACGCGAACTTTGCGTTGCGCCCGCCCCAGAACACATCGGTGTCTGACGTCGCGGGCTTGCGCATCTCCGGCGGACAATTGGCTTCCAGCCAGGCGCGTGTCTCAATGCGGAATTTCTCGAGATCGGCGGCTTCAGTCTCGCTGGTTTTGGAATCAGTCATTGGGTCGTTTCCATCAATCGCAATCGGCTTGTTGGGCGCGACTCTGGGCCATCGCACTGCGGAATTCAACCACTTCCGTGCCGCGTCATCCGCTATAGTCGCGCCGCGACGGTGCTTGAAAACAAAGAGGAAACGCGAATGCGCCTGAAACTTCTTTCGCCTGGCGAAATGACCCAGAGCCAGCGGCAGACCTATGACGAGTCGATTGCCGGCAAACGCGGCAAGCCGCCGGCGCCGATGATGGCCTGGCTCAACAGCCCCGACATGGCCCGTCACGCCACGCGGCTCGGCGAGGTCCTGCGCTACGACACGATCTTCCCGGCAAAACTCTCGGAGATCGCGATCCTGGTGACGGCGCGGCACTGGACCGCACATTACGAATGGTATGCGCATAAGCGCCTCGCGCTTGCGGGCGGCATGGATCCTGAAATCATCGATGCCATCCGCGATCGCCGCACGCCCGCCTTCGACGATCCCAAGGCCGGGATGATCTACGACCTCGCGAAGTCGCTGCATGAAGGCCACAGCGTCGAGAAGGGCCTCTACGATGAAGCGGTGAAGCTGCTCGGCGAACGCGGCGTCGTCGAGGTGATCGGGCTGTGCGGCTATTACACGATGGTGTCGATGACGCTGAACACGTTTGAGTTCGATCTGCCGGAGGGCGAGGCGCCCGAGCTGTCATAGCTTTGCATCCGGACGCGCAATTGCGCATCCGGAAACGCTGGGTTTCGGGATCAGCCAGTAGCACTGTCCCGATGCCCGGCTTAAGTGGAGTCCATCAACGGAGCAATACCATGTCGCAGACCCCAGCCGTCGCCGCCGGCACAAGGATCGGCCACGTCCATCTCAAGGTCGCCGATCTCGATCGGGCGCTCGGCTTCTATTGCGGCGTGCTCGGCTTCGAGCTGATGCAGCGCATGGGCACCAGTGCGGCCTTCATCTCGGCCGGCGGTTATCACCACCACATCGGGCTCAACACCTGGGAGAGCAAGGGCGGCTCACCGCCGCCGCCAGGCACGACCGGGCTATTCCACACCGCGATCCTCTACCCGACGCGGCCGGCTCTGGCGGACGCCTTGCACCGTGTGCTCTCCGCCGGCATTGCGCTGGACGGCGCCAGCGACCACGGCGTGTCCGAGGCGCTGTATCTGCGCGATCCCGACGAGAATGGCGTGGAGCTGTATTGGGACAAGCCGCGGGAGCAATGGCCGTTTGGGCCGGATGGCAAGCTCGCGATGTTCACGAAGCGGCTGGATGTCGAGGAGTTGCTGAAGCAGCGAAAAGGCTGAGCACCACTCTCACCCCGTCATTGCGAGCGCAGCGAAGCAATCCAGAATCTTTCCGCGGACGCAGTCTGGATTGCTTCGTCGCAAGGGCTCCTCGCAATGACGGAGTTTGTTGAGGCGCCGTCGCGCCTCTATGAAAGCCTTGCTCGCGGCCTCCCCCGCACCATGATCAGCGCCGCGGCCGTCACCTCCAGCGCGATGCAGAGATAGAACGGCAGCGAATAGCCGCCGGAGAAATCGCGCAGGACGCCGACGACGCCGGGGCCGAACGCGTAGGTCACCTGGTTGATCGCGGTGTTGAGGCTGATCAGCACACCGAACGAGGCGGAGTCGAACTCCTGCTGCACGATCAGCGACGGCAGGGTGATGAGATTGCCGACCGAGAAGCCGAACACCGCGCAGGCCGCGATCAGCACATAATCGTTGTGCAGATTGATCACGACGCATAGCGCCGCGGCCTGGCTCAGGAACGACAGCGCCGACGCCAGCCGCTGGTTGAGCCGGTCGATCACCATCGAGAACAGCACACGGCCGATCACCGCCATCGCAGTGAGCACAGCGACCGCCATGGCCGCACGCTCGCGCCCAATCACGGGATCGAGAAACGAGATCAGGTGCACGATGAAGCCGACCTGCGCGAACAGCACCAAGGCGAAGGCGATCGTCACCGTGAGGAAGCCGACATCGCGCAGCGCGCGCGAGCGGATCTCTGCCGATGATTGCGGCTTGGCCTTGGCAGCGCCTTGCCAGCCATGGAGATCGGGCGGCCGGCCGACGACCAGCAAAATCACCGGCAGCAGCAACACCAGCATGGCGCCGGAAGTGGCGAACATCGCGTTTCCGAAGCCGATATGGCTGATCATCGTCACCAGCAGCGGCACGCCGACGATGCCGCCAAAGCTCGCGCCATTCAGGGCGAGGCTGATCGCCATGCCGCGCTTCTGATCGAACCACAGGCTGATCGTGTTGGTGATCATGGCGAGACTGGTGCCGGCCCAGCCGAAGGCGAGCACGGCATCCGCCAGATAGAGCTGCCAGGGCTCGCGCACCGCGCCGATCGCGACCGCAGCGGCCGCCATCGCCACCGTGCCGGCGATCAGGCAAATCCGGGGGCCATGTTTCCGGACGGCTTCACCGACGAAGACGACCAGCAACGCACCGAACAGATAGAAGAACGTGGTGCCCGACGAGATCAGCGAGGCCGGCCAGCCCCGCGCGCGCTGCAGCTCGGCGACATAAACGCTCTGGCCGTAGAAGCCGAGCCCCCAGCCGAAGGTCGCAAGCAGGAAGCAGACCGCGACGATGCGCCAGCCTTCATAGCGGAGCGAGGATTCGTCGGCCGCGGGGTGTTGAGGATTGTCGAGCATGCTGCCTACTCCGTCATGCCCGGGCTCGTCCCGGGCATCCACGTTCTTCGATCTGCGCGTCCAAGACGTGGATGGCCGGGACAAGCCCGGCCATGACGCATCAACTAATAACTCGTACCCGAAAATCCCTTCGACAGCGATCGAAGCGTCAACGTTGCTGACAGCCTCCTGCCAACTCAGATCGCGTCCGGGAACTCGCCCATCGCGACCTCCAGCCGCGCCCTGCGGCGGCGGGCGAACGACGCAAGAGAGAGCACGGAGAGGCCAAGCACGACCGGCGGAAACACGACCATGTTCACGGCCGACCAGCCATAATTGGCGAGCAGCTGCCCCGACGAGAACGAGCCGATCGCCATCATGCCGAACACCAGGAAATCATTGAACGCCTGCACCTTGTTGCGTTCCTGCGGCCGGTGCGTCTCCAGCACCAAGGCGGAGGCGCCGATGAACGAGAAATTCCAGCCGATTCCGAGCACGATCAGCGTCGCCCAGAAATGCATCGCGGTGATGCCGGAGAGGCCGATGCCGGCGGCGCCCGCTTCCAATAGCAAACCGGCGGCGACGATTCTGGGTGCACCGAAGCGGGCGATCAGCGCACCGGTGAAGAAGCTCGGGCCGTACATCGCGACGATGTGCCATTGAATGCCGAAATTGGAATCGGATAGACTGAGGCCACACATCTTCATGGCGAGCGGCGCCGAGGTCATCACCAGATTCATCATGGGATAGGAGATGACGCCGCACAGTGCGGCCGCGATGAAGCGCGGCTGGGTCACGATGGTGAGCAGCGGCCGGCCGCCGTGCAGATCGGCCGGAGCCGGCTTCGGCATATCGACGCCGGCGACGATGCCCATCGCGACCAGCGCGACCGCCGCCTGCACCAGGAAGCTGAAGGCGAACAGATAGGGCGACCAGATGTCCATGGTCCATTGCACCAGCTGCGGACCGAGCACACCGGCGAACACGCCACCCGCCATCACCCACGACACCGCCCTGGGCCGGTAGGCCGCGCTGGCACCGTCGGCGGCCGCGAAGCGATAGGATTGCGCCACCGAGCCGTAGAGGCCGCCGAGGAAGGTCGCGAGACAAAACAGCGCGAACGAGGCGTGCAGGATCGCGAACGACCCGATGACACCGGTGAGCGTGCCAAGGCCGGTGCCGATGACAAAAGCCCAGCGGCGGCCGAAGCGGCGCGAGATCGCGCCGGTCGGCAGCGTGCCGGCCGCAAGCCCAACCACGTACATCGACAGCGGCACGGTCGCGAGCGACATGTCGGGCGCGAGCGTGGCGCCGACGATCGAGCCGGTGGCGAAGATCACCGCCGAGTTGGCGCCGGTCAGCGCTTGCGCTGCGGCCAGGCGGACAACATTGCCGCGCACGCGGACGTCATCGACAATCTCATTGGCTGAAGTCACATCTAGCATCGGCATTTCCGCCCGCAGGGTCTTTTAAGTAAAAGGCTTGTAAGTAAAAGGCTTGGTGATTCCCGGCACTATGGCGGGGCGTGGAAGGACGGGCAACCGGCGCAAACGGGCGCAGGCCATGTCTCTGACGCAATCGGATGGACCATACCGGACCGCGCTCTTGACGGCTTGCGCGCGATCAAATCCTATCCGCCGCGCGATCTCAGGGAGTTTCGTTCATGTCCGTCGATAACAGGCCTACGCCCAGCGCTCCCGACGACGATCCCTGGCTCTGGCTAGAGGAGATCGAAGGCGCCCGCGCGCTCGATTTCGTCGAGAAGCAGAACCGCCTGACGCTGGATAGATTCGGCGGCGCGGCGTTCGAACGCGACCGCGATGCGCTTGCGGCGATCTATGACCGTCCGGACAACATTCCCTATGTCGGCCGGCGCGGGGCGCATCTGCACAATGTCTGGAAGGATGCCGCCAACCCGCGCGGGCTGTGGCGGCGGACCACGCTGGCGGAGTTTCGCAAACCCGATCCGGCGTGGGGGATCGTGCTGGACATCGACAAGCTCGCCGCGAGCGAAGGCGAGGACTGGCTGCTGAGCTCGATCAGCTCCCAGCCGGGACACTCGCGGGTCATCTTGAGCCTGTCGCGCGGCGGCAGCGACGCCGTCACCTTGCGTGAATTCGACGCGGATACGAAGAGCTTTGTCGCTGACGGCTTTACGCTGCCGGAAGCCAAGGGCGGCGTCGACTGGCTCGATCCGGACACGCTGCTGCTGTCCAGCGCCTATGGCGATGACATGGTGACGAGCTCCGGATATGCGAGGACCGTTCGCCTGTGGCGGCGTGGCGAGAGCGTCGATCAAGCGCAGATCATCCTCGATACCGCGGCCGATCATATGGGGATCTTCGGCAGCGTGGACGATACCGGCGCGAAGCCGCGCGCCTGGATCATCGACCAGATCGACTTTTTCAATTACGGCATCTGGCTGCGCGACGAAGCCGGCACCACGACGAAGCTCGACCTGCCGACCGGCATCTGGATGCAGGCGCATGGCGACTGGTTCGCGATGAAGCTGCGCACAGCCTGGTCGGTCGACGGACGAACCTATGCCGCGGACGCCGTGCTCGGCATCTCGCTCTCGGCGTTCCTCGCCGGCAACCGCGACTTCACTGTTCTGTTCGAGCCCGGACCGCGGCGGGCGCTACAGGGTTTTTTCTGGGCCGCGGGCAAGCTGGTGCTGTCGATCCTCGACGAGCTGAAGCCGCGCTTCGAGATCCGCACGCCATCCGCCGCGGGCTGGAGCCGCGAGCCGCTCGGCGGTCTTCCCGAGATCGGCGTCGTCGATGTCTGGCCGCTCGATCGCCATTCGTCCGAGAGCAATGGCGACCTGCTCGCCAATGTGCAGGACCCGCTGACGCCGCCGTCGCTGCTGCTGATCGAGCGCGGCGTCGGAAGCCCGACCGTGCTGAAGCAGGCGCCTAAAACGTTCAACGCCGAGGGCCTCGTGGTGACGCAGCACGAGGCAATCTCGATTGACGGCGAGCGCATTCCCTATGTGCAGACTGGCCCGGCGGGCGAGACCGGCGACGCGCCGGTCTATATGAGCGCCTATGGCGGCTTCGGACTTGCCGTGAAGCCATATTACAATTCGTCGCTTGGCAAGCTCTGGCTGGAGCGCGGCGGCACCATCGTGCAGGCGAATTTGCGCGGCGGCGGCGAGTTCGGCACGCGCTGGCACGATGCCGGCCGTTTCGCCGGCAAGAAGCTCTCGCATGATGATTTCGCAGCAATTGCCGCCGATCTCGTGCGCCGTGGCGTAACGCAGCCAAAGCGCATCGCCGCCCAAGGCGGATCGAACGGCGGCATCCTCATCACCAACATGCTGGTGCGATACCCCGAGCGTTTCGGCGCGCTGTTCTGCACCATCCCGCTGATCGACATGCGCCGCTACACCAAACTGCTCGCGGGCGCGAGCTGGATCGCGGAATATGGCGATCCCGACAAGCCCGAGGAATGGGAGTGGCTGAAGACCTACTCCGCCTATCACAATGCAAAACCCGGTCAGCCCTATCCGCCGATCCTGATCGCTACCACACGACGCGACGACCGCGTCCATCCCGGCCACGCGCGCAAGATGGCGGCGAAGCTGCAGGCGATGGGTTACGAGGCCTGGTTCTACGAGCCGGCCGCCGGCGGCCACGGCTACGGCAAGGACAACAAGGAGCGCGCCGGCTTCCAGGTGCTCGGATTCCAGTTCTTGAAGGAGAAGATTGGTTGGCGGGATGAATGCTAGCGTTTGGCGCGCTGACGCTTCCACATCGTCATGGCCGGGCTTGTCCCGGCCATCCACGTCTTAGCTTGCGGAGCAAAGAACGTGGATGCCCGGGACAAGCCCGGGCATGACGACGTCCCGAATTAACCCCGCGCAAATACCAGCGTCAGATTGTTCGCGGGCATGTCGATGGTATCGACGAGACGAAGACCGGCACCGCGCGCCAGCGTCTCGACATCGCCGAGATCGCGCACGCCCCAGTCGGGATTGCCTTCGCGCAAGGACGTATCGAACACGGCGTTGCTGAGTGCGGTGTGCTTGCCGTCGCGCTTGAACGGGCCGTAGAGGATCAGCTGGCCGTCAGACCGCAAGTACCGGCCGGCACCGGCGAACAGGCCCTCGGCCACCGTCCAGGGCGCAATGTGGATGACATTGGCGCAGAACACGGCCGCAAGATTGTTCGGCCCCTGCCCGCTCTTCATCTCCGGGCACCAGTCGGGATCGGACAGATCGATCCGCAACGG
Organism: Bradyrhizobium sp. S3.2.6; assembly: GCF_040546885.1. NCBI lineage: Bacteria > Pseudomonadati > Pseudomonadota > Alphaproteobacteria > Hyphomicrobiales > Nitrobacteraceae > Bradyrhizobium > Bradyrhizobium sp. S3.2.6. Next base: position 634,095 of record NZ_JBEPOS010000001.1, on the reverse strand, counting down.
CGAGCGGACGTTCTTCAACCCCGAATGCACGCGCCAGGCCTCGATGCTCTTCACATGGCGCTGGTTGAGGTCGCTCGGCCACCAGACCAGATCGGGCGTGTGACGGGCGAAATGGACCACATGCTGGCCGGTTCCACTGCCGACCTCGACCACGTCGCCCGACCGCCCAATGAGATGCTTTCCGAGCGCTGTCCAGAGCGGCTCATGATTGCGATGGAACGCCGGCGCATCGAGACGGCCGTCGGATTCGACCCGCCCACCATCCCTGCCAAATTCAACGACATATTCAGCCAATTCATGTCCCCGGAAAACGAGAAAAGCAGACCAAAACGCAACAGGGGCAAAACGCCCCGAACGCGTGCCGGTTGAAGCCGGCTTGATGAACGATCTATCTCTTCAGTTGCAATGCGGAAGATATTAACGCCATTTTGTGCCCTGCATAGTCTTGATTGTCAGGGCATGCCCTTTGTGCTTTTGAACATTATCTTTTGCAGACATCATAAGCCTCGGAACGACGCCTTGACCGCCTTTCCTCGCAAGCCCGCTCTGCTCCTCGCGCTGGTCGTCCTCACGGGCCTCGCCGCGCGCCCGGCGTGGGCGCAGTCCGCCATCGCCGAGGGCCAAAAGCTCGCCTTCGACCGCGGCAAGGGCAATTGCCTGACCTGTCACGTCATCAAGGGCGGCGATTTGCCAGGCACCATCGGGCCCGAGCTGAAGGACATCAAGATAAAATACCCCGACCGCAACGAGCTGGTCGCGATCCTGTTCGACGAGACCAAGCGCAATCCGCAGACCATGATGCCGCCGTTCGGCCGCAACCGGCTTTTGACCGACCAGGAGATCAGCGCGATCGTTGATTTCCTGCAGACGCTGTAACGGCAGGCCCAGGAGACCTGAGATGACTGCACATACCGGCCCTCATCCGACGCGCCGCCTGATCCTTCAGGGCGCTGCCTCGGTCGCGCTGATCGGCCTCGGCAATCTGCCGTTTGCGCCTGCGCGCGCCGCGGCCAACGACAAATATCCGGAAGAGGCGTTCAAGCTGAAGAACGAGGCCGACGCGATCAAGGCACTCTACGGCAAGACCGCCGAGCCCTCCGACAAGGTCAGGCTCGATGCGCCCGAGATCGCCGAGAATGGCGGCGTGGTGCCGATCTCGGTGACGACGACGCTCGACAAGGTCACCTCGATCTCGCTCTTTGTCGCCGAGAACCCGAACGCGCTCGCAGCAAGCTACAAGATTCCCGAGGGCACGATGCCTGCTGTCGCCAACCGCCTGAAGATGGCCAAGACCAGCAACGTGACCGCGATCGTGGAAGCCGACGGCAAGCTCTACAGCGCGACCAAGGAAGTGAAGGTCACCGTCGGCGGCTGCGGCGGCTAGGAGAATCCAGATGACATCCAGCATTCGCGTCCGCGCAACATCCAACGGCGACATCACCGAGGTGCAGACACTGATCCAGCACCCCATGGACACCGGCCTGGTGAAGGACGCCAAGGGCGAGCTGATTCCCGCGCACTACATCCAGCAGCTGAAGTTCGCGTGTAACGGCAGGGACGTGTTCGTTGCCAATTGGGGCACCGCGGTCTCCAAGGACCCCTACGTCAAGTTCAGCTTCAAGGGCGCCAAGAAGGGCGACGACCTCAAGATCTCCTGGACCGACAACAAGGGTGGGTCCGACGAGACCACCGCGAAGATCGCGTGATGAGGCCCGCCACCTCCCTCCTGCTTGGCTCGTTGAGCGCCGCGCTCGTCGCGTTCGCGCTCACCTCTCCGCGCGTGATTGCGGCCGACAAGGTCGATCCCGTCGCGGATGCCAAGGCGTTCCAGAATTTCTTCTTCCAGAAATTTCCTGATGTGAAGCACGAGGATTTCGTCAACGGTCCTTACTCCATGAACGAGGACATGAAGCGGCAATGGCAGGAGAAGGAAGAGTTTCCGCCCTACGAGTTCGCACTGGACGCCGGCAAGGAGATGTTTGCGACACCGTTCAAGAACGGCAAGACCTATGCTGATTGCTTCCCGAATGGCGGCATCGGCATTCGCCAGAACTATCCTTATTTCGACACCAAGGAGGGCAAGGTCGTCACGCTCGAGCTCGCGCTCAATCGCTGCCGCGAGGCCAATGGCGAGGCGCCCTACTCCTACGTCAAGGACGAGATGGCCTCACTCACGGCGTACATGGCCTTCACCTCGCGCGGCAAGCCGATGGACATCAAGATCCCGGATGATCCCCGCGCGCTGGCAGCGTTCGAGAACGGCAAGCGCTATTTCTACACCCGCCGCGGCCAGATGAACTTCTCCTGCGCGAGCTGCCACGTGCAGAGCCCGGGCGAGCGCATCCGCGCCGAGATCCTGGCGCCGGCGCTCGGCATCTTGAACGCCTTGCCGATCTACCGCTCCGAATGGAGCGGCATGGGCACCACCAGCCGCCGCTTCATCACCTGCAACAGCCAGACCCGCGCGGTTCCGCTGGAGCCGCAGGCGGACGAATATCGCGACGTCGAATACTTCCTCTCCTACGTCGCCAACGGCCTGCCGATTTCGGGACCAGGAGCGCGGCCATGAAGCGGTCACTTCCTGTCGCCATGTTGCTGGCCCTGAGCTTCGCGCCGATGGCGCGCGCGGCAAATGAAGCGGACTACAAGGCGGCCTACGCTGCTGCGGAGACCGCATCCAAGGAGGCGGCTGCATTGCGCAACCAGTGGACCACCACCGTCTCGACGCTGGCGGCAGCGAAAAAGGCCGCAGATGGCGGCGATTTCGACCGCGCCGTCGCCGCAGCCAAGGAGGCCGAGGCGCTGGCGAAAGCATCCATCTTCCAGGCGACGTCTGAAAAAGAGGCCTGGAAGGCGATGGAAATCCGCTAGGCTAACGTCTGTGGAACTGTCGTTGAGAGGCGCGAAGAAATTTAGATGCCCATCCGCCGCCGCGATCTCCTGAAGGGCACAGCCGGCATTGCCGCCTCGCTCGGCCTGCCGCGACTGGCGCGCGGCGCCGAGACCGCGAGCATTTACGACATCGAGCGGTTCGGCAATGCGCGGATCCTGCACCTCACCGACACGCATGCGCAGCTCAACCCGGTCTATTTCCGCGAGCCCAGCGTCAATATCGGCATCGGCGAGATGGCGGGACGGCCGCCGCATCTGGTCGGTCACGCTTTCCTGGAGCGCTTCGGCATCCGGCCCGACAGCGCCGACGCCTATGCCTTCACTAGCGTCGAATTCGAAAAGTCCGCCGGCCGCTTCGGCAAGCTCGGCGGCTTCGCCCATCTGAAGACGCTGATCGACCGCCTGCGCGGCGATGCCGGCGAGAAGCGCACCATGCTGGTCGACGGCGGTGATCTCTGGCAGGGCACCGGGCTCGCCAACATCATGCAGGGCCGCGACATGGTCGAGGTCGCCAATCTGCTGGGCATCGAGGCGATGACCGGGCATTGGGAGTTCACCTATGGCGAGCAGGTGCTGCGTGACAATCTCGAGCACTTCAAGGGCGAGTTCCTGGCGCAGAACGTCTTCCTGACCGAGGAAGCCGCGTTCAACGACGCCCCCGCCTTCGACAAGGCGACGGGGCGCGTGTTCAAGCCATCGATCATCAGGGAGATCGGCGGTCATCGCGTCGCGATCATTGGCCAGGCCTTTCCTTACGTGCCGATCGCGCATCCCAAGCGCTTCACGCCGGACTGGACGTTTGGCATTCGCGAGGAAGAGCTCCAGAAGCATGTCGACAGCTTGCGCGGCAGCGACAAGGTCGATGCGGTGATCCTGCTGTCGCACAACGGCATGGACGTCGACCTCAAGCTCGCAAGCCGCGTCACCGGCATCGACGTCATCCTCGGCGGCCACACCCATGATGCCGTGCCGCAACCGATCGCCGTGAAGAACGCTGGCGGTACGACGCTCGTTACCAATGCCGGCTCCAACGGGAAGTTTTTGGGCGTGCTCGATCTCGCGCTCGACAAGGGCAAGGTCGGCGACGTCAAGTATCATCTGCTGCCGGTCTATTCCGAGCTGCTCAAGCCCGATCCGGCGATGGCCGAGCTGATCGGCCGGCTGCGTGCGCCGTTCGTGACCGACTGGTTGGAGAAGATCGCAACGCCGGACCGGCTGCTCTATCGCCGCGACAATTTTGCGGGCCCCGTGGACGATCTGATCTGCTCGGCGCTGCGCACCGAGCTCGATGCCGAGATCGCGCTGTCGCCGGGCTTCCGCTGGGGCGTCACCGCGCTCTCGGGCCAGCCGCTGACCATGGAGGATGTGCTCGCGGAGACCGCGATCACCTATCCCGAAACCTATGTGCAGGAGATGACCGGCGCCCAGATCAAGGATGTGCTGGAAGATATCTGCGACAATCTCTTCAACGCCGATCCCTATTATCAGCAGGGCGGCGACATGGTGCGCGCCGGTGGGCTCAGCTACACATGCAGCCCCACCAACGCGATCGGCAGCCGCATCGCCGAGCTCAAGCTCGCCAATGGCAAGGCGCTCAGCGCCGTCAGGCACTACAAGGTCGCAGGCTGGGCCTCGGTCAATGGCCTGCAGGGCGCACCGGTGTGGGACGTCGTCGGCAAATATCTGCGCTCGGGCCGGATGTTTCAGGAGCGGCTCGGCACCGGCGTCACGCTGAAGGGCGTCGACGGCAATCCAGGCATTGCAGGATAGAGGATGATGCGGTCGCAAATTTTTCGCGCAATGCTGCTGACGCTGCTCTCCTTGGTCGCGCCGACGCTGGCTTCTGCGCAACAGGTGCCGCTCCCGGACAAGCCGTTCGCCGAGCACAAGATCGTGCTGCAGCTCTCAGATAGCGATGCGAAGAAGCAGGCCCTGGTGCTGAGCGTCGCCAACAATCTGCTGAAGGCTTACGACCCCGACAAGATCGCCGTGGAGATCGTCGCCTTCGGTCCCGGCACCGAGTTGCTGCTGTCCGGCAGCGAGCGCCGCAAGCAGGTCGAGAGCCTGATCGCGCAGGGCGTGCGGTTCGACATCTGCCTCAACACGGTCGACACGATCGAGCGGGAGACGGGCAAGCGGCCGGAGTTCATTCCGGCGGCGACGCCGGTGCAGGTGGGCGTCGGGCAGATCCTGCTTCTGGCGGAGAATGGGTACACGTTGGTGAGGCCCTGAGGCTTCGGCCGTGGCACGGGGCAACGACATACTCACTGTCATTCCCCGCGGAGGCGGGGAATCCAGTACGCCGCAGCCTCTCTGCATCCGCTTCGCTGTCTCTGGAATACTGGATCGCCCGCCTTCTTCGCGGGCGATGACAGCGGGGCGTCTCGAGCAGGTGAGCCCGGAACGCCGGCCGCTGACCCCGCAATAAAAATTTTCTAAATTTTCTTGCTTCGGCAGTGACTTACTTCTTTTTATGCTCCCGGATGTAGTAGAATCCTCGAAACCAGTCCACGCCGGGTCCTGCCATGATCTTTCGCCAGCTCTTCGACAGCATTTCGGGCACCTACAGCTACGTCCTTGCCAGCCGCCCCGGCGGCGAGGCGCTGATCCTTGATCCCGTGCTGGAGAAGGTCGACCGCTATTGCCAGCTGCTGCGCGAGCTCGACCTCAAGCTGGTCAAGGCGGTCGACACCCATCTGCATGCCGATCACGTCACCGGCCTCGGCGAGCTGCGCGACCGCACGCATTGCATGACCGTGATGGGCGACCAGACCAAGGCCGACGTGGTGGCGATGCGGGTCGCCGATGGCGACAAGGTGACGATCGAGGGCCTGTCGCTCGACGTGATGTACACGCCCGGCCACACCGACGATTCCTACTCCTACCTGATGGGCGACCGCGTCTTCACCGGCGATACGCTGTTGATCCGCGGCACCGGCCGCACTGATTTCCAGAACGGCTCGTCGCGCGCACAGTACGAATCGATCTTCAACCGCCTCTTGAAGCTGCCGGACGAGACGATGGTGTTCCCGGCACACGACTACAAGGGCGACACCGTCTCCACCATCGGCGAGGAGAAGCGCTACAATCCGCGGCTCCAGGTGCGCTCGGTCGACGAATATATCGAACTAATGGCGAACCTGAAGCTGCCCAATCCGAAGATGATGGATGTGGCGGTGCCGGCCAACATGCGGGTCGGCCTGCATCAGGAAGAGCTGGAGAAAGAGGGCCGTGCACTCAGCGCCGCCGAGGCGATCCGTTCGCTCCGCCGACCCGATATTCTGCTGGTGGATCTGCGCGAGAGCAATGAGCGGATGAAGCACGGCATGATCGAAGGCGCGCTGCACACGCCCTATCCGAGCGTCGAGGAAAGCCTCAAGCCCGGCGGCATGCTGCGCGAGGTCGCGGCCGCCATGGGCCGCCGCGTCGTGTTCTTCTGCGCCTTCGGCGAACGCTCGGCGATGGCTGTTGCCGCAGCCAAGGAGGCCGGATTGTCCAACACCGCCCACATCGCAGGCGGCATCGATGCCTGGAAGAAGGCGGGCGGGCCGGTGGTGCACGCCTGACGTTCGCCGCGGGCTTGAGATAAGTCAGGAACCGCAGAGCGTTTGTGGGTAGGATCGGATGACGCATCACCATCCGGGATCAGTCATGGCCAAGACCGGCAAGCCGAGCGAACCGCCGAAGACGAAGACCGCAGACGAGAAGGCCAAGAAGCCCCGGCCGCCACTCGACACCGACGACGATTGCGAAGACGGCGACATCGCCACGCCGAAGCGTGATCGTTATGGCAACGATGACGAGCCGTTGTGAGGTCGCACGGAGCCGTTATTGAGCGCGAGCCCTAACCACGCTTTCCGCCGCCCCACCCGCGCTACCTGCCATGCGCCCGCGTTCATGGACAAATAACCGCTGTCCCCGATAATTTGCGCGCCTCCAGGGACTGAAACGGGACTACGATGGTCGACGTTCTCGCCGCACCGCAACAAGGCAAGGCGGACAGCGCGCTGCGCACGCTGACCGGGATCTCGATCGCGCATTGGGTCAGCCATTTCCATCTGCTGGTCCTGCCGATGCTGTTCCCGTTCCTCAAGAGCCAGCTCGGCGTCGGCTATGTCGAGCTCGGGTTCGCGCTGACCGTATCGGCCGTCGTCTCCGGGCTGACGCAGGCACCGACCGGCTATCTCGTCGACCATTTTGGCGCACGCAAGATCCTGCTGGGCGGACTGATGCTCGGCGGGCTCGCGCTGATCCTGCTCGGCCTGCACCTGAGCTACACCTCGCTGATCGCCTGCGCCGTGCTGCTTGGCCTCGCCAACAGCGTCTATCATCCCGCCGATTACGCGATCCTGGCCGAGCACATGGACGAGGCGCGGATGGGTCGCGCCTTCTCGATCCACACCTTTGCCGGCTATCTTGGTGGCGCCGTTGCGCCGGCGATCGTCGCGGCGCTCGTCGCCGTCTCCGGCGGCACAGGCGCCATCATCGCCTCGGGTGCGATCGGCGTGCTGGTGGCGCTGCTGCTGGTCGCCATGAACATTCCCGATGCCGGCGCGCACAAGACCAGGCCGGGTAACGCGAACATGCCGAAGCAGGCCGTCATCACGCCGGCGCTGATCACGCTGACCGCGCTGTTCATGCTGCTCAGCCTGTCGGTTGCCGGCATCAACAATTTCGGCGTGGTGGCGCTGATGAGCGGCTACGGCGCTACTTATTCCATCGCCAATGTCGCGCTGACCGCGTTCCTCGGCGCCAGCGCCGCGGGCGTGCTCGCGGGCGGCTTCCTCGCCGACCACACCGAGCGCCACGGCTATGTCGCCGCCGCCTGCTTTGCCGCAAATGCCGCCATCGTGCTGCTGATCGCGATGGTTACGCTGCCGGGCTGGGCCCTGACCGCCACGATGGCGTCCGCGGGTTTCCTCTCCGGCGTGATCGCGCCGTCGCGAGACATGCTGGTGCGCAACGCCGCGCCTCCCGGCGCTGCCGGTCGCGCCTTCGGCATCGTCTCCACCGGCTTCAATCTCGGCGGGATCGTCAGCCCGCTGCTGTTCGGCTGGATCATGGACCAGAGCGCGCCGCACTGGGTGTTCGGTGCGTCGGTGATCTTCATGGTCGCAACGGTGGTGCTGTCGCCGTTCACGGAGCGGAAGGCGAAAGCTGCGTCAAATTGAGGGGCGCTATCGCTACGAATTCCGTCGTCGTCCCGGCGACGGTCTTGTTCTGGCCGGCTTCTAACTGCCCCCTTACGTCAGCGACACCACGCCCTTCGGTTCAGCGGCCTGCGGAGTCGCACCGCGCGTCAGCCTCGCGCGCTCCGTGTTCGGCCAGAGCAAGAGCAAGCCGAGCAGGCCGGAGCCGACCATGATCACGGCGTTGATGGTGAAGCCGGTCATGTAGCCGTCGACCATGCTGCCGGCGCGCTGGATCACGGTGCCCATCACGTTCGGCGCGATGATGCCCGAGAGCGTGTAGAGCGCGCCGTAGATCGCGAGGATCGCGCCGCGCTGCGAAGCCGGCGTGAATTCACCGAGCATCGGCGGGCAGACGACGTAGATCGCGCCGCAGAGCCCAGGGCCGACCACAAGCATCGCGATCTTCAGCCCCACACCCGGGGCGTACGGCATCGCCGCCAGGATCAGGCCGCCGATGATCAGCGGCACCGAGCCGAGCACGCCGCGGGAGACACGAGTCGTGTAGCCGCGCGCCATCATCACCTGCGAGATCCAGCCGGTCAGGATGACGACGGTGGCGCCGAACACCCAGGGCAGGATCGATATCCAGCCGGCGTCCGATTGCGAGAAGCCAAGCCCCTTGACGATGAAGGACGTGAACCAGGTGAGGCCCAGCGACAGCGCCCAATAGGCGCCGAAGGTCGCGGCCACGCAGCCGATGAAAGTGCGCGAGGTGAGCAGCTGGACGTAGGGAATTTTCGTCTCTGTGGCCGCGAGGACCTGTGTGTTCTCGAGCGGACCTTCCTTGCCGAAGGTGAGCCAGGCGCAAACCCAGATCAGGCCGACCACGCCGAGCGCGCCGAAGGCATAGTGCCAGGAATGGTTGACAATGATCCAATTCAGCATCGGCACGGCGAGGATGACGCCGAAGGCCGAGCCCTGCGTCAGGATCGCGGTCGGCAGCGTGCGCTTCTCGTCGGGGAACCATTTGTAGATGGCGTGCATCGCCACTGAAGCCGCCGGACCTTCGCCGGCGCCGAGCACGATGCGGCAGATCAAGAGCGTGGTGAAGGAAACGGTGCCGACCATCGGAAACTGCGCCAGCGCCCAGATCACGGCGAGCGTCAGCAGCACCCAGCGCGTCGCCACCTTGTTGACGATGAAGCCGACCACGATGGCCGAGATCGAGAACAGGAAGAAGAACGACGAGCCGAGAAAGCCGAACTGCTCCGGCTCGAGCTTCAAATCGGTCATGATCGGAACGCCGGCGAGGCCGACGACGATCTTGTCGGCGAAGTTCACCAGCATGAACAGAAACAGGAGGAATGTGACCGTCCAGGCGCCCTTTGGCGTTTCCGCAGCCGTCCCCGTGGTCTTGCTTGCCGCTATGGGCGTTCCCTGAGCGCTCATCGTTCTCCCCGTATGTCTTTTTGTCGGTACTTTTGATTTGACCGTCTCGGGAGCTAACAACGGCTTGAACGGCAACGCAACCCCGGCATTTCCACGGCAAGTGTGCTACGCAGCATTGAGCTAATTCCGTCCGGCGCATTGATCTTGCTGAGCATCCGAAACCTCTCCAAAACCTTCGCCTCGGCCGCCGAGCCGGTCCATGTGCTGCGTGGCGTCGATCTCGACCTGAAGGCCGGCGAGCGCGTCGCGCTGACCGGCGAATCCGGCAGCGGCAAGAGCACGCTGCTGCACCTGATCGCCGGGCTGGATGCCGCCGATGGCGGCTCGATCCGGCTGGAGGACACCGAGGTCACCAAGTTGTCGGACGCCGGCCGCGCCGGCTTGCGGCGCGACAAGGTCGGCCTGGTTTTTCAGCAGTACAATCTGATCCCGAGTCTCTCGGTCGCAGACAATCTCGCCTTCCAGGCGCGCATCGCCGGCCGGCATGATGCCGCCTGGACCAGGGAGCTGGTCGAGCGGCTCGGCCTCGGCGGCCTGCTCAAGCGCTATCCCGAGCAATTGTCGGGCGGCCAGCAGCAGCGGGTTGCGATCGGCCGGGCCCTGGCGACAAAACCACTGCTGCTGCTCGCGGATGAGCCGACCGGCAACCTGGATGAAGACACCGCCGACGACGTCCTGGCGCTGACGCGCGATCTCGTCACGCGCACCGGCTGCGGTTTCCTGATGGTGACGCACAGCCTGCATCTGGCCGGCACGCTCGACCGTCACGTCGTCCTCCATGCGGGGCGGATCGCATGAGACGCGCGCTGTGGGTGCTCGGGGTGCTGCTCAGCCATTGGCGTCGGCACAGGATGCAGTTTGCGACGCTTCTGATCGGGCTGATCGCGGCGACTGCGTTGTGGAGCGGCGTGCAGGCGATCAACCAGCAGGCCCGCAGCGCCTATGACCGCGCGGCCGCGACGTTTGGCGGCGTGCGCACGGCCACGCTGGTCGCGTCCAACGCGGCGACCTTCCCGCAAGACCTGTTCATAAAACTCCGGCGCGCGGGCTGGCCGGTTTCGCCGGTGCTGGAAGGCCGGGTTCAAATCAATGGACGCGCGATGCGGCTGCTCGGCATCGAGCCGGTGACGCTGCCGGCTGACGTCGGCAACGCGCCGCGCCTCGGGGCGGCGGATCTCAGCAGTTTCGTTGCCGCGCCCGGCCAGACGCTGGTCGCGCAGGAGACGCTGAACGATCTGCACGAGCAAGACGGCGCGACGCCCTCGATCAGCAGCGGCGCAAAGCTGCCGCCACTACACGTGCAGCCGCAGCTCGTGCCCGACGTGCTGGTAGTCGACATCGGCGTTGCGCAGCGGCTCCTGAACAAACCCGATCAGCTGTCGCGCCTGCTGATCGGCGAGGCGAAGGGCAAGCCGGCGCAGCTCGCAAGCGTCGTCGGCGATCAATTGCAGCGGGTCGAGCCGACCGCGGAGACCGAGCTGGAACGGCTGACCGACAGCTTCCATCTCAACCTCACCGCCTTCGGCTTGCTGTCGTTCTTCGTCGGCCTCTTCATCGTCAACTCGGCCGTGGGCCTCGCCTTCGAGCAGCGGCTGCCGATGCTGCGGACCTTGCGGGCCTGCGGCGCCTCGGCGCGGCTGGTTAATACGGTGCTGGTGGTCGAGCTGGTGGCGCTGGCGCTGGTCGCCGGCCTGATCGGGCTCGTCTGCGGCTACTTCATCGCGGCCGCGCTGCTGCCCGACGTGGCGGCGTCACTGCGCGGGCTCTATGGCGCGCAAATTCCGGGGCAGCTCACGTTAAAGCCTGAATGGTGGCTCGCCGGGATCGGCATCAGCGTCGCGGGCGCGCTTGTGGCGGCCGCGACCAGCCTGATCAAGGCTGTCAGGATGCCGGTGCTGGCGACCGCGCAGCCGTACGCCTGGCAGCAGCGGCAGCGGCGCTGGCTGATCCTGCAAAGCGTTGCGGCCTGCGCCGTGCTCGCGGTCGCGCTGTTGCTGCTTCATTACGGGCAATCGCTGATCGCGGGCTTTGGCGTGCTGGCAGCCTTGATGTTCGGCGCGGCGCTGATCCTGCCGGCCTTCCTCGAGATACTCCTGCTCGCCGGCCAGCATTTTGCGCGCGGGCCGTTGGCGCTGTGGTTCTGGGCGGACAGCCGGCAGCAGCTGTCCGGATTGTCGCTGGCGCTGATGGCGCTGCTGCTTGCGCTCGCCGTCAACGTCGGGGTATCCACCATGGTGGAGACGTTCAGCCGCACCTTTGTCGGCTGGCTCGATGGACGGCTCGCCGCCGACGTCTACATCAGCGCCGCCGACAATGCGCAAGGCACGGCGATCCGCAACTGGCTGAAGGACCGCAGCGAGGTTCAGGCGATCCTGCCGGGCGGGCGCGCGGAGACGCAGGTTCAGGGACAGCCGGTGGAGCTGCTCGGCCTGCCCGATCACGCGCTCTATCGCGAGCGCTGGCCGCTGCTGGAGAACGCGCCGCGCGCCTGGACGCAACTGGTGCCGGGCAATGCCGCCTTCATCAGCGAGCAGCTCGGCCGCCGCTTGAACGTCCGCGTCGGCGATGTCATCGAGGTGCCGGCGCCGGGCGGGACCTGGGAGCTCGACATCGTCGGCATCTATGCCGATTACGGCAATCCCAAGGGACAGCTCGCGGTGAATGTCGCGGCGCTGATCCGGCAGTTTCCGCAAACGCCGCAGACGCGGATCGGGCTTATTGTGCCGCGGGACAGGATTCCCGGCTTGATCGCAGCACTGCAGAAACAGTTCGCGCTCGACGACCGCGCCGTGGCCGACCAGGCGACGGTGAAGGCCGAATCGATCCGCATCTTCAAGCGCACCTTTGCGGTGACGTCGGCGCTGAATGCCTTCACGCTCGGCGTCGCCGGCATCGCGCTGCTGACCAGCCTGCTGACGCTGGCGAACTCCCGTCTGCCGCAGCTCGCGCCGCTCTGGGCGATCGGCATCACCCGGCCGCGCCTCGCCGCGATCGAGCTGACCAAGACGCTGTCGGTTGCGCTGTTCACGTCGCTGCTGGCCGTGCCGCTCGGGCTCCTGGTGGCGTGGTGCCTGATCGCGATCGTGAATGTGAAGGCATTCGGCTGGCGGCTGCCGTTCCATGTGTTTCCGCTGCAACTGGTCGAGCTGGTCACGGTCGCACTGATCGCCTCGCTGCTGGCCGCACTGCTGCCGGTGTTGCGGCTGGCGCGGATGCAGCCGGCAAGCCTCGTCAAGGTGTTCGCCAATGAGCGCTGACAAACTCTCGCGGCGCGCCTTTGCCGGCGGCATCGCCACGCTCGCCCTCGCGCGACGCGCCGGCGCGCAAGGCTATGCCGGGCTCGGCGAGAGCGCCGACGGCTTTGCGAAAGTCACGCCCGGAAAAATCTTCACGTTCCCCGCCGATCACGGGCCACATCCGGCGTTTCGCATCGAGTGGTGGTATCTGACGGCGAATCTGGTCGACAGCAATGGCGCTGCTTGCGGGCTGCAATGGACGCTGTTTCGCCAGGCCGCAAAGCCGGGGCCGCGAGGCGAAGGCTGGGCCAATCAGCAGATCTGGATGGCGCACGCCGCGGTGACGCACGCCGACACGCACCGCTTCAACGAGCTGTTTTCGCGCGGCGGCATCGGTCAAGCCGGCGTCGACGCAAAGCCGTTTACAGCATGGATCGACGATTGGGAGATGAGGGGATCCGAGCGCACCGACGATCGCAGCCTCTCGCCGGTGACGCTGAAAGCATCCGGCACCGACTTCAGCTACGCGCTCACGCTTGAGGCGGATCGCGCGGTCGTCTTGCAAGGCGACGGCGGATACAGCCGCAAGTCCGAGCGTGGGCAAGCATCGTACTATTACAGCCAGCCGTTCTACCGTGCGCGCGGCACCCTCACCATCGACGACAAGCCGGTCGAAGTATCCGGCCAGGCCTGGATGGACCGGGAATGGAGCAGCCAGCCGCTCGACACCGATCAGACCGGCTGGGACTGGCTGTCGCTGCATCTTTCCTCCGGCGACAAGCTGATGCTGTACCGGCTGCGCCAGAAGGACGGCAAGGATTATCCGTTCGGCAACTGGATCGGTGCCGACGGCCGCACGCAGATGATTGCGGGTGGCGACATCCAGATGACTCCGAAAGCGACCGTCGATGTCGCGGGGCGCAAGCTGCCGGTCGAGTGGCAGATCGCGATCCCGTCACGATCCTTCTCGATTGCCTGTAAGCCGCTCAATCCCCGAGCATGGATGGGGACCGGCTTCTCCTATTGGGAGGGACCGATCAGCTTTACCGGCACGCATGCCGGTGTTGGCTATCTCGAGCTGACCGGCTATTGAACCGCGACTTGTTCAAAAGGATTTGCGATGTATCACCTCACCGCCCTCGTCACGCTGCTGGCGATCCTGTTTTTCTTCTTCACTTGCATGAACGTCTCGCGGTCGCGCACCAAGACGGGCATCAAGGTGCCGGCGATGTCGGGCCATCCCGATTTCGAGCGCGCTTTCCGTATCCAGATGAACACGCTGGAATGGATGCCGATTTTCCTGCCGTCGCTCTGGTTGTTCGCGATCTATATCAGCGACGCGATTGCGGCAGGCATCGGCGCGGTCTGGATCATCGGCCGCATCGTCTATTTCGTCGGCTATTCGCAGGCCGCCGCCAAGCGCGGCCCGGGCTTTGCGATCCAGGGCACCGCCGCCATCGCGCTGTGGGCGGGGGCGCTGGGCGCGGTGGTGCTAAGGTTGGTCTCGTGAAAGCGCGGCATCACACGCGCTCGTGTCCCGGGCGCGGTGCAGCGTGTAACGCTGCGCCGCTGAACCGGGACCCAATCCGGCTGCAAAACCTGGAGAAGCATGGGTCCCGGCTCTGCGCAGCAACGCTACGCGTTGCAGCGCGTCCGGGACACAAGCCCCCTCACTTCGTCAGCGGGCAGCCGCTTTCCTTGGCGGTGAAGAACGCCTTGTCGCCGGGGACGGTCGCGAGTTCCTTGTAGTAATCCCACGGCTTCTTCGATTCCGACGGCTTCTTGACCTCGAACAGATACATGTCGTGGACCATGCGGCCGTTCTCGAGCACCTTGCCCTTGGCGAAGGCGTCATCGACCGGCAACTCCTTCAGCTTCTTGGCGACGGCTTCAGTGTCCTTGGTGCCGGCGGCCTTCACCGCCTTGAGATAGCTCAGCGTCGCCGAATAGGTGCCGGCGTGGATCATGCTCGGCATCCTCCCGGTGCGCTTGAAGAAGCGTTCGGAGAAGGCGCGGGTCTGGTCGTCATGATCCCAATAGAAGCCTTCGGTGAGAACGAGGCCCTGGGCCGCCTGCAAGCCGAGCCCGTTGACTTCGCTGATCGTCATCAAGAGGCCGGCGAGCTTCTGGCCGCCGGAGACGATGCCGAACTCGGCCGCCTGCTTGATCGAATTGGTGGTGTCGAGGCCGGCATTGGCAAGGCCAACGATCTTCGCCTTCGAGCTCTGCGCCTGGAGCAGGAAGGAGGAGAAGTCCGAGGAGTTGAGCGGCACGCGGACCGAGCCGACCACCTTGCCGCCATTGGCAGTGACGATCTCGCTGGTGTCCTTCTCCAGCGCATAGCCGAAGGCGTAGTCCGCGGTGAGGAAGAACCAGGTGTCACCGCCGGCTTTCGTCAGCGCGCCGCCGGTGCCGACAGCGAGCGCGCGGGTGTCGTAGGCCCAGTGGAAGCCGTAGGGCTGGCAGGCATCCCCGGTGAGACGCGAGGTCGCGGCGCCCACAACGATGTTGATCTTCTTCTTATCCTTCGAGAGCTCGTGGATCGCGAGCGCGACCGAGGAGGTCGTCAGCTCCGTAATCATGTCGACGTTCTCGACGTCGTACCAGCGCCGCGCGATGGAGGTGGCGAGGTCGGGCTTGTTCTGGTGATCGGCGGTGACCATCTCGATCTTCTGGCCGAGCACCTCGCCACCAAAATCCTCGATCGCCATCTTGGCCGCTTCGACCGAATATTTTCCGCCGTAATCGGCATAGACGCCGGACTGATCGTTGAGGATTCCGATCTTGACGCCTTGCGCGGAGGCCGGCGCGGCCAGCAACAGAGCCGACGTTGCGACAGCAGCCAAAAGTGCTGATTTCATCTGTTAACTCCCAGCATTGTTTTTGAAATCGCGCGGAGTGTAGTGAAGAAGACTGCCGCTGCCCATCGATTTTGCGTAGGCCGTTAGTATGGGAAATGCGCGCCAAACAAACGGTGTCGTAGATGCGCTTGGCCGCAGAGGCAGCCTTAGGCCTCTGCCTTCGGCTTCCCGTCGTTCCGCCCTTCCGCCAGGTTCCGCACCACCACATAGAAGATCGGCGTGAACAGCAGCCCGAACAGCGTGACGCCGATCATGCCGAAGAAGACGGCGACGCCGACGGCCTGACGCATCTCCGAGCCTGAACCGGACGAGATCACCAGCGGCAGCACGCCGAGGATGAACGCGAACGACGTCATCAGGATCGGTCGCAGCCGCAGGCGGCAGGCTTCGATCACCGCCTCCAGCCGCGGCTTGCCTTCGAGCTCGATATCGCGTGCGAACTCGACGATCAGGATCGCATTTTTCGCCGCCAATCCCACCAGCACGACGAAGCCGATCTGGGTGAGGATGTTGACGTCCTGGCCCATGATGCGCACGCCGATGGTGGCAGCGAGCAGGCACATCGGCACGATCAGGATCACCGCAAACGGCAAGGTCCAGCTGCCATATTGCGCGGCGAGCACGAGATAGACGAACAGCACGCAGATCGGGAAGATGTAAAGGCCGGCATTGCCGCCGGTGACCTGCTGATAGGACAAATCCGTCCATTCGAAGCTGAAGCCGCTCGGCAAGGTGTCGTCGGCGAGCTTCTTGATGGCGTTGAGCGCGGTGGTCGAGCTCGTGCCCGGCGCCGGCTCGCCCTGCAGCTCGGACGCCGCGTAGAGATTGTAGCGCGCGACGCGGTCGGGGCCCGAAACGTCTTTAAAGTCGACCACGCTGCCGAGCATCACCATGTCGCCGGAGGCATTTCGCGTGCGCAGGCGCGAGAGATCGGCAGGCTCTTTGCGGAACGGGAAATCAGCCTGCGCGGTGACGTGATAGGTGCGGCCGAACAGGTTGAAGTCGTTGACATAGGTCGATCCGAAATAGGTCTGGATCGTGTCGTTGATGTTGGCGATGGGCACGCCGAGCTTCTGCGCCTTGGTGCGGTCGATGTCGACGAACAGCTGCGGCGTATTGGCCGAGAACGGCGAGAACACCGTGGGGCCTAGGAGCAAGGGCGATTTGCGCGCGGCGGCGACGAGTTCGTCGGTTGCTGACGCCAGCAACTCGGGCCCGCGACCCTGGCGATCCTGGATGCGGATGGTGAAGCCGCCGCCGGTACCGATGCCGGGCACGGCCGGCGGTGGAATGACGATGATGAACGCGCCCTGGATCGCGGCGAGACGCTTGCGCAACTCCGCCGTGATGGCGTTCGCCGTCAGCCCTTTCTTGATGCGCGCCTCTGGCTCATCGAACACCGGAAACAGCGCTGCCGCATTGCCGGCCTGCGTGCGCGTCGCGCCGGAGAAGCCGGCGAAGGCGGCAACGCGGATGATGCCCGGCGTATCCAGCGAGATCCGCTCGATCTCGCGCACGATCTCGGTGGTCCGCGCCAGCGACGCCGCGCCCGGCAATTGCACGGAGACGATGACGTAGCCGCGGTCCTGCGCGGGGATGAAGCCCTGCGACGTGGTCCCGATCAGCCATCCTGCGCTGCCGATCAGAACGACATAGATCAGGATCATCACCACCGAATGCCGGATCACGAAATTGGCGACACCAGCGTAGCCGTGTGCCAACCGGTCGAACACGCGGTTGAAGGCTCCCGTAAAGGCGTTCCAGCCGCGCGCGACCAGATTCCAGGCGGCGGGGGGCCGCTTCTCCTCATGGGGCGTCAAAATCTGCGAGGCCAGCGCCGGCGACAGCGTCAGCGAGCAGAAGCAGGAGATCGCGGTCGCAACCGCGATGGTCACAGCGAATTGCTGGAAGAACTGCCCGGATATGCCGCCCAGGAACGCCGTCGGCACGAACACCGCGCAGAGCACCAGTGCGATCGAGACCAGCGCGCCGCCGACCTCCTCCATCGTCTTCAGCGCGGCATCGCGTCGGCTCAAGCCGTGCTCGAGATGGCGTTCGACATTCTCGACCACGACGATGGCGTCGTCGACCACGATGCCGACGGCGAGCACGAGACCAAACAGCGTCAGATTGTTGATGGAGAAGCCGAGCGCCGCCATCACCGCGAAGGTGCCGACCAGCGACACTGGAATGGCGATGATCGGGATGATCGCAGGCCGCCATCCTTGCAGGAAAACCAGCACGACGACCACCACGAGCAGCATAGCCTCGTAGATGGTCTTGATCAGCTCATGGACGGACTGCGCGATGAACTCGGTCGGATTGTAGCCGATATTGTAGTCGAGCCCCTTCGGAAAACTCTCCTTGAGCTTCGTCATGGTGTCGGAGATGTTCTTTGCGGTCGCGAGCGCGTTCGATCCCGGCCGCTGCGTCACCAGCATGGCGACCGCGGATTTGCGCAGCAGGAAGCTGTTGGTGGAATAGGCCAGCGCGCCGAGCTCGATGCGGGCGACGTCGCGCAGCCGAACCGTGCGGCCGTCGGAGCCGGCCTTGATCAGGATGTCCTCGAACTGCCTCTGGTCCTTCAACCGTCCCGTGAAAACGAGGTTCGGCTGAAAGGCGCGGTCGGCGATCGGCGGCTCCGCGATCTGGCCGCCCGCGATCTGCACGTTCTGCGCACGGATTGCGGCCAGCACCTCGGTCGAAGTAAGGCCGAGATTGGCAATGCGATCAGGATCGAGCCACAGCCGCATCGAATAGTCGCGTGCGCCAAAGATCTGGATGTCGCCGACACCGTCGATGCGCAGCAGCTGGTCGCGGACCTGGAGCAGCGCGTAGTTGGAGATGTAGAGCTGGTCGAACGTGTCGTCGGGCGACAGCATGAACACGACCATCAAAATGTCAGGCGAGTTCTTGCGGGTGACGACGCCGTTGCGCTGCACCTCGTCCGGCAGCTGCGGCTGCGCGATCGCGACGCGGTTCTGCACCAGCACCTGCGCCTTGTCGAGATCGGTGCCCAGCTTGAAGGTCACGGTGATGGTGAGCTGGCCGTTCGAGGTCGCCTGGCTGTAGAGATACAGCATGTCCTCGACGCCGTTGATCTGCTGCTCGATCGGCGCGGCAACCGTGTCGGACACGGTTTGCGCCGAGGCGCCCGGATATTGCGTGGTGACGACGACCGTCGGCGGCACCACTTGCGGATATTCGGAGACCGGCAGCGTGGAGTAGGCGAGCGCGCCGACGATCAGGAGCACGATCGACAGCACCATCGCCAGGATGGGCTGGTTGATGGAGAGACGGCCAAGGTTCATGACTTGTCACCAGCCTTGGCACCGGCCGGCGCCTGAGCGGCAGACGGGGCCACCTTGGCACCGACGCGGGCGCGCTGGATGCCGTTGACGATGACGCGGTCCTCCGCCTTTAACCCTTCGCGGATCACGCGCAGGCCGTCATCGAGCGGCCCCAGCACCACGGGCCGCGCCTCGACGGTGTCGTCGGGCTTTACCACGAACACGATCTTACGCGACTGGTCGGTCGCGACCGCGACGTCGGGAACCAGCAGCGCCTCATAGGGCGCGCTGCCGATCAGGCGGACGCGGCCGAACTGGCCGGGCAGGATCGACAGATCGGTGTTCTTGACCACGGCGCGGCTGCGCAGCGTGCCCGTGGAGACATCGAGGCGGTTGTCGAGGAAGTTGATGGCGCCGTCATGCGACGGTTTTGTCTCACCGGCCAGCGTCACCTGCACCGGGTTCGCGGTGTCGCGCGAGCTCGGACGGCGGCCTTCGAACCAGAGCCTGCTGTATTTGATGAAGGTCGTCTCATCCATGTCGAAATAGATGTAGATCGGGTCGAGCGAGACGATCGAGGTCAGGAGCGTCGACGTGCCGGTGTCGCTGCCCTGCACGAGATTGCCGGGGCTGACGAGATGGCGGCTGACGCGGCCGGTGAGCGGCGCGGTCACATGGGTGAACTCGATGTTAAGCCGGGCCGCCTTCAACGCGCCCTCGGCCTGAGTCTCGGCGGCGTGCGCGGCCTGCAGGGCCTGGCGGCGCTGGTCGACGACCTGCTCGGACACCGCGCTGGTCTGGACCAGGTTCAGGCCGCGATCGAGCTCGCGCTTGGCGAGCTCCACCTTGGCGCGGGCGTCGGAGAGCTGGCCGTCCGCCTGCTCGGCCACCGCCTCGAACGGGCGCGGGTCGATCACATAGAGCAGGTCGCCCTGATGCACGATCGCGCCGTCCTGGAACTCGACGGAGTTGACGAAGCCGCCGACGCGGGGGCGCACCTGCACCTCCTCGACCGCCTCGAACCGGCCGGTGTACTCGTCCCAATCGGTGACGGTGCGCTTGACCGGCTGGGAAACCGTCACCGGCGGAGGTGGCGGCGCGGCCGCTTGCGAGGCCGGTTGTCCGCAACCGCTGAGCGCGAACGCGGCTGCGAGAAGGCCGGCTATGGCATAAGGCCGGGGCTGAACGAAATCGTGCGTTTTGACAGATTGCTCGCTTCCGTCCGGTCCAGTCATCCCAGGTCCTCGCATCAAAGCCGCGGAAATTGCAGGGTACTCGCTGACCCGCGGGCGCCACAAGATGGGTGGCGATCATGAACTCTTCAAGACCAAAGCGCGGGCAATGCTCGGCACGGTGCCCTGGCCGGATGACGGGTTGACAGGGACCGCGATGGATGCGCGCGGCGATCTTTCTTCGCCTCTCCCGCTTGCGGGGAGAGGCCGGAGCGCATCGCAAGATGCGATCCGGGTGAGGGGGACCCTCCGCGCGTCCGACTGTCTCCCGCCCGGCCGATAGTGCCCCTCACCCCGCCCTGAACCCGTAAGAACGGGGAGAGGGAGACGAAAAAGCGCCAGCGTCTTCGCACATGACGGGCGCGGCGGGCTCGGCTAGATTACCCTTACAAAACAAGACGGAATTGTCCGGGGAGGACAGGCGTGCATCAGGGACGTGTCGTTTACGGCGCGATCGAGGAGGTCGTGTTCGGCCATCCGGCGGCTGAGGCAGTTGTCGCGCAGATGGACCGGCTGGGGACGCGTCGGGCCTTCCTGATGGTCTCGGGCACGCTGAACCGGCAGACCGACGAGATCGCAAAAATCGTCCAGGCGCTAGGCGCCCGCTGCGCCGGGCTGTTCGACGCGATGCCGGCACACACGCCGCGCGAGGCGGTGATCGCGGCCACCAATGCGGCGCGCCAGGCCGGCGCGGACCTGATTGTCACCGTGGGCGGCGGCTCGATCACCGATGGCGCCAAGGCGGTGCAGCTTTGCCTCGCCAATGGCATCGACGATATCGACGGCATCGAGCGTATCCGCGTGCACAAGGGCGTCGCACCGGAGATGACGCCGCCGACCGTGCGCCAGATCAGCGTGCCGACCACGATTGCCGGCGGCGAGTTCTCGTCGATCGCGGGCGTCACCGACCGCAGCACGCATGTGAAGCAGATGCTGCGGCATCCGCTCGCCGTGCCGCGCGCGACAATCCTCGATCCCGCCATCACCGTGCACACGCCGGAATGGTTGTTTCTCTCGACCGGCATCCGCGCCATCGATCACTGCGTCGAGGCAATCTGCTCGCGCGAGACCCACCCTTATGCCGACGCGCAATCGGTGAAGGGCCTCGCCATGCTCGCCGATGCGCTGCCGCGGGTGAAGGCCGATCCCGCCGATCTCGACGCGCGCATGGATGCGCAGATCGGCACCTGGCTGTCGATGGGCGCACTCGCCGCCGGCGTGCCGATGGGGGCAAGCCACGGCATCGGTTATGTCCTGGGTGCCGCCTTCGACGTACCGCACGGCTACACCTCCTGCGTCATGCTGCCGGCGGTGATGCGCTGGAATGCGCGCGACAATGCCGAACGCCAGATGATCGTCGCCGCCGCCATGGGCTTCCCCGGCCACAACGCCGCCGACGTGCTCGATGCCTTCATCCGCTCGCTCGGCATGCCGCGCAGCCTCGCCGACGTCCGCGTCTCGCCCGAGCATTTCGATGCCATCGCCGAACAGGCGATGCGCACGAACTGGATTCCGCGCAATCCGCGCAAGATCGAGAGCCCTGCGCAGGTGCGCGAAATCCTGCTTCTCGCTGCATGATCCCAAAACCGGAGGACTGATGTACCCAGGTCTGCATGCCCGTCTACGCCCGCTGCAACCCGCCTTCATCATGGCGGCGACGGGCGAGGCCGTCACCTATCGCGAGCTGGAGGCACGTAGCAATCGCCTCGCGCATCTGCTTCGCAAGCATGGCTTGAGGCGGCTCGATCACTACTCGATCTTCATGGAGAACAATTCCCGCTATCTCGAAGCCTGCGGCGCCGGCGAGCGGTCCGGGCTTTACTACACCTGCATCAACTCCTTCCTGACGCCTGGCGAGCTCGCCTATCTCCTCGTCAACAGCCAGTCCAAGATCCTGATCACGTCCGTTGCAAAGCTCGACATCGCGCGGGAGGCAATCCAGGCCTGCCCCGACATCAAGCTCTGCATCGTCGCCGATGGCCCCGGCGAGAGTGACCGCATCGTTGGGCTCGCGGATGTCACCGCCGATCTGCCGAAGACGCCGATTGCGGATGAGTGGCTCGGCACCTCCATGCTCTATTCGTCGGGCACGACGGGTCGCCCCAAGGGCATTATTCGCCCGCTTCCCGAGGAGCCGCCAAAGCACAATCTGACGCTGTTCGACTTCCTCACCAAACTTTGGCACTACCGCGAGGGCATGGTCTATCTGTCGCCGGCGCCGCTCTATCACTCGGCGCCGCAGGCTGCCGTCAATCTGACGATCCGCATGGGCGGCACCGTGGTCATCATGGAGAATTTCGACCCCGAGCGTTACCTCCAGCTCGTGCAACAATGGGGCATCACCCACAGCCAGCTGGTGCCGACGATGTTCTCGCGGATGCTAAAGCTGCCGGAGGACGTACGCGGCCGCTACGACCTCTCATCGCTCGAGATTGCGATCCACGCCGCCGCGCCCTGCCCGGCGCTGGTGAAGGACGACATCATCAAATGGTGGGGGCCGATCATCCACGAATATTACGGCGCGACCGAAGGCCTCGGCTTTACCGCCTGCAACAGCCAGGAGTGGCTTAGCCACCGCGGCACCGTCGGCAAGGTGCTGCTCGGCGACCTCCACATTCTCGACGAGAACATGAAGGCATGCCCAACCGGCACGCCCGGCCAGGTCTGGTTCAAGACGGGATCGCCGTTTGAGTATTTCAACGACCCGGAGAAGACCAGGGAGGCGCGCTCGGCGGACGGCAGCATGAGCACGGTCGGGGATGTCGGCTATGTCGACGAGGATCGCTTCCTCTATCTCACCGACCGCGCCACCTTCATGATCATCTCCGGCGGCGTGAACATCTATCCGCAGGAATGCGAGAATCTGCTGATCACCCATCCGAAGGTCGCGGATGCTGCGGTGTTCGGCGTGCCCAATGCCGATCTCGGCGAGGAAGTGAAGGCGGTGGTGCAGCCGATGCCGGGCGTGATGCCCGACGAGGCGCTCGCCGAGGAGCTGATCGCCTTCTGCGCGGCATCGCTGTCGCGGCAGAAGGTGCCGCGGTCGGTCGATTTTGAGAAGGAGTTGCCTCGCCTGCCGACCGGAAAACTCTACAAGCGGCTGCTGCGGGACCGGTATTGGGGCAACAAGACGTCACGGATCATGTGAGCGGAGGAACCTTTCTCACCTTGTGAGAGAAACACCCCTGCGGCCTTTCGTCATCCGAATTGCCAAGAGAGCAAGCGGCCTTGCCGGTTGCCTCGCTCGGCGCGCGTCGCTATCGTCCTGACAAACGGCCACAAAAGGCCGATGTCCAGGGAGACCGAGGATGCGGAGCGTGTGGGCGCTCGCCGCGACGGCGGCGCTATGTTTGCTGGCGTTTTCGACCGCGAGCTTCGCCGGCGAGCCCAAGCAGGGCGGCATTTTGCGGATGTACCACCGCGACAGCCCGGCGAACGCCTCCATCCTTGAGGGTGCGACCTATTCGGTCAATGTGCCGTTCATGGGAGTGTTCAACAATCTTGTCATCTACGACCAGCACATGGCGCAGAACAGTCCTGACAGCATCAGGCCGGAGCTGGCCGAGAGTTGGACGTGGAGCGGCGACTACAAGAAGCTGACGTTCAAGCTGCGCCAGGGCGTCAAGTGGCATGACGGCAAGCCATTCACATCGGCTGACGTCAAATGCTCCTTCGATCTGCTCATGGGAAAATCGCAGCAGAAGCTTCGACAAAATCCACGGAAGACCTGGTACAGCGAGGTCAACGACGTCACGCCCAATGGCGATTTCGAGGTGTCCTTCGACCTGAAGCGGCCGCAACCCTCGCTATTGGCGATGCTCGCCTCCGGCTACACGCCGGTCTATCCCTGCCATGTCTCGCCGGCAGAGATGCGCACCCATCCGATCGGGACCGGGCCATTCAAATTCGTCGAGTTCAAGGCCAATGAATCGATCAAGCTTGTTCGAAATCCGGACTACTGGAAGAAGGGACTGCCGTATCTCGACGGCATCGAGTACACGATCATCACCAACCGCTCGACCGCGATTCTTGCCTTCGTCGCCGGAAAGTTCGACATGACCTTCCCGACACATATCACCATCCCGCTCCTCAAGGATATCAAATCGCAGGCGCCGAACGCAGTTTGCGTCGTCGAACCGACCAACGTTTCGACCAACATCATCGTCAATTCGACCGCGCCGCCATTCGACAACATTGACATCCGCCGCGCGATGGCGCTGGCACTCGATCGCAAGGCCTTCGTCAACATCCTGTTCGAAGGCCAGGCCGATATCGGTGGCACTATGCTGCCTCCGCCGCAAGGCATCTGGGGCATGCCCAAGGACAGGCTTGAAACCATTCCGGGCTATGGCCCGGACGTGAATGCGAACCGCGATGAAGCGAAGAAGCTGATGCAGAAGGCGGGCTACGGCCCCGACAAGCATCTCGCGGTGAAGGTTTCGACGCGCAATCTCGCGGAATATCGCGATCCCGCGGTGATCCTGATTGACCAACTCAAGAGCATCTATATCGACGGCGAGCTCGACGTGGTGGAGACCGCGAACTGGTTCCCGAAAGTCGCGCGGAAGGATTACATGCTCGGGCTCAATCTGACCGGCAACGCCGTCGACGATCCGGACCAGTCATTCTACGAGAACTATTCCTGCGGCTCCGAGCGAAATTATACCAATTACTGCAACAAGGAGATCGAAAAGCTGTTCGACCTGCAGTCGCAGGAGACCGACGTTAACAAACGCAAGCAACTGGTCTGGGAGATCGACAAGAAGCTGCAGGAGGACGTCGCCCGCCCCATCATCTTTCATGCGCGGGCCGGCACCTGCTGGCAGCCTTATGTGAAGGGGGTCACGATCATGTCGAACAGCTCCTACAACGGTTTTCGCTATGAGGACGTGTGGTTGGACAAGTAGCGCAAGCCAGGCAAGCGACTAGCAGGCTCGACGGAGGCGGGTGATGTTTGCCTATCTGGTGCGGCGCCTGTTCCTGATGCTCGTGACCCTGTTCGGGATCTCGGTCGTCATCTTCTTCCTGTTGCGCATCGTGCCCGGCAATATCGTCGACATCCTGTTCGCGGCGGCCGGCTATGTCGATCCCGCCGACAAGGCCAATCTGGAGAAGGAGCTCGGCATCGACCAGCCGCTGATCGTACAGTATTGGCACTGGATCAGCGGTTTTCTGCGCGGCGACTTCGGTTACTCCTACGTCTCGGAGAAGCCGGCGCTTCAGGAGATCCTGCCGCGGATTCCGATCACCGCGCGGCTCGCTGGCCTCGCGCTGCTGTTCTCGGCGTCGATCGGCATTCCGCTCGGCGTCATCAGCGCGGTCAAGCAAGGCACTCGGCTCGACTACACGCTACGTGTGGTGAGCTTGAGCGGACTGTCGCTGCCCTCGTTCTGGCTCGGCCTGCTGATCCTCACCGCCTCGGTGGCGATGTTCGGCCAGATCCCGATCTTCAACCCCAATCCGGCCACGTGGCTCGAAGCTTTCGCGACCTATGCGGTGCCCGCGGCCGCCGTTGGCTTCCGCAGCGCCGCGTTGACCATGCGCATCACGCGATCCTCGATGCTGGAGGTGCTGCGACAGGACTATATCCGCACCGCCCGCGCCAAGGGCGCCTCCGATGCCGCGGTGAACTACCGACATGCGCTGAAGAACGCGATTCTGCCCGTCATCACCGTGATCGGCATCGAAGCGGCGTTCCTGATCGGCGGCCTGATCGTCACGGAGACGGTGTTCAACATACCGGGCGTGGCCCGCTTCCTGGTCGAGGCGATCCGCTGGCGGGATTATCCGATCGTGCAGAACCTCGTGATGCTGATTGCCGTCGTGGTGGTGAGCGCGAATTTCATCGTCGACATGCTCTACGCCGTATTCGATCCGCGTATCAGATACACGGATTAGGAGACCAGCTTGGCCGCGATCGATTTTGACGTTGAATTGAGGCGGGCCGGCGCGCATGCGACCGTCGGCTGGCGACGTGTGTTCTTTTTGGCGCAGCGGCACGTGCTGGGTGCGGCTGGCCTTATTATCATGATCGTGTTCGTGTTCACCGCGATCTTCGCGGATTTCATCGCGCGCTACGATCCCCTGACCGTCGATTCCGCCCACGCGCTGATGCGCCCGAGTCTCGTCCACTGGATGGGCACGGATTCCTTCGGCCGTGACGTGTTCAGCCGCATCATCCATGGCGCGCGGATTTCACTCGCGGTCGGGATCGGCTCGACCGCGCTCGGCGGCACGATCGGCGTGATCGTCGGTCTGACCTCCGGCTATCTCTCCGGCTGGGTCGATCTCGTGTTCCAGCGCGTCTCCGACATCTTGCAGGCGCTGCCGCTGCTGGTTCTGGCCCTGATCATGACGGCGGCACTCGGCCCATCCCTGCCGAATGTCATCCTCGCCATTGCCATTCCGCTGATCCCGACCGTCTCACGCGTCACCCGCGCCAACACGCTGGCGCTGCGCGAGCAACCGTTCGTGGAGGCAGCGAAATCGATCGGCATGAGCGAGGCGCGGATCGCGCTTCGCCACGTGCTACCGAACACGCTGGCGCCGCTGATCGTGCTCGCGACCGCCCAGCTCGGCTCAACCATTTTGACCGAAGCCTCGCTCTCCTTCCTCGGTCTCGGCATTCCCGAGCCTTATCCGTCATGGGGCCGCATGCTGTCGGAATCCGCCGCCGAATATGTCCGCACCGCGCCGTGGCTGGTGATCTTCCCGGGTATCGCGATCAGCCTCGCCGTGTTCGGCGCCAATCTGTTCGGCGACGCCCTGCGCGACATCCTCGATCCCCGGCAGCGCGGCTGATGACTGACACCTCCAATCTCGTGCTCGAGGTGAAGAACCTGAAGACGGTGTTCTTCACCAACTCCGGCCTGTTCAAGGCGGTCGACGACGTATCCTTCACCGTGAGCCGTGGCGAGACGCTCGCAATCGTAGGCGAATCCGGTTGCGGCAAGAGCGTCACCGCGCTCTCCCTGATGCGGCTGGTGCCCGATCCGCCCGGGCGCATTGTCGGCGGCAGCGTCACGCTCGAAGGCTCCGATCTGCTGGCGCTGAACGAAGCCGGGATGCGCAAGATTCGGGGCAATCGCATCTCCATGATCTTCCAGGAGCCGATGACCTCGCTCAATCCGGTGATGCGGATCGGCGATCAGATGGTCGAGGCGGTGCGGCTGCACCGGAACGTATCCTCGAAGGAGGCGCAAACCATCGCGGTCGAGATGCTGCGGCTGGTGCGCATCCCCGAGCCGGCGCGGCGCGCACGCGAATATCCGCATCAGCTCTCCGGCGGCATGCGCCAGCGCGCGATGATCGCGATGGCACTGGCGTGCCGGCCGGCGCTACTGATTGCGGACGAGCCGACCACCGCGCTCGACGTCACCATCCAGGCACAGATTCTGGCGCTGATCCTCGATCTGCAGAAGGAGCTCGGCACCGGCCTCGTGCTGATCACGCATGACCTCGGCGTCGTCGCACAGACCGCGCAGCGCGTGATCGTGATGTATGCGGGCCGCAAGGTCGAGGAAGCCAGTGTCGAGGCGCTGTTCGCCGCGCCAAAACATCCCTACACGCGCGGACTGATGGCCTCGATCCCCGCGGTGCCGGCCTCTGGTGTTGCCGCGCAGGAGCGGCTGAACGAAATTCCCGGCACCGTGCCGTCGCTGGTGCGGCTGCCGAAAGGCTGCGCTTTCGCACCGCGCTGCAAGCTTGCGGTGAAGCGCTGCGAGGCCGAATATCCACCGCTGACCGATTGGGGCGGCGGCCATCTCGCCGCGTGCTGGCGCGCAGCTGACGTAGCGGAGGTGGCATGACCGGCGCACTGCTCGAAGTCACCGACCTCAAGAAGCATTATCCGGTGCGCGCCGGCGTGTTGCGCCGGCAGGTCGGCACCGTACACTCGGTGGACGGCATCTCGTTTTCGCTTCATGCCGGTGAAACGCTGGGCCTCGTCGGCGAATCCGGCTGCGGCAAGTCGACCGTGGCGCGCAGCGTACTGCGGCTGGTCGAGCCGACCTCGGGACAAATCCGCCTCGACGGCGAGGACATCACGCATCTGTCCAAGTCGGCGCTGCGCCGGCATCGCCGTTCGATGCAGATCGTGTTCCAGGACCCCTTCGCCTCGCTCAACCCGCGCATGACCGCGGGCGATATCGTCGGCGAGCCGATCGCCGTGCATGGCCTCGCCACCGGCAAGGCGCTGGAGGCACGCGTCGAAAAGCTGTTCGAGCAGGTGGGCCTCCGGCCCGACCAGATGCGCAATTTTCCGCATCAATTCTCCGGCGGCCAGCGCCAGCGCATCTGCATCGCCCGAGCGCTTGCGCTGGAGCCGCGCCTGATAGTCTGCGACGAGCCGGTCTCCGCGCTCGATGTCTCGATCCAGGCGCAGGTGATCAATCTGCTGATCGATCTGCAGAAGCAGCACGGCTTCTCCTATCTCTTCATCGCCCACGACCTCGCCGTCGTCTCGCATATTAGCCACCGCGTCGCGGTGATGTATCTCGGCCGCATCGTCGAGATCGCCGGCAAGGACGAACTGTTCCGCAACCCGCGCCATCCCTACACGCAGGCCCTGCTCGCCTCCGTGCCGGTCGCCAATCCGCTGGCGAAGAAGCTCGCGCCGCTGGTCGACGGCGACGTGCCGAGCCCGGTCAATCCGCCGCCCGGCTGCGCGTTTCACACGCGCTGCCGGTTTGCGATGGAGCGGTGCAGAACGGAGCGGCCGGTGCTGATGGACGCAGGCGACGGGCATCAGGTCGCGTGCTTGTTGAATGAGGGAACGGGGCGAAGTGCCTAGGTCTCGTGTCCCCGCGAAAGCGGGGACCCAGGGCCACACGGGAACGCGCTGAGGTATGGGTCCCGGCTCGCGCTTCGCGCGTCCGGGACACGAGAAAGTTACACCCCGATCTCCGCCACGATCCTGCCCGTCGTGACCTGGTCGCCCTCGGCGACGTCGATCGCCGAAATTACGCCGTCGATGCCGGCCTTGTGGACATGCTCCATCTTCATCGCCTCCAGCGTCATCACCGGCTGGCCCGCAGTGACGCGGTCGCCCGGCTTGACAAAAACAGCGACGACGCGCCCGTTCATCGCGGCGCGGACTTTGCCGTCGCCGCCATTGCTTGCTGCGGCCTTCGGCGCGGCGAGGGTTAGATCGGTCACCGCGAGCGGGATGCCGCGGTGCTGGAGGTAGAGCCGATCGCGGTCGCGCAGGAATCTTGCGCTGTCCATCACGCCATCGTGGCGGAAGCGGATCGTGTCAGGACCGAGTTGCTCGATCTCGAACTTGTCCTGGCGACCGTCGGTGGCGACGGTGTAGCTGCCATCGCGCTCACGCGTGACGTCGAGCTCAAGCACGTGACCCGCGATCTCGATTTTCGCCGGGAGCGGGAACGTTGCCGACAAGCTCCGGCCGCTGCGCCACGACGGCGCGCGCGGATTTGTAACGTAGAGCAGCAGGCCCGCCAGCGTCGTATCGAATGCGGCGTCCGCGCGCGGCGCGAGCAGCTCTTCGCGATGCGTGCCAATGAATGCCGTCGTCGCCTCCCCCCTGATAAACCCAGGATGACGCAGACACGACAACAGGAACGCCTGATTGGTGGTCACACCAAGCGCCGTGAGCTGCTCCAGGCCCACGATCAGCCGCCCTCTCGCTTCCTCGCGCGTGGCGCCGTGGCTGATCACCTTGGCGATCATGGAATCGTAGAACGGCGGAATCTCCGAGCCTGATTGCAGCGCGTGCTCGACACGGATGCCATCAGGCACCTGCCAGCGCGCCATGCGGCCGGACTGCGGCATGAAATCCTGCGCGGCATCTTCCGAGCAGAGCCGCACCTCGATGGCATGACCTGCGAACTTGACGTCCTGCTGCTTCACGGTGAGCTGCTCGCCGCGCGCGACGCGCAGTTGCAGCTCGACCAGATCGAGCCCGGTGATCGCTTCGGTCACGGGATGCTCGACCTGAAGGCGCGTGTTCATCTCCATGAAATAGAATTCGCCGCGCTCGTCCAGCAGGAACTCCAGCGTGCCCGCGCCCTCGTAACGCAACGCCTTCACGGCCGCGACCGCGACCTCACCCATTCTCGCACGCAATTCCGGCGTCACAGCGGGCGATGGCGCTTCCTCGATCAGCTTCTGGTGCCGCCGCTGCACCGAGCAGTCGCGCTCCCCGAGGTGGATGGCGTTGCCGTGGCTGTCGCCGAACACCTGGATCTCGATGTGCCGGGGATTGCGGATCGCGCGCTCGATAATGACGGTGGGATCGCCGAACGCCGCCTCCGCTTCCGACCGCGCGCTACGCAGCGCATCGGCGAAGCATGCGGCGCTGGTCACGAGCCGCATGCCGCGGCCGCCACCACCGGCAACCGCCTTGATCATCACGGGGAAGCCGATCTTCCTGGCCTCCGCGAGCATGACCTCGTCGCTCTGATCGGCGCCCTGATAGCCGGGCACGATAGGAACGCCGGCCTTCTTCATGATCTCCTTGGCGCCGGCCTTATTGCCCAGGGCCGCGATCGCCTGCGGCGACGGGCCGATAAAGACGAGGCCGGCATCCTTGCAGGCCTGCGCAAACTCCTCGTTCTCGGCCAGGAAGCCGTAGCCGGGGTGCACGGCATCCGCGCCGCTCACCCTGGCCGCCGCGATGATCGCGGGAATGTTGAGATAGGATTGCGCCGGCAGGGCTTCGCCGATCCGCACCGCCTGATCGGCCTGCCGCACATGAAGCGCATCGCGATCCGCATCCGAATAGACGGCGACGACACTGAGGCCGAGCTGCCGCGCGCTGCGCATCACGCGCAGCGCGATCTCGCCGCGATTGGCGACTAGGATCTTGAAGAACGGCCGGTGCTGCACTGATCCGTTCCTCATGGGCGGGCCACCGAGAATTGCATGCGGTGGGGCGTGCGCGAATCGCCCTCGCGGCAGATCGCGAGCACTTCGGACAGCACTGCGCGGGTATCGCGCGGATCGATCACGCCGTCGTCGAGCAAGCGCGCGCTGGTCGAGAACACGTCCATCTGGCCGTCGAACACGCCGACGATCTGCGCCTTCATCGCATCGAGCCTGTCCTTCTCGACCGGCTTGCCGCGGCGCGCGGCGGCGGCTTCCGTCACGATGGCCATGGTCTCGGCGGCCTGCTCGCCGCCCATCACGGCGGTCTTGGCATTGGGCCAGGAGAAGCAGAAGCGCGGATGGAAGCCGCGGCCGCACATGCCATAATTGCCGGCGCCGAAGGACGCGCCGCAATAGATCGTGATCTGCGGCACCGTCGCCGAGGTCACCGCCTGAATCATCTTCGAGCCGTGCTTGATCATGCCGGCTTCTTCATAGGCCTTGCCTACCATGTAGCCGGTGGTGTTGTTCAGGTACAGCAGCGGCGTGCGGGTTTGGCAGCAGGCCTGGATGAAATGTGTCGCCTTGTTGGCGCCGGCCGGATCGAGCGGACCATTGTTGGTGATGATGCCGATCGCCCGGCCCTCGATGCGGGCATGGCCGCAGACGGTCGCCGGGCCGTAGTTCGGCGCCATCTCGGTGAAGTCGGAATCATCGACGATGCGCGCGATCATCTGCTTCATGTCCACGGCGCGCTTGTGGTCCATCGGCATGATGCCGAGCAGTTCGTCCTGATCGTAGCGCGGCGGCTTGAATTCTGACGGCGCCCTGCCCGGCCGCTCCCATTCCAGCGCCGCCATGATCTCGCGCGCAATCCGAAGTGCATCGCGATCGTCCTCCGCGAGATAGTCGCCGAGGCCGGAGATTTGCGTGTGCATCTCGGCGCCGCCGAGCTCTTCCTCGGTCGCGATCTCGCCGGTCGCAGCCTTCAGCAGCGGCGGCCCGGCGAGGAACGCACGGGTGCGGCCGCGCACCATGACGATATAGTCGGACAAACCGGTCTGGTAAGCGCCGCCGGCGGTGGATGAACCGTGCGTGACGGTGACAACTGGAAGGCCTGCCGCCGACAGCCGTGCGAGATTGCGAAAGATGTTGCCGCCGCGGACAAAGTCCTCGACGCGATAGCGCAGCAGGTTGGCGCCGGCGCTCTCGACGAGCTGCACGTAAGGCAGCTTGTTCTCCAGCGCGAGCTCCTGCACCCGGAGCGTCTTGTCGAGGCCGTAGGGCTGCAGCGCGCCGGCGTCGATGCCGGCGTCGTTGGCGCTGACCATGCAGCGGATGCCCGAGACGAAGCCGATGCCGGAGATGACGCCCCCGCCGGACACGCTCTTGTTCACATCCGGCACGTCGAACATGTAGCCGGCGAGCGTCGACAGCTCGATGAAGGGCGCACCGGGATCGAGCACCAGCGCGACGCGCTCGCGCGGCAGCAGCTGGCCGCGCTTGTGGAAGCGGTCCTTTGCCGCGGCGGATGCCGCGCGCGTGCGCTCCTCCAGCGCGCGCATGCGGTCGATCAGCGCGAGCATGCCGTCACGGTTGACGTGGTAGGCGGCGCTGCCGGGGGAAATGGTGTTTTCGAGAATGGACATGACAGTTTCCTGCTCGTCATTGCGAGCGAAGCGAAGCAATCCAGACTGTCACCGCGGAAGGATTCTGGATTGCTTCGCTGCGCTCGCTGTGACGGGTGAGGCGATAGCTAGCGATTCGTTCCAAAGATCTTCCGCGCCTCGGCGGGGCTTGCGAGCTCGCGGCCAGCACGGCGGGCGCAGGCGGCGATGGCCTCGATCAGCTGTCCGTTCGACGTCACCTTCTTGCCGTCGGCGAGATAGAAGGCATCCTCCAGGCCAGTGCGCAGATGTCCGCCGAGCTCGGCGCAGCGTTGGTGCAGCGGCCAGATCTCCTCGCGGCCGATCGCCGTGACCTGAAAATGCGCTTCGGGCCGCTTCAGCTTGATCAGGATCGGCAGCAGATCGGGATCCGAAGGCATCCCCGAGGCGACGCCCATCACAAAGTTATACTCGAGCGGGCCCTTGTACATGCCGACCTGATGGTACATGCCGACACAACGGACGATGCCGACGTCAAAACATTCGAACTCGGGGATGGTGCCGACCGCGTTCATGACGTCGAGATAGTCCTTCACCTTCTCGACCGCGTTGTCGAACATCATCGGCGGCCAGGCCCAGGTATTGTCGGCCTTCACCTTCAGATAATTCAGCGAGCCGGCGTTGCAGGCGGCGATTTCCGGCTTGGTCTCGCGGATACAATTCAGCGCGCCGGAGTAGTTCGGCCCCGAGACGCCCGAGGTGTGGTTGATGATGACGCCGGGACAGGCTTCTCGGATCGCCTGCTGGATCTCTTTGCTTACGCTCACTTCCCAGGACGGCAGATGCCCCTTGTCCGGCGCCTGCTGGCGCAAATGGATGTGCATGATGGACGCGCCGGCATCGAACGCAGCCTTGGCCTCGCGCGCCATCTGCTCGGGCGTCACGGGCACGTTGTGCTGCTTGGGGTCGGTGAGCACGCCGTTCAGCGCGCAGGTGATGACGGCCTTGTCGCTCATACCACTGATGTCTCGCACGTTGAGAATTCAACGTTGGCGATCATGTGATGAGCGGCATGCGGCTTCTTGCGCGGAGAAGCTAGCTAAACGCGAGCTGTCGTAGGGTGGGCAAAGGCGCCCTAGCGCCGTGCCCACCACGTTTCGAGGCTCGATGAAGATGGTGGGCACGCTTCGCTTTGCCCGCCCTACGAGAGCGTTGTCAGCTCGCCTCCGCCAGCCGCACCGTCTCGCTGCTGCGATAGATCGCGAGATCGCGCGAGCCGACGAAGATCGCGCGCGGCTTCAATCCGTAGAAGCGGCGGATCGAATGGCTGAAATGAGTGCTATCGGGATAACCGATGTCCTGTGCGAGATGAGCCAGGTTGAGATCCTGGTTGGCGAAGTGCAGCAAATGCCGCGCACGCTTCCAGGCCCGGAAGGAGCGGAACGAGATGCCGGTCTCTTCCTTGAACAGATGCAGGAAGCGCGAGGCTGAAAGACCAGCTTCGGCCGCGCAGGTATCTGCGGTGACGGGCTCGCCCGAAAAACGCTCGATGCGGGCGACGGCGCGCGTCACGCGCGGGTCGAGCACGCGCCGCGGCAGCGCCTCGCCAAAGCACATCTCGTCGAATTCAGCGGTATTGATGTCGCCATACCGGCGCTGGCGCAGCAGCGCGTAGGCAGCGAGGATCTTTCGGGCATAGACCGCGCGGTCCGGTCCCATCAGTCGCTGGGCCAAAGCCTCGATCACGCCATCCGGCATGCTTTCCGGCTCGAGCGTCACGCTGATTGCGGTGCGGTAGTCGCTGGCAATGGAATGCCGCTGGTTCGGCAGAGTGACGAACAGTTCGGCGGTTGCGAGGACGTCGTCGATGGTCAGATGCAGGCTTCCTTTCACCGCGACATAGACGTGGCAGCAGCCTGGGGTTCGCTTGCGTGGCCTGCCGAGCAAGCCCGCATAGAAGACCCGCTCCGGCGTGATCAGCATCAGATGGTCGGATTCGCGACCCTTGTCTTCCATTGCGTATCCTCCTCGCACGGCTCTTTGGCCGCTGCGGACGGCGGTCACATTAGCGGAAATTTGGGCGCTGTCACGACGCGGTAGCGCTGTCATGGAGCGCAAAAGATTGCCGTTCCGAGATGACGATCAGTCTTCCCGGAACCGCGATGAGACCCGTACTCCCAACCTGCGGAGGGCTTACGCCCTCACGCGCGGCGCCACGTTCTGCTCGGCGCCGGCCTTCTGCTCCGCAGCAACCGCGCGCTTGAAACCATCGCGCTGCTGCAGGCGTGCCCAATAGGCTGCGACATTCGGCCCGAAATCCTTGGCGAGGCCGATATTGTCCGCGAGCCTGAGCGCATAGCCGATCACGATGTCGGCGGCGGTGAAGCGGCCGGCGCACAAGGCCTCAGTATTCGCGGTCGCGGCCTCGACGGCGCGCAGCCGCCCCAGGAACCACTTGGCATAGTCGGTGGCGACCTGCGGGTTGCGGCGCTCCTCCGGCTCGAGCTGGGTGTATCGGAGCACCAGCGTTTGCGGGAAGGTTAAGGTGGCGTCGCTGAAATACATCCAGTTCAGGAAGGCGCCATAGGCGGGATCCTCGGGGCCAACCATCAGCGGCGTCGGGCCGTACTTGACGCCGAGATAGTGGCAGATGCCGGAGGACTCCGTCATCTTCGTCTCGCCGTCGACCATGAAAGGAATCGTGCCCAGCGGATTGAGCGCAAGATATTCCTTGGCGAAAACCCGCGGCGGGAACGGCAGCATCTTCAGCTCATACGGCAGCCCCATCTCCTCCAGCATCCAGAGCGGGCGGAACGAGCGCGCGGCGTCGCAGTGGTAGAGCGTGATCATCGGGAGTTTCCTTTGGTGCCGGGCAGCGGACCCATTGTCTTGCACAGAACCATCAGCATACCTCGTTAGCGCCACCGCCGATCGAGGTCAGGCGGTTGGAAATGAATTTTTGTAAGGAACGGCGGATGTCGTCGTGGTCGGCGGTAAACAGCATTTTTGTCGGCTCAACTCTCGGTATTTCTGATGTGCTCGTCATGGCCGGGCTTGTCCCGGCCATCCACGCCTTCGTCATCGGCAGCAAGAACGTGGATGCCCGGGACAAGCCCGGGCATGACGGAGGAGACGTTCATAGCCCCATCTGCCGGCTGGCCAGATCCTTCATGATCTCCTCGGTGCCGCCGCCGATGGCGTTGACCTTGACCTCGCGGTAGATTCGCTCAGCCTTGATGCCTCGCATGAAGCCGGCGCCGCCAAAAATCTGCACGGCTTCCGAGGCGCAGAATGCCATGGTCTGCGTCGCCTGGTTCTTCATCATGCAGATTTCAGCGACCGGGCTCTCGCCCTGCTCCAGCCGCCAGGCCAGCATCTCCAGCATCGCTTGCGACGCTGCAACCTTCTGCGCCATGTCGACGATCTTGTGGCGGATGACCTGGTGCTGGGCGAGCGGCTTGCCAAACGTCTTGCGCTCCTTGGCGTAGGCAATCGCTTCGTCGAGGCAGACGCGCGCAAAGGCGGTGCAGCCCGCGGCCATGCCCATGCGTTCGCTGTTGAAGTTCTGCATGATGATCTTGAAACCCTGGCCCTCCTCGCCGATCAGGTTTGCGGCCGGCACGCGGCAATCGTCGAAATGCAGCGTTGCAGTGTCGGAGGCCCACCAGCCCATCTTCTTCAGCCTGGTGCGCGACAGGCCGGGCGTATCGCCCTCGATCAGGAGCAGGCTGACGCCGCCGGCACCCTCGCCGCCGGTACGCACCGCAACGGTCAAATAATCGGCGCGCATCCCTGAGGTGATGAAGGTCTTTTCGCCGCTCACGACGTAGTGATTGCCCTCGCGCCGCGCCCTGGTGCGGAGGTTTGCGACGTCCGAACCGCCACCCGGCTCGGTGATGGCGAGCGCGGAGATCTTGTCGCCGGAGAGCACCTGAGGCAGCACGCGCGCCTTGACTTCGGGGCGCGCCGCACGCGCGATCGGCGGCGAGCCGATGGTGTGGCTCATCAGGCTGGCGCTGACGCCGCCGGCGCCGGCCCGCGCCAGCTCCTGGCTGGCCACGATCTTCATGAACTGGTCGGCGGCGATCCCGCCATATTCCTCGGGGAATCCGAGCCCCAACAGGCCGATCCCGGCCGCCTTCCGATAGAGCGCACGGGGGAATTCGCCGGCTTCGTCCCACTCATGGGCGAACGGCGCGATCTCCTTGTCGACGAAGCGGCGCATCACGTCGCGGAAAGCGTCGTGCTCGGCGGTATAGAACGGGCTCTTCATTGCATTCGCGCCTTCGACGGCTCCCTTCTCGTTTCCACCATGGCCGGAACATTGGCGGCTCACTTGCGCCGAGTGGCTGAGTGGGGTGTGGCACGTCGCAGGCCCAGGACCTAGCAACTCAACGCAAGACGGTTTTCGTCCCTCGCAGGCCAACTCCAGATCAAAAAAGACTGCTGCACAAAAACTCCGGCTGGCCTCCCAGGGCCACGCCGGCATGGTGCACAGCAATAAGAGGACAGGCGGCACAACACCGCCGAGGGAGGGATTGTTGGCCGTTCGTTACTACGACTGGATCACTCATCATGCGCGCCGCGCGCCTGGCAAGCTTGCGGCCCTCGACCTCGCGAGCGAACGCCGCTTCACGTATGCGCAGCTCGACGCCCGCGTCTCGCGCCTCGCCTCGTTCTTGCGCCACACGCTGAAGATTTCGCGCGGCGACCGCGTCGCGGTGCTGGCGCTGAACACCACCGATACGCTGGAGGTGCAGTTCGCCTGCGGACGGTTAGGTGCCGTCTTCGTGCCGCTGAACACCCGTCTCACCGTTCCCGAGCTTCAGTTCATCACCGGCGATTGTGCGCCGAAGGTGATGATCCACGACGCCGATCTGGCCGAGACGGCGCTCGCAGTCGCAAAACTCTGCAACGTCACCACTAGCCTGCTGCTCGGCCCCGGCGGCGCCTACGAGGCCGGCATCGCTGCGGCCAAGCCGCTGGAGCGAGCCGAAGACATCACGCTCGATGACGTCTCGACCATCATGTACACCTCGGGCACCACGGGATACCCGAAGGGCGCGACCATCACGCATGGCATGACGTTCTGGAATTGCGTCAATCTCGGCGGTCCCGCCTGCATCGGACCCTCCTCGGTGCTGCTCACCGTGCTGCCGCTGTTCCACACCGGCGGGCTCAACTGCTACACCAATCCCGTGCTGCATGCCGGCGGCACCGTGATGATCATGCGCGCGTTCGATCCCGGTGCCGCGCTCGGCCTGATCAGCGATCCCGTGCAGGGCATCAACGTGTTCTTCGGCGTGCCCGCGATCTATCAGTTCATGGCGCAGCAGCCGGCCTTCGCGACAACTGACCTTTCCCGATTGATCGTCTGCGGCGTCGGCGGCGCTCCGATGCCGGTGCCGCTGCTAAAGGTGTGGGAGGCACGCGGCGTCGCGCTCCAGCAGGGCTACGGCATGACCGAGACGTCGCCAGCCGTGCTGGTGCTCGATCGCGAGGACGCGGCACGCAAGGCCGGCTCCGCCGGCAAGCCGGTGCTGCACACCGAGGTCCGCATCGTCCGCCCCGACGGCAGCGATGCCGATGTCGGCGAGCTCGGTGAGCTCTGGGTCAAGGGACCGAACATCACGCCGGGCTACTGGAACAGGCCGGAG
Source organism: Bradyrhizobium sp. S3.2.6 (assembly GCF_040546885.1). NCBI lineage: Bacteria > Pseudomonadati > Pseudomonadota > Alphaproteobacteria > Hyphomicrobiales > Nitrobacteraceae > Bradyrhizobium > Bradyrhizobium sp. S3.2.6. The sequence goes on along the minus strand of NZ_JBEPOS010000001.1, from coordinate 595,912 downwards.
GCGAACAAGACGTCCTTCACCGACGGCTGGCTGCACACGGGCGATGCGACGCGCGTCGACGAGGAAGGCTTCTATTATATCGTCGACCGCTGGAAGGACATGTACATATCCGGCGGCGAGAACGTCTATCCGGCCGAGGTCGAGAACGTCCTGCACCAGCTCACCGCGATCGCCGAAGCGGCCGTGATCGGCATTCCCGATCCGCAATGGGGCGAGATCGGCCTCGCCATCGTTGCGGTCAAGCAAGGCCAGCGACTGACCGAGGCCGATGTCTTTGCGCATTGCGCGGCCAATCTCGCGCGCTTCAAATGTCCGCGCCAGGTTCGCTTCGTCGATGCGCTGCCGCGCAACGCCACCGGCAAGATCCACAAGCCGACCTTGCGCAAGCAATTCCCGGCCGCCTCCGAGATCGACAAGAAGGTCGCCAATGCCTGATCAAAGCGCCCCTCTCGCGGGCGCTTCTTGTTTTCGACGTGCCTGCTCCAACCCAGAAGAATCGCAAGGAATTTTCATGAACAAGAAACTCTCCCTGCTTGCCGCAGCAACCGCGTTGACGCTGGTCACGATCCAGGACGCTTCCGCCCAGAAGGCGTACGACACCGGAGTCACCGACACCGAGATCAAGATCGGCAATGTCGAGGCCTATTCGGGACCTGCTTCCGCCTACGGCGTCATCGGCAAGACCGAGGAAGCCTATTTCAAGATGATCAACGACCAGGGCGGCATCAACGGCCGCAAGATCAGCTGGATCTCCTATGACGACGGCTACTCGCCGCCGAAGACGGTGGAGCAGATCCGCAAGCTGATCGAGAGCGACGAGGTCTTCCTGGTGTTCAACGCGCTCGGCACGCCGACCCAGACCGCCGTGCAGAAATATCACAACTCCAAGAAGGTGCCGCAGCTCTTCCTCGCCACCGGCGCCAGCAAGTGGAACGATCCACACAACTTCCCCTGGACGATGGGCTTCCAGCCGAGCTACCGGGTCGAGGCGCGGATCTTCGCAAAATACATTCTGAAGGAGAAGCCGGACGCGAAGGTCGCGATCTTCTATGCCAACGACGATTTCGGCAAGGACTACCTTGCCGGCATCAAGGACGTGTTCGGCGACAAGGCTTCGAAGCTGATCGTGGCGGAAGAAAGTTACGAGACGTCCGAGCCGTCGATCGACGCTCATATCGTCAAGCTCAAGGACACCGGCGCCGATGTCTTCGTGAACATTTCGACCCCGAAATTCGCGGCGCAGGCGATCAAGAAGATCGCCGAGCTCGGCTGGAAGCCGATGCATCTGATGACCGACGTCTCGGTGTCGATCGGCGCGGTGATGAAGCCGGCCGGCCTCGAGGCCTCCGAAGGCGTGCTCTCGGCCGGCTACCTCAAGGACGCGTCGGATCCGCAGTGGAAGGATGATGCCGGCATGAAAAAGTTCATGGCTTTCATCGAGAAGTACGTGCCCGGCGCGAACATCTCGGACGCCAATCTGGTTTACGCCTATGCCGCGGCCCAGACCATGGTGCAGGTACTGAAGCAGGCGGGCGACAATCTCACCCGCGAGAACGTGATGAGGCAGGCCGCCAGCCTGAAGGACTTCACCCCCGACACGCTGATCCCGGGGATCACGATCAACACCTCGGCCACCGACTTCGCGCCGATCGAGCAGCTCAAGATGTGGCGTTTCAAGAGCGGCCAGTGGGAGCTGTTCGGCCCCATCATCAGTGCCGAGCCGAGCGGCTAGGGAGCGTAACTACCCCGGCAGGAACAGAGCAAACGGCTCTTCCACCGTGCGACGCAGGTGACTGCGATACAATGCATGGTTGGGGTTATCCGGTGCGATCCGCCCCAGCGTCGGCTCTCGGACGTTCTTCAGCGGAACATAGGCGATGGGCGCAGCGATCGGCGTCAATTGCGAGCCGGGGCCGGCGCGCAGCGACGAGATGATGCCATACATCTCGCCGTTCACCGTCGGGCGCGATACCGTGATCACCCGATGCTGGCCATGCTTGTTGATGACGAGGTAGATGAACCCCGACTGATGCGGCACCGCGACTTCGCCGGTGTGCTCATAGGCGGCATCGGTCCGCTCGCCCTCGCGGAAGACCAGCGAGGAGACTCTGGGCTCCCAGACGATCTCGGTGCGATAGGCGAAGATCGCGTCCTTGTCGCCAAAGGACGGCCGCAGCGTGATGTAGACGTCCTCGATCCAGGTCACCGCGCGATGCGAATAGGAGCCGAGACTGTCGGGCGCGACATCGTTGCCGGCCGGGGGCGACGGCGCAACCGTGCTGCTCTTGCGCAAGGACACGCCCAGCGCCTGCTCGAGCCGGACCGTGGTTGCCAGCGTGAACGGGCGGCGGCCGCCGAGCGCCTTCTCCAACGTCGACAGGCTGAGCTTGGCTTGCTCGGCCAGCGCCTGCCGCGAAATCCTGCGCCTCGCGATCTCCTCGCGGATCGTCTCCGCGACCTCGCGGCTCTGCTCGTCCGAAAGCTGCCCGTCGTTGAGTTTATCCGGCGTCTGCATCGTTAGCCCTGCTTCCCACGGGCATCATTCTAGCAGGGCGGACAAGTCAGCACAAAACCGGACATCGCCGCCAAAGCGGCGGCCTGCCCGGGCCAGCCGCGGCAGAACAATGCCGATCATTCTGCTCGCGAAATCGCCCCCTCCCGGCCGATGCTCGGCGTCGTCAACCACCTTTCGGGAGCAGGCCAAATGGACAATTGCGATACGGTCGACAGCAACGGGCACCCCTGGCTCGGCAGGCTGGTCAAGGTCGGACTGTTCCTCCTGGCGCAGGGCATTGCCGTGCTCCTGGTCAGCTTCGTGGCCCTGCTGGTGAGCTTCGCACCTGGCTGGTCGGCGACGATCGAGCAGGCAAGCCTGCTCCAGCCCGGCGATGCCAAGTCCGGCAGCCTCCTCCTGAAGGAGGACGGCGCTTACACCGAAGCCATTCGCCTCGGGATCGACGTCGACATCACGGTATCAGGCCCGACGCTGCGCACGCGCGTCACGCAGATCTTCCGCAACCCGACCAAGGACTGGGTCGAGGCGACCTATGTCTATCCGCTGGCCACCGACGGCGCCGTCGACACGCTCAAGATGGTGGTCGGCGACCGCGTCATCGTCGGCGACATCAGGGAGCGTCAGCAGGCACGCGCAATCTACGAGCAGGCGCGCCGCAACGGACAGAAGGCTGCGCTCACCGAGCAGGCGCGGCCCAACATCTTCACCAACTCGGTCGCCAATATCGGTCCCGGCGAAACCGTGCTGGTGCAGATCGAATATCAGGAGCCGGTGCATCAATCCGGCAACGAATATTCGCTGCGCGTGCCGCTCGTAGTCGGACCGCGCTACAATCCAGCGCCGATCGTGCAGAGCGTCGACTTTCGCAAGGACGGCTCCGGCTGGGGCGCGACCAGTTCAGACCCGGTGCCCGACCGTGACCGCATCTCGCCGCCGGTTCTCGATCCCGCCAACACTTCTCCGAACAGCGCGCCGATCAATCCAACCAGCATCACGGTGCACCTCAAGGCTGGCTTTGCGCTTGGCGAAGTCAAGAGCCACCATCACAACGTCAAGATCGAGAGCCCGGACAACACGACGCGCGTCGTGACGCTTGCCGACGGCACCGTGCCGGCCGACCGCGACTTCGAGCTGACCTGGAAGCCTGTGGCAGAAAAGGCACCGTCGGTCGGGCTGTTCCGCGAACATGTCGGCGATGCCGACTATCTGCTCGCCTTCGTTACGCCGCCGTCCGCCGAGCAAACAACGCAGAAGCCGCTGCCGCGCGAGGTGGTGTTCGTGATCGACAATTCCGGCTCGATGGGCGGCACCTCGATCGAGCAGGCCAAGGCGAGCCTTCTTTATGCCCTCGGCCGCCTCCAGCCGAACGACCGCTTCAACGTGATCCGCTTCGACGACACCATGGACGTGCTGTTCCCGAGCTCGGTGCCAGCCGATACCGCGCATGTCAGCGAAGCGACGTCATTCGTCGGTGCATTGCAGGCGCGCGGCGGCACCGAGATGGTGCCGGCGATGCGTGCGGCACTGACCGACAAGATCGGCGATACCAACATGGTCCGTCAAATCGTGTTCCTGACCGACGGCGCGATCGGCAATGAACAGCAATTATTCGAGACGATCACTGCGATGCGCGGCCGCTCGCGCATCTTCATGGTCGGTATCGGCTCCGCGCCCAACACCTATCTGATGACGCGGGCTTCCGAGCTCGGCCGCGGCGCCTTCACCCATATCGGCTCGGTCGAGCAGGTCGAGGAGCGCATGCGCGGCCTGTTCGCCAAATTGGAGAACCCTGCCGTGACCGGCCTCACCGCTAAATTCTCGGAGGCCAAAGCCGACGTCACGCCCGCAATCATTCCTGACATCTATCGCGACGAGCCGCTGGTGCTCGCAGCAAAGCTCGACAAGCTTGCAGGCTCGCTGGAGATCAAGGGTCGCGTCGGAGACCGGCCGTGGTCGGTGACGCTGCCTCTGCAAAACGCCGCCGAGGGTAAGGGCCTGTCGAAACTCTGGGCCAAGCGCAAGATCGGCGATGCCGAGGTGGCGCGGACACTCCGCGAGATGACGCCGGAGGACACGGACAAGACGATCCTTGCGCTGGCGCTCGACCATCAGATCGTCACGCGCCTGACCAGTCTCGTCGCGGTCGACAAGACACCGAGTCGTCCCGAAGGCCAGCCGCTCAAGCTCAGTGAGCTTCCGATCAACCTGCCGGCCGGCTGGGATTTCGCGAAAATGTTTGGCGAACGGCCGCAGCTGACGCCGACACAGTTGCGCGAGCGCCGCGCCGATGCAGGCCAGCCTGCGGCAAGGCGTCCGGCTCCTGTCGCACCCGATGCGATCCGCCTGCCCAAGACCGCGACTGCGGCCGCGCTGAAGATGATCGCAGGCCTGATCATGATCGTTCTCGCCATGATCCTGTTCGTGTTCAACCGGCGTCAGCACTTGCTCACTGACGCCGCTTGAGAGAGGAACGCCCCAACTCCTCTTGCTTGGCGCGCGCGGCTGCCCGTCCCGATACCAACGGCCGCGCGCGCCCTTTTTCTTCGGACGGTAGACACGATGCCCCGCCTCATCTTTCCTCTCGCTCTTGCCGTCATCGGAACGATCCTGTTCGGCGATGGCGCTTACATCCACGCCAAGGCGTGGCTCGCGCAGGTGCTCATGGAGCGCGCGTTCGACCGGAGCGTTGCGACCGGCCGGCCGGTCAAGCCGTGGTCCTGGGCCGATACTTGGCCGGTGGCGCGGATCGAGGTGAAACGGATCGGCGCCAGTGCCATCGTGCTCTCCGGAACGAGCGGGCAGGCGCTCGCCTTCGGCCCCGGTCACATCAACGAAACGGTTGATGCCGGCGAGCGCGGCGTTGCCGTCTATGCCGCCCATCGCGATACCCATTTCCGCTTCCTGCGGGATGTTGCCATTGGTGACGTGATCGATGTCACGCGCAGTGACGGTGAACGCTTTCGCTATCGCGCGGATTCCTCAAGCGTAGTCCGTTTCGACGCATCGGGCATCGATCCCGCGACGCAGGATTTCGAGCTTGTCCTTGCGACCTGCTGGCCGTTCGACGCCGTTACGTCCGGCCCCGAACGTTACCTCCTGCATGCCATCCTGATCGATGAGAGGGACTAGCCGTTCGCAATCGACCCCGTCCGGGATCGATCGAGCTCTCGAAAACCGGGCTTGGCGCGCGCGATTGAAGTCGTCGCTTGCGATCCGCCACGCATTCCGCCGTGCGGCATGCAGCTCCACCGGTTGCCACTCCACCGAACTCGCCATAGAACAACGTTACGCGCCACCAAGAAGAACAAAAGGTGAGGTCAAACCATGGAAGCCTCTAAAGCGCAGGTCTTTAAAGCGCAGGTCTCTGCTGCATCGGTTCCTGCCCGCTCATGGTCGCCGCCGCCCGATGCCAGTGACATCGTCAAGGGCATCCACGCCATGCTGCATCCGCGCAACATCGTGCTGGTGGGCGCGACCGACAAGCCGGGCAATTACGCCGAGCGCATCTGGAACAATCTGGCCAGATATGGCTTCCAGGGCGGGCTCTATCCTGTCAACGCCAGGCGCGAAACCATCTGGGGCGTGCCCTGCTACAAGGATTTTACGAGCCTCCCCGAGAAGCCTGATCACGTTCTGGTGCTGGTGCCCGCACGCTTTGCCGTGCAGGTGATCCGCGACGCTGCTGCTGCCGGCGCGCGGTCCGCCACCATCGTCACTTCGGGCTTCAGCGAGTTGCAGGATGAGGAGAGCCAGAAGCTCGCCTCGGAGCTGCAACAGGCTGTGCACGAGACGGGACTAGCCGTCACCGGCCCGAACTGCCTCGGCAATTTGAGCGCCGGCGAGAAGCTCTTCACCAACATCGACGACCGCATCGTCACCATGGAGCAGGGCGCGGTGGCGATCGCCGGCCAATCCGGCGCCATTGTCATGGCCATCCGGCAGGCCCTGGAGGATCGCGGCGTCGGTGTCGGCTACATGGTGACAACAGGCAACGAGACCGGGCTCGAGACACCCGACCTGATGCGCTATTTCGCCGAAGATCCGAGCGTCAAGGTGATCGTGGTCTATCTCGAAGGCGTGCGTAACACCAAGGCGTTTCGCGACGCCTGCAAGGCCGCGCGCGCCGCGAGCAAACCGGTGATCGCGCTCAAGCTCGGATCATCGGAAGGCGGCCGCGCCGCCGCGATGGCGCACACCGGTGCGCTGGCGGGCTCGATCGAGACATTCGACGCGATCGCAACCCGCGAAGGCGTGATCCGCGTGCGTGGGCTCGACGAATTGATCGAGACCACCGAATGCTTCGTCCATGCCGCCGTGCCGAAGGGCGACCGGCTCGCCGCAGTCACATTGTCCGGCGGCAAGCGCGGCATGCTAATCGATGCCTTCTATGCAGAAGGCCTGAATTTCGCGCCGCTCAGTCCACATGTCAGCAGCGAGCTGGCGAAGATGCTCGGCCCCGGCTCGATCGTCGGCAATCCCCTCGATGCCGGCTTTGCCGCGGTGGTCGATCCCTCCGTCTACATGAGGTCGATCAAGCTGATGATCGACGACCCCGATATCGACATCGTCATCATCGACGCCGAGTTTCCAAAAGCGCCGCACGAGCAGCGCGAGCGCAGTTTGCGCATCGTCGACGAGATGGCGAGCCGGGCCGCAAAGCCCGTGATCTATATCAGCGCGATGTCGATCGGCTTCACCGAGTTCACCAAGGGCCTGCGCAAATCGCTGCCGCATCTCGCAGTGATGCAGGGCATGGACCGCGCGGTGACTGCGATCAAATCGCTGCTCGCCTATGCGAGACTGCGCAAGGAAGTTCCCGACATCGTCTCGAGCTCGAAGCCCGCCGCGCGCGCCGTGCTGGAGAAAGCAATGGCATCGGCGAGCGGCGCCGCGCTCGACGAGGTCGCCTCGAAGAGGCTGCTGAAGGCCTATGGCATCCCGGTCTCGAAGGAGGGAATCGCGCAGACGGCGGCGGACGCGGTGAAGATCGCCAAGCAGATCGGCTTCCCGGTCGTGGCCAAAGTCGTCAGCGCCGAGATCCTGCACAAATCCGACATCGGCGGCGTCGTGCTGAACCTCAACAGCACGACTGATGTGAAGAAAGCTTTTTCCGACATCACCGCGCGGGTGAAGAAGCTGAAGGGCAAGCCAAAGCTCGACGGCATCCTGATCGCGCAGCAGGTCAAGGCCGATCTCGAGCTCGTGGTCGGCGCCTCGCTCGATGCCGAGATGGGACCGGTCGTGCTGTTCGGCACCGGCGGCATCGATATCGAGCTGATGAAGGACGTGGCCCTTGCCGGCGCGCCGCTGGACGAGGCCGAGGCGCGGCTCCTGATCGGCCGCACCAAGGCCGGCATCAAGATGCGCGGCTATCGCGGCAAGCCGGCGCTGCACGAGGCCTCCGCCGTGAAGGCGCTGGTCGGCCTGTCCAACCTGATCGCGGATGCCGGCGACCGCATCGCCTCGATCGACGTCAATCCATTCCTAATCAATGCCAAAACCGGCGTCGCCGTCGACGCGCTCATCGTGCTGAACAATGCCGCAGCAAAACGGGCAGCGCGCCATTGATGTCGCGTAGGGCGGACGGTCGGTGAGAAAATGGCGTGTTGCGCTTCCGCCCTCGCTCTTCGAGCTACGGCGGACAAGTCGTTAACCCGCCCCCGTTAGCATTGCGGCCATCCGGGCTCCTTCCAACTTCGCCACTTTGGTCGTAAAATCGCACCCGCATGGCACGCGCGAGCAATCTGGTGATCGGAACGGCGACGCTGGCGGTGATCGCCCTGGCGTTCGGCGGCCTGCTCGGCGTGCAGAAATGGCGCACGATCCAAAGCCGCAGCCAGTTGCGCGTCGTGTTCGAGGGCGGTTCCGCGAGCGGCCTGCGCCGCGGCGGCCCGGTCAATTTCGACGGCGTGCCGGCCGGCCAGATCCTGTCGATCAAGCTGGACAGCCCGCGCAAGGTCGTGGCGCTGGTGTCGCTCGACAACACCGCGCCGATCCGCAAGGACACGGTCGCCGGCATCGAGTTCCAGGGCCTGACCGGCGTCGCTGCGGTCTCGCTGATCGGCGGCGCGCCGTCCGCGCCGCCGGTGCCGCTGGATCTGGACGGCATTCCCGTGCTGACCGCCGATCTCAGCGACGCTGAATCCATCGTCGACACGCTGCACAGCGTCGATCGCACGATCGTCATCAACGCGCCGGCGATCAAGGACGGCCTGCGTACGTTCGAAGACTATACCGCCGACCTTAGAGGCAAGGGCGACCAGATCGACGCGGTGATGCTCAAGGTCGACAATGCATTTGCGGGCTTCGACAAGGCCGTCACGAAGATTGAGGGCGTGGTCCCCGGCTTCGTCGACGGCAAGGCCGACGAGCTGTTCGAAAAGGTGACGGGGCTGCACGAGCTCGCCGACACCATGAGGAAGAAATCGGTAAGCTTCCTTGAGGACACGCGCCGCTCGCTGCTCGATGTCAGTGAAGCCGCCAACAAGATGAGCGGGACGCCCGCGCCTGCCGCCGCCCCGCGTCCGCCGCGCAAGCCAACGCAGCAGAAGCGGTAGAGCCTACCAGGTGTAACGCACGACGCCCTTGCCGGCGTAGGAGCGCGTGACATTCGAGAACTCGCCCTCGAAGGTTGCCGACGCGGACCAGCCGTTCATCCAGTTCATCTGCACCGACGCCGTGGTCAGTGCGGAATCGCGCGCCAGCGCGGCACCGTTCACGACGAAGGCCGATCCAGGCAGCGTCTGGAACACCGCGCCGACCGTGCGATCCGGACTGAAATCATGGGCCCATGCGGCGCGGCCGCGCAACGTCAGCACACCGCCGGCGGTGGCAAACGATCTGTCGGCGCGCAGGCCGAGCTCGGTGCGGGTGCTGGTCACGTCCTTGGCGGCATAGTTGAGCGCAAAGGCGTTGTTGCCGACCACGGCGAATTCCGAATAGCTCGGCAGGCTGAACATCGTGGCCTGGAGCGCGGCATAGGGCGTCAGCCCGATCCACGGCATCGCCTGGCGATAGCCGCCCTCGATACGGCCTGAAACGGCGTTGGCATTGAACTGCGCACGCAGCTGATCGGTGCCGGCGGCCGTGACGATGCGGTTGGTGGTGACATCCTGCCAGCCATAGGCCAGTGCGGCCGTGACATAGGCAGGCCCGGCATTGTGGCGAACGAACGCGCCGGCCTGGAACAGATCCGAATGGCCCCAGCCCAGTCCGTTGACGCCGAAACCGGTGCCGCCGCCGGCGAGCGCGAAGCCCGCGACTGTCGCAGGCGAGAAGCGATAGTCGAGACCGACCGCGGTTCCGTAGACGCTGCTGGTTGTGTTGTTGGAGCCGAGTGCCGCGCGACCGTCGGTGGTCTGCGAGCCGCCGAAGCCGGCCGCCCAGACATCCCAGCGCTGCTCGAATGTCGGCGATGGCGCCTTGCGATAGATTGAGGCAAAGGCGTCGCTCGGGCGCTTGCCTGATGCGGCGTAGGCAGTCGCGCTGGTCTCATCGGCATACGGCGTCGCGCCGGGCGTGCCGCCGCGCCCCGAGCCGAACACGTCGGTCAACAGGCTCATGAACAGGTTCATCGCATTGAACGTCGTCTGCTGCGATCCCGTTGTGGATTCGCCCGAGGCCTGAGTCAGGCCGGATGGCGAGAGGTTCGCCAGCGTCACGGGAAGGCTACCTGTGGTGTTGAAGTAGCGTGTCAAAGCATTGGCGATGTTCTGCTGATTGATATTGAGACCGCCGCCATAATTCAGCGCGAGATCGAGGAACACATTGTTCGGGTCGTAGCCCAGGCTGGCCTGGAGATTCGGCGAGAGCCCCGCCACGACCGGGTTGAACCTGTCGGGCAACGTGCCCGCAGTCAGGATCGTGTAGTGCTTCGCGATCGATCCGGTCGGGACGACCACAACCGTGGCGCCGCCAAGCGTTGCCGTTCCCACCACGACCGCGATGCCATTGCTCGTGCCAGACACCTGCACCACGTAGCTCGACGTCGGTGTGAACGAGAGACCACCTGACACGGTGAGCGTGCCGGTTGGGCTGCCCGGCGCCAGCGCGCCGCCATTGATGGAGATGGAGCTTCCGACCGTGCCGACCCCGCCAAACGTACCGCCCGCCGCGACGCTCACATTGCCGTTGATGGTGCCGGCGAGCATCAGCGTGCCGCCGAGCACGTTCCAGTCCTGATTGCCGGTGCCCGTCACCGTCCAGGTCGAGCTGTCGACCTTGTTGAAGGTCGAGAAGCCGTCGTACTGGAGGCCGGTGCCGATCAGGTCCAGGTTGAACGTATCCTTGCCGGTGCCGCCGAGCTGGAACGTGTCGGCGCCGGAAGCGAGCACCTGGCCGTTGATGACGCTGCCGGGCCCGAGGGTCAGCGTGTTCGGGCCACAGCTACAGAACTCGATCGCAGCAAAACCGGTCGCGGCGTTGATCGTTCCCGAGTTGAAGACGCTCGCCCCGCCACTCACGCTGATGCCGATACCGTTGGCGCCGACGGTGATGGTGCCGGTATTGACGACCTGGTTGGTCGTACTCAGTGTCGTCACGTCAATGCCGACGCCAGTGGCCCCGACCGAGATCGTGCCATTGTTGGTGACAGTATTGGAATCACCGAACACCACGATACCCTCGGCGAAATCGGTCCCCGTGATCCGCCCGCTGTTGGTGATCGCGGAGGACAGGCCGGAATAGGCGATGCCCGCACCGCCTAGGCCAACACTGATCGTCCCGCTCTGACTGATGACGGCCCGATCACCCTGCACCGAAATGCCTGCCGACCCGCTGTCGCCCGTCGTGATCAAACCGCCATTGGTGACCTTGGCGTCATCGCCAAATAGGGCAATACCGACGCCGAAGTCGGCTGCCGTGATAGCGCCGAAATTGCTGACGGTTTGAAAGTTTCCCTGCATGAAGATGCCGGCGGCATTCTGCCCGACCGAGATCGTGCCGGAGGCCGTGTTGACGACCGTGTTGTTGTTGTTGATCGCGAGAATGCCGCCGGAGAATCCGGTGGAATCGCCGACGGTGATCGCGCCGGCGTTCGTCACGGTCGCACCGCCAAACGCGAAGATCCCGATCGAATCGTTGGTGCCGGTGATCGTGCCTGTCGCGGCATTGGTGATTGTGTTGGCCTGTCCCGCGAAGATGCCTGCGCCCGACGCCCCGACGGACAGCGCACCGCTGTTGGTGACGGTGTTGTTGTCACCTACCGAGATCGCGGCACCGCTGTCGCCGGTCGTTATCGTTCCGGCATTGGCAATGACGTTGTGATCGAGCGCGGAGATGCCGAGGCCGTTGTCAAGCACCGTGATGATGCCGTTGTTGGTCACGGTATTCGAATTTCCCGCGCTGACGCCGGTCAGGCCCGAACCTGCCGAGAGCGCCCCGCTGTTGGTGACGGTGTTGGAGTCGTTGAGGCCGATCGAGACTGAGCCGTTGTCATTCACGGTCGCGCCCGACAGCACGTTCACGGTGAGGCTGTTAACGCCAGCGCCGGCCTGAAAGCCGTCGGTATCAGTACCGCTACAGGTGACGGTCTGGCCGCTCGAGACCGGATCAGGCACGCATTGCGCAGTGGCCGGCGTGGTCGAAATGCCGAGACCGAACACGAGCGTCAGGATGGCCGATGCGCCAGCGCATGACACGGCGCCATACCGGCGCAGTTCACCCTGCGGCCTCCACAGCCCCACGCCCCTCACGTCACACTCCCCCAGTCCCAGCTGTTCCGCCAGTGAACTTAGGCCAAGAGAACGTTCCGTAGAACTACGGTCGGGTCGGAATGCGTCCGTTTGGCGTACAACCAGGGCAGAATCCGACAGCTATGTTGCAACCGCGCCACGGTTTTGCCGGCAAACTTACCATTCCGCGCAAGATACGGTTGCTCACCGACCCGGATATCGGCCGTCGTGACTTAGTAATTGCTCGGCGCGGCCTCGTTCGGGATGCCGTCGATCGGGCATTCGGCCGTGCCCGGCGTCGAGCGCGTCATCGCCTCGACCATGTCCCGCGTGCCTTCCGGATCCGCGATCCAGTTCTTGTAGAAATCATAGGGACAGGCCGCGACGCCGCGCGGGCTCTCGCCCGAATTGATCATGCCGGTGTAGCCGCGGTGGACCAGCTTGTAGAGATGGTTCTGCGACTGGCCGTTGCGGCGGGCATCACGGATCAGATGCTTCGAGAGCTGCGCATACTGGATGCCGTAGTCCTCCTCACCGCACTCGCCGAGCGTGCGACCGTCGAAGCCGATGATCGCGGAGTGGCCGAAATAGGAATAGACGCCGTCGAAGCCGGCGGCGTTGGCAACCGCGACATAGACATTGTTGGCCCACGCCATCGCCTTGGAGATCAGGATCTGCTGCTCCTTGGCCGGATACATGTAGCCCTGGCAGCGCACGATCAACTCGGCGCCCTTCATGGCGCAGTCGCGCCAGATCTCAGGAAAATTGCCGTCATCGCAGATAATCAGGCTGACCTTCATGCCCTTCGGGCCATCGGAGACATAGGTGCAATTGCCGGGATACCAGCCCTCGATCGGCACCCAGGGCATGATCTTGCGATACTTCTGCACGATCTCGCCCTGGTCGTTCATCAGGATCAGCGTGTTGTAGGGCGCCTTGTGCGGATGCTCCTCATGGCGCTCGCCGGTCAGCGAGAACACGCCCCACACTTTTGCCTTGCGGCAAGCCTCGGCGAAAATCGCGGTCTCCTCTCCGGGCACGGCCGAGGCGGTCTCGTACATCTCCTTGGAGTCGTACATGATGCCTTGCGTGGAATATTCCGGGAAGATGACAAGGTCCATGCCGGGCAGGCCGGCCTTCATGCCCACCAGCATGTCGGCAATCTTGCGGGCGTTGTCGAGCACCTCCGCCTTGGTGTGCAGGCGGGGCATCTTGTAGTTGACGACTGCGACGCCGACGGTGTCGTTGCTGCTGGAAATATCGCCGTGAAGCATGTTGAGCGCTCCTGTCTTTTATTCGTTTGAGGTCATCGCGTTTGTCAGTGGCTGATCATCCAGGGCCGCGCGGTCGGAAAGCCCTTGGCGCCGCTTTTAGTCTTGGTCACCAGCCGCGCCGGTTTCTTCTTGTCAGACCCGTTCTTGTCCTTCACGGTCTTGCCCGAGGAGCAGCAACCGCAACCGGGGCCGTGCGAGGCCTTGTATTGCGCGAGCGTCTGCGGCGCGTGCGAGCTGCGTTCATTGACGGCGTGGGCTTTTCGCTTCTCCGCCGGCATGCAGAAGAAATTCGGTGCAGTCAGGATCACCCGCGGCGCCGACACCTCGCAATGCGGACAGTTTTGCGGATCGTCGCATTCCGCCATCGGTCGAAGGTCCTTGAAGGGACCGCAATCGTCACAGAGATATTCATAGACCGGCATCTTGTATCCCTTCGCGCTCGGTGATGTCCGCTTCACCTCGCCCCGCTTGCGGGGAGAGGTCGGAACGCATCGCAAGATGCGTTCCGGGTGAGGGGGAGTCTCCGCAAACTCACTGCTACCGTTCGTGCGGAGACAGCCCCTCACCCCAACCCTCTCCCCGTAAGAACGGGGAGAGGGGGCGCAGTGATCATTTGTCCGGCGAGATCGGCATCTGGATATCGCCGGTGATGTGCTTGATGGGACCAGCCGCCGACGGCATCACGTCGAAGTCGAATATCTCCGTCGGCAGCCATAGCGTGGCGCAGGCATTGGGGACGTCGACCACGCCGGAGATGTGGCCCTGAACCGGTGCGGTGCCAAGGATCGAATAGGCCTGGGCGCCGGAGTAGCCGAACTTCTTCAGATATTCGATCGCGTTGAGGCAGGCCTGACGATAGGCGATGGTGACGTCGAGATAGTGCTGCTTGCCCTGCTCGTCGACCGAGATGCCTTCGAAGATCAGATAGTCCTTGTAGTTCGGCGTGATCGGCGACGGCTTGAAGATCGGGTTCTTGATGCCGTATTTCGACATGCCGTCCTTGATCACCTCGACCTTCAGATGCAGCCATCCGGCCATCTCGATCGCGCCGCAGAAGGTGATCTCGCCATCGCCCTGGCTGAAGTGCAGGTCGCCCATCGAAAGACCGGCGCCGGGCACATAGACCGGGAAGTAGATTTTCGAGCCGCGGGAGAGATCCTTGATGTCGCAATTGCCGCCGTGCTCGCGCGGCGGCACCGTGCGCGCACCTTCGGCGCCGATCTTGGCCTTGACGTCTCCCTTGGCACGACCGCCATGGGCCGTCGCCGCAAACGGCGGATTGGCCAAACCGGGCACGCGGGTCGGGTCGGTCGAGATCAGCTCGGCCTCGCGCTTGTTCCAGGTCTCCAGCATCTTGGGATCGGGCAGACAGCCGATCAGGCCGGGATGGATCAGGCCTGCGAAATTCACGCCAGGCACGTGGCGCGACGAGGTGTAGAGACCCTTGATGTCCCAGATCGACTTCTGCGCCAGCGGGAAGTGGTCGGTGAGGAAGCCGCCGCCATTCTGCTTGGAGAAGAAGCCGTTGAAGCCCCACAGGCTCTCCTTCATCGGGCCGACGTCGAGCAAGTCCACCACGAGGAGGTCGCCAGGTTCCGCGCCCTTGACGCCGATCGGACCGGAGAGGAAGTGCACGATCGAGAGATCGATATCGCGCACGTCGTCGGCGGAATCGTTGTTCTTGATGAATCCGCCGGTCCAGTCATAGGTCTCGATGATGAAATCGTCGCCGGGATTGACCCAGGACACCATTGGAATGTCGGGGTGCCAGCGGTTGTGCACCATGTCATTTTCGTAAGCCGACTTGGTGAGATCGACCTTGATCAGTGTCTCTGGCATCGAGAAGCTCCCCTTTTACACGGTTGGTTAGACGGACAGATATTTCGAGACCTGCGCAGCATCGACGCTGTCGCGCGGGTCGTCGCGCACGATGGCGCCGTTCTCGATGACCAGCACGCGGTCGGCGATATCGAGCGCAAAGCTCAGAACCTGCTCGGACACCACGATCGAGAGGCCCTTTTCATCGCGGATGCGTTTCAGCGTCCGCGCCATGTCCTTGATGATCGAGGGTTGGATGCCTTCGGTTGGCTCGTCCAGCAGCAACACCTTCGGCTTGGTTGCGAGCGCGCGGGCAATCGCCAATTGTTGTTGTTGCCCGCCGGAGAGATTGCCACCGCGACGATCCTTCATCTCCAGCAGAACCGGAAACAGCTCATAGATGTCGCTAGGCACCTCGGTTCCGCCGGAGACGACGAGCCCGGTCTCGATGTTCTCCTTCACCGTCATGGTGGAGAAGATCATGCGGCCCTGCGGCACATAGGCGAGGCCTTTGGCCACGCGCTCGTAGCTCGGCAATCCGCCGAGCTCGGCACCGTCCATGGTCACCGAGCCGCTTTTCGCCGGAAGGATACCCATCAGCGATTTCATCAGCGTGGTCTTGCCCATGCCGTTGCGGCCCATGATCGCGACGATCTCATTGGGCGCGACCTTGACGTTGAGCCCGTGCAGCACCTCGCTCTGGCCGTAGGCGACGTGGAGATCTGAAATTGCCAGCATTGATGCGCTCCTAGGCCCGGTGTGTCTCCCTTCTCCCCTTGTGGGAGAAGGTGGCGCGGGCGAAGCCCGCGACGGATGAGGGGTCAGCATCCGCGGATTCGACGGGCAGTTTGATGCGCGGAGAGATACCCCTCACCCGGATCGCTTGCGCGATCCGACCTCTCCCACAAGGGGAGAGGTGCACCGTCGGTGCTGCAGCAGACTTGCTCGAATTCATCATGCTCAATGCCCCAAGTACACTTCGATAACCTTGGGATCGTTCTGCACCTTCTCCATGGTCCCCTCGGAGAGGATCTGGCCCTGGTGGAGCACGGTGACCTTGTGTGCGATGTCCTCGACGAACTTCATGTCGTGCTCGATCACCAGCACCGACCGATTCTTGATAATGCGGTTGAGGAGCTCGGCGGTCTTGGCCCGCTCGGACACGCTCATCCCGGCGACGGGCTCGTCGAGCATCAGGAGGTCCGGATCCTGGATCAGCAGCATGCCGATCTCGAGCCACTGCTTCTGACCATGGCTGAGCAGATCGGCGCTCATGTTCAGCCGATCCTTCAGGAAGATCATCTCGGCGACTTCGTCCACCCGGTCGCGCACGGCAGCATCGCGGGTGAAGGTCAGCGCGCCGAACACCGAACGCCCGCGCGGATAGGAGATCTCCAGGTTCTCGAACACCGTGAGATCGTCGTAGATCGACGGGTTCTGGAATTTGCGGCCGACGCCGGTCTTGACGATCTCGTTCTCCTTCATCCGCGTCAGCTCCTTGCCGCGGAACTGGATCGAGCCCGACGTCGCTTTGGTCTTGCCGCAGATCAGGTCGAGCACCGTGGTCTTGCCGGCGCCGTTCGGACCGATGATGACGCGGATCTCGTTCTCGTCGACATAGAAGGAGAGATCGTTGACCGCCTTGAACCCGTCGAAGGAGACGGTCAGGGCTTCGACGGCGAGCAGGAATTCCTTGGGCTGATGACCGACGAGCATGATCTATCTCCTCACTGCCAGCGTGGCATCGGCATCGTGATGACCTACGAGCATGATGATCTCCTCACTCGGCCGGGGCGCCGTCGGCGACCGAGCTGTCGGTCCAGCCTTCAGGCTTGGGTTTGCGCGGCGAGATCAGGCGGTCGATGCGCGGCTGCACATAGTCGCCCCAGATCCCGGCAAGACCGTTCGGGAATGCGAGAACCACGGCGATGAACAAGCCGCCAAGACCAAACAGCCACAGTTCGGGGAACGTTTCCGACAGGCTGGTCTTGGCGAAATTGACCAGCAGCGTGCCGTAGACGGCGCCGAGGATCGACAGCCGGCCGCCGACCGCGGTGTAGATCACCATTTCGATCGACGGCACGATGCCGACAAAGGACGGCGACATGAAGCCGACATTGAGGGCGAACATCGCGCCGCCGATCGCAGCGAATACGGCGGCGATGCAGAAGGCGAAGATCTTGAAATTCGCGACGCTGTAGCCGGAGAACCGGACCCGATCCTCCTTCTCCCGCATCGCGACCAGGATGCGCCCGAGCTTGGAGTGCCGGATGAACTGCGCGATCATGATGCAGACGAACAGGCATCCGACCTCGAAGAAATACAGCACGACCTTGGCGTGATCGGGCCGGATGTCCCATCCCTTCAGCGTCCGCAGATCGGTCATGCCGTTGATGCCGCCGGTGTAGCCTTGCTGGCCCACGATCAGGATGGTCAGGATGGCCGCGACCGCCTGGGTGATGATCGCGAAGTAAGTGCCGCCGACGCGGCGCTTGAACATCGCGGTGCCGATGATCAGCGCGAAGATGCCAGGCACCAGGATGATGGCGGCGATGGTGAAGGTGAGGCTGTTGAAGGGCTTCCAGAACAGCGGCAGTGCCGTGATCTGATTCCAGTCCATGAAATCGGGAATGCCGGGGGTCGACTGGATCTTGGTGTTCTCCACGCTCGACGCCTCGAGCTTGAGGAACATCGCCATGCAGTAGCCGCCGAGCCCGAAGAACACGCCCTGGCCGAGGCTGAGAATGCCGCCATAGCCCCAGCAGACCACCAACCCCAGCGCGACGAAGGCATAGGTCAGGTATTTCGCGACCAGGTTGAGCCTGAAGACGTCGAGCGTGAGCGGCAGCACCACCACCAGGAAGACTGCGAGCACCAGAATTCCGATGAGCTCCGATCGATTGAAGAACCGATTGTCGGTCATTGCATCAGCCTCTGTTTCTCACTTGCGGACCTTGAGGGCGAACAGCCCCTGCGGACGCAGCATCAGAATTCCGACAACGGCGAGCAGCGTCAGCACCTTGGCCATCGAGCCCGACATGAAGAACTCGAGGGTGGATTGCGTCTGAGAGATCGAGAAGGCCGAGGCGATGGTGCCGAGCAGGCTTGCGGCGCCGCCGAACACGACCACCAGGAACGTGTCGACGATGTAGAGCTGCCCGGAGGTGGGCCCGGTCGAGCCGATCATCGTGAAGGCGCTGCCGGCGACGCCGGCGATGCCGCAGCCGAGGCCGTAGGTATAGCGGTCCACTTTCTCGGTGTTGATGCCGACGGCGCCGGCCATGATGCGGTTCTGCACCACCGCGCGGACCTGGCGCCCCCAGCGCGATTTGTACATTACATACGCGACGGCGATCGTGATCAGCAGGGTCAGGCACATCACGAAGACGCCGTTGATGGGCACCTCGATGCTGTCGGTGACGTGCAGCGATCCGAGCATCCATTGCGGCAACTCGACGCCGACCTCACGCGCACCGAATACGGAGCGATAGGCCTGCTGCAACATCAGGCTGAGGCCCCAGGTCGCAAGCAGCGTATCGAGCGGGCGCTTGTAGAGATGCCGTATCAGCACCCATTCCACCAGCATTCCCAACGCGCCGGATGCGACAAAGGCGAGGATCATCGCGAGGAAGAAGTAGCCGCTGAACAGGCTCGGCAAATAGGCCTGGAAGAAATTCGATGTCATCCAGGTGACGTAGGCCCCGAGGATCATGAACTCGCCGTGGGCCATGTTGATGACGCCCATCTGGCCGAAGATGATCGCAAGACCGAGCGCCATCAGCACATAGACAGAGAACAGGATCAGTCCTGCAAAGCCCTGCATGACGAAAATGGAGCCAAGGTCACCAAGCGAGTAGTCGCCGAACATCGATGTCCTCCGTCAGGGATGAGGTCCCGCGTCGCGAGCAGATTCGCGACGCGGGGGTCTTGGGCATAGACTTGCAATCCATGCCAGGGAGCGGCTCGAGCTTGGGGAAACCGCGGCGGTCGCCGCGTCTCTTACTGGTAGCCCTTGGGGAACGGATCCGGCTCGACGAGATCGGCGGTCTCGTAGATCAGCTCGAACTGGCCATCGAGCTTGGCGCGTCCCACCCGGGTCTTCGACCAGAGGTGATGGTTCTCGTGGATGCGCACGTAGCCTTCCGGCGCGCCCTTGAACTCGACGCCGGGTGAAGCCGCCGCGATCTTGTCGACGTCGAACGAGCCGGCCTTCTCGACCGTCAACTTCCACAGCCACGGGCCGAGATAGGCAGCCTGGGTGACGTCTCCGATCACGGTCTTCTCGCCCCACATCTTCTTGAACGCGGGCACGAAGGCCTTGTTGTTCGGATTGTCGAGCGACTGGAAGTACTTCATGCAGGCATAGGCGCCCGCGATGTTCTCGCCGCCGATGCCGTCGATTTCGTCCTCGGTCACCGAGATCGTCAGCAGCGCCTGCTTGGAGAGGTCGATGCCGGCGGCCTTGAGCTGCTTGTAGAAGGCGACGTTGGAGCCGCCGACCACGTCGGTGAAGATCACGTCGGGCTTGGTCAGCTTGATCTTGTTGATGACCGAGTTGAACTGGGTGTTGCCGAGCGGATAGTACTCCTCGCCGACAACCTTGCCCTTCAGCACGTTCTCGACGTGCTTGCGCGCGATCTTGTTCGAGGTGCGCGGCCAGATGTAATCGGAGCCGACGAAGAAGAACGACTTCGCGCCCTTCTCCTTGGCGATCCAGTTCAGGCCGGCGAGAATCTGCTGGGTCGCTTCCTGGCCGGTATAGATCACGTTCTTGGACTGCTCGAGGCCTTCGTAGAAGGTCGGGTAGTAGAGCATGCCGTTATACTGCTCGACGACCGGCAGCACAGCCTTGCGCGAGGCCGAGGTCCAGCAGCCCATGATCGCCGCGACCTTGTCGTTGACGAGCAGCTTCTTGGCCTTTTCCGCGAAGGTCGGCCAGTCGCTGGCGCCGTCTTCCTGGATGAACTTGATCTTGCGGCCGAGCACGCCGCCGGCGGCGTTGATCTGCTCGATGGCGAGCTTTTCGGCTTCGATCGAGCCGGTTTCGGAGATGGCCATGGTGCCGGTAGCGGAGTGTAGGATGCCCACCGTCACCTCGGTATCGGTCACCGCGAGGCCGGTGGTGTTGATCGCCGAGGTCGCCGGGGTCTGCGCAAAGGACGCCCGCGGCAGCATCGTGATGGCCGGGACGGCAGCGATTCCCATCAATAGTTTGCGCCGGAGCGGCGACAAAAGGCCCTTGGTTTCTTCGTCTGACATGAGCACCCCACTGTTTGTTCGAGGACACGCGATTGGTACCGTGAGGATGGCTCGAATTTGTGCACTGCAAGCATACGCAAGATCGCGTATACTGCACCGCAAAATAGCGACGTAGGCTTTTGGTACGGGATTTGCGAGTTCACGAGAGGTTCGGACGAGTTCGGGAGTGGGGTGTAAGTGGCAGGGCGGCAGCGAATAGACCGCGTCAGGCGCCAGTACAATCAATGGGTCGCCAACCAGACGCTGGAAGACTACGCGCTGCGCTTCACCGCCAAAAGCGCACGACGCTGGTCCGCTGCTCGCGTCGCCAACACCGCGATTGGTGCGATCTCCTTCCTGGTGCTGGAGGCAATCGGCGGCACCATCACCCTCAACTACGGCGTTACCAACGCCGCAGCCGCAATCCTCGTCGTCTCCACCATCATCTTCTTCTGCGGCGTGCCGATTGCCTATTATGCAGCCAAGTGCGGCATCGACATTGACCTGCTCACGCGCGGCGCCGGCTTTGGCTATATCGGCTCGACAATCACCTCGCTGATCTACGCCTCCTTCACCTTCATCTTCTTCGCGATCGAGGCGGTGATCCTGGCAACCGCGCTGGAGATGTGCTTAGGCATCCCCCGCCCGATCGGCTACCTCATCAGCGCCGTCGCGATCATTCCGCTCGTGACCTACGGCATCACGCTGATCAGCCGCTTCCAGCTCTGGACACAGCCGCTCTGGGTCGTCCTGCACATCCTGCCTTTCGCCGCGATTGCATGGGCCAGCCCGCACTCCTTCACGGAATGGCACAAATTCGCCGGCGAGCACGGCGACCTCGGCGGCCATTTCGATCTGTTGCTGTTCGGCGTCGCATCCTCCGTGGTGTTCTCGCTGGTGGCGCAGATCGGCGAGCAGGTCGACTTCCTGCGATTTCTGCCGCGCGACCGCCGCACCTCCAGGGCCTCATGGTGGATCGCGCTGATGAGCGCGGGGCCGGGCTGGATCGTGCTCGGCGCGCTGAAGCTTCTGGCCGGCTCGTTCCTCGCCTTCTTCGCGCTAAGCCACGGCGTGCCGCCCGAAGAGGCGGCCGAGCCCGCACATATGTATGTCGTGGCCTTTCGCTACGTGCTGTCGGACCCGGATCTCGCGCTGGCACTGACCGGCTTCTTCGTGGTGCTGTCGCAGATCAAGATCAACGTCACCAACGCCTATGCCGGCTCGATCGCCTGGTCGAATTTCTTCTCCCGCCTGACGCACAGCCATCCCGGACGCGTGGTCTGGCTGGTGTTCAACGTGATGGTGGCGCTGCTGCTGATGGAGATCGGCGTCTACAAGGCGCTGGAGCAGACGCTCGCGCTCTACTCCAACGTTGCGATTGCCTGGGTCGGCGCGCTGGTGTCCGATCTCGTCATCAACAAGCCGCTCGGCCTGCGCCCGCCGCAGATGGAGTTCAAGCGGGCGCATCTCTACGACATCAATCCGGTCGGCGTCGGCGCGATGACGCTCGCGATCATCGTCTCGATCGCGGCATTCTACGGCCTGTTCGGGCCGACCATGAAGGCGCTCGCCGCCTTCGTCGCGCTGACGGTGGCCTTCGTCACCGCGCCGATCATTGCCTGGCTGACCGACGGAAAATTCTACATCGCGCGCAAGCCGAAGCGGAGCTGGGCCAATATCGAGGCGATCCAGTGCTGTATCTGCGAGCACAGTTTTGAACCGGAGGACATGACGTCCTGCCCTGCTTACGCCGGCCCGATCTGCTCCTTGTGCTGCTCGCTCGATGCACGCTGCCACGACCTCTGCAAACCGCACGCGCGGGCGCAGGTGCAATTTGCGGACGCGCTCAGCAAGATCCTGCCGCAGCCGATCTATGCGCGCATCAACTCGCAGTTCGGCCACTATATCGGCGTCTTCGTGGTCTCGGCGGGTCTCGTCGCGCTGGTGCTCGGGCTGATCTATCTGCAGACATCGGCGAGCGTGCATGGCGAGAACGCGCTTGTCTCCAACGTGCTGTGGAAGGTGTTCTTCTCGCTCAGCATTATCATCGGCGTCGTAGCCTGGCTGTTCGTGCTGGCGCAGCAGAGCCGCCGCGCCGCGGAGGCCGAGACACGGCGGCAAACGACGCTGCTGATCCAGGAGATCGACGCGCACAAGCGCACCGATGCCGAGCTCCAGCGCGCCAAGGAGGTTGCCGAATCCGCCAATCTCGCCAAGAGCCGCTATGTGGTGGGGCTGAGCCATGAGCTGCGCTCGCCACTGAATGCGATCAGCGGCTATGCCCAGCTGCTGGAGCAGGATTCAACGCTCAACACCAAGCCGCGCGACCAGGTCCGCGTCGTCCGCCGCAGCGCCGATCACCTCTCCGGCCTGATCGATGGCATCCTGGACATCTCCAAGATCGAGGCGGGACGGCTTTATCTGTCGCGCGACGAGGTGCGGCTCAGCGAATTCCTCGATCAGCTCGTCGGCATGTTCCGGCTTCAAGCCGGCGCCAAAGGCATCGACTTCGTGTTCAGGCGTCCGGCGACATTGCCGACGGTGGTCTATGCCGACGAGAAGCGGCTGCGTCAGGTGTTGATCAACCTTCTCTCCAACGCCATCAAATTCACCCAGATCGGCAGCGTGCAGTTTATCGTGCACTACCGCAGTCCTGTTGCCGAATTCGAGGTGACCGATACCGGCCCCGGTATCCAGGGCGACGATCTCGAACGCATTTTTGCGCCGTTCGAGCGCGGCGCGCTTGGAGTCTCGCAACCGCAGACGGGCACAGGACTGGGGCTCACCATCAGCCGGTTGCTCGCCGGCGTGATGGGCGGCGACATCAAGGTTGCGAGCACGGTCGGCCGCGGCAGCACCTTCAAGGTGAAGATGCTGCTGTCGGAGGTGACCAACCCCAGGCGCATCGCGCCGGTGGAGGCCCCGGTCTCCGGCTATCACGGCCAGCGCAAGACCATCCTCATCACCGACGACGACCCCGTGCATCGCGACCTCCTGCGCGAGGTTCTGACCCCGCTCGGCTTCATCCTGCTCAGCGCTGCCGACGGACCGGGCTGCCTCGCGCTGGCGCAGCATTGCCGGCCCGATCTGTTCCTGCTGGACATCTCGATGCCGGGCATGGATGGCTGGACCGTTGCGGAGCAACTGCGCGCAAACGGACATCATCAGGCGCGGATCCTGATGGTGTCGGCAAGCGCGCTGGAGGCGCATGGCGCACCGCTCGCACAGCCCTTCCACGACGGCTATCTGATGAAGCCGATCGACATCCCGCGGCTGCTGGAAACTATCCGCCAACTCCTCAAGATCGAATGGCAATATGGCTCCGACGAGATCGTCGTGCCGTTGTGGCACCCCGAAAGCGGCTCACGGCCACCGGTCAGGCACATCGAAGCGCTGATCGGGCTCGGCCAGATCGGCTACGTCAAGGGCATCCAGCTGAAGCTCGACGAGATCGGCAGCGAGCATCCGGAACATGCCGACTTCGTCGCCCAGATGCGATCGTTGGTCGATCGCTTCGATCTCGACCAGTACATGACAACATTGAAAACACTGCATGCTTATGAGCATTGAGACGAAAAAGCGCGATATTGCGCTCGTTGTCGACGACTCTCCCGAAACGCTGCGGCTGCTCACCGATGCGCTCGACGGCGCCGGGATGACGGTGATGGTCGCGCTCGACGGCGCAAGCGCGATGCGCATCGTCGATCAGATCACGCCCGACATCGTGCTGCTCGACGCCGTGATGCCCGGCCTGGATGGCTTCGAAACCTGCCGGCGGCTCAAGCGCGACGCGGGCCTTGCCAATGTCCCCGTGATCTTCATGACGGGTCTCGCCGAGACCGAGCACATCGTGCGCGGGCTGGACGCCGGCGGCGTCGACTACGTGACCAAGCCGATCGTGATCGAGGAGATGCTGGCCCGCATCCGCGTCCATCTCGGCAATGCGCGGCTGACCCAGAGCGCGCGCACTGCACTCGACGTCTCCGGCCGTTTCCTGTTCGCGGCCAACCGCCTGGGCCACATCCTGTGGGCGACGCCGCAAGCGCAAAAGCTGCTGGCCGATCATCACGGCGCGCAGGCCGACGACTTCGTCCTGCCGGCGTCAATGCTGCAATGGCTGGAGCAGGCGAAAGGCAAGGGCAGCGCGAAGTCGCAGGCCGCTTCCTTGCCCGACAATCCGCAACTCCGGTTCTATTACATGGGCGAGACCGCGCCGAACGAGTTCCTGCTGCGGCTGTCGAAGGAGTCCGGCACCGCGCTGCCGCCGGAGTTCACCAGCGAGCTCGGCCTCACCACCCGTGAGGGTGAGGTGCTGGTCTGGCTCAGCAAAGGCAAGACCAATCGCGACATCGCGCAGATCTTGGGCCTCAGCCCGCGCACCGTGGACAAGCATCTGGAGCAGATCTACTCCAAGCTAGGCGTAGAGAACCGGACGGCGGCGGCGGCGATCGCGACGAATGCGACAAGGAGGAATTCGTAGTTTCGCTAGGACGAGTTGGGGTGCTACCGCCCACAAATGCTGTCGTCCCGGACAAGCGCAGCGAAGCGGAGCATCGATCCGGGACCCATAGCCACGGGAGATGTTTGGCGAAGGTTTGTAGTTGCGGGACGGTCACCACCCGCAACCGATAGATTCCGCGGTATGGGTCCCGGATCTGCGCTTAGGCTTGTCCGGGACGACAGCGGTGTGTGTGGCAACCGCTACCGCCCCCCAACGAACAACAACCTCACCCATACACAAACGCCCCGTCATCCAGATCCGTCTTCGGGATCTCGTCCTTCTCGGTCCAGTAGTCCTGGCTGTGCTGCCATTCCGGCTTGTCCCCGCGCTTCGGCAACAGCTTCATGTCGCGCATGATATAGCCGGGGTTGAAATTTTCCGGATCGATCCACGGCAGTATCGGCATGTTGTGGTCTTCGGCTCGCAAGCTCACCTCGACCTTCTTGCTGCCCTTCGCCTTCATGTGGCCGAGCAGCCGGCAGACGAAGTCCGCAACGAGATCCACACGCAGCGTCCAGCTCGCGCGGAAATAGCCGAACACCCAGACCATATTCGGCACGCCTGTGAACATCATGCCGCGATAGGTCACGGTGTCGCCGAAGGCGAGCGGCTTGCCGTCGATCTCGAAGGCGATGTCGCCGAGTGCCGAGAGGTTGAAGCCGGTCGCGGTGACGATGACGTCGGCCGCCAGCAGCTTGCCGGATTTGAGCTGGATGCCGTTCTCGACGAAGCATTCGATCTCGTCGGTGACGACCGAGGCCTTGCCGCCGGCAATGCCCTTGAACAGATCGGCATCGGGAACGAAGGCGATGCGCTGCCGCCACGGGCGATAGCTCGGCGTGAAATGCGTCTCGACGTCGTAGTCCGGGCCGAGGACTGCGCTGATCTGGCCGATCAGCTCCTTCTTCACCTGCTCCGGCTTGGACAAGC
Source organism: Bradyrhizobium sp. S3.2.6 (assembly GCF_040546885.1). Classification (NCBI taxonomy): domain Bacteria; kingdom Pseudomonadati; phylum Pseudomonadota; class Alphaproteobacteria; order Hyphomicrobiales; family Nitrobacteraceae; genus Bradyrhizobium; species Bradyrhizobium sp. S3.2.6. The sequence continues at coordinate 569,965 of NZ_JBEPOS010000001.1, read as the reverse complement.
AGAGCTTTGTGAACGCGTCCTGCTCGAACAGAATCTTGCGGCGGACGATCTCGTGAATCCAGGCTTCGTCGACCTGGAGCCGCCGCAATTCCTCCGCGATCTCGATGGCGTTGCGGCCCAGGCGGAAATAGGTCGGCGAGCGCTGCAGCATGGTGACATGCGCGCATGTATCTGCGATGTTCGGCACCAGCGTCGCAGCGGTCGCGCCCGAGCCGATCACGACGACCTTCTTGGCCTTGAGATCGATATCATCCGGCCAGGTCTGCGGATGGACAATGCGCCCCTTGAAGCGGTCCAGGCCCTTCCATTCCGGCGTGTAACCTTCGGAATGGCGATAATAGCCCTGACACATCCAGAGGAAATTGGCGGTGAAGGTCTTTGTCTCGCCGGTGTCGGTCGTCACCGCCTCGATGGTCCAGAGGTTCTGCTCGCTCGACCAGCTCGCCGAGTTGATCTTGTGCTTGTAGCGGATGTGGCGGGCGATATCGTTGTCGTCGATCACCTCGTTCATATAAGCGAGGATCTCCTCGGCGGTTGCAATCGGCGGCCCGACCCAGGGCTTGAAGCTGTAGCCGAAAGTATGGAGATCACTATCCGAGCGAATGCCGGGATAGCGATGCGTGCTCCAGGTCCCGCCGAACGTCGCCTGCGTCTCCAGGATGACGTAGCTCGTGCCGGGAAGCTGCTTCGTGACGTGATAGGCGCTCCCGATGCCGGAGATGCCGGCACCGACGATCAGCACGTCGAAATGTTCTGAAGCCTGTTTGGCCGTGGCGTGACTGCGAACAGCGACATTCATTGTTGCTTCTATGCCTTGTCTTTTTCAGGTCGCCCTTGATGGGCAACGCGTTTCCTCCGCGACGGGCATGGTCCCCAACCGCGCTTCCTCCGCAAAATGGCATAGATCAAGTCGCGATCAAACTACAACGCCGCGCCCCAGCTCCGCGCGGTCTGCAAGATCCAGTCGCGGTAGAGCGTCAGCGGCGTGACCCCGGTTAATCCGCCGCAGCCGGCGGCACCATTCGGGCCCGTCGACCAGCTGATGACACCGACCAGCACGGCACCGTTCGGCTTGTCCTCGAACACGGGGCCACCGGAATCGCCGGTGCAGGCGCCGATTCCGTCGCGAACACCGTTGGTTACGGGATCGACCAGGCGGATCTGGAGCGTGCCGGGCTGGCCCGTGGCAATGAGCGCAGCAACCCGCGTCGTGCCGCCGCTCTTGCCATCGCCGCGCACGGTGACGCCGATACCGGCGATGGTGAAGCGTTTGCCAACCGGGATTGGAATATTCGGCATACCGACCGGCACCGTCGATTTTCCCTTGAGTGGAATTTCCAGTTGCAGCAATGCAACGTCTGCGGTGGCGCGATGCGCCTGCATCGCCTGCATGTTGAAGCTGGGATGGATCGCGACAGTTCGCACATTCAGCAGCTGTGGCGCGCCATCGGGGCCATGATCAACGATCTTGTAGTCGGCGCCGGGCTGCACGCAGTGCGCGACGGTGAGCACCAGTTTCGGCGCAATCAGACTGCCGGTGCAGAAATTGCCGCGCGAGCCCACGATGGTAACGACTGCGCGCGCGACGCCGTCGGCTTGCGGCGTGCCGCCACCGACGATGGCATGAGCGGGCGTCGCGAGCGTCAGCGCGGCTACGGTGAGAATGACAAGCTTCTTCATGGGAACACGCCTTGGCGTCAGCATGGGTGCAGGCGCGGGATTGCTTCGGACTGGCCCTTGCCGATAGCGCATGCTAGCCCTCTTGGAAAGGAACTGACGAGGGCAGGATAGTGGCGATCGAGGCTGTGATCTTCGATTTTGGCGGCGTGTTGACGAGCTCGCCGTTCGAGGCGTTCGCGCGATACGAGACCGAGCGCGGCCTGCCCCTCGACATCATCCGGCGCACCAATGCCGCCAATCATCTGGAGAACGCCTGGGCCAAGTTCGAGCGCGCCGAAGTCGATATCGATACCTTCGACAAGCTGTTTGCCACGGAGTCGCGTGCACTCGGCGCCGAGGTGCGCGGGCGCGACGTGCTGCCGCTGCTCCAGGGCGATCTGCGTCCAGAAATGGTCGAGGCGCTGAAGCGCATCAAGGCACAGTTCAAGACCGGCTGCATCACCAACAATCTGCCGGCAAACGCTATCGGCAGCATGACCGGGCGTTCACTCTACGTCGCTGAGGTCATGGTGCTGTTCGACCACGTCATCGAATCCGCCAAGATCGGCCTGCGCAAGCCCGACCCGCGCATTTACCAGCTGATGGTCGAGACGCTGAAGGTCGATCCGGAGACATGCGTTTATCTGGACGACCTCGGCGTCAATTTGAAGCCCGCGCGCGAGATGGGCATGACCACGATCAAGGTCACGAGCGGCGCGCAGGCGATCAAAGACCTTGAAGCCGCAACCGGATTGAACCTGAGCTAGCGCGTCATTCTCCGTCATTGCGAGCGCAGCGAAGCAATCCAGAGTCTTTCCGCGGAGACGGTCTGGATTGCTTCGCTGCGCTCGCAATGACGACTGTGGCGAGAGGTCACCTAACCAAACCTACTCCGCCGCGGCGGCGATCCGCTCGGGGAAGGCGGCGGCGAGCGAAGCACGATCCGGCTTCAGCACGCCGCGCTCGGTGATGAGGCCGGTGACGAGACGCGCCGGGGTCACGTCGAAGGCGTAGTTCGCGACGGGCGAGCCCTCCGGCACGATGCGCACTGTCTCCAGCCGGCCATCGGCCGTGCGGCCGGTCATGTCGGTGACCTCAGCGCCGCTGCGCTGCTCGATCGGAATGTCGCGAATGCCGTCATTGACGGTGAAGTCGATCGTCGGCGACGGCAGCGCGACATAGAACGGCACGTCGTTGTCATGCGCGGCGAGCGCTTTCAGATAGGTGCCGATCTTGTTGCAGACGTCGCCATTGGCGGCGACGCGGTCGGTGCCGACGATGGCGAGATCGACCATGCCGTGCTGCATCAGATGTCCGCCGGTATTGTCGGGGATCACCGTGTGCGGCACGCCATGATGCCCGAGCTCCCAGGCGGTAAGCGAGGCGCCCTGGTTGCGCGGCCGGGTCTCGTCGACCCAGACATGGATCTTGATGCCGCGCTCATGTGCGAGATAGATCGGTGCGGTCGCGGTGCCCCAGTCGACGGTAGCGAGCCAGCCGGCATTGCAATGGGTCAGCACGTTCACCACTTCGCCCGGCTTCTTCTTCGCGACGATCGCCTCGATCAATGCAAAACCGTTGGCGGCAATGCCGCGGTTGATCTCGACATCCTGCTCGACGATCTCGTCGGCGCGGGCGTAGGCTGCTTCCGCACGTTCCACCGGGTCGATCGGCGCGAGGGTCGCGCGCATCTCGTCCAGCGCCCATTTCAGATTGATCGCGGTCGGCCGCGCCACGACCAGCGTCTCGTAAGCGCGCGCCAGGCCGGCGTCGGAGGCGTCTTCGCGCATCGCAAGCGCCATGCCGTAAGCCGCCGTCGCGCCGATCAGCGGCGCACCACGCACCAGCATATCGCGAATCGCAACTGCCGCGTCTTCGCATGAGGTCAGCTTCGCAACGACAAACTCATGCGGCAGCCTGCGCTGGTCGATCGCGCCGACCGACCAGCCGTCGCGCTCGCGCCAGATGCTGCGGAAATTCTTGCCGTCGACCTTCATGGCATTTTGCCTTTCGTCTCAACCGCGCAGGATGCGCCCCGCCACCGCATCGAGCTTCTTCAGAATCTCGGGATCGCGCGCCTCGGGCGCGGTGATCAGCGCGGTGTCGAGCGCACGGTCCGAACCGATCGGGCATGGCTCGTGCTCGCGCGGAAAATCCTTGGCGAGGCGGGCCACCAGCGCCTTGGCCTTATCGGCGTTGGATGTCAGCACGCGGATGATATCCTGCACGGTGACGGCGTCGTGATCCGGATGCCAGCAATCGAAATCCGTCACCATCGCGACGGTCGCGTAGCAAATCTCGGCCTCGCGGGCGAGCTTTGCCTCGGGCATGTTGGTCATACCGATCACGGAATAGCCCAGCGTCTTGTAGGTCATGCTTTCCGCATAGGTGGAGAATTGCGGCCCTTCCATGCAGACATAGGTGCCGCTGCGCGCGATCGCGATGCCCTCGGCCTCGGCCGCCGCGGCAAGGTGAATCCGCAGCCGCGGCGAGACCGGATGCGCCATCGAGACATGCGCGACGCAGCCCTTGCCGAAGAACGAGCTCTCGCGCTTGTGGGTGCGATCGACGAACTGGTCGACGAGAACGAAGGTGCCGGGTGGCATCTCCTCCTTGAAGGAGCCGCACGCCGAGAGCGAGATCAGATCGGTGACGCCGGCGCGCTTCAGCACGTCGATATTGGCGCGGTAGTTGATGTCGGAGGGCGACAGACGGTGGCCCTTGTCATGACGAGGCAGGAACACGATCGGCAGGCTTGCGATGTTGCCGCGCCGCACGGGCGCCGACGGCTCGCCCCAGGGGCTCTTGATCACCTCGTCGTGCGCGCCCTCGAGTCCCGGCAAATCGTAGATGCCGGAGCCGCCGATGATGCCCAATACCGCCTGCGTCATGCCTGCTCCACCCCGTTCGCGATCCGCGACATGGTTAAGCTATGCCAGTTTTTCGGCAGTTTTGGAACGGGTGCTGTGGTCTTGCCGGGCTGAAAGAAGCCTGCGCCGACCTTAGGCCGCCGTCGCCGGCTGCAGCTGGGTGGCGACCATGCGTTCCAGCGTCTCGACGGACTGGAAATTCTCCGGCGTAATCTCGGTTTGCGGAATCGTGAAGTCGAACTCGGCTTCGACGCCGAGCATCAGATTGACCATGTCCATCGAGGTCAGGCCGGCATCGACGAGTTTCGTCGACGGCGTGACATTGGCGGTGAGCGAGTTCTGCGCGAGGATGCCCTTCACCAGCTTGGTGATGCGATTGCGCAAATCGGTATCGAAGGCCTGCATCGGCAAATTCCCATCTGTCTATAAAAGGTCGGACCGGTTGCCGGGTACGATGGGCACGACGGGCCGGCCCCGCAATGGGCGTCACCATTACTTCGCGTTTCTTAGTAAACGATGAGTCAGATTGTCCGAAATTCCGGCTCCTTCCAAAACCCTAACACGACACCCGGACTTTCGGCGATGCAAACAACCGGGCCTTAACTGTTCGTTCGGAATTGCAGTTCGTTTACCTTCTATTTCATCGACGAATTTGAATTAAATCCGTAGCCTCCAATCACAAGCAAAGATGGTCGGATGATTGCGAACGGCATCGCAAATGATGCCTGCGGTCTCGAACGACGAAACGGAGGCGGACGAGCATGAACGTGCGTGAAGCAGTCCTGACTGTCGACGAGACCCAAGCGAGCCTTCTCGAAGGCCTCTCCTTGATCGAGCGTGCGGCTCGCACCGCCACCGTGGCAGCGGCCGACGCCGACGGCGTCGATCGCGACGCCCGCTTCCCCCACAAGGCTTTCGATATCGCACGCGAGCAGAAGTTGCTGGGCGTTATGATCCCGGTCGAATTCGGTGGCTTCGGCGCCTCGATCTACGACGTCACCGACATCTGCTACACGCTCGGGCGCGCGTGCGCTTCGACAGCGATGATCTACGCGATGCATACGACCAAGGTCGCCTGCGTGATCCGCCACGGTCACGGCATTCCCTGGATGGAAACCATGATGCGCCGGGTCGCCCGAGACCAGTGGCTGCTGGCCTCCTCCACCACCGAAGGCCAGAATGGCGGCAACATCCGCGCCAGCGCGGCCGCAGTCGACCACGCCGGCGACACCGTCTCGCTGGTGCGCGACGCCACCGTGATCTCCTACGGCGCCCAGGCCGACGGCCTCGTCACCATCGCCCGCCGCGCCACCGAGGCCGCTGCTTCCGACCAGGTGCTGCTGGCGCTCGCCAAGGACGACTATTCGCTGAAGCAGACGCAGGGCTGGGAAACGCTCGGTATGCGCGGCACCTGCTCGACCGGCTTCGAGCTGAAGGTCGACTGCTCCGCCGACCGCGTATTCCCGGAAGCCTATGACAAGATCCACGCCCAGACCATGACGCCGTTCGCGCATCTGTGCTGGTCGTCGGCCTGGGCCGGCATTGCCGCTGCTTCGGTCACGCGTGCGCAGGCTTTCGTTCGCAAGGCGGCCCGCGGCTCCAGCGGTCAGATGCCGCCCGCGGCCGCGCACTTCACCGCCGCGAAAATGTCGCTGGCCAAACTGCGCGCATTGATATCGGCCAACCTCGACGCCTTCGCCCGCGCCGAGCATGACGAGCGCGCGCTCGGCTCGCTGGATTTCCAGTCCTCGATCACGCTGTTGAAGGTGCAGGCCTCAGAGCTCGCGGTCGAAACCGTGATGCATGCGATGCGCACCGCGGGCCTGTCCGGCTACCGTAACGACGGCGAGTTCACCATGGGTCGCCACCTGCGCGACGTGCTGTCGTCGCCGATCATGATCAACAACGACCGCATTCTCGCCAATGCCGCCACCTCGACCCTGATGAGCGGCATTCCGGCAAGCCTTCGTGACTAACAAGCCTTCTGACAAGTCTTCCCAACTGACGTGCTTTCGAGACCAACAAGAATAATTGCCGATAACAGGAAGTCGAACATGAACATTGCTGTTCTCCCCAACTCGCCCGAAACTGCACCGCAGATCGTCGATCCGCTCGATCATCTCGCCGAAAAGCTGTTCCATCGCATGGGCTCGGACGGCGTCTACGCCCGTACCGCGCTCTATGAGGGTATCGTCGAGAAGCTCGCCGCGCTGATCACCAGCAATCGCGAAGCCGGCACCGAGGTGATGCGCTTCCCGCCGGTGATGAGCCGCGCCCAGCTGGAGAAATCCGGCTACCTCAAGAGCTTTCCGAACCTGCTCGGCTGCGTCTGCGGCCTGCATGGCACCGAACGCGAGATCAACGCCGCGGTGAGCCGCTTCGATGCCGGTGGTGACTGGACTTCGTCGCTCTCGCCGGCCGACCTCGTGCTGTCGCCCGCGGCCTGCTATCCCGTGTATCCGATCGCAGCAAGCCGCGGCCAGCTGCCGAAGGGCGGCCTGCGCTTCGACGTCGCGGCCGACTGCTTCCGCCGCGAACCGTCAAAGCATCTCGACCGGCTGCAATCGTTCCGGATGCGCGAATATGTCTGCATCGGCACCCCCGATGACGTCGCCGATTTCCGCGAGCGCTGGATGGTGCGCGCGCAGGCAATCGCGACCGATCTCGGCCTGACCTTCCGCGTCGACTATGCCAGCGACCCCTTCTTCGGCCGCGTCGGCCAGATGAAGGCGGTGAGCCAGAAACAGCAGCAACTCAAGTTCGAGCTGCTCATCCCGCTGCGCTCCGAAGAGCAACCAACCGCCTGCATGAGCTTCAACTATCACCGCGAACATTTCGGCACGACCTGGGGCATCCAGGACGCCAATGGCGAGCCCGCGCACACCGGTTGCGTCGCCTTCGGCATGGACCGGCTCGCGGTCGCGATGTTCCACACCCACGGCACCGATCTCTCCGCGTGGCCCGCCAAGGTGCGGGACATTCTGGGCATGCAGTCGCGGGTCGCGGCGGATGCCCACGGCGAAGGCTGGCGCTAAGGCAAGAGGCCGATCATTTCCACGGGTAAGACGAGCGTGATCCACACCAAGGTCCGATGTCGCGAGATCACCGAAGCCGACGTCGATGCGGTCGCGGACCTGTTGACGCGTGGCTTCGTCGGCCGCTCGCGCAATTACTGGATCCAGGGACTGCGCCGGCAGGCATTCCGGCCGGTGCCGGACGGCTATCCGCGCTTCGGCTACGTGCTCGACAATGACGGCACGCCGGTCGGCGTGCTGCTGCTGATATACACGACGCGGAAGGATGGCGAGGAGACCGCCATCCACTGCAATCTATCGAGCTGGTATGTCGAGCCGGCCTACCGCAATTACGCTCCGCTGCTGACCAAGATCGCGCAGCGGCACAAGCACGTGACCTATCTCAACATCAGCCCGGCCGTCTGGACCTGGCCGATCATCGAGACACAGGGCTTTCGCGCCTATTGCCGCGGCCTGTTCTTCTCGGTGCCGGCGTTGTCGCGCGCGCCGCGCTGGAGCAAGATCGAGGTCATCTCGCAGCACACCAAGCAGATCGAAGGGCTCTCCGACGAAGAGACCGAGCTGCTGACCCGGCACGCGCGCTACAATTGCCTCAGCCTCGTCTGCCGCACGCCGAAAGGAGTCTTCCCCTTCATCCTGCAACCGGTGCGCATCCGCCGCGGTTTCATCGCACCGCCGGCGATGCAGCTGATCTACTGCCGCAGTGCCGCCGAATATGCCGCCTGCGCCGGCCGCATTGGCCGGCTGCTGCTGCGGCTTGGCAAGATCTCGGTGATCGTCGATTCGAACGAGCCCATCCCCGGCCTTGTCGGTGTTTATACCGAGCGCCGTGGCCGCAAATATTTTAGGGGTCCGCACCGCCCGCGGCTGGCCGACCTCACGGATACGGAACTCGTGCTGTACGGGCCGTAGAAGCAGCGTCTGTTGCGCAGCCATCGCCAACTCAGGCTTGCAAGCACCTCAGCATCTCTCGCGCCCGAGGTCTGCACTCTCTCCATCACCGGTCACCCTCCGTAAACTACGGCGCTTAAGGGAATTTTCCCGCCTCTTCGCTACGCTCGGTGGCTGAATTACGTTGCGCTAAGTCTATTGCCACCGAGATCCACTGGTCCCATGACGTCGACCCGCGACAATGAGCTCGGTGCGCGCCGCGAGCAAGGCCCCCAGGCCCTGCTCTCGCTGAGCCAGCTTGCGCTCGACGGCATGGAACAAGGCGTCTGCGTTTACGATGCCGACAACCGGATCGTGCTGGTCAACCGCCGGTATATCGAGCTGTTCGGCATGTCGGCCGACATTGTCCGGCTCGGAACGCGCTACCGCGACGTGCTCGCCCACAGCGTGGCGCTCGGCAATATCCGGGCAAGTGACCTTGACGCGCTCTACGCTGCGCGGATCGCATTGATCGCGGCCGGCAAGCCGTTCCATACGCGGCAGACACTCGCCAGCGGCCTGGTCATCACGCTCGAGCTGAAGCCGCTTCCCGACGGCGGCTGGATGACGATCTGTGACGATGTCAGCCGCCTCGCCCGGCTCGAGGTCGAGCTGCAACTTCAGACCGAGCGCAGCCAGCACGCGCTCGCCAACATGTCGCACGGCCTCATCATGTATGACGCCGACAGCCGCGTCGTCGTCTGCAACGAACGCTTCCTGCAATTCTACAACCTAGACCCTGAGGTCCTGAAGCCGGGCATCTCGCATAGCACGGTCATCGAGCACTGGCTGTCGCGCGGCAACACGGCGGATATGTCCGCAGACGAGTTCCGCGAGACCCGGATCAACGACGTCCGGACCAGGAGCCCGAAAACCGTTCTCGTGACGCGCTATGACGGCCGCAGGGTACAGGCCGTATCCAGATTCATGCCAGACGGCGGCTGGGTCACCGTGCATGAGGACGTCACCGAGCGGCTGCAGCACGAAGAGACGCTGAAGCAGCAAAATCTCATGCTGGATGCGGCGCTCGAAAACATGGCGCATGGCCTCGCGTTCTACGACAGCGACATGCGCCTGCGCATCTGCAACTCCACCTACCAGCAGATCTATCGGCTGTCGCCGGAGGATAGCAAGCCCGGCACGCATCTCGCCGAGCTGATCGAGCGCTCGATGACGAACGGCGCCTTCGCTTCCGAATACAGCCCGCAACAGCTCGTTGAAGCCGCCAGCGCGCGCATCGCGAACCGCGATTCCTCTCCGATACGGCGGAGCATGTCGAACGGCACCGTGATCTCGGTTCGCTATTGCGCGCTGCCCGAGGGCGGCTTCGTCGCCACCTACGAGGACATCACCGAGCGCGAACGCGCGGTCGAGGAGCTGAGTGAGCAGTATCGCCGCTTCGACGCGGCGCTGAACAACATGAGCCAGGGCCTGTGCATGCTCGATGCGAGCCTACACGTCATCGTCTGTAACCGCCGCTACATCGAGATGTACGGCCTGTCGCCCGACATTGTGAAGCCCGGCGTCTCGATGCGCGAGATCATGGAGCACAGCTGCGATCTCGGCATCCATCCGAACACCACCGCCGCCAAGATCTATGCCGACTATGTCGAGCGGCTGCGCGAGGGCGAGCACACGCTGCACCGCCATTTGAGCGACGGCCGCATTATCAAGCTCAACCACAAGCGGATGGAGCACGGCGGTTGGGTCGTCACCTATGAGGACGTCACCGAGCGTCATAAGGCCCAGGCCCGGGTCGCGCACATGGCGCAGCACGACTCGCTCACCGACCTTCCCAACCGCACGCTGTTCCGCGAGAAGATGGGCGAGGGGCTGAACCAGGTCGCGATCGCCGGCGGCGCCATGGCCGTGCTGTGCTTCGACCTCGACAATTTCAAGACCGTCAACGACCGGCTCGGCCACGCCGCCGGCGACCGGTTGCTGCGCTGGGTCGCGGCGCGGCTGAAGGAGAATGTCGGCGAGCACGACACCGTCGCCCGTCTCGGCGGCGACGAGTTCGCCGTGCTCCAGCGCGGACCGCAACCGCAATCGGCGGAGCGGCTGGCACGCCGCCTGGTCGAGATCATCGGTCATCCGCCGCCGCTGGAGAGCCAGTCGATCCATGTCGGCGTCTCCGTCGGCATCGCGATCGCGCCCGACCACGGCCTCGACGCGGACGAGCTGATGAAATGCGCCGATCTCGCGCTGTACCAGGCCAAGGCCAAGGGACGCGGCGCCTATCAGCTGTTCGAGCCCGAAATGGAAGAAGAGGCGCGCAGCCGGCACGCACTGGAGCACGATCTGCGCGGCGCGCTGGAAGCCAACCAGTTCCATCTGGTGTTCCAGCCGCAGGTGCGGCTCGACACCACCGAGCTGACCGGCTTCGAGGCGCTGCTGCGCTGGAAGCATCCCTCGCGCGGCTTCGTCTCGCCGGCCGAGTTCATTCCGATCGCCGAAGAGAACGGGCTGATCGTTCCGATCGGCGAATGGGTGCTGCGTACCGCTTGCGCCACTGCGGCCTCATGGCCGGATGTCACGGTCGCAGTCAATCTGTCACCGGTGCAGTTCCGCTCGCGCGGACTGGTGACGATGGTGACGAGCGCGCTTGCAGAAGCCGGCCTGCCGCCGCGGCGGCTCGAGCTCGAGGTCACTGAGACGGCGCTGCTCGATGACAGCGAAGCCACGATCGGGATCCTGCACCAGCTCCGCACCCTCGGCGTGCGCGTCAGCCTCGACGATTTCGGCGTCGGCTATTCCTCGCTGAGTTACTTGCGCAAATTTCCGTTCGACCGCATCAAGATCGACCGCTCCTTCGTCGGCACGCTCGGCGAGAGCCCGGAAAGCGCCGCGATCGTCCGCACTATCGCGAGCCTCGGCGCCGTGCTCGGCGTCGAGACGACGGCGGAAGGGGTCGAGACCATCGAGCAGCTCGACTTCGTCCGCGAATGCGGCTGCACGGCGGTGCAGGGCTATTATTTCGGCAAGCCCTGCCCGGCGGCCGAGGTGGGGCTTACCATCGAGACGCTGAACGCAGTCCGCCGCGTGGCGTGAGCCCTTTCTGCCTGTCCTCTCGCGAACATCGCGAAAACAACCCCATGCAAAGTAGAACGGCGTTGATTCCAAAGGGGAAATCGTGGCGTTCGCGACGCTACCCCGATCCGCCCACGATATCTCACCCCGCCGCCGGCAGCGCGCTGTCCGGCGGCGCACCCCACGGGCGGTCAGCGGAGGCCAGCCCGATCAGGCGGCCCTGGATGTAGTCGCAGCCCCAGTCGCGCAGCATGTTGGCGGCCTCCTCGTCCTGCACCCATTCGGCGACGGTCTTGATGTCGAGGCGGCGGGCGAGGTCGATCAAGGTCTGCACGAAGGCGCGGTCGTCGGCGGAATGCGTGATGTTCTGGACGAAGGCGCCGTCGATCTTGACGATGTCGACGCCGAGCTTGCGCAGATTGCGGAACGAGGTGTAGCCGGCGCCGAAATCGTCGATGGCGATGCGGCTGCCGAAATTCTTCAGCCGCGTGACGAAGCCGCGGACGTCGTCGATGTCCTGGATCGCCACCGTCTCGGTGATCTCGACGATCAGCCGCTCGGCGACGCCGGGATGGGCGTGCATCAGCGATTCGATTCCCGCCCACCAATCGGGGTCCATCGTGGTATCAGGCGAAATGTTGAGGCTGAGGCGGATGTCGGGCGCGGCCGCGAGCTCGGCGACCACGAGCTCGAGCACGCGGTGATCGACCAGGCGGATGAGGCCGAGCCGCTCGGCGACCGGAACGATGTCGGGCGCGAGCAGCACCTGGCCGCCGCCCTGATCCATCCGCACCAGGCATTCGTGGAACGCGCCTTCGCGCGTGGCAGCCGACACCACCGGCTCGTACGCGAGCTTGATGCGGCGCTCGTTGAGCGCGGTGACGATCTCGTCGGTGACGCGAATGTTGACGCGGCGCTGCGCGTCGCGCTCGGCATTCGGACGCCAGGCGGCGAACGAGCCGACGCGGCGGCGCTTGGCGGCATCCAGCGTCTCGTGGGCGCGGTTGATGGCCTCGTCGGTGTTGCGGGCATAGCGCGGCAGGCTGACCGCGCCGATCGAGACGGTGACCGAGACCGGGCCGGACTTGGTCGGCACCACCTCATCACGGACGCCGGCGAGGAAGCGCTCCGCGGCAACGTTCATGTCGTCGACGGTGCAGTTCTTCAGGATCAGGCCGAACTTGTTGCCGGAGAAGCGGCCGAGCACGTCACCACCGCGCAAGCGCGTGCGAATGCGCTTGGCGACGTCGAGGATCACGGCATCGGCAACGTCGAAGCCGAAGGCGTCGTTGACGCGGGCAAGATGATCGATGCCGACCAGCGTGAAGGCTGCGGTCGAGCGGAAGCGGCTCGTCTCCTCGATCGCCTCGGCCAGCGCCGCGATCAGGTGAGAGCGGTTGAGCTCGCCGGTCAGGGGATCAAGCCGGGCAAGCTTGGTCAGCTCCTCGTCACGGGCGTGCTGCTCATTGTTGATGCGGACAGAGCCGATCGCGCGCATCGGGCGGCCGTCGGCACCGGCGAACCAGCGGCCGGTCTCCTCGATCCAGACCACGGGATCGGAGGCGCTCAGGCGCACGCCATATTCGACCCGGTAGGGCGTGCCGTCGGTGCCGTGCACGGCGGAAGTCTGCGCCAGCGCCGCGCTCCGCAGCGTCTGCGCAGGCTCGATCAGCTTGGCGAACTCGGCGCCGGTCGCGAGCCGCTCGGGGGGAATGCCGGGGAAGATGGCGTCGGCCTGCTCGCCCCAGACGATGGCGTCGCTCGCGATATCCCAGACGAACACGGCCTGACCGAGAGCGGCCAGGATTTCAGAGGCTTGCGGCAATGCTGGAGTCAAAAGCGCCTCGTTTCGGGACAGCGGGGGAGTCCTGAGCCGGCACAGAATACGGCCAGATTCGTCTCCGACCCTAGGCAAAGTTGATAAACAATTTGGAAACCACGTTTTGCGGGCCCCCGGAACCATATAGGCTCGACCGGCATAGGCCTTGCGAGACCATCACAGGCACAGCGCGCTTCGTCCCGAAACGCGACAATTGACCGGCCTGACGGTGTTACGATGGTGACGACTGATAGATCGGACGAAGCGGAGCGGACGGTGGGCACCGCAGTGGTGCCGCTGACCCCGACGCTGGAATGGGTCCACAAAGTCATCCCGCTGACGCGCCCCGATCCGAGCTTCGTCACCCAGCTGATCGCCAATGCCGAGCACCTGCCCCAGGCAAGCCGGCTGCGCCGCGGCTCCTCCGAGGACGCCCGCATGGCCTATGGCAAACGCCCGCTTCCCAGCGTCACCTCACGCACGCGTCAGGTGGCTTGAGATCGATTTGAAGTGAGACGGCCCTTCTTACCTCTCCCCGCTTGCGGGGAGAGGTCGGATCGCTCTTGCGATCCGGGTGAGGGGGTACAGGTCTCACGGCGATCTCATGCGTGGAGAGAGGCCCCTCACCCCAACCCTCTCCCCGTAAGAACGGGGCGAGGGAGCACACTGCCGCCGCAGTGAGGTGCGGGCGAATCCAGAGAAATCAGCGCGGCTCTTCGGGCGAGGGCGGCGTACCGTTGCCCGGCTGCAAATGCGGCGAGGGAATTTCCGGCGACGATACGATGCCCGGCTTCGGCGCGGGGTGATCCATCAAGACGGATTCGGCGACCGATTGCGCCGAGGGCGCGGGCGGCGGTTCAGGCACGGGATTGAGCTTCGGCTCGAACACTGTCGCCGGCGGCGGCGCCTCGGCCTGGCGTTTGGCCTTGCGCGGCACCGCGACCGCCTCGGCGGCAACATAGGTGATGCGACGGCGCGCACGTTGGGCGATGCCGCCGAGGAAATCGGCCATCGCAAGCAGCACCAGCAGGAAGTAAGTGGAATTGCCGAATTTGGGCCACATCACGAATTCGGCCGCCGCCGCGCCGAACAGGATCAGCGACAGCAGATGATCCATCAGGAATTTCGCGCCGGGCCGAGCGCCCTTGACCACTTCGAGCAGCAGCAGCAACACGCCAAGCGCGAGCAGCAGATCGGCAAGCGTGACCGACCAGGTCTCGCCGGTGATCATCGGCACCTTGAACAGCACGTCCGAAAAGGACACGCTGGGCATCAGGAAGGCGATGATGTTGTAGACCGCGAGCGGAATCAGAAGCAGCGGGAAACCGACCATCGGCAAAGCGCCTTCTCGATCAAGATGTCCGGGCAAGACAACGCGACGGCGCAGCATACGCTCCGCCGCCGACACCGTCATATCTCATGGATTGGCCGAAATCAGGCAGGTCACGTCATCCTGATCGAGGATAACCCTGCCCGAGAAGAGTCTTTAGGACTCTTTCTTCTTCAGGACCTGACGGCCCTTGTACATTCCGGTCTTGAGGTCGAGATGATGCGGACGACGGAGCTCACCGGAGTCCTTGTCTTCCACATAGGTCGGCTTCTTGATGGCGTCTGCCGAGCGGCGCATGCCACGGCGCGACGGCGAAGTTTTTCGTCTCGGAACGGCCATTTCAATATCCTCTAGGGATTGGTGTCATCAGGGCATCGTCCGCTGGGGGACGGCTCAGCATCCAAACGGGGCGAGCGAAATGCCGATCAAGGCCGGGCTTATAGAGGAAGGCTGGCCGTAAAGCTAGGGTTCTGGGACGGAAAATGCGCCCGAAAAGGGCCCGAAATCAGCGATTTTCCCGCCAGCAGGTCAAAAGCGAGGAGGCCTGTCCCCTTGCCACGTAGGTCCCGGCCAGCCGCCGGACGCCCGGTCCCGGGGTCCTGGCGCTGCGTTTGACCGGATTCGGCAGGATCGAGGCCAAAAGGGCCGCTTCCCGGGGGGAGAGATTGCCGGCCGATTTGCCGAAGGCATAGGCGCTGCCCGTCTCGACCCCAAACTGGCCCTGCGGGCCGAACTCGGCGATGTTGAGGTAAATTTCCAGGATCCGGTGCTTGGGCAGGACCAGATCGATCCAGAGCGCCAGCGGGAATTCCAGCGCCTTGCGGACGAAATCCCGCCCCTGCCAAAGGAACAGGTTTTTCGCGACCTGCTGGGTGATGGTGGAGGCGCCGCGGAACGGCGTACCGTCCTCCTTGGCGTCGTCGATGGCCTCGCGCAGCGCGCCCCAGTCGATGCCGTGGTGCTTGCAGAAATGGGCGTCCTCGGCCGCCACCACCGCGCGCGGCAAATACGGCGACATCGCCGCTAGATCGATCCATTCCCGATGCATCGGCGCGCCCGTCAGGGAGCGCCAGGCCATCAGCGTCGAGACCGGATGGCCGCTGCGGTAGAACGGCGCGACCACATAGGGCGCGAAAGCCACGACCGCGAGCGCCAGCAGCAGGATTTTGACGATGCGCAAATCGACCTTTCCGGCGCAAAATGAAACGCGGCTCGCGGCCTCGGCATTAAGTCTGTGATAATTCGGGCGTTTTCCAGCACTTTTTAGGCCTTCCAAACGATTGACTGGGGCCGGCTCATAAAGGATTGTCCCGCCGAATTTTGGTTCTGGAGCCTTTCTTGATGACCGGCACGTCCCCGTCCGATTTCGCCAAACGTCTGGACAAGACCGCTGATGACACCGAAGCCCTGCTCGGGCGCCTGCTGTCGGACGACATCCTGCACGATGAGATCGCCCGTCCCAAGCGACTGATGGACGCAATGCGCTATTCGAGCCTGAATGGCGGCAAGCGCCTGCGGCCGTTCCTGGTGGTCGAGAGCGCGGCCGTGTTCGGCGTTCCCCGCGAAGCGGCGCTGCTCGTGGGCGCCGCGCTCGAATGCATCCACTGCTATTCGCTGATCCATGACGATCTGCCGGCGATGGACAATTCGGACCTGCGCCGTGGCCGCCCCACCCTGCACAAGCAGACCGATGATGCCACCGCGATCCTCGCCGGCGACGGCCTTCTGACCATCGCCTTCGACATCGTCACACGCGACGAGATCCATCGCGATGCCAACGTGCGGCTGCTGCTGACGCGGGCGCTGGCGCGCTGCGCCGGCATCGGCGGCATGGTCGGCGGCCAGATCCTCGATCTCGCCGGTGAAGGCCGCTTTGGCGATCGTGAACCGGTCGATGTCGCGCGCATCCAGCAGATGAAGACCGGCGCGCTGCTGCGCTACGGCTGCATCGCCGGCGCGATCCTCGGTCAGGCCTCGAAGGCGGAATATCAGGCGCTCGACGATTACGGCCGCGCGCTCGGGGAAGCGTTCCAGATCGCCGACGATCTGCTCGACGTCGAGGGCGACGCGGCAGCGCTCGGCAAGCCCTCGGGCCAGGACGCGGCGCTCGGCAAGACCACTTTCGTCACCCAGCTCGGCATTGAAGGCGCCAAGCAGCGTGTGCGCGACCTGCTCGCGCGCGCCGACAGCGCCGTGTCGATCTTCGGCGATCGCGCCGCCGTGCTGCAAGCCGCCGCCCGCTTCGTCGCCGAACGCAAGAGCTGACGTTTGATTTTCCACCTCTCCCGCTTGCTTGCGGGAGAGGTCGCGCCGAAGGCGCGGGTGAGGGCTCTCTCCTCTTGGGGATTCTTGCTTGCGGAGACACCCTCTCCCCTACCCTCCCCCGCAAGCGGGGGAGGGAGCGCACCTGCGATTGCCGTTCAGGCTTCACCGGACGATCTGCATGGAAAAAGAAGATCCCGTCCTCGTCCGCTTCCGCCAGATGTCGCGGCCGATGCGGCTCATCTACGCCCGGCCGCGGACGTTTATCTCGCTTGGTATCGGCATCCTCGTCTGCCTGCTGTTGCCGGGCTCGCTCCGGCTGACGACGCGGCTTGTGCTCGGCTGGGATGCGCTGATCGCGGTGTATCTCGTGCTGGTCTACAGCATGATGCTGTGCAACGACCACCAGCACATCCGCCGTAGCGCCGCGATGCAGGACGACGGCCGCTTCGTGATCCTGCTGGTGACGGCGATTGGCGCGTTTGCGAGTATCGCGGCGATCGTCGCGGAGCTCGGCGCCCACCGCGGCGCGGCGGAGCTGACCATCGCCATCAGCACCATCGCGCTATCCTGGGCCGCCGTGCACACGACCTTCGCGCTGCATTATGCCCACGACTATTACCGCCATCCGCCGGGCGGCTTGCAGTTCCCGAGCGGCGACAAGGAAGACCACGTCGACTATTGGGACTTCGTCTATTTCTCGTTCGTGATCGGCATGACCGCGCAGGTCTCCGACGTCGGCATCACCGACAAGACCATCCGCCGCACCGCCACGGCGCACGGCATCGTGTCCTTCGTCTACAACACGGCCCTGCTGGCGCTGACGGTGAACATCGCAGCGAGCGCGATCGCGACTTGATCCCCGCGACAGGGTCCCGGCTTCACCGCAGGGCTATCGCATATGGGAGCGATTTCTCTGTGGCCATCCTTCGAGACGCCCGCCGTTGGCGGGCCCTCAGGATGAGGACCGAGCGTGCGGCCGTAGTTTTGACGAGCACCGATGCCGCCTAGCCTCATCCTGAGGAGACCGCGAAGCGGTCGTCTCGAAGGACGAGGCGCGCACTCAGGTCGTGCAAAATGCCATATGCGATTGCCGGAACAATGTCGCAGGAAGCAGCCTCCTCAATTGCAGACCTCGGCATTGGCATCAACGTGAGGGCCGCCGCCGCCGCGATAGACGAGGTGGCAGCCGGGCCTGACAGGACGGCAGAGGAGATCGTTGCAGAAAATCTGGCCGCTGCCACCTGAGGCGCGACCGGCGCCGGCCGCCGCGATGCCGCCCGCCGCTCCAGCGGCCGCGCCACCGGACTGGCGACGCTGCCGTGCCGGACGATCATCGCCGTCGTCGCGCTTGGCGATTGCAGGCTTGGCCGGCTTGCCGGCACGCTGCTTCTCGCACTCATTGTCGTCGTTCAGCGCATAACCGTCGCCGCAGACGATCCTGGTGCACTTGTCGCCGTCGGCCTTGAAGCCGTGATCGCAGACCAGCGGGCAAACGCGCGACTGCTTCGACTTGACCGTGTCGAGCGCATCGGTGCTCGCCACCTTCACGTCGAGCTTGGTGCCGGCATAGCGGTTGAACTGCGACAGCGACCGCTGCGCGGACGTGCTCCAGTTGCCGTCAGCCTGACCGGAGAAACAGCCGACGCGGCCAAGCTCGGTCTGGACCGAGCGGCTGAGATCGGCCGGGGTGGTCGCCGGTGTCAGCGAAGCGACATTGGTGCCGGCGGGGCCTGCCGTGGTAGCGGGCGCAGCGCTCGGCGCGGAAGAAGCGAGATTGACGCGCTGCTGCTCGGCAGCCGCAGCCTGCTGCTGCGCCTGCTCCTTGGCCTTCTGGGCGGCAAGCTGGGCCTGCTCGGCTGCTTTCGCGTCGGCCGCAGCCTTGGTCTGGGCGTCCTTCTGGGCGCCGAGCGCGGCGAGACGGTCGCGTTCCGCATCGGCCTGCTTCGTCTTCTCGATCGCCGCCGCATGAACCTGCTCGGCCTGGATCTTATCGAGCTGGAGCTTGGCAAGGTTCGCATAGAAGCCGTCCGGATGCTGGGCCAGGAAGGCCTCCCATGCCGGCTTGTTGCCGACCTGGAGCGCCAGCTCGTAGTCGCGGCGCATATCGGCCTGCGGATTCACCACGGGCGCGGGCGCCGTCGCAGTCACGAGCGTGGCCTTGACCGGCACCAGCGGCACGTCTTCGCCGCCGAGCGAACCGTAGACGAACGGCTCCTGCTTGTTTCCGGTCGACTTGAGCACGTCGTCGCGCACGAAGCCGAAGGCGCGGCGAACATCGAGGCCCGGCGTCGTCAGATGCTTCGACAGCGCGATGGTGAACGGGCTGTTGGCGCCGTCGCCGTCCTGCGCCGTGAAGCCGGCCTTGGCCGAATAGGCGATCAGCGTGTTGGAGCTGGTCGGCTCGACCTGGGCCAGACCACGACCGATGCCGCGCGAGGCGAGCGTGCGCTTCATGGTCCTGCCGAACGGATTGTCGCGGCAGGCATCGAGGATCACCAGGCGAAGCTGCTTCGCCGGCTCGACGGCGACCAGAACGCGATCGAGCGAGAGCGCCTCGTCATAGACGTCGGTGTCGCGCTCGAGCCTGGCATCGACCGGGATCAGATAATTGGAGCCTTCGACCTCGATGCCATGGCCGGCATAGTAGACGACGGCGATATCGGCATCGCGGGTTGAATCAGCGAATTCGCGCAGCACACGCCGCGTGTCGAGCGCGGTCAGATCGTGGCGGGAATCGACGACATCGAAGCCGGCATCCTTCAGCGTCTTGGCCATCACCGCACCGTCATTGACGGGGTTCGTGAGCGGGGGCGCGTGCTGATAGGCCGAGTTGGCGAGCACCAGCGCGACGCGCTTTCCGGCGAAGGCGGGCCCGGCGCCGAACATCAGCGCGACGGCGAGGAGAAGCGGGCAAAGTCTGGACAAATTGCGCATGACACCACTTCCAAAAATTCGGGGCAGCTCACACCCTCAAGAATAGCCTTAGCAAGCTCCGCCACGCGCGCTTGTGATGGAGGTCACGAAGGCAGCGGCGGCGACAGGCCGAGCCCTCCCTTTTGTTAGTCGCGCCAGTGCGTTGGCGGTTCGCCGCCAAATCCGTGCGAGCCGGGTTACCCCTGGGCATCCCCGGCATGCCGCCGGTACTGCGGGAGAGTGTCCGTGATCTCGTGCCACGGAGCCTTGGAGCCGACGAAAATATGGGCGGTCGGGCGGATCGAGGGGGCATCGACCAGGGTTCCCATGGCGACATGGGCCCATTTTCCTTCGCGGACCCGGGAATAAAGCAGCGAGCCGCAGCGGGCACAGTGCGCGTCATGGGTGGTGTCGTCCCCGTAGATCATCCGCTGGTCCTCGCCCCCGACGAGGCGGAGCCGGCTATACTCGATGCCCGCGAACGGCTTGAAGGCGGAACCGGTGGTCCGGCGGCAGTTCGAGCAGTGGCAGTTCAGCGCATAGGAGAACGCATCCGCGACCTCGTAGCGGACGGCGCGGCAATAGCATTCGCCGGCAAGGATGCGAGCGTTCGGTTTTTCTGATCCGGTCATGACGATGCCCTCGCTCAAATAGCGCAGACACCCATAGCGCAATTCGATGCGTACCACTAAGTTCGCGGCGCGCCATCATTCAGAGGGATGACCCATGAGCCCAAATCATTCGAGCGTCGAAGCCGTCGTGCAATCTTATTTCGACGGGCTTTACGAGGGCGACGCCGAAAAGCTCGGCGACGCCTTCCATCCATCTGCCGATCTGCGCTGGGTGGAAAAGGGCGAGCTGAAGATCCTGACCGTGCCGGACTGGCTCGCATGGGTACGCAAGCGCCCCTCTGCCAAGGCGGAAGGCAAGCCGCGCGAGGATTTCATCGTCACCATCGACCGCTCGGACGACAAGACCGCCTTCATCAAGGTCAAATGCCAGTTGCCGCCGCGCTTCTTCACGGATTACCTGGTGGCGATGAAGCTCGCCGACGGCTGGCAGATCGTGTCGAAATCCTATCGGTATGATCTGAAGGAGTGAAGCTTTCACTGCCTGAAATCAGGCACAATCGTCTCGCATTTCTCCGTCATTGCGAGCGCAGCGAAGCAATCCAGAATCCCGCCGCGGTGACAGACTGGATTGCTTCGCTGCGCTCGCAATGACGGGCGCGGGTAGCGCGTACGTCGCATCCTTCCCACCTCTCCCCGCTCGAAAGTCCCGCATGCTGCTCGACCGCCGTTCCCTGCTTGCCTCGCTCTGCTGGATGGCCGCTGCTCCGGCTCTCGCCGCGGACGCACCGCCTGAGCTCGAATCCTATGAGCGCGAGAGCGGCGGACGGATCGGGGTCTATGCGGAGAATCTCGTCACTGGCGCCAAGCTCACCTGGCGGGCCGACGAGCGCTTCGTGATGTGCTCGACGTTCAAGGCTTCGCTCGCGGCTTGCGTGCTGGCGCGGGTCGATCGCGGCGAGGAACAGCTCGCCGCGATGATCCCTTATGGCAAGACCGACCTGCTGGCGTACGCGCCGGTCGCAAAGCAAAACCTCCCGGCCGGCGCGATGTCGGCCGCGGACATGTGCAAGGCGATCGTCGAGCTCAGCGACAACACCTGCGCCAATCTGCTGCTCGCGCGGATCGGCGGCCCCGCCGCACTCACGGCATTTTGGCGATCGATCGGCGACACCATTTCGCGGCTCGACCACAACGAGCCCGAGCTGAACCGCTCGCCGCCCGGCGATCCCCATGACACCACGACGCCGGCGGCGATGGCCGGCGATCTCAAGCGGCTGGTGACGGGCGAAGCGTTGTCGCCGGCGTCACGGGCCCAGCTCACCGACTGGATGGTGGGCTGCAAGACCGGCGCGAACCGGCTGCGCGGCGGCTTGCCGGCATCCTGGAAGATCGGCGACAAGACCGGCAACAACGGCAAGGATGCGTCGGGCGACATCGCGGTCGCCTGGCCCAAACCGGATACGCCGATCCTGATCGCGGCCTACACCCAGGGCGGCACGCCGAACGTGGCGCAGATCGAGGCGGTGTTCGCCCGCATCGGGCGCATGGTGACTGAGCGATTGGCGTAAGCCGCCTCGCATTGACCTCTTGGCCGCTTCCGGGCCAAGACAGGGCATGATTGCAGCGCAATTCCAGACCTTCCTGATCCTGCTCGCCGTGCTGGCGGGCACGGCGCTGGTCGCCCGCCGTTTCAACATGGCGCCTGCCATTTTGCTGATGCTCTCCGGCGTCGGCCTCGCTTTCGTGCCGGGCATGCCGCCGGTGGAGCTGCCGCCGGAGCTGGTGCTGCTGATGGTGCTGCCGCCGCTGATCTACTCGGCGAGCGTCGCGATGAGCTGGCGCGAGTTCAGGAACAATTTGCGTCCGATCGTGCTGCTCGCGGTCGGCGCCGTGATCTTCACCGCGGCGATGGTCGCGGCGGCCACCCACTATTTGATCGGTCTGCCCTGGAGCATCGGCTTCCTCCTGGGCGCCATCGTCGCGCCGCCCGACGTGGTGGCGCCGCTGGCGATCGCGCGACGGCTGAACATGCCGCGCCGGCTGATGGTCATCCTTGAGGGCGAAGGCCTCGCCAACGACGCCACCGCGCTGATCCTCTATCGCTTCGCGCTCGCTGCGATCGTGGTCGGGCATTTCTCGCTGCCGCTGGCGGCCGGCGAATTTGCCCTTATCGTCGCCGGCGAGATCGCCTTCGGCATCGGCGTCGGCTGGCTCTCCCTCCGCTTCCGCAAATGGTCCTGCGATCCGCAGGTCGAGCTGACGCTGTCGCTGATCACGCCCTACGTGTCCTACTGGCTGCCCGAGCATGTCGGCGGCTCCGGCGTGATCGCCACCGTCGCCTGCGGCCTCTATGTGAGCTGGAACGGGCCGCTGCTGATTTCGGCGTCGACGCGCCTGCAAGGCATCTTCTTCTGGGACCTCATCATCTATCTGATCGAGGGCTTGCTGTTCCTGCTCACCGGCTTCCAGATGCGCGCGCTCTACGAGAAATCGAAAGCGTTCCCGCTCGACGACATCATGATCGCGACCGCCGTGGTCATGGTCATCATCGTTCTGGCGCGTTTCGCCTGGCTCTACCCCGCGACCTATCTGCCGCGGATGTTCAGCAAATCGCTGCGCGCGCGTGATCCGTCGCCGCCCTGGCAATGGCCGTTCGCGCTCGCGTTCACCGGCGTGCGCGGTGCGGTGTCGCTGGCCGCCGCGCTGGCGCTGCCGTTCACGCTGCCCGACGGCGCTGCCTTCCCGTATCGCGACCTGATCCTGTTCGTGGCCTTCGGCGTCATCTTCATCACCCTGATCGGCGTCGGCCTGACGCTGCCGCCGGTGGTACGCTGGCTCGGCATCGCGGAAGCCGGCCGCAACGAGCATGTCGCCGCGCACGAGGCCGAAATCGCGGCACGGCGCCAGGCGCTCGACGCCGCGCTGAAATCGCTGGATGCGTTGACCGAAGGCAAGGAGGTCTCGGACGAGGTGATGCGGCTGCTGCGCGCGCGCCACGACATCCGCGTCAACCAGCTGCCTGATTCACTCGATCCCACCCGCCACGACGTCTCCGCCGCCGGCACCGCACTGACCCGCGAGCTGATCGTCGCAGAGCGCAAATTCATCCACGACCTCTTGCGCGACGGGCAGATCACGGACGAGACGCGACGGAGGATCGAGCGCGACCTGGACCTGGAGGAGGCGAGCCTGGCGAACCGGGAGTATCAGGGGGCGCCGCTGTAGCTTCTCGTCATTGCGAGCGTAGCGAAGCAATCCAGACTGCCGCCGCGGAAAGATTCTGGATTACTTTCGCTACGCTCGCAATGACGGCGGAGCAACCTACCGTTTCTCGCAATACGCCCGCATCGCGGTCACCACGGCCGTCGCAATCAGCTCCTGCCGCTCGGGCGAATTCATCGCCATCTCCTCGTCGCGGTTGATGATCGAGCCTGCTTCCAGCAGCACCGCGGCGCTTCGGGTCTGCGAGAGCACGACGAGGGCGTCATAGCGGTAGACGCCGACATCCTTGTCCAGCAATGGATGCCGGTAACGTCCCATCAGCGGCAGGCTGTATTGCGTCGCGTATTGCAGGCCTTCCTGCTTCAGCTCCCGGCCCAGCGACCGCGCGAAAGCGAGGCTCGCGCCAAAGCGCGGATTGCGCTCGGACACGAACAGTGAATGACCGCTGAAGCGGTCGCTGAAATGGCTGCTGGCGCCCTCGAATTCCCATTCCTCGAGCATCTTGTCCGGCACGGAATCATGGTGGATCGACAGGAATAAATCGGCATGCGCGGCGTTGGCGGTGCCGACACGCTTGAGCAGGCTCGCCCGCGCCTTGCCTTCGGTCACCAGCACGCGGGTCGCGGCAAAGCCTGCCGACGTCAAGCGCTCTCCGATCAGCCGCGCCAGATGCAGGTTGAAGCCGAATTCCACATCGTTGCGCGCGCTGGTCGCGCCCTGCGATTCCGAGGTGTGCCCGACATCGAGGATGATCTTGAATTTACGCGGCTCGCAGGTCTCCGGAGCGAGTGAGGGTTTGATCGACGAAGGCTTGGGCTTCGCTCTCACGACCTTTCGGGCAGGCGCGGTGCGCCCGGCGTCGACCGGCACGGGTGGGAGCGCGACGAGCGCCACCACAATCGCCGCGATGATGCCCCGCGCCCGTGACAAGCGTTACTCCGCTGCGGCGGCCCAGAAGCGGCGTAGCAACTCGCCCATGCCCGTTCCAGAGCCGGACTCGGTCAGGAATATATTGCCCTCGGCGCGGAGCATGGCTGATCCTCCCGAACATCTTAGGGAAGATTGGCGCGAGAGTGGGACAACGTCAACGCAAGAACAGCAGAGCTGTACCCGCCCTCATCGACATCACCTGACGGTGACGGCGACTGTGTATACCTTGCCATTATCCGGATCGGTGGGGTCTGCCGTCACGCGCCGATACGTGAAGGAGTCTTCACCGACGTACCCCTTCTTGGATTGATACACCACGCTGGTCAGCCGCACGGTCTTGGCCTCTCCGTTTCTCAATTTGCGCTGCCCGGTGCTCACTCGCGTCGTCACGGCGCCGCTCTTCGGCGGAGACACGACTTCAATGCTGACGGGCCAGACCTTGCCACTGCTGTCGACGCGCCAGTGTCCGCCACATTTGCAGATTTCCTTTGCCTCGCCGGATTTCACGACGAGCGACGTGTTCCCCCCGCCCGCATGGGCGCCACAAAGGATTCCGAAGAACAGGACGAGCCCCGCGATGATCTTGATCAAAAGGGCCGTCGGTAGGCGTACCGGGTAGGTTGTCATTTCATAAATCTCCAATGAAAAAATCTTAGAGTTACTGTATGCGATCGTTCCGGCTGGCGAGACCGACGCATTCGGCCCCGACTATCTCAATGTCCTCGCGACTCGAAATCCAACGTTGCTCACGCGTCCTTCGGACTGCACGCCGTAGCGGCTCCCAGCTTCGACGGCATCCGCCTTGCTGACCCAGGAGCCTCCCCTGAGGACACGCTGCTCGCACCGGCCTTTCAGCCAAGGGCTGCCGTCGGTCGGCGCACCCTCATAAGTGTCGTTGACGCAATCCTCGACCCACTCCCAGATATTGCCGTGCACCTGATAGAGGCCCCACGGATTTGGCTGGAAGGAATCGACCGGAGCCGTCTTTTGCCCGGAGGCACCCTTTGCATTCTTGTCCTGACTGGCCTTGTTATCGTAGTTGGCCTGCCCTCGAGAAACCGAGGCCCCCCACCAGAACGACGACGTCGTTCCCGCCCGTGTCACATATTCCCGCTCGGCTTCGCTCAACAGGCGGTACGTCTTGCCGGTGCGGGCCGACAGCCAGGCCACATAGCTCTTGGCATCCGACCAGGAAATGTTGATCGCCGGCCGCCTCCCACGCCCCCAACCGTTATCCCAGGGCTTATATCCGTTGCAGCCTCCATCGGCGACGCAGGCATCCCATTCCGCGAACGTGACAGCGTAACGTCCAACCGCGAATGAACGGGCGAACGTCACCTTGTGGCGAGACGATTCCGTGGCGCGCTTCGATCCGCCGTCGGATGATCCCATCATCAAAGTGCCTGGAGGGACCACAACCATATCCGGACACTTTTCGCATTCTCTGAAACTAGCCTTCTGCTTCAGAGCCGCCTCTTCCGAGTCGGACAAGGATTTGATGCCGAGCGCGGTCGATCCTTCGCGCAGCTGGCTTGAGTCCTGGGCCGGGAGCGTCGGGTTGGTGGAGGCCAGCTGCGTGCCTTGCAGCGCCTTGAGCCGATCTCGTGCTTCCGCCGATCGCGGGCTTTCCGGAAATTTGCTCAGGAACTCTTCGAGCATTGCCGGAGAGCGCCCATCCCTGATGGCATTCCAGACAATCTCATCAGTTGCGGGCGGGGTCGGAGCGCGCGCGGCAGCGGCGGCGGCCAACTCCTTCTTCAGCTCGTCACGACGTGATAGCGCGACGGTGACATGCGAACTCGTCGAGTATTTCGCTGAATACTCTTCGAAGATGGCGGGGTCGCGCGACTCCTTGATCGCGGTCCAGACAATCTCATCAGCCGGAGGCGGCGGCGGCACTTGAGCGGCCGCGATCTCCTTCTTCAGGTCATCCCTGCGCTGACGCGCATCCGCGATATGCGGGCTGGCCGAATATCTGCTCACGAATTCATCGAAGATCGCAGGATCACGAGACCCCTTGATCGCGGCCCAGACAATGTCGTCAGCGGCGGGGGGCGGCGGCGCTTGCGTGGCGGCAATCTGCTTTTTGAGCTCATCCCGGCGCGTCTGCGCGTCTGCCAGATGCGGGCTTGCCGGAAACTTGCTGGCGAAATCCTCGAAAATTGCCGGATAGGTCGAACCTTTGATGGCCTGCCAGACGACCTCGTCGGCGGTCGGAGGCGGCGGAATACGCGCGGCCGCGGCGGCGATCTGCTTCTGCAGTGCGTCCCGGCGCGATTGCGCCTCAGCTCCATGTTTGCTGGCCGGGAACTTGCTGAGAAAATCGTCGAAGATCGCGGGATAGTTCGAATCCCTGATCGCCGTCCAGACGATTTCGTCGGCAGTCGGCGGCGGTGGCACGCGCGCAGCAGCTGCGGCCTGCGCCTGCTTCAGCTCGTCGCGCCGCGATTGCGCCGCCTTCAGATGCGGGCTCGCCGGAAACTTCGCGATGAACTCGTCGAACACGCCGGGATAAGTTGAATCCTTCACGGCATTCCACACGACGTCATCCGTCGTTGGTGGCGGTGGAAGTTTCGGCGCATCGACAATCGAGATGACGGAGCCGCCCAACGATCCGTAGACGAACGGCTCCTGGTGGCGGTTGGTGACCTTCAGCACCTCGTCGCGAACCCGTCCGAACGCAATCCGCAGGTCCAGGCCGGGAGCAGCGATGTTGTGCAGCAGCGCGGCGGTGAAGGGACTGTTTTTCGCGTCGCCATCCAGCGCAACCGACCCGGCCTTCGCCGCGAAGGCAATGAGCGTGTCGGACACGGCGGGCTCGACTTTCGCCAATCCACGACCGATTGATCGAGAGGCCACGGTTCTCTTCATGGTCTTCAGGAACGGATTGTCCCGGCACGCGTCCAGGATGACGAGGCGAAGCCGCCTGGTGGGCTCGATCGATTTCAGAATACGATCGAGGGAGACGGCCTCATCCTCGATGTCGAAGTCGCGCGACAGCTTCGCGTCGACGGGGATGACGTAGTTTGCACCATCGACCTCGATGCCATGGCCGGCAAAATAGACGACGGCCACGTCGGCATCGCTTGCCAATTCCGTGAAATCGCTGATCGCGCGCCGCATCTCCGAAATTCCGAGATCGCGGCGGGCGTCGACCGCGGAAAATCCTGCGGATCTGAACAGGGTGGCGATCTCGGCGGCATCATTCTGGGGATTCGGAAGGCTCGGAACGTTCCGGTACGACGAATTGCCGATCACCAGAGCGACGCGCTTCTCGGCCAGCGCCTGACTTGCGAACCCGCAAAATACGAGCGCAAGAATGGTAGCCGCCGCCCAACGCATAAAACTCCCCCCAAATCGCCCTTTGCGAGTATATCGCTGGTTGAAGCGCCCGCAAGCAGCAGCCTGAGCCCACATCATTCGACAGGGGCAGCGCCAAATCCGTGATTCAGATCACGTTGAGCGGGCGGCGACGGCTGGCCGTTCACACCGGCCGTTCCCCCTTCACCGTCACGCGTGTCCCTGAGCGCGTATGCGGCCAGTAGTCCCACATGGCGCGGTGCTGGGTGCAGCGGTTGTCCCAGAACGCGATGGCGTTCTCGGTCCAGCGGAAGCGGCACTGGAACAGCGGGTTTTCGGCGTGCTGGTAGAGATAGGCGAGCATCGCGTCGCTCTCGTCGCGCGGGACGCCGTTGATGTGGCGGGTGAAGCCGCGGTTGACATAGAGCGCCTTCTTGCCCGTGACCGGATGCGTGCGCACCACCGGGTGCTCGGCGTTCGGATAGGACGGGCGATCGGCGACGCCGTAATTGGCATAGAGCCCGCGATAGATCGGCTCGCCGTCATGCAGCGCGGTCAGGCCGTCGAGATAGGCCTTCATGCGATCCGACAGCGCCTCATAGGCCGCGTACATGCTGGCGAACAGCGTGTCGCCGCCGCGCGGCGGACACTGCTTGATGTAGAGGATCGAGCCCATCGGCGGCTCGAGATCGCAGGACACATCGGAGTGCCAGCCCTCGCCGTTGGCGCGCGGCGAGTTCGCATCCGCATAGATCTTCATCAGCGCCGGGTCTTCGTCCTCATGCGGCGCGGCCGGGTGAAAATGTAGCTCGCCGAACTTGCGGCCGAAGGCGAGATGCTGCTGCGGCGTGATGTGCTGGTCGCGGAAGAAGATGACCAGGTTTTCGGCGAGCGCGCGGTGGATCTCGTCGATCTGCCGGTTGGAACGGGCATCGTCGGAGACGAGCTTGCCGATATCGACGCCGGAGATTTCCGCGCCGACGATGGGGGTGAGCTTTTCGACCGCGATGGTCTCGTAAGGTGCGCCGTCATCAGCCGTGTGGCGGTAGCGCGGGCCCTGCTTGCCGGCGAGTGAGCTCATGGCGTGTCTCCCGATCGTCTTGATTGGGAGCATGGTAGCTCTTGGCGACAGAAGCGCAATCTGCGCCACAGATTCAACTCGTCGTCCCGGACAAGCGTAAGCGCAGATCCGGGACGACGGCGGAGTGTGGAGCGCTAGCGGAGCTGAATCACTCCGCCGCGGTCACCGGGGCCTTGGCGCCCTGGCCGTAACGCTGGTCGATGTAGTCGATCACCAGCGCCTTGAAGTCGGCGGAGATCGTGGGCCCACGCAGCGTGCGGAACTTCTTGCCGTCGACGAAGACCGGCGCGGCCGGCGCTTCGCCGGTGCCGGGCAGGGAGATACCGATATTGGCGTGCTTGGACTCGCCCGGGCCGTTGACGATGCAGCCCATCACCGCGACGTTGAGTTCCTCGACGCCGGGATATTTCGTCTTCCAGCCCGGCATCTCGTCGCGGATGAAATCCTGGATCGAGCGCGCCAGCTCCTGGAACGTGGTCGAGGTGGTGCGGCCGCAGCCGGGGCAGGCCGCAACCAGCGGCACGAAGGTGCGGAAGCCCATGGTCTGCAGGAGCTCCTGGCCGACCTGCACCTCACGAGTGCGATCGCCGCCGGGCTCCGGCGTCAGCGAGATGCGGATGGTATCGCCGATGCCCTGCTGCAGCAGGATGCCGAGCGCGGCCGAGGACGCCACGATGCCCTTGGTGCCCATGCCGGCCTCGGTCAGGCCGAGATGGATGGCGTAGTCGGAACGGCTGGCGAGATCCTGATAGACCGCGATGAGATCCTGCACCGCCGAGACCTTTGCGGAGAGGATGATGCGATCCTTGGGCATGCCGAGCTCTTCGGCGCGCGCGGCCGAGAGCAGCGCCGACTGCACCATCGCCTCGCGCGTCACCGCGCGCACGTCGCGCGGATTGGCGGACGCGGCGTTCTCGTCCATCAGCTTGGTCAGCAGCTCCTGGTCGAGCGAGCCCCAATTGGCGCCGATGCGCACCGGCTTGCTGTTCTTGTTCGCGATCTCGATGATGTCGGCGAACTGGGTGTCGCGCTTGTCCTTGAAGCCGACATTGCCGGGATTGATGCGGTACTTGGCGAGCGCCTCGGCGCAGGCCGGATAGGCCGCGAGCAGCTTGTGGCCGATATAGTGGAAGTCGCCGATCAAGGGCGTGGTGATGCCACGCTTGAGAAGGCCGTCGCGGATATGCGGAACGGCTGCGGCAGCCTCCTCGCGGTCCACGGTGATGCGGACCATTTCGGAGCCGGCGCGCGCGAGCGCTGCGACCTGGGCAATGGTGCCGTCGATGTCGGCGGTGTCGGTGTTGGTCATCGACTGCACGACGATCGGCGCACCGCCGCCGACGGCGACATCGCCGACCTTGACCTGGGTGGTGCGATGGCGCGGCGCAGGGCCCGCGACGTCGGAATCGATGGTGTTTTCGAGCTTGTTCATGAGGTCCAAATATCAGGTTTTGGTGACGTTCAGCAATGCATCACGCGGCGCCACAGCCTCTCGGCTCGGACGGTTAACCAGAAAAAGCCCAGCAATTACAAGGAGGGCAGCAGCCCCGAAAGCCAGACTCAGGTGATCGTGCATGATGAAATAGCTACCCGCCACGCCAAACAAAGGGGTGATGAACGTAAAGGCCGACAATTTGCTGGCCGAATAGGCCTTCACCAGCGCGAACCAAAGCGTGAACGTGGTTCCCACCACCCAGATCGCCTGGAAAGCCATCAAGGCGAACGACAGCGGCGACGGGGTGTGGGTGATGGACTCGCCGGACAGCAGGGCAGCCGCGCCCAGGATCGGGATCGAGGTCGCGACCTGATAGCCGAGCGCCTTCTCCGGCGCGGCGAAGCGCAGCCGGGTGCCCTTGGCGACCAGCGTGGTCGCGGCCCAGAGCGAGGCACCGGCGACAATCATGAGGTCCCCGAGCAGAATGTGTGAATCGACATTGGCCTGCGGTACGCCGATCGCGAGCGCCACCCCGGCAAAGCTGATCGCCAACCCGAGCCATTGCGTGCTGCCGAGACGCTCGCCGAGCACCTGGTAGGAGCCGAGCGCAACAAAGAACGGTGCGGTGTAGAGGAACACGACCGCGCGGGAGGCCGAGGTCAAGCGCAGGCCCTGGAAGATCAGCACGAACTCGATGCCGAACATCAGCCCGGCGATCAGGCCAGGCTTCCACGTGCCGTCACGCTCGAAGAATTTGACGCCGCGCAGGCTGCCGACGATGAACAGCACCGGCAGCGCACCGATCGAGCGGATCATCGCCTGCAGCATCGGCGGAATGTCCGGCAGCACCAGCTTCACCGCGATCTGGTTGAAGGCCCAGGTCAGACACAGCATGAGCATGAGGGCGATGGCGCCGGCACTGAGGGGGCGCGCGGCGGACGGGTTGGATTGAGGTGAGGACATATCTTCCTGGAATCCGGCTTTGCGCCGTTGTTGCTTCAAGACGTTTTCTGACAATGGGTGCAGACGCCCGTGATCTCGACCACGGACAGCTTTGGCGCGAAGCCTGACGCGCGCGCCGCGGCGTTGAGCTCCCTGGCAAATGACCCTGACGGGATCTCGCCGACGAGACCGCAGCGCTCGCAGATCAGGAACGCGACCGCCGAGGTCGCGTCATGGTCGTGGGCGGCGCAGGCGAGATAGGCGTTGCGGCTCTCGATGCGGTGCACGAGGCCGTTCGCCATCAAAAATTCGAGAGCACGGTAGACCGTGATCGGCGCCGGTCGTGCCATCGATTTGGCGAGCTCGTCGATCACCTCATAGGCCCCGAGCGGGCGATGGCTGGAAAGCAGCGCGCCCAGCACCTGACGGCGTATCGGCGTGAATTTCTGCGCCCGCTGCTCGCAAACGGCTTCCGCATGCGCCAGCGCGTCCGCGGTGCAGCGGCCGTGATCGTGGTCGGGCGTCGGAAAGGCCGGTTTTGCGAGGGTCATTCGGCCCGCCTTCTAGCATTTCGGCCGCGGAACCCAAAGCACGACCGACGCCGCGGCGGCCAGCCATGCTGTTATTGCGGGACAGCATCGCTTTCCTCCGCCATGAAATAATCATAAGCTTGCTTATTATATTCAAGCTTATTGGAGACCAAGCTCATGACCCGCGGGTCTGTCGACCAGAACTTCCTGTTCACGCTCGGCGAGCTCTACCGCCTCTTGCGCGTCTATGCCGACAAGGAGGCCTCGCGCTTCGGCATCACCCGCGCGCAATGGGCCGTGCTGGCCAAGGTCGAGCGCAGCGAAGGCATGAAGCAGTCGGAACTCGCCGAACTCCTGGAGATGCAGCCGATCACGCTGACGCGGCTGATCGACAAGCTCTGCGACAGCGACTGGATCGAGCGCCGCAACGACGCCTCGGACCGCCGCGTCAAGCGCCTCTATCTGAAGAAGGCCGGCCGCACCCTGCTCGGCAAGATGAGCGGCCTGAAATCGGAACTCACGGCGAACGCGCTCGACGGCATCAGCCCGGCGGACGCTCACCGTCTCCTCACCCAACTCGAAACCATCAAGGAAAACGTGCGTACCGCGATCCAGACGTCCGGAGCGGAACAAGCGCGTAAGGAGCAGCGCTATGGCTGATCAGGTTCTCAAATTCCAGCCCGAGCAGAAGATCGACAGCGGTAAGCCGACCAAGAAGGCCGGCACCAACCCGCGCCGTCGCCTGGTCGCAGGCCTCCGCCGCTATCGCCGCTTCCTGCTGATGGTGGTGCTGCCGATCGTGGCTGTTATCGCCGGCCTGACCTTCTATCTCAATGGCGGCCGCTATGTCGGCACCGATGATGCCTATGTCGGCGCGCAGAAGGTGCTGGTGACGCCCGACATTTCCGGCAAGATCGAGAAGGTCGTCGTGAAAGAGGGCCAACTCGTCAAGCAGGGTGACGAGCTATTCGAGATCGATCCGGTGCCGTTCCGCCTCGCGGTGGACGAGGCCAGGGCGCAGGTCATGCAGGCGCAGTCGACCTATGACAACCTCCGCGCCAACATCAAGATCTACGGCGATATGCTCAACCTCGCGCAGCAGGGCGTCGACCTGAAGCAGCGCGACGTCGAGCGCAAGCAGGCGCTGGTCAAGAACAGCTTTGGCTCGCAGCTCGACCTCGACAACGCCTCGAACGCGCTGGTCACGTCGGGCTCGATCGCGCAATACGTCAAGCAGCAGATATCGACCGCCAAGACCCAACTGCTCGGCGACGCCGATTTGCCGCTGGAGAAATTCCCGCCTTACGCGCAGGCCAAATCCAAGCTCGACAATGCCGAGCGCAATCTCGACCACGCCGTGGTGCGGGCGCCGATGGGCGGCGTGGCGACGCAGGTGGAGCAGATCCAGCTCGGCCGCTACGTCTCCGCCGGCATGGCGGTGTTCTCCATCATCGACGTCGCCCATCCCTGGGTCGACGCCAATCCGAAGGAGAGCGACCTCACCCACGTCACCGAAGGCCAGCCGGTCACCCTCGAGGTCGACGCGTTCCCGAACCACGTCTTCAAGGGCAAGATCGGCTCGCTCTCGCCCGGCACCGGCGCGCAATTCGCGATCCTGCCGCCGCAGAATGCCACCGGCAACTTCGTCAAGGTGGTGCAGCGCGTGCCGGTCCGGATCTATTTCGACGAGAGCGACAACTACGTGAAGAAGCTGAAGGCCGGCATGAGCGTCTATGCCACCATCGACACCGGCCACCAGCGCTCGCTCGCCGGCCTGCTCGGCCTGTCGGCGACCGCGAGCCAAGATAAAGACAAGGACTGACCCTATGGCGGAGTCCAATCCCGCCCTGATGGTCCCCGGCCTGCGCCGGAACATGGTGACGATCTGCGCCATGACCGCGACCATCATGCAGGCGCTGGACACCACGATCGCCAACGTCGCCCTGCCCTACATGCAGGGCACGCTGTCGGCGTCCCAGGACCAGATCAACTGGGTGCTGACCTCCTACATCGTCGCCGCTGCGATCATGACGGCGCCGGTCGGCTGGATCTCCAACCGCTTCGGCCGCAAGCGCATCTTCATCATCTGCGCCGCCGGCTTCACCTTCGCCTCCGTGCTGTGCGGCCTCGCGCAGGACATCAACCAGATGGTGCTGTTCCGCCTGCTGCAAGGCGTGTTCGGCGCAGCCCTGGTGCCGCTGTCGCAGTCGGTGATGCTCGACTATTACACGCTCCAGGAACGCGCCAAGGCGATGTCGATCTGGGGCATGGGCGTGATGATGGGGCCGATCATGGGCCCGTCGCTCGGCGCCTGGCTGACCGAGACCTATTCCTGGCACTGGGTGTTCTTCGTCAATCTGCCGTTCGGCGCAATCACCGTGCTCGGGCTCGCCGTTTTCATGGACGAGACCGAGAAGAACCTCAGCCTCAAATTCGACTGGTTCGGCTTCGGCGCGCTGGCGATCGGGATCGGCGCACTTCAACTTGCACTCGATCGCGGCGAGCAGCTCGACTGGTTCGAATCCGTGGAGATCGTGGCCGAATTCGTGATCTCAGGGATCGCCTTCTATTACTTCTTCGCCCACTCGTTCACGACCTCGCGGCCGTTCATCCAGTTCGCCCTGTTTCGGGATCGCAACTTCCTCACCGGATGCATCTTCATGACGGTGATGGGGCTCGTGCTTTACTCGACCATGGCGCTGGCCTCGCCCTACCTGCAAAACGTCATCGGCTATCCCATCATCACCGCCGGCGGACTCCTCGCGAGCCGCGGCTTCGGCACCTTCTTCGCGATGATGATGGTCGGCCGCATCATGCGCTACATCGAGGCGCGCACGCTGATTATCTCCGGCCTGACGCTGACCGCGGCCTCACTGTTCCAGATGACCGGCTGGACCGACCAGACCCAGGTGCCGGAGATCGTCATCGTCAGCGTGATCCAGGGTTTTGGCTTTGGCCTCGTCTTCGTGCCGCTTTCGACGGTCGCGTTCCTGACGCTGCCAAACAGCTTGCGCACCGACGGCACCTCGATGCTGACGCTCTTGCGCAACGTCGCAAGCTCGGTCGGCATCTCCATCGTGATCGCCCAGCTGACCCAGGGCACGCGCAAGACCTACGCGATCCTGTCCGAGCACATCAACCCGTTCAACCACGCGCTCCAGATGCCCGACGTGAGCGGCATGATCAATCTCTCCACCGACTCCGGCCGCGCCATGGCCGACCGGATCGTCGGCCTCCAGGCGCAGATCATCGCCTTTGCGCGCGACTATCAGCTCGTGATGTTCTTCATCCTCTGCACCATCCCGCTCGCATTCATGATCGGCTCGAGCAAGGCCGCGCTGCGCAAGCAGGCGGCGGGACCGGAACATGCGGTGATGGAGTAGCAACAGGTGTCATGCGCCGGCTTGACCGGGGCATCCAGTATGCCGCGGCTTCTCCGTATCCCACCAACGTCTCTGGAATACTGGGTCGCCCGGTCAAGCCGGGCGACGACAGCGAATCAGTAGCGCGAGCCTCTACAACAACTCCTCGCACCCCAGATCCTCGACCGCCATCATCACCCGCTCCAGATTGTTCCACCAGATCACCGGCGGGATGTTGATGGCCCATTGCCAGACCGGCTTGGTGATGTGCCAGAGCACCGACAGGCGGTAGTCACGATCGAGCGTGCCGCGCGTGTACCCCGTGATGCCGCTTGTGAGCAACGTCTCATGATACAGATTGAGCAGTGAGCGTTCGAGCGCCTGCCGGCGTTCCGGATACCAATGAACCGCCATCATGTAAGCGAGGTCGTTGGTCGGTACGTTGATCCCCCACAGGTCGAAATCGAAGATGCGCACGGTATCGGCAACGCCAGTGCGCGGCAGGAAAAAATTCCAGGTGTGGGCATCGCCATGGGTGATGCTGAGATGACGGCGTGAATGGTAGCGCTCGGATAGCCGGGCCGACTGGTCGATCAGGCGGCGATAGAGAATACGCCGTTCTTCACTAAGGCGATCGCCAAGCAGATCGGCGAAACGGTCGTAATGGCCGGCAAAAGTCTCGATGTGGTGTGCGGTGTCTTCAGTGCTCGCCCAGGTGCCGACGGTGTCACCAAGGCTCGGATGGTCCCACCAGGCCGCATGCCAACGCGCGAGCGTGGAAACGATCGCGAATGTTTGCTCACGCGACGGCGGCAACGGCCATTGGGTTGCGATCTCATGGCTATCGGCGAGATCTTCGAGCAGGAGATGCCAGGTCTGGCCCTCCTCGTCGAAACGTCTGTCGAAACAGCGCGGCACCAACCCCGGCGGCGTGCTCGGTGCCAGCATCGTATAGAAGGCCACCTCGTGCCGACCGCCATCGGCGAGCGTCTTGGCAAAATCGGCATGCGACGTCTTGAGGATCAGTGATTGCGGTGCACCGGCTGATTCGCCGACATAGCGCAGGCCGAGCCGGGCGATGTGCGACACGACGGTGTCGCGCTCATGCAGCACCTTCACCTCGCGCACGGCGCCGGCGTCCAGCGCGCCGGCCTTGCGCAGTGCAGCCGTCAGGTAGCTGGGCTCAGCGACCGCCGGCAGTTGCGTGGATGTCATGAAGCGCCCCCCGGTGCATGCAGCCATACTGCATGATCACTCGGGGAAGCGCCAGCCGCATCGGCCGCCTGACGCGACGGCCCGGCCTCACACGTCGAAGAACACCGTCTCGTTGTCGCCCTGCAGGCGCAGGTCGAGGCGATAGACCGGCTTGCCGGCCTCGCGCACCGCGATCAGCGTGACGCGGCGGTCGGCCGGTACCAATCCCAGCACGGGATCGGCGGCGTTGCCGGCCTCGTCGCTGAAATAGATGCGGGTATAGAGATGCCGCAGCATGCCGCGCGCGAACACCGCCAGGACGATGTGCGGCGCCTGCGGCTTGCCGTCGGGATCGGGCACGACGCCCGGCTTGATGGTGTCGAAGGAGTAATTGCCGTCCTTGTCGGTGCCGCAGCGGGCGAAGCCGCGAAAGCTGGCGTTCGGCAATGCGCGCTTGTCCTGCGGATCGGCAAAGCGGCCCTGTGCATCGGCCTGCCAGATCTCCAGCATGGCATCCGGCACGACGACGCCGTCGCCGTCAAACACCCGGCCCTCGATGCGGACACGGTCACCGGTGACATCGGGCGTCAGCGTCGAATTGGTGAACGCGTCGTTCCAGGCGTAGTCGCCGGTCGGCGTCAGGCCGTATTTGAAGAACGGGCCGACCGTTTGCGATGGCGTGATCCCATTGGGCTTCGCAGAATCCTGCACGTTAGTGGTTCTCCATGGGGGTGGCATCCTTGCCGCGCAGCACGATGTCGAAGCGATAGCACAGCGCCCATTCCGGCTTGGTATTCTCCAGGTCGAACGAGGAGACCATGCGCATCCGCGCCTTCTCGTCCGGCACCGCGTTGAAGATCGGATCGAACGGGAACAGCGGGTCGCCCGGGAAATACATCTGCGTCACCAGGCGGGTGACGAAGGAATGGCCGAACACCGACAGATGGATATGGGCGGGACGCCAAGCGTTGTGGTGATTGCCCCAGGGATAGGCGCCCGGCTTGATGCTCACGAAGCGGTAATAGCCGGCGGCATCGCTCACGGTGCGGCCCGCGCCGGTGAAGTTGGGATCGAGCGGCGCAGGATGCTGATCGCGGACATGGACGTAGCGGCCGCAGGCATTGGCCTGCCAGATCTCGACCAGCGAGTTCGGGACGCCGCGACCGTCCTCGTCGCGGACATGGCCGTGCACGATGATGCGCTCGCCGAGCGGCTCGCCCTTGTGCTGGGTGGTGAGGTCGTTGTCGCCGTCGCGCACTGTCTCGTGGCCGTAGACCGGGCCGGTCAGTTCCGACAGCGTGTGGCGCATCGGGATCAAGGGCTTGCTCGGCGCGCGCTTGATCGAGCTCTTGTATTCGGGCGACAGCGGCAGCGGATGCGCCTTGTTGCTGTCAGTGGGATAGATGAATGTCATTGGCTAACTCCTCCCCGGCCATTTTGGTCCAGCCGGTCAACATTTGCGCCAATCATTATAGAATATAACTAATCTAGGGAAGCGGGTTTAGCGGGTCTCCTGCAGCGAGCACTACTTGATCGGCGCACGCGGCAGCACGGCCTCCCCGGCCTCAAGCCGGTAGGTGTGGTCGAGCGAATACCATGGTGTCGAAACGTCACGCGCGGCCGGATGCGGCGTGTCGTGGCGCACGAACTTGCCGATCAGCGCTTGTGTCACGCCGAACTGCACGTCGCTGTCGATATGGGGGTCGTTGGGATCGTAGACCTGCGAGATCAGCACCTTGAATCCCGGCTTGAAGATCAGGGCGTGCAGATGCGCGGGGCGATAGGGGTGGCGGCTTTGCTCCTTCAGCAGGCGGCCGACGACACCGTCGGTCGGGATGGGATAGCCGACCATCATCACCGAGCGAAAGGCGAAGCGCCCGTCGGCATCGGTCGTGAACTTGCCGCGCAGATTCATGTCGGCCTGCTCGGGATCCTGGTTCTCATAGAGCCCGACCGGCGAGGCGTGCCAGACATCGACCTCCGCGCCGGCGACGGGGCGGCCGTCCTTGTCGACGACACGGCCGTTGACGAACAACGGCGCACCAGGCGTTTCGGAGCGGACGATCGATCCGCCATTCTCCACCCGCGGCGAGTTCAGCCGCCAGAAAGGTCCGAGCAGCGACTGGTCGGTTTCGGTGTTGCCCTGATCGCCGTTGTTGAGCAGGCAGACCAGCGGCGAGACGCCGAGCGAGCCAGCCATCAGCACGACTTCGTTATGCGTGTCGGTGGTCAGCTTGCCGAGTTCGGCAATCACAGCGGTGGCGTCGCGGAATTCCTTCTCGGTCAGGCGAACGTCACGGACGAAGCCGTGCAGGTGCTTGACCAGCGAGACCATGATCTGCCGCATCCGCGGATCGGAGGTCCGTTCCATCACCGCCAGTGCGGCGGCCGTGACGTCCTGCTCGCGCTCGATGATCATGGCATGATCCTTTCACCTTGCGTCATGGCCGGGCTTGTCCCGGCCATCCACGACCTTCTTCCCGCGGCACCAAGAACGTGGATGCCCGGGACAAGCCCGGGCATGACGAGTCTGTGGCCCCGGCCCCGGGATGACGTCAGTTCAGCTTCTCGATCGCAACGGCAACACCCTGGCCGACGCCGACGCACATGGTGGCCAGCGCAAGCTTGCCGCCGCGCTTCTCCATGCCGTGGACGGCAGTGAGCGCGAGGCGCGCGCCGCTCATGCCCAGCGGATGGCCGAGCGCGATGGCGCCGCCATGCGGATTGACGAAATCGGCATCGTCGGCGACGCCGAGCTGGCGCATGCAGGCGATGCCCTGCGAGGCGAAAGCTTCGTTGAGCTCGATCAGGTCGAAGTCGGTGATCTTCTTGCCCAGACGCTCCATCAGCTTGCGGGTCGCGGGCACGGGGCCGATGCCCATGATGCGCGGCGGCACGCCGGCCGAGGCGAGGCCGAGAATGCGGGCGCGCGGCGTGAGGCCATGCTTCTTCACGGCAGCTTCCGAGGCCAGGATCAGCGCGGCCGCGCCGTCGTTGACGCCCGACGCATTGCCGGCCGTCACCGTGCCGGGATTGCGCACGATCGGCTTCAGCTTGGCGAGACCTTCCAGCGTGGTCTCGGGACGCGGATGCTCGTCCTTGTCGACGGTAACAGGCCCGGCCTTGCCGCCGGGAATGGTGATCGGGATGATCTCTTCGGCGAAATAGCCGGCTGCGATCGCCTGACCGGCGCGCTGCTGCGAGCGGATGGCGAAGGCATCCTGGTCGGCGCGCGAGACCTGGAATTCCTCGGCGACGTTCTCGCCGGTCTCCGGCATCGCATCGACGCCATACTGCGCCTTGAGCAGCGGATTGATGAAGCGCCAGCCGATCGTGGTGTCGAATATCTCGGCCGAGCGCGAGAAGGCTTCCTGCGCCTTGCCCATCACGAACGGCGCGCGGGTCATGGATTCCACGCCGCC
The DNA here is from genome assembly GCF_040546885.1 of Bradyrhizobium sp. S3.2.6. Lineage (NCBI taxonomy): Bacteria > Pseudomonadati > Pseudomonadota > Alphaproteobacteria > Hyphomicrobiales > Nitrobacteraceae > Bradyrhizobium > Bradyrhizobium sp. S3.2.6. Next base: position 530,124 of record NZ_JBEPOS010000001.1, on the reverse strand, counting down.
GGCGATCGCAAGCTCGATCTCGCCGGAGCGAATGGCGCGGCCCGCCGCACCGACAGCATCGAGGCCGGAGGCGCAAAGCCGGTTCAGGGTCTGGCCGGGAACCGAGTCCGGGAGCCCCGCGAGCAACAAGGCCATGCGCGCGACGTTGCGGTTGTCCTCGCCGGCCTGGTTGGCGCAGCCGAAGAAGACTTCGTCGACCTGCGCCCAATCGAGATTGGGGTGCTTGGCCATCAGCGCCTTGATCGGGGCCGCCGCGAGGTCGTCGGCGCGCACCTTGGCAAGCGCGCCGCCGAAACGGCCGATCGGGGTCCGCACGGCATCGCAGATAAAGACGTCACGCATCGTTGTTCTCCCTGAATGCCGCGGTTCGGCCAGAATTCTTCAATGACGGCGGAGTTTTAGGAGGGCGCCCGCGGCAGGTCAATTGACGGTTTCGCGTGCGATTTGCAGGGGCCTGCCACCCGCCACGCATGCCGCAGTGCGGACAACGTGGAAAACCTCACCTGTCCGGCCAAACCGGTAGGATGCTCGGGTGAAATTTTGTAGGTTGCACCGCTCATGACGATGCAACAGCCCATCCCCGCGCCAGAACCTGAATTCACGCCCGCGCCGCAGGCGGACGCCGCCGCGCGCGTCACGCCGATGATGGAACAGTACCTGGAGATCAAGGCGGCGCATCAGGGCCTGCTGCTGTTCTACCGGATGGGCGATTTCTACGAGCTGTTCTTCGAGGACGCCGAGATCGCCTCGAAGACGCTCGGCATCGTGCTGACCAAGCGTGGCAAGCATCAGGGCAACGACATCCCGATGTGCGGCGTGCCAGTCGAGCGCTCCGAGGATTATCTGCATCGCCTGATCAGCGCCGGCCACCGGGTTGCCGTGTGCGAGCAGACCGAGGATCCCGCCGCTGCGAAAGCGCGCGGCAACAAGAGCGTCGTGCGCCGCGGCGTTGTCCGGCTGGTCACGCCGGGCACGCTGACCGAGGACACGCTGCTCGATGCGCGCGCCAACAGCTATCTGCTCGCGATAGCGCGAGCACGCTCGTCGGCCGGCGGCGACCGCTTTGGCCTCGCCTGGATCGATATCTCGACCGCCGAATTCACTGTCACGGAATGCTCTAGCGGGGAGCTCGCCGCGACGCTGGCGCGCATCAACCCGAACGAGGCCATCGTCACCGACGCGCTCTATAGCGACAACGAGCTCGGCCAAACCTTGCGCGAGCTGCCGGCGCTAACGCCGGTGACCCGCGACGTCTTCGATGGCGCCACCGCGGAGAAGCGGCTGTGCGATTATTTTGCCGTCGCGACCATGGACGGGCTGGCGCAACTGACGCGGCTGGAGGCCACGGCTGCTGCCGCCGCCGTCACCTATGTCGATCGCACCCAGGTCGGCAAGCACCCGCCGCTGTCGCCGCCCGCACGCGAAGCCTCGGGCGCGACCATGGCGATCGATCCGGCGACGCGCGCCAATCTCGAACTGACGCGAACGCTCGCGGGCGAACGCCGCGGCTCGCTGCTCGATGCGATCGACTGCACGGTGACCTCGGCCGGCTCGCGCCTGCTGGCGCAGCGGCTCGCAGCACCCTTGACCGATGCGGCGGCGATCGCGCGGCGGCTCGATGCCGTCAGCGCCTTCGTCGCGGATTCGGCCACGCGCGAGGACATCCGCAGCATCTTGCGCGGCGCGCCCGACATGTCGCGCGCGCTCGCCCGTCTCTCGGTCGGCCGCGGCGGGCCGCGCGACCTTGCTGGCTTACGCGACGGCATCATCACCGCCGACCAGGTTCTGGCGCGGCTTTCCGAGCTCGACCAGCCGCCGCAGGAGATCGCCGCCGTGATGGCGGCGCTGAGGCGGCCCTCGCGCGAGCTCGCGGCCGAATTTGCCCGTGCGCTCGACGAGCAGCTGCCGCTGATCAAGCGCGATGGCGGCTTCGTTCGTGCCGGTTACGAGCCGGCCCTTGATGAAGCGCGCAACCTGCGCGACGCCTCCCGCCTCGTGGTCGCCGCGATGCAGGCCCGCTACGCCGACAACACAGGTGTCAAGGGCCTCAAGATCCGCCACAACAACGTGCTCGGCTATTTCGTCGAGGTCACCGCGCAGCACGGCGACAAGCTGATGTCGGCGCCACTGAACGCGACCTTCATCCATCGCCAGACGCTGGCGGGCCAGGTGCGCTTCACGACGTCCGAGCTTGGCGAGATCGAAGCCAAGATCGCCAATGCCGGTGACCGCGCGCTCGGGCTCGAGCTCGAAATCTTCGAGCGGCTCTGCGCGAGGGCGATCGAGATCAGCGACGATCTGCGCGCTGCGGCGCAAGGCTTTGCGCTGCTCGACGTTGCGACGTCGCTGGCCAAGCTCGCGGTGGATGAAAACTATGTGCGGCCCGAGGTCGATGGCTCGCTCGGCTTCGCCATCGAGGCCGGCCGCCATCCCGTGGTCGAGCAGGCCTTGAAGCGCAATGGCGAGCCGTTCATCGCCAATGCCTGCGACCTCTCGCCTGGCCCAGCGCAAAAATCCGGCCAGCTCTGGTTGCTCACCGGTCCGAACATGGCGGGTAAATCGACCTTCCTGCGCCAGAACGCATTGATTGCGCTGCTGGCGCAGATCGGCAGCTTCGTGCCGGCCGCACGCGCGCGGATCGGCATCATCGACCGGCTGTTCTCGCGCGTCGGCGCCGCCGACGATCTCGCGCGGGGCCGCTCCACCTTCATGGTGGAGATGGTCGAGACGGCTGCGATCCTCAACCAGGCCGGCGAGCGCGCTCTGGTGATCCTCGACGAGATCGGCCGCGGCACCGCCACCTTCGACGGCCTCTCCATTGCCTGGGCCGCGATCGAGCATCTGCACGAAAGCAACCGCTGCCGCACGCTGTTCGCGACGCACTATCACGAGCTGACCGCGCTCTCGGCCAAGCTGCCGCGCATGTTCAATGCGACGGTGCGGGTGAAGGAGTGGCAGGGCAATGTCGTGTTCCTGCACGAGGTGCTGCCGGGCTCGGCCGACCGCTCCTACGGCATCCAGGTCGCCAAGCTCGCAGGCCTCCCGCCGGCCGTAATCACGCGCGCGAAATCCGTGCTGGCGAAGTTAGAGGCGCAAGACCGCGGCCAAACGGCTCGCGCCCTCGCCGACGATCTGCCGCTGTTCGCGGTGCCCTCGCGCGCCGCCGCGGAAGCCGCGCCGCCGACCGAGGCCGAGCTATTGATGGACGCTGTCAAGGTGCTGCACCCCGACGAGATGTCCCCGCGCGAGGCGCTGGATGCGCTGTATGCGCTGAAGGCCAAGCTGCCTAAGCAATGAAAGGTCTCGTAGGGTGGGCAAAGCGCAGCGTGCCCACCATGCAGCGACGAATTCGTGGAGGGATGGTGGGCACGGCGCGCAAAAAAAGCGCGCCTTTGCCCACCCTACGAGACCGCCGCCGCCAGCCGCTTCCGTCGCCCAATTCCCCACAGCGTCAGATTCCATACGATGCAGGTGGCGAGCCCCAAGCTGAGGCCCATCGCCGAGCCGAAATTGGCGGCACCGACATGCAGCACCGCAATCGCCATGCCGAACCCGAGCAGACCCCAGGCGGAGTTGGCGAGCACGGCGGCGGTCGGCGGACCGCCAATGCGCGGATGCAGGATCACCATCATGCTGGTGAAGACGATCGGATAGAGCGCGATGACGCCGGAGACGCGCGGGCCGACCCAGCCCGAGGTCGAGACCACGATCGCGACCAGCGTCGCCACCAACAAGGCGCGGAACGGAATGTCGTACCAGCGGCGCGTCACCAGCGGCATCTTCACGTGGCGGTACCGTGCAAGCAGCGGAATGCAGATGCCGAAGGCCACCAGGTTGACGGCGAGCCCGGCCGCGAGGGTCCAGTCGAACAGGCGAATGATCGAGGCGAGACCGATCCACACTGCGACCGCACACCCGACGCTCACGGCAAAGCTGTGCCGCTGGGCCAGCAGGACATAGGTCAACCCCAGGAAGATCGTCGCGGCGTTGACGGGAAGGCTCGACAACGCGCCCTGCGCGATGAAGGCGGCGTCGTGGTCGATCGCGAGGAAGACGTAGGACGGGCCCGCCGAGATCGGCAGCGTCGCCACCAGCGCACCAATCACCGGGCCGGAGCGCTCGGTGATGATCGATGCCGACACCACAAAGGCGGCCGCGACCGCCATGCGCAGGAGAAGAAAGAGGATGTAAGACAGTTCGGCAGGCATTTTTTTCTTCTTGCCCTCCCCGCAATGGGCCCGCAATGGGGAAGGTGGCAGCTACATCCGCTGCATCGACACCGAAACCTTCGGGCCGTTCTTGATGGTCTGATAGACCACGCAATAGCGCTCGGTGAGCTTGAGCAGGAGATCGAGCTTGTCCTGGGCTGCGTCGGTATCGACCTCGAAGCGCAGGCGGATCTCGGCGAAGCCGACCGGGGTCTCCTTGTCGACGCCGAGCGTGCCGCGAAAATCGAGATCGCCCTCGGCGTAGACGTTGCCGGTCTTGAGCGGCACCTCGATCGCGGTTGCGACCGACTTCAGCGTGACGCCGGCGCAGGCCACAAGCGCTTCCAGCAGCATGTCGCCGGAGCAGAGCTCGAGGCCCGAGCCGCCGGTGGCCGGATGCAGGCCAGCCATCGCGATGGCGCGGCCGGTCTCGACCTTGCAGGCGATGCCTTCGCTGTCGATCGAGCCCTTGGCCTTCAGCGTGATCATCGCAGTCGTGGGATCGGTCTTGTAGCGTTCCTTGATCGGGGCCTGCATCTGGCGCAGTTCTGCGGCGTCCATCTTGTTCTCTCCCGGAAAATTACCTCTCGATGTACCGGCTCAGAGAGAAAATGTCACCACCACATGGCCTGACCGGGACCCTGGGTTGCGTCACGGTCGGGCACGTTGCGGTCGAGCGAACGGTCGAGTGACGTCAGCACACTCCGCTTGAAATTCTCGAACAGCGGCGCATTGCGGTCGCGCGGCCGGCCCAGATTGATCTCGATCTGGTCGAACAGCCGGCCCGGCCGCGGTCGCATCACCAGGACGCGGTCGGCCAGCGCCACGGCCTCGTCGACGTCATGTGTGACGAGGATCAAGGTCGGGCGCGTGTCGGCCCAGAGGTCGAGCAGATGATCCTGCAGGTCGCGGCGGGTGAAGGCGTCGAGCGCGGAGAACGGCTCGTCGAGCAGGAGCACCTCGGGCTGCGGCACCAGCGCCCGCGCAATCGCGACGCGCTGCGCCTGGCCGCCGGAGAGCTCGCGCGGCCAGGCCTGTGCCTTGTCGGCGAGGCCGACGCGGGCGAGCGCGCGCGCCACCTTCTCGCGCCGCTCAGCGGCAGGCAGATCAGCGAGCCCAAAGCCGATATTGTCGGCGACGCTGAGCCAGGGCAGCAGCCGCGGCTCCTGGAAGATGATGCCGATCTTGGCGTGTGGCGCGGCGATCGCTTCGCTGTCGAGCGTCACCGTGCCGGAGCTGGCGCGGTCGAGGCCGGCGATGGCGCGGAGCAATGTTGATTTGCCGCAGCCGGAGCCGCCGATGATGGCGACGATCTCGCCCTGGCTGACCTCGGCCGAGAAACGCGCCAGCGCCTGCACGCCGTTGGGATAGGTCTTGCCGACCCGGTCGAGCGCCAGCATCGCTTAAGTTCCCGTGGTGCGCCCGAAGGCGTCCTGCCAGCGCAGGAAGGGGGCGGCCGCAACCTCGATCAACCAGTCGGTGAGCTTGCCGAGGATGGCGAAGATCACGATCGCGGCGAGGATCTGCGCGGGCTTACCGAGCTGCTGGCCGTCGAGCAGGAGGTAGCCGAGGCCTTCGGACGCGCCGATCAACTCGGCCGCCACCACGAACATCCAGCCCAGACCAAGGCCGACGCGCAAAGACACGACATAGGCCGGCAGCACCGCCGGCAGCAAGATGCGGCGGATCATGGCAAACCCGGAGAGACGGAAGGTGCGACCGACCTCGACGATCTTGCGATCGACGATGAGGATCGCGCCCATCACGCCGAGATAGACCGGGAAGAACACGCCGACCGCGATCAGCACGATCTTGGACGTCTCGAAAATGCCGAGCCAGAGGATGAACAGCGGCACCCAGGCCAGCGAGGGAATTGCGCGCAGCGCCTGCACGGTCGGATCGAGCAGCCGCCGCGCCAGCGACCAATAGCCGGAGACGGCGCCGAGCAGCGTGCCGGCGATGACGCCGAAGGCGAAGCCGAGGCCGACGCGCCACAGCGTCGCGGCGATGTGGCGGATCAGCTCGCCGGAGCGGGCGAGTTCGGCGATGGTGGCGAAGACGCGCGAGGGCGGCGGCACCAGCCTTCCATTGGAGCAGCCGAGCCAGACCACGAGTTCCCAGCCGAGCGCGAGGATCAACGGCAAGAGCAGCCCCAGCATCGGCCGCGCATAACGCGACAACCGCGAGGGCGCGGCGGCGCCGTCGGCCGGTTCCGAGGCTTGATGCAAAACTGGCGCGTCGGAGATCATGGCCGGTAGGAAGCGCGTCCTCTGCCGGAATGCAAGGGCGCGCAGCATTCACCTGCGTCAATTCGTCGGCAGCGGGACCTGGTCGTCGATCAGGGCATCCAACGTCGTCTTCACATCGACCTTGGCGTCGACGACGCCGGCCTGTTGCAGGGCAAGGCCTGCGGCAAGGATCGACTCGCGCTGGGCTGCGCCGATGCGGCTGTGGGTGAGCTCGGTGCGCTCCTTGAGCTGCTTGTCCACGACGGCGTCGGGAAGCTTTGTGACGGCGATGAACGTCTTCTTCAGCTCGTCGTAATTCGCCAGCGAATATTTCCGCGCCTCCTCGTAGACCGCGAGCACGCGGCGGGCAGCATCCGGATAGTCCTTCAAGAACTGCTCGCGCACATTGAGGATGCCCCAGGTGTTGGCGTCCGCCTTGCGATAGAACAGCTTTGCGCCCTCCTCGACCTCGGCCTGCGCCATCATCGGATCGAGACCGGCCCAGGCATCGACGTCGCCGCGGATCAGCGCGGTCTTGCCGTCGGCGTGCTGCAGCAGCACCGGGGTGATGTCCTTTTCGGTGAGACCCGCGCCGAGCAGCGCGCGCACCAGGAAGATGTGCGGATCGGTGCCGCGCGTCACCGCGACGCGCTTGCCCTTGAGGTCAGCCACGTCAGTGATCTTGGAATCCTTGCCCGTGACCAGCGCGGTCCACTCGGGGCGCGAATAGACATAGATCGATTTGATCGGGTTGCCGTTGATGCGCGCGACCAGCGCTGCCGAACCCGCGGTCGAGCCGAAATCGATCGAGCCGGCATTGAGGAATTCGAGCGCCTTGTTGGAGCCGGCCGACTGCACCCAGGTGATGGTGATGCCGTCCTTGGCGAATTCCTTCTCCAGCAGTCCCTTCTGCTTCAGGACCATCGATACCGGATTGTAGGTCGCCCAGTCGATGCGGATTTCCTTGAGCGGATCCGCCGCCTTTGCCGTGGGGGTCACAGCGAGTGCCACGGCTCCCGCCAACAGAATGCGTCGTGAAATCCGGATCATGCCCAGCTCCTTGAAATTTCATTGTTTTTCAATGAGTTATATCTAGAGGTCAACCAGAAAATCCCACCTTGAAAGCGCAACGGCCGAGAACAGCTTTGCCCAAAGCGGCCGTTTTCCAGCATGGAACGACTATTGCCAGAGAATGGCGGGTGACAGCGCCTGTCACCTCTTATATCCGGTGAGACATGGACAGCGTTGCGACCGAGCACAGGCCACAGGTGGATGATCGCTTCGACACCGCGCGGATCACCGCCGCGGTCGATGCGCTTGCCGAAAAGCATCGAGGCCGTGAGGACACGTTCCGCACCGCGACCGCGCAACTGCTCAAGGCCGAGCTGCTCGCCGCGCGCGCCGCTGCGCAGGCAATCCTGCTGAAGGACCGCCACGGGCGCCGCTGCGCCGAGCGGCTGTGCCACGTGCAGGACGAGATCATCCGCATCCTCTATTCAGCCGCGACCCGTCATCTCTATCGCTCGCCGATCCCGAGCGGCGCGGAGCGCATGGCGGTGGTCGCGACCGGCGGCTACGGCCGCGGCCTGATGGCCCCCGAATCCGACATCGATCTCCTGTTTATCCTGCCCTACAAGCAGACGGCCTGGGGCGAGCAGGTCGCCGAAGCCATTCTTTATTGCCTCTGGGACATGGGGTTGAAGGTCGGCCACGCCACGCGCTCGGTCGATGAATCGATCCGGCAGGCGCGCGGCGACATGACCATCCGCACCGCGATCCTGGAGACGCGCTTCCTCACCGGCGACCAGCCGCTCTATGACGAGCTCGTCGCACGCTTCGACAAGGAGGTGGTGCAGGGCACCGCGTCCGAATTCGTCACCGCGAAGCTCGCCGAGCGCGAGGAACGGCATCGCCGCGGCGGCCAGTCGCGCTATCTGGTCGAGCCCAACGTCAAGGACGGCAAGGGCGCGCTTCGCGACCTGCACACGCTGTTCTGGATCGCCAAATACGTCTATCGCGTCCGCGACACCGATGAGCTCGCCGAGCGCGGCGTGTTCGATGCGCAGGAATACCGCACCTTCCGGCGCTGCGCCGACTTCCTCTGGTCGGTGCGCTGCAATTTGCATTTCTACTCCGGCCGCGCCGAAGAGCGCCTCTCCTTCGATCTCCAGCGCGAGATCGCGGTCCGGCTCGGCTACACCTCGCATCCCGGCATGCAGGACGTCGAGCGCTTCATGAAGCACTACTTCCTGGTCGCCAAGGAAGTCGGCAACCTCACCGCCATCCTCTGTGCCAAGCTCGAGGACCAGCAGGCCAAGCCCGCACCGGTGCTGAGCCGGATGATGGCGCGGCTGCGCCCCACGCCTGTGAAGCGGCGTGTGCCTGACAGCGATGACTTCATCGTCGACAACAACCGCATCAACGTCGCCGCGCCCGACGTCTTCAAGCACGATCCGGTCAATCTGATCCGCATCTTCCGCCTGGCGCAGAAGAACAACCTCGCCTTCCACCCGGACGCGATGCGCGACGTGACGCGCTCACTCGGCCTGATCAACGCGCAGATGCGCGAGAACCCCGAGGCCAACCGGCTGTTCATGGAGATCCTGACCTCCGACAACGCCGAGATCGTGCTGCGGCGGATGAACGAGACCGGCGTGCTCGGCCACTTCATCCGCGCCTTCGGCAAGATCGTCTCGATGATGCAGTTCAACATGTACCATCACTACACCGTCGACGAACATCTGATCCGCTGCGTCGGATTCCTCCAGGACATCGAGCGCGGCGGCGCCGAGGAATTTACGCTCGCCAGCGACCTGATGCGCAAAATTCGCCCCGAGCACCGTTCGGTGATCTACATTACGACGCTGCTGCACGACATCGCCAAGGGACGGCCCGAGGATCATTCGATTGCCGGCGCCAAGGTTGCGCGCCGGCTCTGCCCGCGGCTCGGCTTCAGCGCGGCCGACACCGAGCTCGTGGCCTGGCTGATCGAGGAGCATCTCACGATGTCCACGGTCGCGCAGTCGCGCGATCTTTCCGACCGCAAGACCATCGAGAATTTCGCCGCCGTGGTGCAGTCGGTCGAGCAGATGAAGCTGCTCACGATCCTGACCACCGCCGACATCCGCGGCGTCGGTCCGGGCGTTTGGAACGGCTGGAAGGCGCAGCTGCTGCGCTCGCTTTATTACGAGACCGAACCGGTGCTGACCGGCGGCTTCTCGGAGGTCGATCGCGGCAAGCGCCTCACCGCCGCCTACGCCGAATTCCGGCACGCCTTCGCCGAATGGCCGGCCGACGAGCTCGATGCCTATGTCGGCCGCCACTATCCGGCCTATTGGCTCAAGGTCGAGCTGCCGCGCAAGATTCGTCACGCCCGCTTTGTGCGGTCGAGCGAACAGGCCGGCCACAAGCTCGCGATCAATGTCGGCTTCGACGAGGTGCGCGGCGTCACCGAGCTCACCATCTTCGCCGCCGACCATCCCTGGCTGCTGTCGATCATTGCCGGCGCCTGCGCTTCGGCCGGTGCCAACATCGTCGACGCCCAGATCTACACCACGACCGACGGCCGCGCGCTGGACACGATCTCGATCTCCCGGGAATACGACCGTGACGAGGACGAGGGCCGGCGCGCCACGCGCATCGGCGAGATGATCGAGGACGTGCTGGAAGGCAAGCTGCGCCTACCCGAAGTCGTGGCGCGGCGCACCGTGCGCAGCAAGGCGCGGCCTTTCGTGATCGAGCCGGAAGTGACGATCAACAACCAGTGGTCCGACCGCTACACCGTGATCGAGGTATCCGGCCTCGACCGCCCCGGCCTGCTCTACGAGCTGACCACCGCGATCTCGAAGCTCAACCTCAACATCGCCTCGGCGCATGTCGCGACCTTCGGCGAGCGCGCCCGCGACGTGTTCTACGTCACCGACCTGCTCGGCGCGCAGATCAACGCCCCGACCCGCCAGGCCGCGATCAAGAGCGCGCTGACCCACGTGATGGCCGGCGACAAGGCGGTTCTGCCGGCGGCATAATTCGTCATTCCGGGGCGCCGCGCAGCGGCCAGCCCGGAATCCATTCGTCGACACCGTCGGTGCGGCCCGATGGATTCCGGGTTCACGCTTCGCGCGCCCCGGAATGACGGTGGGGAGAGACCTAAACCTCCACGCCCTCATGCCTGAGCAGCCAGCGCTTGCGCTCGAGGCCGCCGCCGTATTTCACCAGCGAACCATCGGCGCCGATCAGGCGGTGGCAGGGCAGCACCACGCTGATCGGGTTGGAGCCGTTGGCGTGACCGACGGCGCGAATGGCCTTGGGCATCTCGATCTTTGCCGCAAGCGCGCCATAGCTCATCGTGGTGCCGACCGGGATCTTGGCGAGTGCGGTCCAGACCTTTTGCTGAAACGGTGTGCCTGCGATGCGCCATGCGATCGACGACAGCTGCGCAAGATTACCCGCAAAGTAATCCGACAGCGCGGCCTTCATCGCCACCGGCGCGGAACGCTCGCGCAGATCTACCGCGCCGTAATGCAGCCGCAGCAGCTCGCGCATGCGGTGCCCGTAGTCGTCCCAGTCGAGCGCGCGCAACGCGCCGTCGGCATCGGTGACGAGCAACGCGATCCCGATTGGCGTCGCCAGCCGATCGAGGCCGAAGCGTTCAGGAGTCCTGGTTGATCGAGCGGCCATTGCGACACCGTTGCATCGAAACACACTTCGGACTTGCCATGCCGGCCATGCTAACGTCCACCCGAAAGCTGACGCTTTTGGGGGAGCTCAACTTGATCTGGATCGCCAATATCCTGGTGGCGCTGGTCGCCGCACTGCACGCCTACTTCCTGATCCTGGAGATGTTCCTGTGGGACAGGCCGCTTGGCTTGAAGACGTTTCGCAATACGCCTGAGAAGGCCGAGATCACGAAAGTGCTGGCCGCCAATCAGGGCCTCTATAACGGCTTCCTCACCGCCGGCCTGATCTGGGGTCTCGCCCACGGTAACCCGGCCTTCGCGTTCCAGATCAAGGTGTTCTTTCTGCTCTGCGTGATCGTGGCGGGCGCCTATGGTGCGGCGACCGTCAGCACGCGCATTCTGATCGTGCAGGCGCTGCCGGCGGCGATCGCACTGGCTGCATTGTTCTTAGCCTGAATTCCTGGCCTAGATCTTAGCCCGAGGCGCTACGGCGCAGCGCCGCGATCCTTGCGCGGCGCCTGCCCTTCCTCCACACTCTCCGGCAGCGATGGCGACCGTTGCAATCAACGGGAAAAGACTGTCGGCCGGAAAATTCCGTCAGGAGGAACAACCCAAAATGAGCAATCGCAGAGCCTTTATAGCTGCCACGGCGGCGCTCGCCTTCGCGTTCTCCGCCAGCCAAGCCTTCGTGAGCCAAGCCCTCGCCCAGAAGAAATACGACACCGGCGCGAGCGACACCGAGATCAAGATCGGCCAGACCGTGCCGTTCTCCGGCGCCTATTCCGTCTACGCCAATATCGGCAAGACGCAGGCCGCCTACTTCAAGATGATCAACGATCAGGGCGGCATCAACGGCCGCAAGATCAATCTGATCCAGTATGACGACGCCTATTCGCCGCCGAAGACGGTCGAGCAGGTGCGCAAGCTCGTCGAAGGAGACGAGGTGCTGTTCACCTTCCAGATTATCGGTACGGCCGCCAACGCCGCCGTGCAGAAGTATCTCAACGGCAAGAAGATCCCGCAGCTCCTCGCCTCGACTGGCGCAGCGCGGTTCAACGATCCGCAGAACTATCCCTGGACCATCGCCTACAATCCCAACTATCTGTCCGAGGGACGCATCTACGCAAAATACATTCTCAAGGAGCATCCGAACGCCAAGATCGGCGTGCTCTACCAGAACGACGATATGGGCCGCGACTATCTCGCCGGCCTGAAGAGCGGCCTTGGCGACAAGGCTGCCAGCATGATCGTCGGCGAGGTCTCCTACGAGGTCACCGATCCGACGGTGGACTCGCAGGTGGTGAAGCTGAAGTCGATGGGTGTCGACCTGTTCTATGATGCCTCGACGCCGAAATTCGCCGCACAGGCGATCAAGAAGCTGGCCGACCTCGGCTGGACGCCGGTGCATATCCTCGACATCAATGCCAGCCCGATCTCGGCGACGCTGAAGCCGGCCGGCCTCGACATCTCCAAGGGCATCATCTCGACCCAATACGGCAAGGAGCCGGGCGATCCGCAGTGGAAGGACGATCCGGGCGTGAAGGCCTTCTTCGCCTTCATGGACAAATATTTCCCCGAAGGCGACAAGCTCAACACCGTCAACACCTACGCCTATTCGGTGGCGGAGCTGCTGGTTCAGGTGCTGAAGCAATGCGGCGACGACCTGACGCGCGAGAATGTCATGAAGCAGGTCGCCAACATCAAGGACTTCACCCCGAGCTTCGCGCTGCCCGGCATCAAGATCAACACCGGGCCGAACGATTATCGCGTCAACAAGCAGATGCAAATGATGAAGTTCAACGGCGAGCGCTGGGAGCTGTTCGGCCCGATCATCGAGGACTCGGGCCCGGCGGGTTAGTTCGGGTCGTAGGTGGGTTAGCCGCAGCGGCTGCGCGAAGCGCGATCCGCTGGGTGTAACCCACCTCGTCTCTTTCCTACGTGTCGGCAGAAGTGGTGGGTTACGCTTCGCTAACTTACCCTACGAACGCCCACCTTGCGCGGCAACAGCGGCTCCTCCACACTCCCGCGCAGCGATGGCGCCGGACGCGCAGTGCGTCCGGCAGACCATCTGCAATAACAGACTGAGGAAATTGCGAATGAGGGATGGAATTTTGCATCTGGTCACGGCAACGGCCCTGACCATGGCGCTGTCGGTCTCTGCGGCCAATGCCCAGAAGAAATATGATCCGGGCGCCAGCGACACCGAAATCAAGGTCGGACAGACCATGCCGTTTTCGGGACCGGCGTCGGCCTATTCGTCGATCGGCAAGACCCAGGCCGCCTACTTCAAGATGATCAACGATCAGGGCGGCATCAACGGCCGCAAGATCAATTTGATCCAGTATGACGACGCCTATTCGCCACCGAAAGCTGTGGAGCAGATCCGCAAGCTGGTCGAAAGCGACGAGGTGCTGCTGACCTTCCAGATCATCGGCACGCCCGTGAACGCGGCCGTCCAGAAATATCTCAATTCCAAGAAAGTGCCGCAGCTGTTCGCGGCCACCGGCGCCTCGCGGTTCACCGACCCGAAGAACTTCCCGTGGACCATGGGATACAATCCAAACTACTTCGTCGAGGGCCGCATCTACGGCCAGTACATTTTGAAAGAGCATCCGAACGCGAAGATCGGCGTGCTCTATCAGAACGATGACCTCGGCAAGGACTATCTGAACGGCATCAAGGCCGGTCTCGGCGACAAGGCCGCCAGGATGATCGTGACGGAAGCGTCCTACGAGGTGTCCGATCCCACGGTCGACTCGCAGATCCTCAAGATCAAGGATGCCGGCGCAGACCTGTTCTTCAGCGCCACCACGCCGAAGCAGGCCGCGCAGGCGATCAAGAAGATCGCTGAGATGGGCTGGCATCCGGTCCAGATCGTCGACATCAACGCCACCTCGGTCGGCGCGGTGCTGAAGCCCGCAGGCCTCGATGCCGCCAAGGGCCTGATCAGCGTCAACTACGGCAAGGAGCCGCTGGATCCGACCTGGAAGGACGATGCCGGTCTGAAGAAGTATTTCGACTTCATGGCCAGGTACTATCCGGACGGCGACAAGGATTCGAACTTCAACACTTATGGTTATGGCACCGCCCAGCTCCTGGTCCATGTCCTGAAGCAGTGTGGCGACGACCTGACGCGCGAGAACGTCATGAAGCAGGCGGCTTCACTGAAGGACGTCACCAGCGACGTCGCGCTGCCCGGCATCAAGGCCAACACCTCGCCAACCGACTACCGCGTCAACAAGCAGCTTCAGATGATGAAGTTCAACGGCGAACGCTGGGAGCTGTTCGGCCCGATCCTGGAGGATGCGGGCGCAGCGGGTTAGGCGTTTCCGCTCGTCATTCCGGGATGGCGCGCGAGCGCCAGACCCGGAATCTCGAGATTCTCCGGTGCGGGAGCCCGCACCATAGTTCGATGCTTCGCATCGCCCCGGAATGGCAGTAGCTATTTCGGTATCTCGCCAAAGTTCTTCCCCACCGGCAGCACCGCGTGCCGGATCAGGCGCGAATCCTCCACCGCCGCCTGGCGGTGCTTGACCGCCTCGCGATAGACGGGGTCGCGGATCATCTCGACGAAGGCGGCGACGCTTGGGTATTCGGCAATGAAGCAGTGATCCCAGCGCTCGTCCTGCGGACCGATCAGCATCAGCTCGAACCTGCCCTGCCAGACGATGCGGCCGCCGAGGCGTTCGAACACCGGGCCGCTTTCGCGACCATAGGCCGCATAGGCTTCCGCGCCGCTGGCCTTGCGGCCATCGGGATACGCCGCCTCTCTGCGCAGGCGCACGAGGTTGAGCATGTGAATGGGGCCGGGGCGGTCGTTGTCCCGGAATTGCGCAAAGACGTCCTTGGTCGGATCGATGTGGCCCATGCGAGTTCCCTCTTCGTTATGGCCGCGATCCTAGCTCTGCCGTGGGATGAGCGGAACTGCGGCCTGGGAATGCCGCAGCTCCTAATCAGGCGTTAAGGCCGGGGTAACGGGGCCTTAAACCCCGACCGCTAGCGTGCGGCGGGGCGGGATGACCGGGCGTTTGCGTATGGGGTCGGGAAAGAAAAAGGGTGGGCGGAAGGAGCCGTTGTTCGGCTTGCCCGCGGCGCTCGCCGATCTGCGTCTGACGGCGGCCGATCGCATTCCCGGCGGCGGCAACGACAAGCCGAAAAAGTCGTCCAGCAAGCGCAAGAGCGACAAGTCCGACGACGAGCCGCCGCGCGAGCAGAAGTCGCAACCGAGCCGCAGCGGCGCCAGGCGCCGGTCGAAATCATCCATCGGCGCGGGCCTCGGCCGCCTCGTCTATTGGGGCGCGGTGCTGAGCCTGTGGGGCGTGATCGCCGTGATCGGCGTCGTGATCTGGGTCGGCGCCCACCTGCCGCCGATCCAATCGCTGGAGATTCCCAAACGTCCGCCGACGATCCAGATCGTCGGCATGGACGGCAGCATGCTGGCGCAGCGTGGCGAGATGGCCGGCGCCAATGTGTCGCTGAAGGACCTGCCGCCCTATTTGCCCAAGGCCTTCATCGCCATCGAGGACCGCCGCTTCTATTCGCATTTCGGCATCGATCCGATCGGCATCCTGCGCGCGCTCGTCACCAACGTGCTCCATCGCGGCGTGTCGCAGGGCGGCTCGACGCTGACGCAGCAGCTCGCCAAGAACCTGTTCCTGACCCAGGAACGCACCATGGCGCGCAAGCTGCAGGAGGCGGAGCTCGCGATCTGGCTGGAGCGCAAGCATTCCAAGAACGAGATCCTGGAGCTCTATCTCAACCGCGTCTATTTCGGCTCCGGCGCCTACGGCGTCGAAGCCGCCGCGCAAAAATATTTCGGCAAGCCGGCCCGGAGCGTAACGATCGCGGAGGCCGCGATGCTGGCCGGCCTGGTCAAATCGCCCTCGCGCCTCGCGCCGAACCGCAATCCCGAAGGCGCGGAAGCGCGCGCGCAGATCGTGCTGGCGGCGATGGCGGATGCCAAATTCATCACCGAAGCGCAGGCCCAGGCTTCGATCGGCCACCCCTCCTACAATGTGAAGCCGGTCGGCGCCGGCACCGTGAACTACGTCGCCGATTGGATCGGCGAGGTGCTGGACGACCTCGTCGGCCAGATCGACGACAGCATCAAGGTCGAGACCACGATTGACCCGAAGCTCCAGGCCGCGGCGGAAGCCGCTGTCATCGACGAGCTCGCGGCCAAGAGCGTGAAGTTCAATGTCAGCCAGGGCGCGCTGGTGGCGATGACACCCGACGGCGCGGTCCGCGCCATGGTCGGCGGCCGGAACTATTCCGACAGCCAGTACAACCGCGCAGTCACCGCAAAACGCCAGCCGGGCTCCTCGTTCAAGCCGTTCGTCTATCTGACCGCGATGGAGCAGGGCCTGACGCCCGATACGGTCCGCCAGGACGCGCCGATCGAGGTCAAGGGCTGGAAGCCCGAGAACTACACCCACGAATATTTCGGCGCGGTGACGCTGACGCAGGCGCTGGCGATGTCGCTCAATACGGTCGCCATCCGCCTCGGCCTCGAGGTCGGGCCGAAGAACGTGGTGCGCACGGCGCACCGGCTCGGCATCTCCTCGAAGCTCGAGCCCAACGCCTCGATCGCGCTCGGCACCTCGGAAGTCTCTGTCGTCGAGCTGGTCGGTGCCTATGCGGCGTTCGCCAATGGCGGCTTCGCAGCCGCGCCGCATGTGGTGACGCGGATCCGGACGCTGGACGGCAAGCTGCTCTACATGCGGCAGCCCGACGAGCACAACCAGGTGATCGAGCCGCGCTATGTCGGCATGATGAACACGATGATGCGGGAGACGCTGATCTCCGGCACGGCCAAGAAGGCCGAGATCCCTGGCTGGCAGGCGGCCGGCAAGACCGGCACCAGCCAGGATTACCGCGACGCCTGGTTCATCGGCTACACGTCGAACCTCGTCACCGGCGTCTGGCTCGGCAATGACGACAACTCGCCGACCAGGAAGGCGACCGGCGGCGGCCTGCCGGTAGAAGTCTGGACCCGCTTCATGCGCACCGCGCACGAGGGCGTGCAGGTGGCGGCCCTGCCGAACCTGCAAAGCAATTGGGGGCCGGCGAACCTCGTGCAGGTCTCATCGCAGGTGTCGCCGCCGACGCAAGCAGTGACCGGCCCCGCATCGGCGCCGGTCAACAATGGCGGTTATCGCTCACCACCGCCGGCGCGCGCCAATGCGCGACCGGAGGCAGCAGCCGGGCTCGATGGCTGGCTGATGGACCGGCTGTTCGGCGGGAATCGATAAGCTTCGGCCGGAGGTCTCGGTCGCCTCACGACAAAAAACGCGAAAACAACCCCATGCACAGTAGCCGGCGTGGTTCGGCATGAAGCGCGGTGGATTGGTCGAAGGCGTTGATGCATCGGCGGAAATCAGGAGCGCGGCGCAAGTGGCGCTAGATTCGCGCGAGACACGCACAACGTTGCCTTCTCTCCGCTGTCATTCCCCGCCTAGTGCGCAATTGCGCACGGGGGCGGGGAATCCAGTACGCCGCGGCGTCTCGGTTTAGCAACGACGGCCTCTGGAATACTGGATCGCCCGCTCCAGTGCGCAAGTGCGCACAAGGCGGGCGATGACAGCTAGCAGCCCGCTCTAATCCTCGACCCCATATCGGTGCAGATCGTTGCCGTACGTATCGAGCCACTTCTTGGCGCGCTCCATCGACGGGCAGATCTTGCCGCAGACGCGCCAGAAGCGGGCGGAGTGGTTCATCTCGACGAGATGGGCCACTTCATGCGCGGCGAGGTAGTCGAGCACGTAGGGCGGCGCGAGGATCAGGCGCCAGGAGAACGACAGCGAACCGGCCGAGGTACAGGAGCCCCAGCGGCTGGACTGATCGCGGATCGAGAGCCGCTTCACCTTGACGCCGAGCCCGGCGGCATGGGTCTGCGACGAACGCTGCAGATCGCGGCGCGCCTCGCGCTTGAGGAAGTCATGGACGCGACGGTCGGCATGCTCGACGCCGCCGGCGACGCAGACAATGCGTTCACCGCTGTCGCGAATTTCGGTCCACACCGTCCCGCGCGTGCCGGCGCGATGCACGATGCGATGGGGAACGCCGCGGCGAGCGCAAAGCGGTTGGGAATTTCTTTCTTCAGTCGGAGCACACGGGCATTCTTTCGTTCAGCGAACAACAGGCGCTGGAGCGAGATGTGGGATACACCCAGGAAGTCAGCCTCGATGAAGAGCGGGCTGCGGGTACAAATCGCTGCGTGACTGAAATTCGCCCATGCGACCCACTTGATGGCCACGCTGATCGCGCCTTTGCCTGTACTTAGAAGGATGTCGCCCGGCAGGATTTTCTCGGTGCGAAACGCAAAGCACTGCCGAACTCTGTCGGTCGCCATATGCCCCTCGACGAAAGACGTCCAGCAACTTATCTTTCCTGGACGTGCAGAAGACACCTAGGCGATATGGGGTTTCCTCATACTAGAGTGACTGCCGTTCGGGCGTTTTGTCGCGTTTCACCGGCTGCTGACGTATTTGTGACCGCGGGTACACCGCTCCCATAGGCTTCGACTATGTCGCCCCACCCAGACACCTATCTCGGACGCCTGTATGCCCGGCTCTCGGAGTGGATGGCGCTCGATGACTTCGAGCGAGCGCTCAAAGATTACTTTGAGGGTCCACGCTCTGAGGCGGAGCTTGCCGACTACCGCGCCAAGCGCGGTGTCGCAAAAAAGCTTCGCGACGAGATCGTGCCTGTTCTCCACCATATCAAATTTACGAAGGCTCGTGGTGAGATTCGGTTCGAGCTGAATAATGACGTGCCGGACTGCTGGCTACGCAGCGCCCCGACCGCCGCACCCCAGGGATTGGAGGTCACCGTGGCGCAATCGCGGGAGCAACAGCGGCTTGGCCAACAGATGAATGAAACGAAAGGAATAGTCCCGGGCCACCTCGGTTTGCCCGACGACGCTCCGGAAGCGCTCTTTAAAATGCGGCTGGAGCGAGGACGCGTCATGTACACATCGGATGGCGCGCTGACGGCCATCGGAAGCGGCATCAAAGCGTGCCTTCGTAGGAAGAGCCGCCCCAAGTATGCCGGGCATGATCTGCTGATCGAAGCTCCGTTGCTCACTCTGCCCAAGGAACGCTGGAGCCTTATCGAAGAGGAACTGCGCACGAAAGCCGGTGCGCTACCCTTCCGCGAAATTCACGTCATTGGCGATCAAGATAGATCTCCTTACGGCTTTCGTATCAAGTGAACCTCCAGCGGACCACGGATGCACGAAGTTGCTTTGTCAGCCGCGCGGCTTGATCAGTTCGTCGAGCATCTTGCGGGCAAGCTCGTCGACCGTGTTGAAGTCGGCAAGCATCTGCGCATGGAACACGACGGGCTTGGCGTTTTCCTCAAACGAATGCTGCACCCAAGGACGGAAACGGCCAAGCTTCATCTGCTCACCTGCGAGACGGTCGTATTCAGCAAAATCGTGCTTGGTCGCGGCCTCGGTCATCTTCGTTTCAAGTTCCCTGTATGCCGCGTGATCCTTCTCCTCGATCACATAGGGTGGAATGTAGAGGGGGATACGGTGGGCGAGCGCATGGCGAAGATCAGCAAGATGCTCGAACCACTTATCGAGCGTGGCGACATACTCCTGAAATTCCCTTGAGAGCGTGGCGCGTACGCTGGAGTTCTTGGGGCCAAGGCCGACATGCCCGTCCGGAATCGGCGTGCCGTCGAATCGTTTTTGCCCGGCATGGTGCATCCACACCCATGCCAAGTTGTCGATGGCGCCAAAGACGTTGAATACGAAACTCTGGATGTTGATCGTAGCGTCCGATAATTCCTCGCGCGATGGCAATTCGCTTCGCTCCGGCGGGATTTGCGTGAACACGTTGTTGATGCAGCGGGTAAGAACCTTGAGGCGACGTGGCACACCTTGACGGGCAAACTCCAAGGCTCGCGGATTCGACAATGTAAGGGTGATATACTTTTCAAGAAGATAGCCAAGTTTACCGTCAAGCGCAGCGTAGTCGTCGGCCAGCATTTTCAGAGCATTCTCGGAGTAATACATGGTGATGCCTCGGGGAGCGATGTGCACGATGTCGGTCTTGAACATCCCTAACGCAAGTGGCGGTTGCAAAAAGAACCGCAGTCGCCCGGTCGGGCGGCTGCGGTTCTTTTTGCGATCTCTCAATTGTTCATCGTCGTCCCGGACCCCGCTTGGCTGCGCTCGTCCGGCATGACGAAGAGAATGGGCCGGCAGCGCGGCCTAATCCTCGACCCCGTACCGGTGCAGATCGTTGCCGTACGTGTCGAGCCACTTCTTGGCGCGCTCCATCGACGGGCATATCTTGCCGCAGACGCGCCAGAAGCGGGCGGAGTGGTTCATCTCGACGAGATGGGCCACTTCATGCGCGGCGAGGTAGTCGAGCACGTAGGGCGGCGCGAGGATCAGGCGCCAGGAGAACGACAGCGAACCGGCCGAGGTACAGGAGCCCCAGCGGCTGGACTGATCGCGGATCGAGAGCCGCTTCACCTTGACGCCGAGATCGGCGGCATGGGTCTGCGACGAACGCTGCAGATCGCGGCGCGCCTCGCGCTTGAGGAAGTCATGGACGCGACGGTCGGCATGCTCGACGCCGCCGGCGACGCAGACAATGCGTTCACCGCTGTCGCGAATTTCGGTCCACACCGTCCCGCGCGTGCCGGCGCGATGCACGATGCGATGGGGAACGCCGCGAAGCGGTATCACTGTGCCAGGCTGGAACGGTGCAGCTTTCGGCAAACGACCAAGACGCGCGGCGATCCACGCACCGTGACGCTGCGCAAAATCCTTGGCTTCGGCGAGCGTGCCGCGCGGCGGGATCGTGAGGATCGCTTCGCGGTCACTGGGATGAATTCTCAGCGTGTAACGGCGCGCTCGGCGGTGCCTGCGGAGCCGAATCGCAAAGAATTGCGATCCATGAGTGATGACGAGGGTCTTCGGTTCGTGGGGCCGCCGATAGAGGAGCGCGCGAGTGGCCATGTCTGTCAGTCCAGGGAGCAAGAGTTCGCCCGGATTCTGCCATAACCGCCGCCACGGAAAGCGCTCGGCGCAAAAACAAATCATTTGCCCAATATACAGGGGTCTGGCGTCCAGGAGACCCTACAGACTGGGGTTGGAACCCCAATTTTTCGCCCCCGCCGGACGCATGTGGCTCCCCCAAAGGATGAGGGAGGACTCACTCCTATGAAACTACCTAAATACCTCGAATCTGGCAGGAACCAGGCCCTGCCGGCGCCCCCGGCAAGCCCTCAATTTTCGGCGGGAAAGCCGAAATGCGCGCTTATTCGGCTGCAAGCGCCCGCAACGAGCTCGGATTCGCAGCCGAGACCATGAAATCATGAATGCGCGGCACGATTTCCGCCTTGAAGCGCGAGCCGTTGAACACGCCGTAATGTCCGACGCCCTTCTGAACGTAATGAACGCGGCGATGATCCGGAATCGAGCTGCACAAGCCGTGCGTCGCTTCGGTCTGACCGAGACCCGAGATGTCGTCGTTCTCGCCTTCGACCGTCATCAACGCAACGCGCGTCACCTTGGAAGGATCGACGCGAGTTCCACGATGCATCATCTCGCCCTTCGGCAGCGAATGCTTCACGAACACGGTATCGACGGTCTGCAGATAATACTCGGCCGACAGGTCCATGACCGCGAGATATTCATCGTAGAAGTCGCGATGCTTGTCGACGAGGTCGCCGTCGCCCTTCACCAGGTTGGCGAACAGACGCTTGTGAGCGTCCATGTGGCGGTCGAGGTTCATGCTGATGAACCCGTTCAGCTGCAGGAAACCCGGATAGACGTCGCGCATCATGCCCGGATGCGGGAACGGCACCTTCGTGATCACGTGGTTGCGGAACCAGTCGATGCCGCGCTCCTGCGCGAGATCGTTCACCCCGGTCGGGTTGCGGCGAGTGTCGATCGGGCCGCCCATCAGCGTCATCGAGGTCGGCACGAAAGGATCGCGACGCGCTTCCATGATCGAGACGGCAGCGACGACGGGCACGGAGGGCTGGCACACCGCCAGCACATGGGTGTTGCCGCCCAGGACGTGCAGCATCTCGACGACGTAATCGATGTAATCGTCGAGATCGAAGCGGCCGTCGCTCAAGGGCACCATGCGGGCGTCGGCCCAGTCGGTGATGTAGACCTCATGCGCCGGCAGAAAGGCCTCGACCGTGCCACGGAGCAGCGTCGCGTAATGGCCGGACATCGGCGCCACGATCAGCACGCGCGGCTGCGGGCTGCGCAGCGGACGAGCGAACTTGCGATCGAAGTAGAGCAGCTTGCAGAACGGCTTTTCCCAGACCGATCGGACCTCGACGGGGACGCGGATGCCGTTGACCTCGGTGTCGTCGAGGCCCCATTCCGGCTTGCCGTAGCGGCGCGTGGTGCGCTCGAACAATTCGCAGGCCGCAGCCACCGACTTGCCGACCTCGGTGCGCGCCCAGGGATTCAGCGGATTCTGAAACAGCAGCCTGGTCGCGTCGGTGACGGCGCGTGCCGGATTGAGAGAGGCCTGCGCCATCTCGTACATCCAGTACATCGGCGTCGTCAGGACCGGACTGCCTTCGCTCGCCAGAGGCGGTGCGCCGCCAAACTCACCAATAGGCATGGTCAAATCCTTCTTCGCATCGCAACATACTGCCGAATGCGTAATATTGCGTCAATGCATGGTTCCGTACATCTACGTGGCGCAGACGATTAATTCAGCCTGAATCCACGGGAAAGTGAGTTATTCGCCGCCCGCGAGCAGCGAGCCGTGCTTCCTGGCGCTGCGCAAAAGGGCAAGGAATGCCCCAAAAGAAGCCATCAGAAGCATTGCATTGATGGCTAACGCATCCAGCATCAAATCGGCCCGGAACGTCTGCTCGATCAGCAACGCGCGCATCCCCTCGAACACGTAGGTCGGCGGCAGCGACCAGGCGATGGTTTGCAGCCATGCGGGCAGCACGCTGACCGGATAATAGATGCAGGCGAGCGGCATGATCGCGAACATCAACGTCCAGACGATGCTCTCGGCGCCAAGGCCGTTCCGCAGCACCAGACCCGAGACAAAGATGCCGACCGACCAGCTGGTGAAGATCAGATTGCAGAAGAAGGCGATCAGCGGCAGGCCGAGGCTGTAGACATTGAAGTGAAAGAACGCAATCGCGAGCAGCGTCATCGGGATGACCCCGATCGCGAGCCGGATCAGGCTCATCACCATCAGCGAGAGCAGAAACTCGATCGGCTTCAGCGGGCTCATCATAAGGTTGCCGAGGTTGCGCGCCCACATCTCCTCCAGGAAGGAGATGGAGAAGCCGAGCTGGCCGCGGAACAGGATGTCCCAGAGGATGACGGCGCCGATCAGGGTGCCGCCGGCGCGCGCGAAGAAATTGGCGTTCTGCGCGATATAGAGCTGAAGAAAGCCCCAGGTGATGATCTGCAGCGCCGGCCAGTACAGCAGCTCGAGCAACCGCGGCCAGGACGACATCAACAGATACCAGTAGCGCAGGATCATCGCGCCGATGCGCTGGACGGAAATGCCGCGGTGCAGGGAAAGCTCGCTCATCTTGCCTCCTCCTTCGCCCCGTTGGTCCGCCCGCGCGCGACGTCCAGGAACACCTCCTCCAGCGTGGTGCGATTGTAGCGGGCCATGATGGCGTCGGGCGTGTCGTCGTCCTCGACGCGGCCACGCTTCATGATGATGACGCGGTCGCAGAGCCGCTCGACCTCGAGCATGTTGTGTGACGCCAGCAGGATGGTGGCGTTGTTTTCGTTGCGATAGCGCTCCAGATGCGCCCGCACCCAGTCGGCCGTGTCAGGGTCGAGCGAGGCGGTCGGCTCGTCCAGCAGCAACAGCTCGGGCTGGTTGATCAGCGCCTTCGCCAGCGCGACGCGGGTCTTCTGCCCGGCCGAGAGCTTGCCGTTGGCGCGGTCGATGAAGTCGTTGAGATCGAGCTCGTCGGCCAGCCTTGCGATTCGGTCGGCGAGGTTTTCGACCGCATAGAGCTTGCCGAAAATAGTGAGGTTCTGCCGCACCGTGAGCCGCATCGGCATGTCGACATAGGGGCTTTCGAAGTTCATCCGCCCCAGCACCTCGGCGCTTTGCTCCGGCATCCGGTGCCCGAGCACGCGGACACGGCCGGAGGTCGGCAGCACCAGCCCCATGATCATCGCGATGGTGGTGGTCTTGCCGGCGCCGTTGCCGCCCAGAAGCCCGGTGATGCTGCCGCGGGGAAGTGTAAAGGAGATGCCGTCCACCGCGCGGGTCTGCTTGTAGAGCTTGACGAGGCGATCGACCTCGATGGCCGCGGACAAAGTGCCATCCGCGACAGTCGGCCGACTTGAAGCCTTCGAGTTCTCAGTCATGCTAAAGGCGTTCTTCCGCCATTGCGCGGTGGAGTGCAAGGCCTGTAACTCCGAAGGCTTGTAGCTCCGAAGGCTTGTAACTCGTTGGAATCAGTGGGCCAGCGTGTTTGTGATCGGACACGCGCACCGCTAGATTGGCCTGTCATGACCGAGACCGCCGCTTCCGACTTCCGCCCTTCGCAACGACACATCCGCCTGGACACCATCCTGCGGCTGCGCTGGCTCGCCGTGCTGGGCCAGCTCGCTGCAATCTTCGTCGTGGCGCAGGGGCTGGAGTTCGATGTCGCCATTGTGCCCTGCGTCAGCATCATCGCCCTGTCGGCTGCGCTCAATCTGGCTCTGCAAACCGTGGCCAACCCGATGCAGCGGCTGAAGCCGCTTCACGCGGCCGGGCTATTGGCATTGAACATCGTGGAACTGGCAGGATTGCTGTTCTTCACCGGCGGATTGCAGAACCCGTTCTCGTTCCTGTTTCTCGCACCGGTCCTGATTTCTGCCACCGCGCTGCCAGCCCGGCTCACTTTCGCTCTCGGCCTGCTGGCCGTGGCGTGTGCCTCGATCCTGTTCTTCTTTCATTTCCCGCTGCCATGGGACTCCGAGGATCCCGTGGTGCTGCCGCCGATCTATCTGTTCGGCGTCTGGCTTTCGATCGTGCTCGCGATCGGCGTCACCAGCCTCTACTCGTTTCAGGTCACCGAGGAGGCGCGCAAGCTCGCCGACGCCCTCGCCGCGACCGAGCTGGTGCTGACGCACGAGCAGCATCTGACCCAGCTCGACGGATTGGCCGCGGCCGCCGCGCACGAGCTCGGCACGCCGCTTGCGACCATCTTCCTGATCTCGCGCGAACTGGAAAAGACCGTGACGGACCCGGTTTTTGCCGCCGATCTGAAGACACTGCGCGAGCAGACGCAACGCTGCCGCGACATTCTGAGCAAAATCACCCAGCTCTCCTCCACCGGCGCACCGTTCGACCGCATGAAGCTGTCGGAACTGATCGAAGAGGTGGTGGCACCGCACCGCGATTTCGGCATCGACATCAAGGTGCGGATCGCAGTGGCGGCTGCAGCCGAGCCGGTCGGATCGCGCAATCCGGCGGTGCTCTATGGCGTCGGCAACATCATCGAGAACGCGGTCGATTTCGCCAACTCCACCGTGGAGGTGAACGCGTGGTGGAACAATGAGACCATCGAGATCGTGATCTCCGACGACGGCCCCGGCATTCCGCCCGATCTCATGAACCGGATCGGCGAGCCTTATTTGTCGCGGCGGCGCACCCAGGATGCCGGCGGCGGGCTGGGGCTCGGCGTGTTCATCGCCCGCACGCTGCTTGAGCGCACCGGTGCCAAGGTCTCGTTTACCAATCGGATCTTCCCGGACCACGGTGCAGTGGTGCAGATCGCGTGGCCGCGGGAACGTTTTGAGACTATCGAGAGCTTCGAGGAAACAATAGGATAGGGCGCGACCTTGCGTCGCACGTAAGGGCCGATCGACTATTGGCGGCCTCGTATTGTGGGCCTTGGCACCGCCCGATTGCGAGGCCATATGTAGGTGCGCAGGAGAGAGGACAAAACCTTGAACGCCATCGCCGAACTGAACGAACAGGCCGACCGCTCGCTTCTCATCGTGGAGGACGACAAGCCGTTCCTGGAGCGCCTGTCGCGCGCCATGGAGACACGCGGCTTTGCGGTGACGTCATGCGACACGGTCTCCGATGGTCTCGCGCAGATCGGCAAGTCCGCACCGGCCTTCGCCGTCGTCGATCTTCGCCTCGGTGACGGCAACGGTCTCGACGTCGTCTCCGCGCTGAAGAAGAAGCGCCCCGAAGCCCGCGCCATCGTGCTGACCGGCTATGGCAACATCGCCACCGCCGTCACCGCGGTGAAGATGGGCGCGATCGATTATCTCTCGAAGCCCGCGGATGCCGACGACGTCGCCGCTGCATTGCTCTCGACCAGCACGGACAAATCCGAGTTGCCGGCGAACCCGATGTCGGCCGACCGCGTGCGCTGGGAGCACATCCAGCGCATCTACGAAATGTGCAACCGCAACGTCTCGGAGACGGCGCGGAGGCTCAACATGCACCGGCGGACGCTGCAGCGGATTCTGGCCAAGCGCGCCCCGCGCTGACGTCTCGTAGGGTGGGCAAAGGCGCAAAGCGCCGTGCCCACCATCTCTACTTCAATCTTGATTGGCTTGAATGGTGGGCACGCTTTGCCCACCCTACGGCAGTCGTGCCCCGGACGCTGCGCAGCACGAAGTGGTGCGCTGCAGAGCCGGGGCCCATACCTCAGCTTGAACCACATATGGGTCCCGGATCTGCGCCGCAACGCCAAGCGGCGTTGCAGCTTGTCCGGGACACGAGACCATTCTACTCCCAGAAATCCGCATGCCCCTGCGGATCGACCAGGCGGTTGATCCGCAAGCCGGCCGCCATGCCAAACCGCACCGTCATCTGCTTGCGCGTGGCGGCTGCGATCTTGTGCTCGGGCGCTTCGCAATGCATGTGCGCGCCATAGGCGTCGGCGATGATCAGGCCGGTGCCTTCGGGGAAAATCTCGCACGGCAGGTCCTGCGTGAAGGCGAAGAACAGCCGGTCGCAATGGGCGCGGTATTCGTGCCATTTCTGATCGGCACGCAGATCTTCCACCGACGATTTGATCTCGACGATCCAGATCTCGCCGCGCTCGTTCAGCGCCACGAGATCAGCGCGCCGGCCCGACGGCAGCGGTAACTCGCTGATGCAAGTGAACCCAAGCGAGCGTAACAGCCGCGCCGTGCCGCGCGCGATCGCGAGCGCCGTCTCGGATTGACGGCGGTCCGGCGGCGGCACGAGGGCGATGTTGCGGGCGTTGTCCATGGGGGGAGTGTAGCCGATTCCATTCTCGGTGGGGGGGGGGGGGGGGGGGGGGGGGGGGGGGGGGGGGGCGCCCCCCCCCCCCCCCCACACCGAGGCGCGGAACCTCCCGTCCCCCTCGCACTTATCACGCAACCGCCGACGGTCGCGGGCGGACCGAAGAGGGCTGGCCCGATATGATCGACGATCTCTGGTACAAGAACGCCATCATCTATTGCCTGTCCGTCGGCACCTACATGGATGCCGACGGCGACGGTGTCGGCGATTTCAAGGGGCTGTTACGGCGGCTCGATTATCTGCACGGGCTCGGCATCACCACGATCTGGCTGATGCCGTTCCAGACTTCGCCGGGCCGCGATGACGGTTACGACATCGCCGACTATTACAGCGTCGATTCCCGCTACGGCACGCTCGGCGATTTCGTCGAGTTTGCCCATGGCTGCAAGCAGCGCGGCATCCGAATCATCATCGATCTCGTCGTCAACCACACCTCCGACCAGCATCACTGGTTCAAGGAGGCGCGGCGCGACAAGAGTTCGCCCTATCGCGACTGGTATGTCTGGTCCGACAAGAGGCCGGCCAACGCCAACAAGGGCATGGTGTTTCCCGGCGTTCAGAAATCGACCTGGACGCGCGACAAGGACGCCGGCGCCTGGTTCTTCCACCGCTTCTACGATTTCCAGCCCGATCTCAACACCTCGAATCCGCACGTGCAGGCGGAGATCCTGAAGATCATGGGATTCTGGATCCAGCTCGGCGTCTCCGGCTTTCGCATGGACGCCGTGCCTTTCGTGATCGCCACCAAGGGCGCGAAGGTGACCAAGCCGGTCGAGCAATATGACATGCTGCGCGCTTACCGCGAATTCCTGCAATGGCGGGAAGGCGACGCCATCATCCTGGCCGAAGCCAATGTGCTGCCGGAAACGGACATGGAGTATTTCGGCAAGGATGCCGACCGCATGCACATGATGTTCAATTTTCACGTCAACCAGCATCTGTTCTATGCGCTCGCTTCCGGCGACTCGCGACCGCTGGCCGAGGCGCTGAAAGCGACGAAGTCGCGACCGGCTTCGGCGCAATGGGGCCTGTTCCTGCGCAATCACGACGAGCTGGACCTGGGACGGCTGACCAAGGCGCAGCGCGACACCGTGTTCAAATCGTTCGGCCCCGACAAGGACATGCAGCTTTACGATCGCGGCATTCGGCGACGGCTTGCGCCGATGCTGGGCGGCGACCGCAGGCGGCTGGAGCTTGCCTACAGCCTGATGTGTACGCTGCCGGGAACTCCCGTGATCCGCTATGGCGACGAGATCGCGATGGGCGACAATCTGGCGCTGCCCGAGCGCAAATGCGCGCGCACGCCGATGCAATGGTCGACCGAGCCGCAGGGCGGCTTCACCAAGAGCGACAAGCCGGCGAACCCCGTCATCGACAAGGGTCCTTACGGCTACGAGCACGTCAACGTCGCCAAACAGCGGCGCGATCCGAATTCGATGCTGAACTGGACCGAGCGCATCGTCCGCATGCGCAAGGAGGTGCCGGAGATCGGCTGGGGCGACTTTGCGATCATCGCGACGCGCGATCCCGCCGTCTTCATCATGCGCTATGACTGGCGCAACAATTCGGTGCTGTTCGTGCATAACCTCGACGAGAAGCCGCGTGAGACGGCGTTTTCGGCAGGGCTGCCTGATGATGCCGGCGAGCACCTGATCAATCTGCTCGCGGAGGACCACAGCCACGCCGACAAGCGCGGCCAGCATCGCGTCGTGCTCGAGCCCTATGGCTATCGCTGGTACCGGGTCGGCGGGCTGGATTATCTGCTGAAGCGGAGTGATATCGACGGGACTACGACACGGGGGAAGAACCGTGGACGTTAGCCGCCACCACCACGCCCTCATTCCCTCGCAGATCCAGCACGCCTTCCAGCTGCTCCCCCTCGCGATCCAGAAATGTCGAGAGCAATATCTCGCTGCCGAATCGGATCGCGCTGGTGGTGACCGCGATCGGTTCAGGCCCGAGATTCAGCACGACGATGACCGCCCTGCCCTCGGCCCCACGGCGATAGATCAGGAGATCGCCTTGCGCGGCGATCGGATGATAATCGCCTGACACCAGCGGCGGACATGCCTTCCGCAACGCGATCAGGCGCTTGTACAGGCTGAGGATCGAGCGCGTGTCGGCGTCGAGATTGACGACGTTCTCGTGGATATGATCCTCCGGCAGCGGCAGCCACGGCTTGACGTCCGAGAAGCCGCCGAAGCCTGAAGAGTCCCACTGCATCGGCGTGCGGCAGCCGTCGCGGCCCACCCCGATGCCGGGGACGTTCTTCTCGAAGGGATCGCGGACATCCGCAGGCGCGATCGCGAGCTGATGCATGCCGATCTCGTCACCGTAATAGAGCGTCGGCGTGCCGCGCAAGGTCAGGAGTAGCATGGCCGCGACGCGGGCCTGCTCCGGCCCGACCCGGCTGGCGACGCGCGGGCGATCGTGATTGCCGAGCACCCAGTTCGGCCACGCGCCCGTCGGCAGCGCCTTCTCGTAGTCGTCGATGATCTTCTCGATCGAGCGCGCGCTCCAGAAGGTCGAGAGCAGCGCGAAATTGAACGGCATCTGCGCGCCGGTGAGGTCGTTGCCGTAATAGGCCATGAGGCGATGCAGCGGCAGATAGACCTCGCCGATCAGCACGCGGGCCGGATAGGCATCGATGACGCGCCGCATCTCGGCGATGACGTCGAACACCTCCGGCTGGTCGGTGGAATATTGGGTGAGGATACTCTCGTTCGGCGGCCGGCCCTCGACATAATGCGGGTTCGGCGGATTGTCGCGAAACTCGGAATCCTTGATCAGGTGCCAGATCACGTCGACGCGAAAGCCGTCGACGCCCTTCTCCAGCCAGAACCGCATCACGTCGTAGATCGCGGCGCGGACCTCCGGATTGCGCCAGTTGAGGTCCGGCTGCTGGGCGAGGAAGGCATGGTAGTAATATTCACCGGTCGCGGCATCGATTTGCCATGCGCTGCCGCCGAACTCGGACAGCCAGTTGTTCGGCACGCTGCCATCGGGGGCCGGATCACGCCAGATGTACCAGTCTCGCTTCGGGTTGTCGCGCGAGGAGCGGCTTTCGATGAACCAGGGATGCTGGTCGGAGGTGTGGTTCGGCACGAGATCGAGGATCAGCTTCAGGTCATTGTCATGCGCGGCCGCGAGCAGCGCATCGAAATCCGCCATCGTGCCGAACAGCGGATCGATGCCGGTATAGTCGGAGATGTCATAGCCGAAATCGGCCATTGGCGAGGGGAAGATCGGCGACAGCCAGATCGCGTCGACGCCGAGCGATTTCACATAAGGCAGCCGCCGAAAAATGCCGGCGAGATCCCCGACGCCGTCGCTGTCACCGTCCTGAAACGAGCGCGGATAGATCTGATAGAAGATGCCGTCGCGCCACCAGTTCTCGCCGCCCTGCGCCATGTCGGAAAACCCACCCGGAAATCTGTGCCTCGCGCGAGAGAACGCGGAAGCAACGCCCCGGTTCAAACAGCCACGCAAATTGGGACGGCCGTGTGATGGCGGGCGTACCTGTTCCCCGGCGCCGCTCGCGACTATTTTTGCTTGGCGGCGCAGCAAAAATCGGCATTGTGAGCCCCATGACCGAGCAAAATGACACCCAACAATCCAAGGCCGGCGCGATCATCGTCCCGGTGACACTGTTCGAGCAGAACTGCACCATCATCTGGGACGAGCCCGGCAAGAAGGCCGTGGTGATCGACCCCGGCGGCGACGTGCCGAAGATCCTTGAGGCGATCAAGCAGACCGGCGTCACCGTCGAGAAAATCTGGCTGACCCATGGCCATATCGACCATGTCGGCGGCGCGGCCGAGTTGCGCGATGCGCTGAAGGTGCCGATCGAGGGCCCGCATGCCGCGGACAAATTCCTCCTCGACAACGTCGTCGAGAGCGGCGCGCGCTTCGGCATGACGGGGGTGCGCAATTTCGAGCCGGACCGCTGGCTCGACGAGGGCGACAGCGTATCGATCGGCGGATTGACGTTCGACATTTTCCATTGCCCGGGCCATTCACCCGGCAGCGTGGTGTTCTTCAACGGGGATCTGCGCTTTGCCCATGTCGGCGACGTCCTGTTCGCCGGCTCGGTCGGGCGCACCGACCTGCCCGGCGGCAGTCACGCCACGCTGATCAACTCGATCATGACAAAACTGCTGCCGCTCGGCGACGACGTCGGCTTCATCTGCGGTCACGGCGCCGGCTCGAGCATCGGCCAGGAGCGAATGACCAATCCGTTCATCACCGGCGAGATGTAGGTTTTATTGCTTGCGCATGATCTGATCGGAAAACCGCTTCACACCTGACGTGACGGCAACGCCGATCGAGATGATCGATCACACGGGGTAGATTTGGTCGAGATCGACGCGGGAGCGTCGCCACAAACCCAGCTGTCGTCCCGGACAAGCGTAAGCCCAGATCCGGGACCCATAACCACAGGAAGCCGTGGTTACGGGGACTCGGAGTTGCGACTTCGCGCCCAACTTTGTCCTGTGGTTATGGGTCCCGGATCGGCGCGCGCTTCAGGCGCGCTTGTCCGGGACGACAGTTGGGGTCGGGACTACTTCATCAGGCCGGCAGCGGTCAGCGCGCGCGTGATGATCTGGCCGAGATCGAAGCCGCGGGATTCCTCGCGCTTCGGCTCGGCCTGTTCGTCGGCGACCGCGGCGCGGATCGAGCGGGCGAGATGCGGGGCGGGCGAGCGCGCGGGCGCTGGCTTTGCCTCCGCCGTCTTCCTGGCCGCATCCGGAATCCATCCGGTCAGACCAAAGAACTTCGCGATGTGATAGG
Organism: Bradyrhizobium sp. S3.2.6; assembly: GCF_040546885.1. NCBI lineage: Bacteria > Pseudomonadati > Pseudomonadota > Alphaproteobacteria > Hyphomicrobiales > Nitrobacteraceae > Bradyrhizobium > Bradyrhizobium sp. S3.2.6. The sequence continues at coordinate 497,965 of NZ_JBEPOS010000001.1, read as the reverse complement.
ACGATGAAATGCCGGCCTCGATCAGGAACGCGCCTTCGAGGCCGTAGCGCTGGTCGTTATCGGCGAGCCCCAGCGGGGTGCCGTGGGCCATGCCGGTGATGGCATAGGATTCGACCAGCGTCTCGCCGTCCTTATTCCACCAGGCCTGGCGCGGGTAGCCGTCGACATTGGTCTCGGCCATCGGCGTCATCGGCAGATCGTGCAAATCGAGCCACTGCTTGATGATCTCGTTGGCATTGCCGGGATTGACGGTGCGGTCGGCGCTGCCGTGCCACACCGAAATCTTCGGCCAGGGCCCGCGATGATTGGAAGCCCGCCGCACGAAATCGCCGAGCTCACGCTCGGGCCGCGCCGGGGAATGAAACATGCCGTCCAGCGCCTCGCGCAGATTCGACGCGATGCCGTAGGGAAGGCCTGCGATGATCGCGCCGGCAGAGAACACCTCCGGATAAGTCGCGAGCATCACCGAGGCCATGCCGCCGCCGGCGGACAGGCCGGTGATGAAGACGCGCCTGGGATCGATGCGGTGGGCCTGAACCATATGCGCGATCATCTCGCGGATCGATCGCGCCTCGCCGCTGTCCCGCGCGGTATCTTCGGGATTGAACCAGTTGAAGCAGGTGTTGCCGTTGTTGCTGCGCTGTTGCTCGGGCATCATCAGCGCAAAGCCATAGTGACGTGCGAGCGTCGACCAGCCGGCGCCGAGGTCGTAGCTCGCTGCCGTCTGGCCGCAGCCGTGCAGGACGACGACGAGCGCGCGCGGCTTCTGCAATTGCGCCGGCACGAACGCGAACATGCGAAGACTGCCGGGATTGTCGCCGAAGCCGGTGACTTCCTCCAACGGACTGGAGGCATCGGCGCTCGCGCCAAAGTCGGGCAAGCGCAGACCATCCATCCTTGGCAGATGTCTCAAGAGGTCGACATTACGGGCTAACGACACGGCAAATTCCTGGTGGGCGTCTTTCAACGTTTACCCAGACCAGATAGTTGCTGCAGTGCAAAATGAAAAGACCGTGTGCTGTCGACATCAGGGAAACCACGCGGAATCCCCGCAAAAATCCGCAGGAATCCGCACGTATTAACCGCAGTGCCTCAACTTCGTGCAGATGCGCGGCGCATCCACGTCAGGAATGCGGCGCAGATCATGATTAACGCCGCGAACAGCGCGAGTGAGGCGAGAAAACCTGCGCGCGGTGATTGCAACGCGTCGACCGCGAAGAACACTGCGCCGATTGCGGCCACTCCGGCCGCATTTCCGATCTGCGCAATGGTGCCGTACATGCCCGACGCCGCGCCGGCCGCGACGGGTTTGACTGTCGAGAGCACCGCGCCCGAGAGCGGCGCCATCACCAGCCCCTGGCCGTAGCCGAAGACGATCATGATGAGCGCGAGCGCGACCGGCGTCGGCGCGTCGATCAAGACTGCGAGAAGCGCGAGCGCGGCGAGGCCCGCGATCTGCAGCGCGCAGCCTTCGATCAGCACTTTGGTGCCGCGATGCCTTGCGCGCGCGCCGCTGTGGCGCGAGGCCGCCACGAAAGCGAGCGCGAGCGGAAGGAAGGCAAGGCCGGCGGCGAGCGGCGGAATCTTCAGGCCGCCCTGCATGAACAGCGTCATCACCAGATAGAACGAGAGATTGGCGACGAAGAAAAAGAGGGCCGCACCGAGCCCGCGCAGGAAAGCGGCGTCCGCCAGCAGCGTCAGATCAATCAGCGGCATGCCCGCGCGCGCAACAACGTGCTCGAGCTTGAGGAATCCTGCGAGGATCGCACCGCCGCCCAGCATCACCGCCCACAGCCACGGCGCCCAGCCGACATCGTGGCCGAACAGCAGCGGGCCGATCAGGCACAGCAGCCCTGCGAACAGCACCAGGCTGCCCTTGATGTCGAGGCTGGTGCCGGCCCGACGCGGCGCCGACGGCATGATGCGCCATGCGGCCGCGGCGATGACGAGGCCGCAGGGCACGTTGACGAAAAACACCGAGCGCCAGCCGGTATGCGCAGGGTCGATCGTCACCAGCAGGCCACCGAGCAAAAAGCCCGCGGCGCCGGCAAGCCCGAGCACGATGCCGTAGATGCCGAAGGCGCGGCTGCGCTGTTCGTCGGTGAAGAGCAGATGCAGCGTGGCCAACACCTGCGGCACCATCAGCGCGGCGGTCGCGCCCTGCGCCAGCCGGGCGACGATCAGTTCCGTGCCTGAAAGCGCCAGCCCGCACCACAGCGAGGTCGCGGTGAATCCGAGCACGCCGGCCAGGAAGACGTTCTTCGTGCCATGGATGTCGCCGAGGCGGCCGCCGGTGACGACCAGGGTGGCATAGGCGATCAGATAGATCGCGATGACGGATTCGATCTGTGCCGGCGTCGCATGCAGGTCGACCGCAATGGTGGGAATCGCGACGTTCACGATGAAGGCGTCGACGCCGAACATGAACTGCGCGGCGACGACGATCGCCAGCACCCACCAGCGGCGGGTCGAATCGACAGGCTTCGTGACGGCTTGATGCATTTTCGCGCGAGCGTTCGGAGATTTATCTGCGCCCGATGCTCGCAGATCGGCGTCATCCCCGCGATTACCTCAGAGGTAGGACTTCGAGGTGCTCGAACACAGCCGCGGTAGCGACTCAACGCATGCCTGCATTCCGCTGCACGGGACATCGCGCGATTGCGTTCGCGGCATCGCCCACGTAGCCTCACGCCTACCTAACAAACAGAAAATGACAGCCGGAGAGAACGCCATGGCGCGCCTGAAATTCGGAGCCTTTCTTGCCCCGCATCACCCGATCGGCGAGCATCCGATGCTTCAGTTCCGGCGCGATCTCGACCTGGTCGAGCAGCTCGACGCGCTCGGCTATGACGAGTTCTGGTGCGGCGAGCATCACTCCTCCGGCTGGGAGATGATCGCCTCGCCCGAGATGTTTCTGGCCGCCGCCGGCGAACGCACCAAGCGGATCAAGCTCGGCACCGGCGTGGTGTCGCTGCCCTATCACCATCCCTTCAACGTGGCCCAGCGCATGGTGCAGCTCGACCACATGACCGGCGGCCGCGCCATCTTCGGCTCCGGCCCCGGCGCGCTGGCGTCGGACGCGCACACGCTCGGCATCGACCCGATGACGCAGCGCGACCGCCAGGACGAGGCGATCGCCGTGATCCGCCGGCTGTTCAACGGCGAGCGCGTCACCGCCAAGAGCGACTGGTTCACCATGAACGACGCCGCGCTGCAGATCCTGCCGCTGCAGGAGGAGATGCCGTTCGTGGTGGCCTCGCAGATATCGCCGTCGGGCATGACGCTCGCCGGCAAATACGGCATCGGCATCATTTCGCTGGGCTCGATGACGACGCAGGGCCTGATGTCGCTGCAGCAGCAGTGGCAATTCGCCGAGGACGCCGCCAGGAAGCACGGCACCACGGTCAACCGCGCCGACTGGCGCGTGCTCCTCACCTTCCACATCGCCGAAAGCCGCGAGCAGGCGCGCAAGGAAGCGGGAGCCGGGCTGATGCGCTGGCACAACGAATATAACGTCGGCACGCTGCAGCGGCCGGGCCTCACCGCGTTCGCCTCGCCCGACGAGGCCGTGGACAAGACCGCCTTCGTCGAAGGCGCGGCGTCCACCATCGGCACCCCCGACGATCTCGTCAAAACCATCAAGAACGTGATGGAAGTGTCCGGCGGCGTCGGCGCCATCATCGGCTTCGTGCACGACTGGGCCAATCCGGACGCCACGCGCCGGAGCTGGGACATGGTGGCGCGCTATGTCGTGCCGGAGATCAACGGCTACATCGACGGCCTGCGCAGGTCGCAAAAATTCGTGATCGAGAACCGCGCAATTTTCGAGCGCGCCAGTCAGGCCGTGATGGCCAAGATCATGCAGAACGAGAAAGCCGCCGAGGCGCTGAAGGTGACCGGTCCCGGTCGCGTCGCCATTCCCGCCGTCAACGCGCCGGATCTGCAGAAGGAAGCGGCCAAGCGGTAGCTTTCGGCGTTACGCGCGTAACGACGTTCACGAGCAGGACATCCCGGCCTGTGCTATGCTGACCTGGACAGCTCGGCGCGGGCCGTATGATTGCCGCGGTCGCGCGATTCCCGTCGGTCAGCCAACCGGAGCATTCGTCATGTCGATGCAGAATGTGGCCTCGCCTGCACTTGGGTACACCGCACCCAGGCGCAACGAGCTGACGCATATCCCCGGCGACGAAGGCTGGCCGATCGTCGGCATGACCCTCAAGGTGCTCGCCGACCCCAAGGGACATATCGAGCGGAACGGCGCCAAATACGGGCTCGTCTATCGCACCCACATTTTCGGCGAAACCAACATCGTGCTGCTCGGCCCGGAAGCGAATGAGCTGGTGCTGTTCGACCAGCAAAAGCTGTTTTCGTCGACCCATGGCTGGAGCAAGGTGCTCGGCCTGTTGTTTCCGCGCGGATTGATGCTGCTGGATTTCGACGAGCACCGGCTGCATCGCAAGGCGCTCTCGGTCGCCTTCAAATCGGGACCGATGAAGTCCTATCTCAGCGATCTCGACCGCGGCATTTCGGCACGGGTGGCGCAGTGGAAGGCAAATCCGGGCGAGATCCAGCTTTATCCGGCGATGAAGCAGCTCACGCTGGATCTGGCCGCGACGTCCTTTCTCGGCGCCGGCATCGGGCCCGAGGTCGACGAGATCAACCGCGCCTTCGTCGATATGGTCGCCGCTGCGGTCGCCCCGATCCGCCGTCCCCTGCCCGGCACGCAGATGGCGGCCGGCGTGAGGGGGCGCAAACGTATCATCGCCTATTTCCGCGAGCAGATCCCGCTGCGCCGCGGCAATCAAGGCGGCGACGATCTGTTCTCGCAGCTCTGCCGCGCCACCCATGAGGACGGCGCGCTCCTGTCCGACCAGGACGTCATCGACCACATGAGCTTCCTGATGATGGCGGCGCACGACACGCTGACATCCTCGCTAACGTCCTTTATCGGCGAGCTCGCTGCCAATCCGGACTGGCAGAGCAGGCTGCGCGCGGAAGTTCTCGCGCTCGGGCTCTCTCCGGGGGCGCCGAGCAGCTTCGATGATCTCGAAAAGATGCCGTTGACGGAGATGGCCTTCAAGGAAGCGCTGCGGATCAAGCCGCCGGTGCCCTCGATGCCGCGCCGCGCGATGCGCGATTTCACCTTCAAGGGCTACACCATCCCCGCCGGCACCGCGGTCGGCGTCAATCCGCTCTTTACGCACCATATGAAGGACATCTGGCCGGAGCCGGATCGCTTCGATCCCTTGCGCTTCACCGAGGAAGCCCAGCGCAACCGTCACCGCTTCGCCTGGGTGCCGTTCGGCGGCGGCGCACATATGTGCCTCGGCCTGCACTTCGCCTACATGCAGGCGAAATGCTTTGCCCGGCACTTCCTGCAGAACATCGAGGTGTCGCTGGAGCCCGGCTACAAGCCGGACTGGCAGATGTGGCCGATCCCCAAGCCAAAGGATGGGTTAAGGGTACGGGTGAAGGCGGTTTAGCCACGGCCGTCGTTGCGAGCGAAGCGAAGCGATCCAGAATCTTTCCGCAGAGGGATTCTGGATTGCTTCGTCGCATCAGCGCAAAATTGCTACGCAATTTTGTCGCGAGCTCCTCGCAATGACGGAAACCCGGTCTCGTCGGGTGGGCAAAGCGTAAGCGTGCCCGCCATACCTCCCCACATTTGAACATCGATGGTGGGCACGGCGCGCGAAGAGAGCGCCTTTGCCCACCCTGCGAAGCGCCTGCATCTGCACTTCGACGGTCACATCCGTCTGGCACAAACGCAGGAAGCGCCGAGCTGCTTCGCCAGCGCCTCGCCTTCCGGTATACGGCGGCCCACGATCACAATTTTGGCACCTTCGGCAACGAAGACTTCCGCGGTACGCAATCCGATCCCGCTCGTCGCACCCGTGATCACCGCAACCTTGCCGTCGAGCCTGCCCATGGAATGTCCCTGTTTTCGAATGATTTGAAGCCAAATGGCGGACACCGATCGATGACGTCACGACGACAATCGGCGCCGCAACAATCACTATTCCTGCCGGCTCCCGACAAGCCAAGCTTTGCTTGCGCATGCGAGATGCGTAACATCATGTCCCGTCTCTCGATTTTCGGACTTCTATCGCAACCGGGCTGCGCATGGGGAAGCTGATCGCCGAATTCCGCAAGGGCTGGCAAGGCGTGGCACCGCCGTCGCTCGGCCTGAGCATTGCGTTCGCGGTGGCCTGCCTGCTGGTTGCGACCTTGGCACGCTGGGGCCTCGCGCATGTCCGACCCGACGTCTACTTCACCCCGTACTTTCCGGCCGTGTTCTTTGCCGCCGCCTTCGGAGGCATTCGGATCGGCGTGGTGACGGCGCTGGTCGGCGGCGTGCTCGGCGTCGTCGTGAATTTCGGCGATGCGTTTGCCGATCGCGCGCGGTTCGCCCTGCTGACACTCTATTGGGGCGTCTCCGCGCTGACCATCTGGGGCGTCGAGCACTATCGCACGATGCTGGCGGAGCAGCGCCGGATCTCCAGGCGCCTGATCGAGGAGGAGGACTATCGCAAGATCCTGGTCGACGAGCTCCAGCACCGGCTGAAGAACAAGCTGTCGACGGTGCACGCCGTGCTGCACCAGGTGCTGCACGACCAGCCGCAGGTCTGGGCCCGGATCGACCCGCGGCTGCGGTCGCTAGCCGCGACCGACGACCTGATCTCGCGGATCGACAAGGCCGGCTGCGACATCCGCGACCTCCTGATTTCCGAGCTCGGCCCTTACGGCCACGTCCGCTTCACGCTCAACGGCGACCGGCTGTTCCTGGCGCCGAAGCTTGCGGTGACGCTGTCACTGATGTTTCACGAACTCGCCACCAACGCCGGAAAATACGGCGCGTTCTCCTCACCACGCGGATTGCTGCAGGTGTCATGGACCGTCAGTGACGATCGCCTGACCGTCACGTGGGACGAAACCGGGGGTCCAAGCATCGACAAAATCTCGGAGCCCGGCTTCGGCACCAACCTCTTGAAGTCGGCGCTCTCCGCCTTCGACGGCAAGACCGAGGTCTCGTATTTGAAGACCGGGCTGCATTGCATCATGCAATGTCGCATTCCCAAGAACGAGTGATGAGGATCACCTCTCCCTACGGCAGAGGTGTCGACGACGGCTTGCATCTGTCCAAACGAAAGAGAACAGCGCACGACCCTCGCGCTTTCGCAAGCGCCATTGACTTTCTGTTAATGACGATCGGCGGCGCACCTCGCAACGCCACAGGTTTCTCCCAAAACACCCCAGTATTTCTGCGGACCCCTTAACCAAACCTAAGAGGGAACTGCGCATGATCGCGTCCATTGCAAACGCGCGCTGAAACAACAAGATTCATGACTTCTATGAACGACAATGCATATAACGGCGCGAGTGAAGCCGAGCTCGGATTTCTCAAGGAAATCGTTAGAATGCTGCCTGCCGGCCTGACCGTGCAGGACGCGCAAGGCAAACTTCTCCTGGTTAACGATGTCGCGGCCGCCCAGCTCGGCATGGACGGCAGTCGTCCGTCGCCTGATCTCGCACAGCGCCGCGCGGCCTGCGAGCGCGCACTGAGGGCCGGGCAGCCGGTCACCTCCGAAGAAGCGCTCCAGGACGGCGCCGCGCGCCAGGTGCTGCTGACCACCCATCGGCCGGTCCAGCTCGCCGGCCGCGAGCTCTTGATCTCGTCCTCCGCCGACATCACCGAGCAGAAGAATTTCGAGGACCAGCTGTTTCGCTCGGCCTATTTCGACGAGCTGACCGGCCTGCCCTCGCGCCGCGTGATCGAGCATCGTGCCAACAGCCTGCTCGCGCAGGATCGCGCCGGTGAGCGCTTCGCCCTGGCCTTCCTCGACGTCGACAATTTCAAGCACATCAACGACTATTACGGTCACGCCGTTGGCGACGCGCTGCTGGTCGAGCTGTCGAAGCGGCTCGGCCGCGACTTGCGCGAATCCGACGTGCTGTCGCGCATCTCGGGCGACGAATTCCTGCTGTTGCTCTCGCCGATCCAGAGCCAGGACGAAGTCGCCGAATTCCTGAACGCGACATTGGAGCGGCTGACCGCGCCGTTCTTCATCGACAATTCGGAAGTGTTCGTCTCCACCTCCGTCGGCGTCAGCCTCCATCCCGATCATGGCCGCAGCTTCGAAACCCTGCGCCAGAACGCGGACATCGCGATGTACCGCATCAAGAACAACGGCAAGGGATCCGCCGCCTTCTTCGATGCCGGCATGGAGCGCGAGGCCCTGGCGCGGATGAAGATCGAGCAGTCGCTGCGGCTCGCCATTCTCGAAAAGCGCTTCTGCTGCGCGTTCCAGTCCAAGGTCGACATCCGCACGCAAGCGGTGATGGGTATCGAGGCCCTGGTGCGCCTGCGCGACGACGAGGGCGTGATCCAGGCGCCGGGCTCATTCATTAATCTGGCGACCGAGCTCGGGCTGATCGACGAGCTGACTCATCTCGTGCTGGCCGAGATCGTCAAGTCGATCGACCTGATCAACGACATGTTTGGCGCGGAAGCGACCATCAGCATCAACGTCGCCGCCAAGCAGGCCGGTAATCCCGAGTTCATGCGCACCTTCGCGCAGGCGCTGGACGACACCGGTTTTCCCCAACGCTTCATGATCGAGGTGACCGAAGACGCCTTCGTCGCCAAGAGTCATTTCCAGTCCGAAATCCTGCCGATGTTCCGCAAGCTTGGGGTCGGCATCTCCATCGACGATTTCGGCACCGGCTATTCATCGCTGTCGGCGCTGGCCGACATCACCGCCGACGAGATCAAGATCGACCGCTCCTTCATCACCGACATCCATAAGCGCCCGCGCAGCCAGGGCATTCTGCGCGCGATCGAGTCCTTAAGCGAAGCGCTCGGCATGACGGTGATCGCCGAAGGCCTCGAATCCTACGAGGAGCTCGCCTATCTCCAGGCCGCGACCAAGATCCGCTATGCGCAGGGCTATTATTTCGCCCGCCCGATCTTCCTGGAGGAGCTGAAGCTCGCCACGCCCGTCTCGAGCGAATCCCGCGCCAGCATCTCCGCCCGCCCGATGCAGCAGAACCGCCAGGGCTATTCGCGGGCGGGCGGGTACCGGCGGTAAGCCTCGCGCCTTGTGCCACACGAGCCCACCGCAGGCTCCGCCGGAAGGTGGAATTGCAATGTTTGCACATGTGTGCAAATCGCTGTGATCAAGGCAGTTCATTCAGGGAGGACCACCGTGCGTCGATCGCTCATTCTTACAGCAGCCATCATGGGCTTGGCCGCGGCCACCTCCGCACGCGCGGACGACCTCAAAGTCGCGCTGATCTACGGCAAGACCGGCCCACTGGAAGCCTATGCCAAGCAGACCGAGACCGGCCTGCAAATGGGCTTCGAATACGCCACCAAGGGCACCATGATGATCGACGGCCGCAAGATCGTCATCATCACCAAGGACGACCAGGGCAAGCCCGACCTTTCCAAGGCCGCGCTCGCGGAAGCCTATCAGGACGACAAGGCAGACATCGCGATCGGCACGACCTCGTCGGCGGCCGCGCTCGCCATTCTCCCCGTCGCCGAAGAGAACAAGAAGATCTTGATCGTCGAGCCGGCGGTCGCGGACCAGATTACCGGCGAGAAGTGGAATCGCTATATCTTCCGCACGGGGCGCAATTCGTCGCAGGACGCGATCTCGAACGCGGTCGCGATCGGCAAGCAGGGCGTCACCGTTGCCACGCTGGCGCAGGACAACGCCTTCGGCCGCGACGGCGTCGCCGCCTTCAGGGCAGCGCTGGCCAAGACCGGCGCGACACTCGCGACCGAGGAATATGCACCGGCCAACACGACCGACTTCACCGCCATCGCGCAGCGTCTGTTCGACGCGCTGAAGGACAAGCCGGGCCGCAAGATCATCTGGATCATCTGGGCAGGCGCCGGCAATCCGCCCTCCAAACTCCAGGACATGGACCCGAAGCGCTACGGCATCGAGCTCTCCACCGGCGGCAACATCCTGCCGGCGCTTGCGGCCTACAAGGGCATGCCGGGCATGGAAGGCGCGACCTATTACTACTACGACATCCCGAAGAACCCGGTGAACGACTGGCTCGTCGCCGAGCACCAGAAGCGTTTCAACGCGCCGCCGGACTTCTTCACCGCGGGCGGCTTTGCAGCCGCGATGTCCGTCGTCGCCGCCGTCACCAAGGCGAAGTCGACCGACACCGAGAAGCTGATCACCGCGATGGAAGGCCTGGAGTTCGACACGCCGAAAGGCAAGATGGTGTTCCGCAAGGAAGACCATCAGGCGCTACAGAGCATGTATCACTTCAAGGTCAAGGTCGATCCGAACGTCGCCTGGGCCGTGCTCGAGCCGGTGCGCGAGCTGAAGATCGAGGACATGGACGTTCCCGTTAAGAACAAGCGCTGAGTTGTCCTTCACCTCTCCCGCTTGCGGGAGAGGCCGGGAGAGGGCTCTCTCCTCTTGGGGGTTCTCTTGGGGGTTCTCGTCTGCGGAAACACCCTCTCCCCAACCCTCCCCCGCAAGCGGGGGAGGGGGCGCAGCGTGATCGCGGATATATTTTCATTTCATCATTCGCCGGGCTCCCATGACGCTCACCCTCGAGACCCGCGACCTCACCATCCGCTTCGGCGGCCATGTCGCAGTCAACGACGTCACCTGCACGTTCCGCCCGGGCGAGCTCACCGCCATCGTGGGGCCGAACGGCGCCGGCAAGACCACTTATTTCAACCTGATCTCGGGCCAGCTGCGTGCGTCCAGCGGCAGCATCTTGTTCGACGGCTCCGACATCACAGAGCATTCCGCGCCGCTGCGGACCCGTGCGGGTCTCGGACGCGCATTCCAGCTCACCAATCTATTCCCGAACTTGTCAGTGGAAGAAAACGTCCGCCTCGCGGTGCAGGCGGCCAGCGGCACCCATTACGACATGCTGCGGCCCTGGATGGTCCGCCGCGATTTGATCGCGCGCGCCGATGCCATCCTCGACCAGGTCGCGCTCGGCAATCGCCGCGGCGTCACCGCAACCGCGCTGTCGCATGGCGACCAGCGCAAGCTCGAGGTCGCGCTGATGATTGCGCTGGAGCCGAAGGTGTTCATGTTCGACGAGCCGACCGCCGGCATGAGCATCGACGAGGTGCCGGTCGTGCTAAACCTAATCGCGCAGCTCAAGCGGGACAAGAGCAAGATCATCCTGCTGGTCGAGCACAAGATGGACGTGGTGCGCTCGCTCGCCGACCGCATCATCGTGCTGCATAACGGCCAGCTCGTCGCCGACGGCCCGCCAGCCGAGGTGATCGCCTCGCCGATAGTGCAGGAGGCCTATCTCGGCATCGCACCCAGGAAAGCTACCGAGGGTGCGGCATGACCGATCTCTTGAAGCTCTCCGGGGTTCACACCCATATCGGCCGCTATCACATTCTCCAGGGCATCGACCTCGCCGTGCCGCAGGGAGAGGTCACGATGTTGCTCGGCCGCAACGGCGCCGGCAAGACCACCACGCTGCGCACCATCATGGGTCTGTGGCAGGCCTCCAGCGGCCAGATCAGCCTCGCCGGCGAGCGTATCGAAAGCCGCGCCACGCCTGACATCGCCCGGCTCGGCGTCGGCTATGTGCCCGAGAGCATGGCGGTGTTCTCCGACCTCACCGTGAAAGAAAATCTCGTCCTCGCCGCCCGCGACGGGCCGATGGACGACACCCAGCTCGAGTGGATCTTTGGCTTCTTCCCGGCGCTGCGAAGGTTCTGGTTGTCGCGCGCCGGCAGCCTCTCGGGCGGGCAGAAGCAGATGCTGTCGATCGCACGTGCGATCGTCGAGCCGCGCAAGCTCCTGCTGATCGATGAGCCGACCAAGGGGCTGGCGCCCGCCATCGTCATGGCGCTGATCGAGTGCCTGAAGGAGATCAAGCGCAAGGGCGCGACCATTCTCCTCGTCGAGCAGAACTTCTTTGCCGCCCGCGAACTCGGCGACAACGTGCTGGTGATGGACAACGGCACCATTGTCCACCGCGGCGAGATGGCTGCGTTGGCCTCTGACGTGCCGCTGCAGGAGCGGCTGCTCGGCCTGAGCCTGGAGACACATCAGTGACCGAACTCGCTGCAACCGATCCGCTGCCGAAGCCGAAGCGCGATATCGCGCCGATCCTGCTGCCCGTCGCGCTCGCGCTGGTCACGATCCCCCTGATCGGCTCGCCCTCAACCTGGCTGACGCTGACCGCGGCGAGCCTTGCCATGGGCATGATGATCTTCATCATGGCCTCGGGGCTGACACTGGTGTTCGGCCTGATGGACGTGCTGAATTTCGGCCACGGCGCCTTCATCGCGGTCGGCGCCTACATTGCAACGCTGGTGTTCGCGCCGTTCGCGGCCTCCGTGCAGGCCGATTCGCTGTGGGTCAATCTCGCGGTGCTGGCGCCCGCAGCGCTGCTGTCGATGGCGGTATCAGGTGCGCTCGGCCTGGTCGTCGAGCGCGTGCTGATCCTTCCTGTGTACGGCCAGCATCTGAAGCAGATCCTGATGACGACAGGCGGTCTCATTGTTGCGGAGCAGACGCTCTATGCGCTGTGGGGGCCGCAGATCATTCCGATGCCGCTGCCGACCTCGCTGCGCGGCTCCTTCATCCTCGGTGACGTCGCGATTGCCAAATACCGCGTGCTGGCGACGCTGATCGGGCTTGCCGTCTTCGTCGCGATCCAGCTCGTGCTCAATCGTACCAAGCTCGGCCTGCTGATCCGCGCCGGCGTCGAGAACCGCGAGATGGTCGAGGCGCTCGGTTACCGCATCCGCCGGCTATTCCTCGGCGTGTTCATGACGGGATCGGCGCTGGCCGGCCTCGGCGGCGTGATGTGGGCGCTCTATCGCGAGCAGGTCCACGCCTCCATGAGCGATGAGCTCACCGTCCTGATTTTCGTCGTCGTCATCATCGGCGGACTCGGCTCGATCGGCGGCTGCTTCATCGGCGCGATCCTGGTGGCGATGGTCGCCAATTACGGCGGCTTCCTGGTGCCAAAACTTGCCCTCGTCTCCAACATCCTGCTGATGGTTGCCATTCTGATGTGGCGGCCGCGCGGCCTCTATGCGGTGACCAGCCGATGATGATCCTGTCGGGCGATCCGCCGCGGAGCCGCGCGCTCACGCTTGTTCTCGTCGCCATCATCCTGGCGCTGGCGGCAACGCCGTTCCTGTTCCCCGGTGCGAAAGCGCTGAACGTCGCAGCCAAGATCTGCGTGTTCGCCGCGCTGGTGGCGTCCTACGACCTCCTGCTCGGCTATACCGGCTCGGTGTCGTTCGCCCACACGATGTTCTATGGCATCGGCAGCTACGCGATCGCCATCGCGCTATATGGCATGGGTCCGAACTGGGCCGCGGTCGCCACCGGTATCGTTGTCGGCCTGCCGCTGGCCGCGCTGCTCGCCCTCGCCATCGGCCTGTTCTCTCTGCGGGTCGCCGCGATCTTCTTTGCCATGATCACGCTCGCCGTCGCCTCCGCCTTCCAGGTGCTGGCCTCGCAGCTGTCCTGGCTCACCGGCGGCGAGGACGGACGCAGCTTCCAGCTGCCGGAGCTGCTCCGCCCCGGCACGGTGCTGGTCTCCAAAAGCCTGTTCGGCTTCGAGATCAACGGCCGCATCCTGACCTTCTACCTGGTGTTCGCAGTCTCGGCCCTGATGATCCTCGCGCTGCTGCGCGTGGTGAACTCGCCGTTCGGGCGCGTGCTCCAGGCGATCCGCGAGAACCGTTTCCGCGCCGAGGCGCTCGGCTTCCGCACGGTGTTCCATCTCACTTATGCCAACTGCCTTGCGGCGCTCGTCGCCGCCAGCGCCGGCATCCTGAACGGGCTGTGGCTGCGCTATGCGGGGCCGGACACCTCGCTGAGCTTCTCCATTATGCTCGACATTCTCTTGATGGTGGTGATCGGCGGCATGGGCACGATCTACGGCGCGATCATCGGCGCCACCATCTTCATCCTCGCGCAGAACTACCTGCAATCGCTGATGGGTGTCGCCTCCAAGGCGGCAAGCGAAGCCGGCCTGCCGCTGCTGCCGGGACTGCTGCATCCGGATCGCTGGCTGCTCTGGCTCGGTCTGCTGTTCATTGCCAGCGTCTATTTCTTCCCGACCGGCGTGGTCGGGCGACTGCGCAATGGCGGCGGCGACAAGAGCGCGGACGCCTCGCATTAAGCTTCGATTAACGATACAGCGCAGCGCGCCGTGGGGGCCACCTACAACCGTGGCGCGACGTCACGCGATTCCCGTGTCGGTGGATATCCGTATTAATCCGCAACCGGTTTAAGCCATGGGTAACCGGCTTTCCTAAGCATTGCGCCATCTGTCCGTAGTATTTCTCTTCCCCCAGGGGAGTGGGATGCGCCGGGTTTTTCGACAGATGGCAGCTGCGATGTTTCTGGCCGCGAAGAGCGGCTGGGACGCTGCCATGCGGCGCGGACCCGTGCTGTGGCTGACTCTCTCGGGCGCGTTGTTGGTCGCCGGCATCTTCGCGGTGACCGCGATGGCCGTCGGCGAGTTTCGGGAGAAGACGCTTACCAACCGCGAGCGCGAGCTGGAAAACACCGTGCAGCTGATCGCGCGGCATTTCGACCAGCAGTTTGAAGATTCCGACGTCGTCGCGGCCGACGTGATCGGGCAGATGCGCCTGCCGGAGATCACATCGCCGCAAATGTTCCGCGAGCGCATGTCGGGGCCTGAGGCCCACCGGATGCTCAGGGGCAAGATCGGCGCGGTCTCCTATCTCGGCGACATCGCGATCTATGATGCCGACGGCGAGCTAATCAGCTGGTCGCGAGCCCAGCCGCTCCCCAAGATCAACGTGTCTTCGCGCGCCTACTTCCAGACCTTCAAATCGAATCCGATGTCGGAGCCGGTGCTGCTGGAATCCGTGCGCAGCTTCCTGATCGGCAAATGGACCACGATCGTGGCGCGCCGGCTCGCTCTGCCGGACGGCACTTTCGTCGGCGCGCTGGTCCGGCGGATCGATCCCGACAGCTATCAACGTTATTTCGCCTCGGTCGCGCTGGCCGACGGCGCCGCCATCGCGCTGTTCGACCGCGAAGGCGTGATGCTGGCGCGCTACCCGCATGTCGAATCGATGATCGGGACCAGCTACAAGAGCGCGCCGCTGATGCAGAAGGTGCTGACCCGCAGCGGTCAGCACACGCTTCGCGTCAAGAGCCCGGTCGACGGCGAGGAGAAGCTCGGTTCGGCTGCGTCGCTGACGCATTTCCCGCTGGTCATCGTGGCCACCAATACCATGTCGTCCGCGCTTGCCGACTGGCGGCAGCAGACCGGCTTCATGGTCACCACCGCGACGCTTTCGGCGGCCGTGATCGCGCTGATCCTCTTCATGATCGTCCGCCAGATCAACCGGCAGAACCGTGAGGCCCAGCAGCGGCTGGAGGCGGAGCGACTGCGGCTCGACACCGCCCTCAACAATATGTCCCAGGGGCTGATCCTCTACGACGCCGCCGGATACATCGTCACCTGCAATCGCCGCTATGCCGACATGTTCGGCCTCTCCCACGAGATCATCAAGCCGGGCTGTCACATCACCGAAGCGATGTCCCATCGCAAGGAGCGCAACGCGTTCAGCGGCGACGTCGATGCGTTTTGCGCCGAGGTCATCAGGGACGTCGCCGAAGGCAAGGTCGCCACGAAAACGCATCAATTGCCCAACGGCCGCGCCTTTCAGGTCATCAATACACCGCTGGCGCAGGGCGGATGGGTCGCCACGATCGAGGAGATCACCGAGCGGCTCAACCTGGAGCAGGAGCGCGACCGCAACTACACGTTCCTCCGCGAGATTATCGATCACATCCCGTCGCAGATCACGGTGAAGGACGCCCGGACACGGCAATATCTGCTGATCAACCGCACCGCCGCAGAGCAATTCGGCCAGTCGCGCGAAGCCATCGTCGGCAAGACCCCCTTCGACATCTACCCGGATGAGACCGCCAGGGTCGTCACCGAGGACGACAGCAAGGCGCTGCAGACGACCGAGGGATTGTCCAAGGACGAACATGCCTGGACAAGCCAGACCATGGGTCTGCGCTACATCACCTCGACCCGGATCGGCATCCGCGACTCCTCCGGCGAGCCGCGCTACCTCATCAACGTCGTCGAGGATGTCACCGAGCGGCGGCGCGCCCATGACAAGATCGCGCATATGGCGCATTACGACGCGCTGACCGACCTGCCGAACCGCACGCTGTTCCGCGAGCAGATCGAGCGTGAGCTGGAGAAGGCCGCCGGCGGCGAACAGTTCGCGCTGCTCTATATCGACGTCGACGAGTTCAAGGGCATCAACGATTCACTCGGCCACCATGTCGGCGACGAGCTGTTGAAGGCGATCGCCGGGCGCATCCGCGCCTGCCTCAAGCCGGGCGATCTGATCGCGCGGCTCGGCGGCGACGAGTTTGCCGTGATCCAGACCGGGATCGAATCGTCCGCCGACGTGCTGTCGTTCGTGACGCGGATCCATGAAGCAATCCGCCGCCCCTATCACTGCTTCGGCCACCAGCTCTCCACCGACGCCAGCATCGGCATCGCGCTGGCGCCGCAGGACGGCGCCGATCTCGACCAGCTCATCAAGAATGCCGACCTCGCAATGTACGGCGCCAAGGCGGAAGGGCGGCGCACCTACCGCTTCTTCGTGCCGGAGATGGATGCGAGCGCCAAGGCCCGCCTTACCCTGGAGCAGGATCTGCGCCAGGCGTTGATCGACGGCGGCTTCGAGATCCACTACCAGCCGCTGGTCAATCTGGACTCGGGCGAGGTTTCCGGCTGCGAGGCGCTGCTGCGCTGGCGCCATCCCGAGCGCGGCATGGTCTCGCCGGCCGAATTCATTCCGATCGCCGAGGATACCGGCCTGATCAACGAGATCGGCGACTGGGTGCTGCGCACGGCCTGCAACGAGGCCGCGACCTGGCCCGCCCATGTGCGCGTCGCGGTCAACGTCTCGCCGGTGCAGCTCAAATGCGACACGCTGGCGCTGCGGATCGCGGGGGCACTCGCCGCCTCCGGGCTCGAGCCGCGGCGGCTCGAGCTCGAGATCACCGAGGCCGTGCTGATCCGCGACGACGAGGCAGCGCTCTCGATCCTGCACCAGCTTCGCTCGATCGGCGTGCGCATCGCGCTCGACGATTTCGGTACCGGCTATTCCTCGCTGAGCTATCTGAAGCGCTTCCCGTTCGACAAGATCAAGATCGACCGCTGCTTCGTGGCCGACATCGCCGACGCCGTCGGGTCACCCGTGATCGTGCAGGCAGTGGTGAACATCGCCTCCGCCAGCAACATGACCACGGTCGCCGAAGGCGTCGAGACCGAGGCCCAGCGCGAGATGCTGCGCGCGCTCGGCTGCACGGAGATGCAGGGCTATCTGTTCAGCAGGCCGAAGCCGGCGGCCGAAGTGCGCGAACTGTTCGGCCCGGGCGACGCCATGCCCGTGGCGGCGGTGGCCTGAGATGGCGAAGTCACCCAAGACCGTCGACGTGGCGGATTCCTACGCGGTCCGGCTGATGCAGCACCTCGTGGTGCCGACCTTCGTGATCGATCCGAAGCGCCGTGTCGTGATCTGGAACAGGGCGTGCGAGCGGCTGACCGGCGTTGCCGCCTCCGAGGTGATCGGCACCACGAAGCACTGGCAGGCCTTCTACGAGACCAAGCGCCCCTGCCTCGCCGATCTGGTCGCGCTCGACCGGCCCGAACAGCTGCCGGAGTTCTATTCGGAATATGCCGCGCGCGGCCACAACGGGCTCGGCTTCAGCGCCGAAAACTGGTGCGTGATGCCGAAGCTCGGCAGCCAGCTCTACCTCGCAATCGATGCCGGCCCCATCCATGACGAGGCCGGCAACCTGATTGCCGTGGTGGAGACGCTGCGCGACCTCACCGACCAGAAGCGCGCGGAGATGGCGCTGAAGGAGCTCGCCACCAAGGATGGCCTGACCGGGCTGTCGAACCGCCGCTCGTTCGATCAGGTGCTGATGACCGAATGGGAACGCGCGCAGCGGACGCAGAAGCCGTTGGCGCTGCTGTTCGTCGACGTCGATCATTTCAAGCTGTTCAACGACGAGCACGGCCACCAGTCCGGCGACGAATGCCTGCGCGAAGTCGCGCGCGTCGTCAGCCGCCACGCGGTGCGCCCGCTCGACCTCGCCAGCCGCTATGGCGGCGAGGAATTCGCATTGATCCTGCCCGACATGAGTTGCGACGATGCCTGCACCATCGCCGAGGAGATCCGCGGCGCCGTCATGGCGTTGCGGATCGCCCATGGCGCCGATGGGGCCGGCAACCACGTCACCCTCAGTGTCGGCGTCGCCAGTCACATCCCCGGCGAGGCCGACGGCGCCCCCGACCGGCTGCTGGGGGCGGCCGACCAGGCGCTCTATGCCGCCAAGCGGCTCGGCCGCAACCGTGTCGTCTGCTCCGAGCGGATCCTGGCCGAATTCGCAGGCCTCGGCCGGGATAGCGTCCCGGTTCCTGCCCCCGCCCCGCGCAAATCGGCCTGAAGCGCGACGATTGCGAAAACAAGCCCATGCACAGTAGACGGCGGCTGTTAAATCAATGGCTTAGCATGAGCGAAAATCCATCCGACGGTAGCCCGGCTGGAACACAGCGAAATCGGGGATTTTCCCCCCGCGCCGATAGACTACCTGGAATACGCGTCGCTCGATCAGAGCCCCGAACTTCGGAAAATCCGTTGACGCGTCGGGCAAAACACCGGCATGATGGCATCATCGCGATCCAAGGGACCGGTTGCCCACCCCTCGCCAATCGGCTACATGAGGCCTCGCTGCACCCGTAGCTCAGCTGGATAGAGCGTTGCCCTCCGAAGGCAAAGGTCACACGTTCGAATCGTGTCGGGTGCGCCATTTCCGCACCATTGCGATGCTGCCAATCATCGGCGCGATTGCTGCGCGTCCTGTGGCTTACGGAATCCTTGCCACAACGTCAGGCCGGTTTTGCTCGAGCCAAGCCACGGCGTCGGGTCCATCGACGACGCACTCGAAGGTTTCCCAGGTTGGATCCTCCAGGGATTCCGGCTGCAGTCGCTTCGCCGCATACTCAACGAGGTCGTGCAAGCGTTCATATCCTCGTCGGCGCTCGAGGGAATCCGCAATCGCTGTGCTGACCCATCCTCGTTGGGCCAAATCGATAATGCTCGGAGCGTCAGCCTCGCTGAACCAGGGTGTGGCATCGAACTCGATGCAGCGGACATTATCGGCGGTATGGCAAGTAGCATGGATCATTGGATTCCTCCGTTCGCCGGCTGACAATTGGGCATGATCTTTCCGGAAAACCGCTGCGCACTTTTCCGGATCATGCTCGATGTTTCACATCGCTGCCTCGCATGCCCTCAGGCTTTGACCAAATCCCCGAGCAAGTTCGCCGCCACCGTCAGCTTGGCGAGCGTCAGGCCGCTGGCAGCAATCTCCTCGACCGAGCGGCGGATGCGCGTCGCTCCGGGGTGAGCCGCGAGCCAGATCTCGACAGCCTGCTGGCCGGACTGGCCGGTTGCCAGCATGTCCGCGGCCAGTCTTCTTTCGGCGCTGGCGATCTGCTCAACGGCGCGATCGATGGCGATACGTTCGAAATAATCGTTGGCAGGCACGTTGCGCGCGGCCGCGATGATGCGGTCGAGACGGAAATCGGCTTCCGCAGCGTAAAAGGTCGCGGCGGCATCGCCGATCGGGCGGCTGGTGCGCTCAGCAACCGTCACGATATCGGGTGCCGAGACCAGCGCGTCGAGATCGGCGAGCTCGCCGGCAAGGCCGGACGGAACACCGGCGTCCGTCAGCTCCTGCCGCCGCTTGGTACGCACGGCCTGCAAGTCCGGCGGCAGGGTGGTGTCGAGTGAGGCGGAGATCTCGCGGAGGGCAGGGGCGAACCGGGCAATCATCGCGTTCAGGCCATCCTTGAAATCGCCGTTGCGCACGTACCAGACCATGCGGGAGAGCAGGAGCTCCTGGATCGCCGCGTAGAGGCTGAGCTGCAGCTGCCCGTCGATACGTGTGTCAAGCGCGTCGATCGCGTCATTGAGCCGCCTGAGCTCGTAGATCGCGTCCACCGCGACCTGCGCCATGACGATGGTCGAGATATCGGCGTCGGTCTCGTCGGTCAGGCGCACGATGCAGGCCGGGCCCCCGCGGTTGATCACGGCATTGACGAGACTGGTTGCGATGATCTCGCGTCGGAGGCGATGGAGCTCGACCGCGGTCGGGAACTTGTCGGGAAGCTCGCGCGGAAAGTAAAGGGACAGTCTGCGGGCGAGATAAGGATCGTCCGGCACGCTGGTGAGAAGCAGGTCGTCGTAGAGCGTCAGCTTGGCGTAGGCGAGCAATACGGCGAGCTCTGGCCTTGTCAGGGCTTGGCCGCGCCGTGCTCGCTCGGCGAGCGCTGCGTCATCAGGAAGGAACTCCACCGTGCGACTGAGCAGGCCGCGCTGCTCGAGCGACTGCATCAGGCGGGCGAGGAAGCCCGTCTCGGCGACGCCCTTGCGCTCGGCGAGCGAGAGCGCCAGCGTCTGCAGATAGTTGTTGCGCAGCACCAGCGCGCCGACCTCGTCGGTCATCGCAGCAAGCAGGCTGTTGCGGTCAGCGGGGCCGAGGCGTCCCTCGCGCTCGAGGCGCGCGAGCGCGATCTTGATATTGACCTCGACGTCGGACGTGTTCACGCCGGCCGAATTGTCGATGGCGTCGGTGTTGAGCTTGACGCCTTTTTGCGCCGCTTCGATGCGGCCGCGCTGGGTGACGCCGAGATTGGCGCCTTCGCCGATCACCCGGGCACGCACGTCGCCGCCAGTGATGCGGATCGGATCGTTGGCGCGGTCGCCGGCCTGATCGTCGCTTTCCGCCGCCGCGCGGATATAGGTGCCGATGCCGCCAAACCACAAGAGGTCCACGCGCGCCTTCAGGATCGCCGTCATCACCTCGAAAGGCGTGGCTTGCGGCTTGTCGAGATCGAGCAGGGTGCGCACTTCCGGCGCGAGCGGGATCGCCTTGAGCTGGCGCGAGAACACGCCGCCGCCTTGCGAGATCAGCGACTTGTCGTAGTCCTGCCAGCTCGACCGTGGCAGGTCGAACAGGCGCTTCCGCTCGGCGAGGCTGATCGTGGGATCCGGCGAGGGATCGATGAAGATGTCGCGGTGATCGAAGGCGGCCACAAGCTTTGTCGCCGGCGAGAGCAGCATGCCGTTGCCGAACACGTCGCCGGACATGTCGCCGACGCCGACCACGGTGAACGGCATGGTCTGGATGTCGGTGCCGAGCTCGCGGAAGTGGCGCTTGACCGCCTCCCAGGCGCCGCGCGCCGTGATCCCCATCTTCTTGTGGTCGTAGCCCTGGCTGCCGCCGGAGGCGAAGGCGTCGCCGAGCCAATGGTGCTTCTCGGCGGAGATCGTGTTGGCGATGTCGGAGAAGGTGGCGGTGCCCTTGTCGGCGGCGACGACGAGATAGGGGTCGTCGCCGTCATGCCGCACGGTCGAATCGGGTGGCACGACGATGTCGCCGTCGAGATTGTCGGTGAGTTCGAGCAGCGAGCGAACAAAGATGCGATAGGCTTCGGTGCCTTCCGCCATAAAGTGGTCGCGATTGGACGGCGACGGTAGGCGCTTGGGCACGAAGCCGCCTTTGGCGCCGACTGGTACGATCACGGCATTCTTGACCTGCTGCGCCTTCACGAGGCCCAGGATCTCGGTACGGAAATCCTGCGGCCGATCGGACCAGCGCAGGCCACCGCGCGCAACCTTGCCGAAGCGCAGGTGAATGCCTTCGAGACGAGGTGAATAGACGAAGATCTCGTAGAGAGGTCGTGGAGTTGGCAGGTCGTCGATTCGGCGCGCATCGAACTTGAAGGAGATCACCGGACGCGGATGTCCATCCTCGCCGATCTGCCACAGATTGGTGCGGATGGTCGCCTGCACCAGATTTGTGAAACGGCGCAGGATGCGGTCTTCGTCGAGCGAGGCAACGGATTTAAGCTGCTCCTCGATCTCGGCAAGCAGGGCCGTCTCGCCTGCCGAGCGCTCGGAATCAGTAACGGCGAGACGCGGATCGAGGCGGGTCTGGAACAGCGCGACGAGGCTGGCCGTGATCGCGGCGTTCTTGCGCAAGGTCTCCCACATATAATCCTGGGTGAAGGGAGCGCGGATCTGGTGCAAGTAGCGCGACAGCGCCCGGATGGTCGAGACTTCCCGCCAGCCCAGGGCCGTGCGCAGGATCAAGGCATTATACCCGTCGGATTCGGCGCGATCCGTGACCACCGCCATGATCGAGGCTTCCAGACGATGGCTGAATTCCGGACTGGTGTCGATCGGCCGGCCGTCGCTGGTCTCGATCGTCATATCGTGCAGCCAGACCGGCTCGGGTCTGTTACCGGGCACGATCTGATAAGTGCGTTCGTTGACCACGCGCAGGCCATGATTTTCGATCACCGGCACGCGATAGGACAGCGATAGCGGTGCGGCGTCGGAGAACACCTTCAGGGCAAAGCGCCTGGGATCGTCCTCGCCCTTGTCGCGGTGAACCGAAATCGTCACCGGGCGGGCCGGGGTCAGCCTTTCGATGGTCGCGATATCGGCGATCGCCTGCTCCGCAGTGAAAGCCTCGGTATAGCCGCCGCTAAAGGACTTGGCATAGCGGTTGGCGAGCATGCGCGCCCGCATGCCGTCGGTCGACGCGGCGAGCGCGGCCTTCAGCTTGTCGGCCCAGGTCGCGGCAATAGCGCTGATCCCGGCTTCGAGCGTGGCGCGCTCGACGACTGGCGTTTTGCCTTCATAGCGCCCGATGATGAAGTGGACGCGCGCAAGCGCGCCTTCAGGGAATGATACGTAGGAAGCTGACAGGGTCCCCTTGTAGACCTGCGACAGGAAGGTTCCGACGCGCGTGCGGACGTCGCTATCGTATTTGTCGCGCGGAATGAAGGTGAGGATGGATACGAAGCGATCGAACTTGTCTACCCGCGCCAGCGCCCGGACGCGCGGGCGCTCGTAGAGGAGCAGGACCTCGATGACGAAATTGTAGAGCGTGTCGACGTCGATCTGGAATAGCTCGTCACGCGGATAATCTTCGAGGATATGCATGAGCGCCTTGCCCGAATGGCCGTTCGGGTCGAAGCCGGCGCGCTGCAGCACCCGCGAAACCTTGTGGCGCACATAAGGGATCTGCCGCACCGAGCGGGTATAGGCGCCTGAGGTAAACAGGCCGACGACGCGCAATTCGCCCTCGAGCCGGCCGTCGGGCGCATAGAGCTTGATGCCCACATAATCCATCCGGATGCGGCGATGGACGCGGCTAGAGACATTGGCCTTGAAGACGGTCAGCAGGGTCGGTTCGCGCATGAACTGGCGAATTTCCGATGTCATCACCACCATTTCGTTGCCGCGGCGCAGGACCTTCACGTCCGGATCGCGCAAGATGCCGAGGCCTTCGCCGGTCGTAATGTCGTCCGACCCATCGCTGTCCGGCGAGAAGCGATATTCGCGCACGCCGAGGAAGGTGAAATTGTCCGCGCAGAGCCATTGCAGGAACTGGTTGGCTTCGGCGACCTCGTCGATCGGCAGCGGCGGAGGATTGGAAGAGAAAGTCTTGATCGCTTCCTCGACGCGGTCACGCATGACCCGCCAGTCGGCGACGCAGGCGCGGACGTCGTTCAACGTTCTGGTGAGGCCATCGACCAGCTTCTGGCGATCGGCATCCGCGTCCAGGCGGGTGATGTGGAGGTGAATCAGGCTTTCGCGCGCGCCCTTTACTCCCTCGGGCAGTGCTTCGCCGTAGAAGCGGAGCAGCTTGCCCTCGTCATCGCGCTCCACGGCGATGATCGGGTGAGCGACGAGGGTGACTTCGATGCCCTGCTCGGCGAGCTCCGCCATCGTGGAATCGAACAGGAAGGGCATGTTGTCGTTGAGAATCTCCAGCACGGAAATCTCGCGCCCATTCGGCAACGTCGGATTGGCAACGCGGATATCGGCGCTGCCGGCCGTGCGTCGCTGCACGTGCTCCCAGGCGTGCTCCGCCAGAAGGGCAAGCGAGGCGGCATCGTAATGGGCGAGATCCTCGATATTGCTGTAGCCGAACAAGGGCTCGGCAAAGGCCCGGGGGCTCTTGCCCGGCGGCACGCTGCCCGCTGCATCGCGGATCAGGGTTGCCCGGGCCCTGTCGTCACGCCACGCCATCATATCCTCCATTTGCCGCGCCGTCCGACCGCAGTCGCGGTCATCAGCCTGATTCTGGAGTGCACTCTTCGAGCGCCGCGATCGAGTGCGTACGTGAAATCTTCGGTCTCGAAGCTTCAACAGTTCGACGACAATACTACGATCCCGGAGCGAAAGGCGCACGCTGTCGTGAGGCGTGCTGAAAATTCCCTACCGCAGCGCGTGAGGCCGACGTCGGCGCCGATGGCCGCCGCATCCCCGGGCGTGAAAAAATCACAAGCAATTTCAACTGTATATGGGTTCGCGGTTTTGTTCTGAATGGTGCGCCACTTCATCCCACCGCAACGTCGACGTTCTGACCGGCATTGCGCCCGGCCGGCGTCGTGACCACCGGCGTCACCGGATCGTCACCCGGCGGGCCGATCAGGCAGGCGAACCGGCCCCGCCAGGTCGGCGATCGCCAGAGATCGCGCGCGAGCGCCGCCCATTCGTGAAACGCGATGACGACCGGATTGTTGGAGCGCAGCGGCTTCACCAGGCCGTAATTGCACGGCAGGTCGTCGCGTTCGGCGACGAAGGTGCCGAACATCCGGTCGAACACGATGAAGATGCCGCCGTAGTTGCGATCGAGATACTCCGCGTTGCAAGCATGGTGCACGCGATGATGCGAAGGCGTGTTGAGCACATATTCCAGCCAGCCGAGTTTCGGGATCCACTCCGCGTGCAGCCAGAACTGGTAGAGCAGATTGATGCCGGCTGCGATGAACACCGGTCCCGGTGCGAAGCCGAGCCAGATCATCGGCACGTAGAAGATTGCGGCACCGGTCAGCCTCCCGGTCCAGCCGAAGCGGTAGGACGCCGCGAGATTGAACTCGTTCGAGGAATGGTGGATCGCGTGCGTCGCCCAGAACCAGCGAACCCGGTGGCTGGCGCGATGGAACCAGTAGTAGCTGAAATCCTGGGCGATCACGAGCACGACCACCGACAGCACGCTGTTGAGCGGGATGGTGAACAGCCGGTGGCTCCAGGCCAGATCGACCAGCGGCTGCGCGATGCTGAGCGGCAGCAGCGTGTAGACGAGATATTGCCGGCCGAGCGCATCGACCAGCGAGGCGCAATAGGCACGCCAATTGTAGTCACGGCGCATCACCAGGGCCAGGACGAGCCCCTCCAGCGTCGCGATCACGATCACGGCGGGAAGGGAAAACTGCAGAACGGAAATCAATGGCTTCATCGCAACCTCGCATCCGCAGACGCATCGCCTGCAGGGCATGAGTTGCACGGGGGAAGCGCCGCGGCGCGCCGATTCCTGAACGAAGACTGGCCGATTCCTGCAAAGAGCCCGTCAAATCAGGAAACGGCTAGATTTCGGCCCCTGCCACACCGCCGGCACGAGCCCGCCGATACTCGGACGGCGTCAGGCCGGTATGCGACTTGAAGGCGCGATTGAAGGGCCCGATCGAGCCGAAGCCGGCGTCGAGCGCAATGGTCAGGATCGGCACTGCGGCTTGCGTGGGATCGCTCAGCGCGGCCTCGACCTCAGCCAGACGATAGCCGTTGACGAAGGCGCTGAAATTGCGATGGCCGAGCTGCCGGTTGATCAGATGGCGCAGCCGGTATTCCGGGATCTCGAGCTTCCGTGACAATGTTGCGATGCTCAGGTCCGGCTCGCGAAAGACCTTGTCGCGGTCGAGCAGGCGGCGCAGCGCCGCGAGTTCGGCTGCATCGGGTTCGGTTGCCGGCACTGCTGCCGGTGGATCACGCGAAATCACGGTCGGCTGGCTCGCCAGCGCAGGCGCGGGCACCAGCGGTGGTTCAGTCGAGGCCAGCGTGCCCAGCACGGCGAACAGGAATATCACCGCCGTCAAGCCGGCCGCGTTGGCGAGACTGAGCGATGACACGGACAGGCCGCCGGGCCAGAGCCAGTCCGATGCAATAATGAACAGGGCATAGAGCACGGTGACGACGGCATACCAGACGCGCAGCCGTCGCCGCTTCTCCACCAGATCGGCCGCGCGCCCAGACAGCACATGCCAGATGCCCAGCAGCAGAAGCGACACGGACAGAGCGGTGCGCGCTACATCGACGGACATCGGATGCCTGGACATGTCGATCCATGCGAGGCCCATCAATGCGAGCGCGCCGAGCGAATGGTACCAGCGCAGGCGAAATTCATCGACGAAGATGGCGCTCACTGCAATCCAGAATGCGGCCGGTATGCCGCCGCTGACGAGATGCACCGGAATGCGCAGAAGCAGAGCCAGCGCACCGAAGCCGGATGCCGATTCGACGACATAGGCCGCGATGCTCAAATTCAGCAGTGCGGAATAGCGGCTGACGGGATTGCGCGGTGCATCGCGCGCGGCAATCGCCACGCGAAAAAGAAGAATGACGACCGCTCCTCCTCGCAATGCGGCTTCCAGGGTCGACATGCGATTCAGCGGTCCGAATGAGAGCGTCTTTGGGAAAAGGACGGGAAGAGTATCGTATCAAACTCATCTATCTTGTTTCCAAATATTTCCAATCGTTCAACGGAAACATTGAGCAACCGGCGGATTGCGGCTCCAACGGCTCCGCGCCAGCTCCCGTGTCTACCACCGCCCGACCGGGCAAATCCAACCGCCAAGGTGAACCTGCGAACCCAGGACTGGATGCGACTTGGGCAATATCGACCCGAGCTCACCAAAAGCACGGATAGCAACCATGACCTCGATTTCGGCGCTCTCCACACATCACCACCAACACATATCGCCCCTGCAGCGACTGCAAGACGAGCTGCAATCGGAAGTCAGTTCCGGCACGATCAGTGCATCCGATCAGTCGGCGCTGTCCTCCGCGCTCGACGATATCGACTCCTCCCTGCAATCGGACGGGACAAGCGATCAACCCGGCAGCGGCAGCGGACCTGACGGCATCAAGTCGAGGATCGATAGTCTGATTCAGCAGGAGGTGTCGTCCGGCAAGCTCACCGACCAGCAGGCCACCGAGCTGCAAGGTATCTTCAAGTCTGCGTTCGCGCACGGACCAGGTGGAGCGGGCGGACCGCCACCGTTCAACGCGCCGCCTCCTGTCGGCGGCACCGACAGCTCGTCCAGCGGCACGAACACTTCGTCGAGTGGCAATTCGACGGCGGATCTGCTCGAGAAATTCCTGGATTCGCTGAAAGCCTCGCTCGCGGATTCGACCTACAGCGGGTCGGGATCGAACGGCACGTCCAATCCCTCCGACCCCTCGCTGTCCAATGTCCTTCTCAACGACCGGATCTGATATCGGCGACGCAACACGCGTCTGATCCGGCCATCCTTCGGCATCCCAAAGGGTGGCTCAGCTGCGATCCGGACGGGGGCCATACGCGGCCCTCGTCCTCGCGGTCTCAGTGCCTGACATGCTCGAACACCACGATCACGCCGGTCGGCTCGGGCTCGTGCGCCATCAGGCGCGTCAAATCCGCATCGCTCCAGTCGGCGAGGCTGACGACTTCACCGGTCTCGCGCTCCGCGCCGAGCGATGGCGTCGGCTCGAGGACTTTCAATCCCATCTCGTCGACGAAGAAGGTATGTTCCCCGAACATGCTGTTCAGCTGGGGCATGGCGGGATGCTCGTCGGGCAGCACCTGGGCGCCGAGCTGGTTGACGGTCTGCTTCACCTGGTCGGATGTGAGCTTCATGAGCTGCTCCGTTTCTGTCATGTCGGGTTTCATGGCTTGAACCAAGGTTTGGCCGGAGCGCGTGTTCCCTGCGCCTGTGTCGCCTGGCTCAAACTCCGAACGGGTGCTGCTCACAAATGTTCCAGCGAAATGAATTTCGTGATCGCATGTTGCATCTGCCGCGCCGACGGCGCGAGATCGCCACACGATGTCCACGATCTGATCGATGAGCGCTAGTGCTCGCTCCGGTTTTCGCCGACCGAGAGCGCGCAGATGCGTGACAGATGTATGTAGGGCAGCCCCGTCTCCTCCGCCCAGGCGTTGAACTGCGCCTGCACCTTGGCGAGATCGCCCTTCGACTTGACCTCTTCGGCGATGTCGAGGCCGGCATCGCGCAGGCAGGCGACGACATCCTTCGAGGTGACGAATCCGTCCCAGCCGACGAAGCGCAGCAGCATCTGGCCGGTGTTGCCGCCGAGCCTCGAGCCGCGCTTGGTCAGGAGATCGAGCAGGCCGATCTCGTTGGACGGCGGCCATTTCGCCAGAAACTTGCCGAAGCTGCCATGCTCCTTCGCGATCTCCTGCACGAAGGCGGCGTTGTCGCGCACCGACATGATCTTGGCGCCATTGCGCACGATCCGCGCATCGCGCAGCAGGGCTTCCCAGTAATCTTCGGGCTGGAAGCTGAGCTTGGCCGGCTGGAAGCGCAGGAAGGCATCTTCAAAGCCGCCCCACTTCGCATCGATCACGCTCCAGGCGAAGCCCGCGCAAAACACCCGCCTGGTCATCTCCGCGAGGATGCGATCGTCGCCAAGTTTTGCGAGCCCCTTCAGGTCGGGCTTGTCAGGCATCAGACTGTCGAGCGCCTTGGGCCCGCCTTTGCGCTTCTCGGCACGGGCACGAATGGTCTTGAAGGAGGTCATGCGATCACTCGCGTTGAAGGCGCGCCACGACACCAGAATTCGACGATCCGGTCCAGTCCTGCGACGCACCGGCACTTGCGCGCTCCCGCGCGTCACAGCATGCTTCCTTCCTGCCAGATTGGCAGAACCAGGCGGCCGTGCTGGTCCGCTTCTTGCTTTATAACAGTTTGGAATTCGCAGACATTTTCACACTCTCTCCGACGGATTCTCAATGCGCTGCCTGGTCGTGGCCGACCTGCACTACTCGTTGCCGCAGCTCGATTGGCTCGTCAGCGCGGCGCCGCAATTCGACCTTGTGATCTTCGCTGGCGACGCGCTGGACATCGGATCGACGGTGGATTTCCGCGCCCAGATCGTGGTGGTGAAGAAGTACCTTGCGCTGATCGCGGCGCAGACCAGGGTGATTCTCTGCTCCGGCAATCACGACCTCGACGAACGCAACGCCGAGGGCGAGAAGATCTCGCGCTGGATCTCGGAGGTGCGCGAGCTGGGTATCGCTTGCGACGGCGACAATCTCGCCATCGGCGACACGCTGTTCACAGTGTGCCCGTGGTGGGACGGACCGCTGGTCAAGCAGCGCATCGTCGACCAGCTGCGCGCCGCCTCGCTCAACCGTCCGCGGCGGTGGATATGGGCGCATCACGCGCCGCCGGCCAATTCGCCGACCAGTTGGGGCGGCAAGCGGTTCTTCGGCGACGTCGAGCTGGTGCAGTGGGCCATGCAGTATCAGCCGTCGATGGTGATCTCGGGCCATGTGCATCAATCCCCCTTCATCACGGACGGCTCGTGGTTCGACCGGCTGGGCCAGACGTGGGTGTTCAATGCCGGCCTGCAACCGGGACGACCGCCGACGCATATCGTGCTGGACCTGGATGAGAACAGGGCGTTCTGGCTGGCGGCGGGCGAGGCGCAGTGGATTGATCTCGGCGCGCCGTTAAAGCGACCGGCCGCCACGATCGAGAATCCACCTGACTGGCTTACATCCTTGGGTCGGATTGCCGATCCGAGCCTGGCGAGACCTCGAGCGGCGGCAGGTTGATCATGCTCTGCAGCACCTCGCCGACCATGGCGAGATGCGTGCCGTGACCGGCATATTGCCGCTTGAGATCGGCGAGATAGGTGTTGGCGGCATTGAGCCGCTGCGCCAGCATGCGCGCGATCAACAGCGTGACCTCCGGCTCCCGCTTGAGGAGCGAGGCAGCGTCCTCGAACTCGTAGACGACGGTGTCGGCGCAAGCCCGCACAGTCGCCGTGTGCGGCAGCCCCAGCAACACGGACATCTCGCCCAGCACCGCACCGGGCTCGGCAATGGTGGCGACCACCATCTCGCCCTTGAGCACCTCGAGCTTGCCGCTCATCAGCACATAGAGATGGCCGGAGGCGCCGCCTTCGGTCACCAGATGCGTGCCGGCCGCAATCTGCCGCTCAGTTCCACCGGTGCAATAATCCAGAACCGCGCGCATCGCCGCAAACTCCCGTCCTTAGAGACAGTAGAGCACGATCTGCAGGGAGATGCAGCGGTTTTTGAGCGTGCCGCGCGTCACGCCCGCGAGAGTGAAGGCACCTCCTCCGGCATAATGGCCTGGAGGCCGCCGAAGCGACGCTCGCGGCCATGGAAGGAGGCGAGCGCCGCGGCAAGATCGCCTGCATCGAATTCCGGCCACATCCGCTCGGTGAAATGCAGCTCGGCATAGGCGCCTTCCCAGAGCAGGAAGTCCGATAGTCGCTTTTCACCCGACGTGCGGATGATGAGATCGACGTCGCGCAAGCCGGCCTCGCCGGTCACCAGTTGCGAGAAGGCTTCGCGGGTGAGGCTGGTCAGCGCGGCCGCCTTCGCCGCAGCGTTCAGGATGGCGTCGCGCGCGGAATAGTCGACGGCGATGCGCAGATGCAGCGTGGTGGCGTGGGCAGTGGCGGCCTCCGCGCGCGCGATGGCGGTGGCGATGCCGTCCGGCAATCGGTCGCGACGGCCGATCACGTTGAGCCGCACGCCGTTCTTCACCAGGCTCTGCACCTCATTGGCGAGATAGAAGCGCAGCAGCGTCATCAGCGCGGCGACCTCGGCCTTCGGCCGGCGCCAATTGTCGGTCGAGAACGCATACAGCGTCAGCGTGCCGATGCCCTGCTTCGGCGCGGCCTCGACGATGCGGCGGATCGTCTCGACGCCGGCCTCGTGACCGCGCATGCGCGACAGGCCGCGCCGCGTCGCCCATCGTCCGTTGCCATCCATGATGATGCCGACATGAAGCTTCTCGTTAGGGGGCGTGACGTCACTTTGCATCGCAAAGCCTCCAGTCAAAAAAGGGGAGCGATCAGGTCGGAAGAATGCCGAGGCGGCCAAGCGGCGGTGCCTCGCGGCCGGCGGCCCTGGCAGCATCGCGCACCAGCCGCTCGAGCACGGCGAGATAGTCGAGGAAGCGGCGGCGGCCGGTCCTGGTCAGACGGCAGGTGGTGTGCGGGCGATTGCCCTCATAGCCCTTGGTCACCTCGACCAGACCGGCCTCCTGGAGCACGGCGAGGTGCCGGCTGAGATTGCCGTCGGTGAGGCCGCAGAGCTGCTTGAGATCGGCGAAGGCAAGCCCCTTCGGGTACGCCATCAGCGAGGTCAGAAGCCCGAGCCTCGCCTTCTCGTGGATCACACGGTCGAGCCCTTCATAGGAGAACGGCGCGCTGTCAGTCTTCGACATCATTCTCTCCGGACGCGACATACAGAATGGCCGCCATCACCGACTGGCCGATCACGAAAGGCAGTCCCATGGTCCATGGCGACAGCATGTGGGTCCGGCTCGCCAGCACCACCACCGCAAAGCCCGAGATGAAGTACCAGGCCCCGGCGAACGCCACGCTGCGCGGCAGCGAGCGGATGGAGGCGAAAATGCCGAGCGAGACCAGGATCTGCCACAGTCCCGGCAGGAGCCACAGCGTCTCGGCTGCGAACTTCCACATCACCACCGCGAGCAGGACGCCGGCGACGGCCGCGGGCAAGAACTGCTCGACCGCCTGATGAATCATGGCGTCGGCGAGGCCCGAATGATGACGGTGCGAGCGCGCGCGCATCTCGATCCAGATCATCGCCCCCGACAGCATAGCCGCAACGAACCAGCCGAGAAAGAAGCCGAGCGGCTCGCCGGTGGGATCGCCGAGCAGCCAGAATTGCAGGATCGCGGTGGCAAGCGCGATCGCGCCAGTCGCAGCCATCGTCGCCGGACCATAACCGCGGAACGCCGTCCCAGCCGCAATCTGGCTGCGAATCGCCACGATGTCCGCCAGCGCCTTGTCGAGATCGCGCATCGGCAACGCCAAAACTCCGCTCCACCCCTTGCGGCCGGAATCGCCCCGGTCACTTTGTATCGCAAAGTATACCGCGCTACAAAGCAAAGGCAAGCCGGAATGTCGCAAGCAGGAGGCATGGACCGGCCGGACAACTGCCGGTTGCGCAACGCCTGCCCGCGCGGATAAGATGGACCCAAACGCCGTCCCGGGGGAAGTTATGTTGCTTAGGTCGTTTGTCGTTACCTCTCTTTTGCAGCTGAGCCTTGCCGGAGCAGCAAATGCGGCCGGACCGTTCGGCTCGGTCAATGTCGGCAACTGGATCGGCGGTGCCTTCAGCAACGATCAAACGGGCGCCTTCTCCCATTGTGCGGCGACAACGCCTTATGCGAGCGGCGTCATCCTCGTCGTGAGCCAAAATGCCGCCGGCACATGGTCGCTCGCCTTTGCGAGTCCCGGCTACCGCTTCAACAAGGGCGAGAACGCCGCGATCGACGTGACATTTGATGGGCAGGAGCAAGCCAGGCTGTTCGCCACGGCGTATCAGCCCAACATGCTCACGGCCATCATGCCGCTCAATGTTGTGCGTACGTTTCAGAAGGCGAGCCTGATGGTGGCGACAGCCGGCCGCTCCGTTCTGAATTTCGATCTGACCTCGACCGGACCGGTGATCGCCGCATTGGCTAATTGCGTGACCAAGGTGAAAGCCGACGGGCTCGACAAGGCCGGCGATTTCACCAAGGGTGCCGCGAAGCCGGCAGCCGCGGCGGACAAGCAAGGCGCACCGCCTGCCAGCAAGCCCGGCAAAGGAGCCAAGAGTAGCTCCGGCTTTGGCACCGGCTTCGTGGTCAGCGCCAGCGGGCATATCGTCACCAACAACCACGTGATCGACGGTTGCAGCGAACTCAAGGGGAATCTCACTGGCGAACCCGCGATGGTGTTGCGAGTCGTGTCGAGCGATGCGAACAACGATCTGGCTTTGTTGCAGCCGTCATCGGCCGTGGCATTCAAGGACTTCGCCCGGATCCGCGATCGCTCGTTCCACTCCGGCGATTCCGTCGTCGCGATCGGCTTTCCCTATCATGGCTTGCTCACGTCGGACTTCACCGTGACGACCGGGATCGTGAGCTCGCTCAGCGGCATGCTCAACGACACGCGCTTCCTGCAAATCAGCGCACCGGTGCAGCCCGGCAATAGCGGCGGCCCGCTGTTCGACAATAGCGGTCAGATCGTGGGCGTGGTCACGGGAAAGCTCCCCGGATTGCGCATCGCAGCGGCCACCGGCAACATTCCCGAGAACATCAACTTCGCCATCAAGACCGGCGCGTTGCGCGACTTCCTCGACAACTCGGTTGTACCGTACCAGACGGCCGAGCCGAAGGGCGAGCTCAAGACCACCGACATCGCCGGCAACGCCCGCGCCTACACGATGCTGATCTCGTGTAAAGGGACCGAGCAGGCCGACGCGAAGAAGTAAGAAGCGGATCAAAGGCAAGTTGCCACCTTACCCACCGCTGTCGTTCCCCGCGAAGGCGGGGAATCCAGTACGCCGCGACCTACCGATTCAAGCACTCCTGTTTCGGACTACTGGATCGCCCGGTCAAGCCGGGCGATGACGCCGTTGATGCGTGCACAACGTGCCCATCAAATCACCCGTGGCAGCACGCGCCCTTCGCCTGCGGCTCGTACTGGTCGTGCAGGCGGACCCAGTCCATCGGATAGGGCAGACCCTCCTCGTGACGGCCGAGCGGGGTGAGGTCGAGATATTGATAGGCCGCGTTCATCATGTCGAGGCCGCGGGCGAAGCAGGAATAGGTGTGAAAGATCGAGCCGGCCTCGTTGCGATAGAACACGCTGATGCCGGGCAGCTCGGGCCCATAGAACGGCGTGGTGCCGAAATTGTATTTCGGGGCGCCATGGTCGATCTGCTCGCGCGTGAACGAGACCTCGTAATCATAGTTAAAGTCGTTGTGGCCTGAGGACACCCACTCAAAGCTCCAGCCCATGCGCTTCTTGAACGCCTCGAGCTTTTCGACTGACGCCAGCGAGATCGCGACCATGGTGGTGTCGCGCGCCGCCAGATGCGGCACCATGCGCTCGAAACCATCGGCCCAGAAAGAGCAGCTCTTGCAGGCGGCGTCCCAGTCGGGCGCGAACATCACGTGCTGCACCACGAGCTGCGGACGACCCTTGAAGAGATCGCCGAGCGTGACCTTGCCGCTCGGACCATCGAATACATAGCTCTTGTCGACCTTTACCCAGGGCAATGCGCGGCGCTCCTCGGCAAGGCGTTCGCGGGCCCGGCTCAACTCCTTCTCGTGCGCCAGATGGGCTTTGCGGGCGGCGACCCATTGCTCGCGCGAGACGATCTGATGTTGCTGCATGATGTCCTCCTTGCGGTCAGGCGACGAAGGTGTCGAGCTTGTCGAAGAACGAGTTCCAGCCACGCTGGTGATTGTCGCGCGCGGTTTCGTCGAAGAACTGGGCGTGATGAAAAATCATCAGCGTCCCGGCACTGTCCGGCTTCAGCGTGATCGTCACCAGCGATTCGCGTTCCGGCGTCGAATGCCAGGCCCAGGTGAAGACCAGCCGCTCGTTCGGCACAACCTCGCGATAGAGGCCGCCCGCCTCGAAATATTCGCCGTCCTCGCGGGTGAAGGAGATGCGGTAGCGGCCACCGGAGCGAACATCGAGCTCGGCATTCAGCGTCGCCGGCTTCATGTTCGGCGGCCCGAACCATTGCACTAACTGCTCGGCTTGCGTCCAGGCGGCGAAGACCTTTTCCGGCCGCGCGCGGAGCCGGCGCGTGAGCGTGAGGCTTGGACCTTCGGTTGCGCGTTCGGCGGCGTTGGCGGCTGCACTGACCATGGTTTGTCCTCCACAAATGCGGCAAGGCGGTCGAAGCTCTCGGACCAGAATTGCGCGTAGCGATTGAGCCAGTTCATCGCCTGCTCCATCGGCTGCGCGGTAAGCCGGCAGGAGACCGTGCGTCCGGCCTTCTCGCGTACAATCAGGCCCGCATCCGTAAGCACGTCGAGATGCTTCATGATCGCCGGGAGCGAGATCGAGAACGGCGCCGCCAGCTCGCTCACCGACAGGCTTTCCTTTTCGCCGAGACGCGCGAGCAGCGCGCGCCGTGTCGGATCGGACAGCGCCGCAAAGGTACGATCGAGCCTCTCGTCCTTATACTTAACCATAAGGTTTAGTATAGACGCAACAGCCACCCCGTCAAGCGGGAACCACGCAGGAAAAAAGCCCCGCCTTGCGGCGGGGCTTCATGTACTATCATTCACAAGACCGCTACTCGACCTTGAGGCCGGCGAACTCGACGACCTTCTTCCACTTCGCGGTCTCGGCCTCGATCTCCTGGCCGAACGCCTCCGGCGTCAGCACCAGCGGATCGCCGCCGAGCTCGACCAGCCGCTTGGTCATGTCGGGCTCCTTCATGAGCGTGTTGATCTCGTTGTTGAGCTTGGCGATCATGTCCTTCGGCATGTTCTTCGGCGCACCCATGCCGAACAACGCGCTCGCCTCGTAGTCCTTCACGGTCTCGCCGATCGCGGGCACGTCCGGCAGCTGCGGCGAGCGCTGCGCCGTGGTGACGCCGAGCGCGCGAAGCGAGCCGGAGCGGATGTGCTGGATGATCGAGGGCATGTTGTCGAAGATCACCTGCACCTGGCCGCCGAGCATGTCGGTGATCGCAGGCGCAGCGCCGCGATAGGGCACGTGCTGCATCTTGCAGCCGGTCATCGCCATGAACATTTCGCCGGACAGATGCACGGAGGTGCCGTTGCCGGAGGAGGCCATGTTCACCTTGCCGGGGTTGGCCTTCACATACTCGATGAACTCGGCGACGGTCGTGGCCGGCACGTCCTTGTTGACGGTCATCACGTTCGGCACGCGCTGGAACGCGGTGATCGGCGCGACGTCGCGGACGAAGTTGAACTTGAGATTGGCGTAGAGCGTGGCGTTGATGTAGTTCGCCGGATTGACCAGCAAGACGGTATAGCCGTCGGGCTCGGCGTTCACGACCGATTCGGTGCCGATATTGTTGCCGGCGCCCGGCTTGTTCTCGATCACGAATTGCTGGCCGAGCCGCTCCGAGAGCCGCTGGCCGATCAAGCGCGCCAGGATGTCGGTGGCGCCGCCCGGCGGATAGCCGACCACGAACTTCACCGGCCGGGACGGATAATCCGCGGCGAAGGCCTTCGATAGCGGGCTGGCTGCAAGCGGGGTGGCGGCGAGCAGGCCGAGCGCGGAACGGCGAGTGATCATCTCAAGGGTTCTCCCAGTGTTGTTCTTGATCGTGGCGTCAGCGGCGTTGTAACAAAGCCCGCCACGCGCGGAAAGTGCGCAACGTTCATGGCGACGAAAGGATAAGGCATGCCGATCAAGGTCGAAGCCCTCGATCATCTCGTGATCAACGTCGCCGACGTCGCAATTACCACCGAGTGGTATCGCAAGATTCTCGGCATGGAAGTCAAGGTGTTCGACCCCGGCGGCGGCAAAGCGCCGCGGACCTCGCTTCAATTTGGTCAACAGAAGATCAACGTCCGGCCGCGCGACGCCGACAAGGTGGAGTGGTTCACCGCCAACCACCAGACCGCCGGCAGCGAGGATCTGTGCTTCCTCACCTCGGCGACGCCCGACGAGGTGGTAGCGCATTTGCAGGCGCATGGCGTCGCGATCGAGCAAGGCCCGGGCCCGAGGCAAGGCGCCCGCGGCACGCTGCGCTCGGTCTATTGCCGGGATCCGGATGGCAGCCTGATCGAGATTTCATCCTACGAGGACTAGCACGGCGCCGGATCAGAACGACCCCAGCGCCACGGGGCGGAACGCCTGCAACAGTTGCTGATCCAGCTTGCCGCCCATGCCTTCCATCATCGTGAAGGCACGCGAGTGCGTGAAGGGCATGCGGTAGGCCCGCTTCTCCACCAGGGCTGCATAGATGTCGACGATGGTCGTCAGACGCACGATGTCGCTGATCTGGTTCGACGACAGAGCGTTTGGATAGCCGCTGCCATCGAGGAATTCGTGGTGATGCAGCACGACATCCAGCATCTCCGGCGGGAAGCCGCCCTGGGCTGCGAGCGCGTCATAGCCGCGGCGCGGATGCTGGCGGACCTCGGCCATCTCCTCGTCGGTGAGCTTGCCGGGCTTGTCGAGCAGATTGGAGGCAACGAAGGCCTTGCCGACATCGTGCAGCAGGGCGGCACGGGTCAGCCGGCGCTGGTCGTCCTCGCGCATGCCGAGATGCTGCGCGAAGGAAACCGCAAAGCCGGTGACGAACAGGCAGTGGCGATAGCTGCCGACATGGTGGCAGCCGACGGTGGTGAGCCATTCGCGCAGCGAGGAATGCTTGATCGCCTTCAGGATCTTGCTCTCGGCCGCGATGATGTCGTCGAACGTCAGGGGAATACCAAGCGGCAGCTTCTCGAACATCTTCTTCAGCACCGCATGCGCCGCTTCGACGCCGCGGTTGAGCGTCTTGCCGCGATCGGTCGCGTCATAGGTCGCGGTGTCGGGAAACGCGGCGCGGATGCGCTGCAAAATGTCCTCGGGCTGAAGCGGACGCGAGATGGTGTCGGTGGCGCCCAGCGCCCAGGCCTGCATGGTGCCGTGATGAAGCGCGTCAGCCAGCACGAACAGCCGCGGCATCGCGCGGTAGGCATCGCCGCGCAGCTTGTTGCGCACCCGCTGCACGCTCTCGGGCGCGCGCAGGTTGATATCGACCACGAGGCCGGAGAGATCGCGCGACGGCTGTTCAGGGATGTCCTGCGTCGTCACCGTCGAGACATCGCCGACCGCCTTCAGGATGCTGGCGAGCTCGGTGCTCGCATCGCTCCGGTCGGAGGCGAGCAGAAGCCGGCGTTTGGCGGCGGATTTGGCTGGCGCGTTCATGGCTTCCCCAAAGGCACGGGAGTGTATTTGGCGTCAGCCTAAGCCGGATCAGGTTCTCCGGCCCTTAAGAGGCGTGCTCAACGGAACCTGCCGCAATTGCACGCAATTTTACAGGTTTCGGGTTCCGCGGCGGCCCAGCAAAAACCGCGAAAAACAACCCCATGCACAGTAGACACTTGACGCCATTCTCATCGAAAAATGACGAGAATAGCTGGACTATGACGAGAATAGACCCTATATTCTCATCATTGGGTGCTGAGAATATGGTCTATATCCACGATAGAGCCGACTGGCCGGCGTTTCAGTGGAGCGCAGACCGGCTGGCGGCGCGGCTGGCCCAGGTACGTCACAAGCAGGGCCGCCTGCTTGGCCGGATGGACAGTCTCGGCTTCGCCTTGAAGGCAGAAGCCTCGCTCCAGACACTCACTGAAGATGTCGTCAAATCAAGCGAGATCGAAGGTGAGATTCTCGATCGCAATCAGGTCCGGTCGTCGATCGCCCGCCGGCTCGGCATCGATATTGGCGCGCTCACGCCTGTCGAGCGAAACGTCGAGGGCGTCGTCGATATGACGCTCGACGCCACCCAGAAATTCGATCAGCCCATCACCGCCGAACGGTTATTCGGCTGGCACGCCGCCCTGTTCCCGACGGGTCGAAGCGGGATGTTGAAAATTGTCGTTGGCGGGTGGCGTGCCGAACAGTCAGGCGCCATGCAGGTCGTCTCCGGGCCAGTCGGCCACGAGCACGTTCATTTCGAAGCACCCGCTGCCAACTGGCTCGAGAATGAAATGAGCGCATTCCTCGATTGGTTCAACGCCGACCGGGACTCAGATCCAGTCATCAAGGCCGCGGCTGCGCATCTCTGGTTTGTGACCGTTCACCCGTTCGAGGACTGCAACGGCCGCATTGCGCGCGTGATAACCGATCTCGTCCTCGCGCGTTCGGAACAGAGTACGCAGCGCTTCTACAGCATGTCGTCTCAAATCCGCAAAGAGCGCAACGCCTACTACGACATCCTCGAAAGAACCCAGCGAGGAACGCTCGACATCACCAATTGGCTACAATGGTTCCTCGACTGTCTCGATCGCGCTTTCGACGGCGCCGAGACCATCATCGGAAACGTGCTGCACAAGGCAAGATTCTGGGAGCGCCATCGCGCGCGTTCCCTCAATGATCGCCAGCGGCTGATGTTGAACCGCCTGCTCGATGGGTTTGAGGGCAAGCTCACCTCTTCGAAATGGGCTCGAATCGTCAAAGTCTCGCAAGCGACCGCTGCCCGCGACATCGAAGACCTGATCGAGAAGGGCATCCTTCAGAAGGACGCCGCCGGTGGCCGCAGCACGAGCTATTCGCTGGTGCCGTAGAGCGCAGTGCTTCCACATTGTCATGGCCGGGCTTGTCCCGGCCATCCACGTTCTTGGCCCGGGCATGACGATCTCCAGAAAATCCCAAACGAAAATCCGCCGGAGGCTTCCCCCCGGCGGATCATCAGACGTCACGATCAAGCGCAGCCTTACGCCTTCATCGCTCCCTTCACGGCCTCGGCCGTGATCGGCAGCGCTCGGACACGGGCGCCGGAGGCGTTGAAGATGGCGTTGCCGATGGCAGGCGCCACCACAGTCACCGCGGGCTCGCCGACGCCGGTGGCTTTCTCGCCGTTGGCGATCACGGCGACCGCGACCTCCGGCATCTGGCTCATGCGCAAGGGCGTGTAGCCATCGAAATTGGTCTGCTCGATGCCACCGTCCTTCAGCGTCGCCTTCTCGTACAGCGCCAGCGACAGGCCCCACAGCGCCGCGCCCTCGACCTGGGCACGGATGTTGTCGGGATGCACCTGCGTGCCGACATCGGTCGCGACCGTGAGCTTCTTCACGGTCACTTCGCCCGACGGCGCCACTGCGACATGCGCGACGCAAGCGGTCCAGCTTGCGGTCGCACGTTCCTGCGACGACACGCAGGCGACGCCCATGCCTTCTCCCTTGGGGAGTTTCTTGGTGCCGTAGCCGGCAAGGCCCATCGCGGCCAGCAGCGTGTTGCGCAGCCGCTGCGCGCCGCCGTCGTTGTTGCCGGCGCCATCGAGCAGCGAGATGCGGTATTGCGCCGGATCCTTGCCGGCCGCGGCCGCGATCTCGTCGATCATGCTTTCGACCGCCCAGAAGGTCCAGCCCGGCGCCACCGAACGGAGCTGACCCGACGGAGTGGCGCTGTGCGCCATCTCGTTCTTGATCGCCCGCACGTGATGGTTGGGCACCGTGTAGAAGAAGTCCGACCCGTTCACCGTGAACGCATCGAGCGGCCCCTTCTTGTCGACCGAGGGCGACAGGAAGTCGGGGATGCCCCAGCGCTGCGTCGGCCAGGCCGAGACCACGTCGTGGCTGAGTGCGACGAGCTTGCCGTCGCCGTCGACGCCGGCCTTCACTTTCTGGTAGGTGAGCGGACGCGAGAAATCCATCGTCATGTCGTTCTCGCGCGTGTAGATCACCTTCACCGGCTTGCCCACGGCCTTGGCCGCCTGCACTGCCGGCACCATCATGTCGGCGTCGAGCCTGCGGCCGAAACCGCCGCCGAGCCACATCTGGTGCATCACCACGAACTTCGGATCGATCCCGGCAGCACCGGCCGCAA
Organism: Bradyrhizobium sp. S3.2.6; assembly: GCF_040546885.1. Taxonomy (NCBI): domain Bacteria; kingdom Pseudomonadati; phylum Pseudomonadota; class Alphaproteobacteria; order Hyphomicrobiales; family Nitrobacteraceae; genus Bradyrhizobium; species Bradyrhizobium sp. S3.2.6. The sequence continues at coordinate 457,464 of NZ_JBEPOS010000001.1, read as the reverse complement.
TCGCGCCGGAGCGCGTCGCGAACTGGTTGCCGGAATAGATGTGCAGGATGTCGCCCTTGAACTCCGCGGTGGCGTTCATCGGCTCCATCGGCGCGTGGATATTGATGCTGGTGGTGTATTCCGCCTCCAGCACCTTGGCCGCTGTTCCGAGAGCAGCCGCGGGATCGCCGTCCTTGACGAAGAACTGGCCGGAATCATCGAGCTTCTGAAGCCGCTTGGCTTCATCGAGCAGCGACTCACTCGATACCTTCGCATTCGGGCCGCCGTCATAGCTGACCTTCAGCGCCGCCGCCGCCTTCTTGGCGTTGGCGTAGGTGTTGGCGACCGCAACCACCCAGCCGGTCGTGGTCTGGGTCTTGTCGTCGAGGGTGACGGCCTTGATGAAGCCCGGCACCTTCTTCGCAGCGGAGTCGTCGACCGCCTTCACGGTAGCGCCGTAGCGCACCGGCGGCGTCACCACTGCGCCATAGACCATGCCGGGAATCATCACGTCGATGCCGTACTTGGCCGTGCCGTTGGTCTTGGAGGGAATGTCGATCTGCGGCACCGACACGCCGATCATGGTGTACTGTTCCGGCGCCTTCAGCTTGATCGCCTTCAGCTCGTCGGGCGTGAAGGTCTTGGTCGCCTTGCCGCTCTTCACGACATCGGCGAACGACATCTGCTTCTTCGACTTCGCATGCACGATCATGGAGTCGCGCACTGCGAGCTCGCCTGACGGTACGCCCATCGCGGCGGCCGCACCTTCGGTCAACGCCATGCGTCCGGCAGCACCCGCCCGGCTCATCGCGTCGAAATTCATCATGGTCGACCAGCTGCCGCCGGTGATCTGTGCACCGAGGACCGGGTCGTTGAATTTTGGATCGTTGGAGGCGAGGTTGACCCGCATGTCGCTCCACTTCGCGCCCAGCTCCTCGCAGACGATCTGCGCCATGGTGGAGGCGATGTGCTGGCCCATGTCTGCCTTGCCGCAGGTTACGGTGACCAGGCCATCGGGCGCGATCGCGTACCAGACGCTCGGCTCGAAATTGGCGGGAGCCGCAGCGAGTGCTTCGCCGACGCCGGGCACGCCGGCATAGCCGAGCACGAGGCCGGTGGCGGCGGTGCCGACCAGGAAGGTGCGACGGCTAAGATCTGATGTCTCGGGGGTGATTTTTTTCACGTGATGGTTCATGTGGGCCTCCGCTCGTTGCCGGCGGCGGATGCAGTGCGCATCTCGGTGGCGGCGCGCATGATTGCTTTCTGAATCCGCGAATAGGTCATGCAACGGCAGAGGTTGCCATCCATGTGGGCCACGACCTCTTCCTTGGTCGGATTGGCATTCTTCGCCAGCAGCGAGGCTGCCTGCATGATCTGCCCGGACTGGCAGTAGCCGCATTGCGGCACCTGCTCGGCAATCCACGCCTTCTGCAGGGGATGATCGCCCTTGGCGGAAAGACCTTCGATGGTGGTGATCTTCTTGCCGGCGACGTCGCCGACCATGGTCTGGCACGAGCGCACGGCTTCGCCGTTGACATGCACGGTGCAGGCACCGCACAGGCCGGCACCGCAGCCGAATTTCGTTCCGGTCATCTGCAATTGTTCGCGGATGGCCCAAAGGAGCGGCGTGTCGTTTGCCGCATCCACGGACATGCTCCGCCCGTTGATGGTGAGCGTTGGCATAGGCGTCTTCCCCTGCCGGTGCAATGAAGCCGCTTACGGCGGCAACTTGTGTAGCGGACACCCACCGGGTCGGCGGCCGCCTTGCCCGCAAGAATGATCGCGTTCTCTCGCGGAGGCAAATGCAATTTGGAATCAGTCGAAACTATCGCGGCATCCGCTTGTTGTGCGATGCGACAACAGCGCTGACGCTAGCGACTGGACACAATTGAAGGTGCGCCAAGCATGGATGCCATCGCGACGAGGCAGTTTCCTCCGAGTAACCTCGCGGGCTAGAGTATGAAGTATGATGAAGTGAGATCGCCGATGCGGACATTCCTTCTCCCCTTGTGGGAGAAGGTGGCGCGCAGCCCCGGATGAGGGGTATCTATCCGCGAACTCACTGCGAGCTTCACTCGCGGAGAGATACCCCTCACCCGTCTCGCCGCTTTGCGGCGAGCCACCCTCTCCCACAAGGGGCCCACAAGGGGAGAGGGTGCATCCGTGTCGCGGATAAATAAAAAAACAAAGGCGGAAACAATGCCAAGGATCGATCGGGACGGCGTCGGGATCTATTATGAAGTGCACGGCGACGGGCCGCCGCTGCTGCTCACCCACGGCTATTCCTCGACCTCGGCGATGTGGCACGGCCAGGTCGATGCGCTTGCGAAGCACCATAAGCTCGTGCTGTGGGACATGCGCGGCCACGGCCAGTCCGATTATCCCGATGACCCCAACGCCTATAGCGAAGCTCTCACCGTCGGCGACATGGCGGCGATCCTCGATGCGGTCGGCGCCAGGCGCGCCATCATCGGCGGGCTGTCGCTCGGCGGCTACATGTCGCTCGCGTTTTACCGCGCTCATCCAATGCGCACGCAAGCGCTGTTGATCGTCGATACCGGCCCGGGCTTCAAGAAGGACGACGCGCGCGAGGCCTGGAATGCGCGTGCGCTCGCCACCGCCGACAAGCTCGGCCGCGAAGGTCTCGACGTGCTGAAAGCGGCCACCCGCGAGCGCGCCACCGCCAGCCATCGCAACGCCAAGGGACTGGCGCTCGCCGCGCGCGGCATGCTGACCCAGCGCGACGCCAAGGTGATGGAGCTGCTGCCTGATATCAAGGTGCCATCGCTGATCGTGGTCGGTGCCGACGACGCGCCATTCCTGGCGGCGTCCGATTACATGGCGGCAAAAATCCCCGGCGCACAAAAAATCGTGATCCCCGCGGCCGGGCACGCCGTCAACATCGATCAGCCCAAGGCTTTTGTTGACGCCGTGGCGCCTTTCCTGAAGAACTTGCCGGGATAGGCGATCATCGAGGGATCACGGCAATGAAGCGGGCAATCCTGGCTGCGGGCGCAGCGCTTCTTTCAATGGCAGCGTCGGTGCAGGCCGAGCCGTTCGGCACGGTCCCGCTGCGCCATCCCTTCGTCGACACCTTGTCGAACAACACACCGCTGGCGTTCGGGATGGATGCGGGCCAGACCGCGCACGTGCTCGGGCAGCCCTTGCAATACGTCAAGGGGCGCCCCGGCAACGAGATCTATCTTGCGCTGCGCGACATCGGCGGCAGTGGATTGGTGCCGTACCACCGCCACCGGCTGTTCCTGCAGTTCCGTCATGGACGGCTGGCAGGATGGAAGGAGGATTACGGCGAGAACTGGATGTGGGAATAGGCGCGGCTGCGCCACTGCCTCCCCTCATCCTGAGGAGCTTGCGAAGCAAGCGTCTCGAAGGATGAAAGGCCCCCGCTGCTACAGCTCGGCCTCTATCCTTCGAGACGCGCGCGAAGAGCGCGCTCCTCAGGATGAGGGGAGAGAGCACTGATTTCGGATCGACAAGCAAGAAGGACAACCCGCGTGGGACAAGACATCAAGCTGACGGCGTCGGACAATTTCAAGCTGGGCGCCTATCGCGCCGATCCCGCAGGCGCGCCGAAGGGCGCGGTGGTGGTGATCCAGGAGATTTTTGGCGTCAATCATCACATCCGCTCGGTCTGCGATCGCCTCGCAGGCGAAGGCTATGTCGCGATCGCGCCGTCGATCTTCGACCGGACGTCGCCGGGCTTCCAGTCGGGCTATACGCCCGATGAAATCGCGGAGGCGCGAAAATTCGTTGCCAATCCCGATTGGGACGCGATGCTGCGCGACACGCAAGCCGCGATCGATGCGGTGAAGAGCGTCGGCCCGGTCGGCATCATCGGCTTCTGCCTCGGCGGCAGCATCGCCTTTGTCGCAGCGACTCGGCTCACCGGCGTGAAGGCCGCGATCGGCTATTACGGCGGTGCCGTCGTGCGCTTTGCGGATGAGAAACCGAAGGTGCCGACGCAGCTGCATTTCGGCGAGAAGGACCACAGCATTCCCTTGACCGACGTCGAGACGGTCAAGGCGAAACGGCCTGAGGTCGAGGTCTTCATCTATCCGAATGCCCAACACGGCTTCCATTGCGACGAGCGGCCGAGCTACGACAAGGCCAGCTCCGAGATCGCCTGGCCGCGGAGCATGGAATTCTTCGCCAAGCATTTGAAATAGCCGCTGTCATTCCGGGATGCGCCGACAGGCGCAGGCCCGGAATCCATCGGACGGCGGAGTTGGTGGCGCGATGGATTCTCTGATGCGCAATTGCGCATCATAGCTCGCGACTTCGTCGCGCCCCGGAATGACGAGGAGGAAGCAGGAATCGGGTGGCTGCATCACGACGCACAGCGATAGAGCTGGCTGATCACGCCAGTTCACGCCGGGAGAGCGTCATGCAGCAGGCCAACACGAATCTCGTCATCCGCAACCCGTTCGGCACCATGGATGTGCCGGAGCCCAGCGATTCCGAAGTCATGCACTATGCCATAGCCGCTACGCTGGCCGGCGATGCCGCCGATGGCAATGCGGCGCATTGGGCATCCATTCCGACGCTCTCCGACCCGCTCGAAGGCGCCTGGGCGAGCCGCTGGAACGGCGGCGCCGACCCGACCATCGCCGGCGATACGCCGGATCAATGGAAGCAGGGCCGCGCGGAGGCCCGCGTCGTAGGCGAGCGGATTTACCTGCGGTTCGATTGGGACAACGGCCGGCGGCACGGGCTGATCGATGCTGCGCGAGAGAGCGGCAATGGCCTGATCGGGAAGTACATCAACCTGACCAATCCCGCGATCATGCGGCCATGGGTCGGGCTCGTGGTCGATGCCTCGCGGATTGATGGGTGCTTTCCGAACGGACGGCTTGATTTTCGGAGGTGAAGCTCCGTCATTCCGGGGCGCGCGTAGCGCGAGCCCGGAATCCATCGCGCGTCGGAGTTGATGGCGGAAATGGATTCCGGGCTCGCGACTTCGTCGCGCCCCGGAATGACAGCGAGCTAGAACCAGCGCTCGGCGACGAACACGGTATCGCCCGGGCTGACGGGCGTGCCGAGCGGCACGACGGCGCGCATGGCGCCGCCGCCCTCGGTGTGGGTGACGGTCACCACGTCACGCTTGGCGCGCGGCGAGAAACCGCCGGCGATCGCCACTGCGCTTTCGACCGTCATGTTGGGCACGTAAGGATATTGGCCGGGCGCTGCGACTTCGCCGAGGATGAAGAACGGGCGGTAGGACTCGATCTCCACGGCGACCGACGGCTCGCGGATGTAGCCGTTGCGCAGACGCGCGGCGATTTCACCGGCGAGCCCTGCGGTGGTGCGGCCACGCGCCGGCACCGCGCCGATCAGCGGCATGGTGATGGAGCCGCCGGCGTCGATGGCGTAGCTGTTGGTGAGACCTTCCTGGCCATAGATCACGACGCGCAGCTTGTCGCCGGCATCGAGGTGATAGGAGGCGTCGTAGCGCATGGGTGCTGCCCCCATCGGCGCCGCATAGGCGACCGGCACGGGGGCAGGACCTGACGCAAAGGAATTGCTGAGCGCGGCAATGGCGCCGCCGCCGTTGTCGGCGACGACCGGCTGCCGTGCGCTATAGGGCTGGCCGTAGGCCATGGCGTCGAGATCGGGACGGGACTGCACGTATGCGACAGGACCGGCGGTCTGCATGCAGCCGCCCAGGGCCAGCGCGGCGGACGCTGCCAGGATCGACCATCGAAACGCGCGTGCAACCGGCACCGGAGCCATCCCTCGGAACGAGACAGCTCCAGTGATGCACCGGTTATGGTTAATAAAAGGTTGAGGGGGTCTTTGGCCGAAGATGCGAACCGTACACTCCGTCATGCCCGGGCTTGTCCCGGGCATCCACGTTCTTGGTGCTGCACGAAAGATCGTGGATGGCCGGGACAAGCCCGGCCATGACGAGAGTTTGGGTTTCGATCAGGCGCTCACACCAACACCGATGGGGCATGACACGCCGGTGCCGCCGAGGCCGCAATAGCCGGCGGGATTCTTCGCCAGATATTGCTGATGATAGTCCTCGGCGAAATAGAATTCGCCGGCCGGCGCGATCTCGGTGGTGATCGGCCCGAGACCCTTTGCAGCGAGCGCCTTCTGATAGAGCGCCTTGGACTCCAAGGCCGCTTGCTGCTGCGCGTCGGAGGTCGTGTAGATCGCGCTTCTGTACTGCGTACCGAAATCGTTGCCTTGGCGCATGCCCTGCGTCGGGTTGTGGTTCTCCCAGAACGTCTTCAGGAGAGTCTCGTAGGAGATCTTCTTCGGATCGAACACGACCAGCACCACTTCGGTGTGGCCGGTGCGCCCCGAGCAGGTCTCTTCATAGGTCGGGTTCGGCGTGTGACCGCCGGCATAGCCGACGGCAGTCGCATGGATGCCGTCGCCGAGCTCCCAGAATTTGCGCTCGGCGCCCCAGAAGCAGCCGAGCCCGAACACGGCCTGCTCGAGACCTGCGGGATAGGGCGGCGCGAGCTTCGCACCGTTGACGAAATGAGTGGTCGCGGTCGGAATCGGTTGCGCGCGGCCGGGCAGCGCGTCAGCTGCGCTCGGCAGTGCGGTGGTCTTGCGCATGAACAGCATGATCGGATCTCCGGGAAACAAGCTGTCGCACGCCTGAGCCAGGTGCTCAGGCGGCGTGCTCGCGATCGAGTGGGGATATAGGTCTTTACGCGCAAAGGCGCAGCCTTGTTACGGCACCGCATGCGCGAAAGCTCAGTCCCTGGAATAGCCGATCAAGGGTTTCCGCGGCCGGAACAGGATCATCAGCAGAATGCCGAGAATGCCGAGGACGGCGAACACCGGCTGGTCCAGCACCAGGCGGATCACCGAGGTCCAGAGCCAGGGCGCCTTGGCCTCGACCCAGGTCCGGACGGCGGACTGGCTGGCCTGGTTGATATCGTTCCAGAACTGGCCGAATCGGGTGAAGCGCAGGGTCTGGTCGGCCACCCAGCGGGCGCCGTCATAGACCATGAAGAAGAACCCGCCGGCCAGCAGCAACAAGCCAATCAGTCGGAAAAAGCCGCGGATCATGCTCACCCTCTATGGTCACCCGATCGGACGACCCCAAGAACGTTGAAGAAACGCTGACGAAACGCCGTCAGCCAATAGCCGGGAGGCGGCAGAAATTCAACCTCATCAGGGCGTTACGGTCCCCTTTGGCGTGCCAGGAGCCTGCCTTTCCAGCCCCCTAAAGCGTTGACGGTGCCAAAGACCCCCTCTATAAGGGCGCCAACTGGCGGTGGGCGCAATCCTGCCGCCGCTGTTCTTTGAGCAGTTGCAGGCTCTTTTGAGCCTCAGAGATGGCCGCAAGGCCTATCGCTCATGCTCCGGGAACGGCCCAGCAACCGAACACCTTAAATCCGAGCGTCGATTCCGCGGTCAAGCTGCCGGCGCTACCCGACCAAGACGCGACCGGTACCCGCAAAGGACATTGAGACCATGGCCAACACTACCTCCGCCAAGAAAGCGACGCGCAAGATCGCCCGCCGCACTGCCGTCAACAAGTCGCGCCGCACCCAGATGCGCGGTGCCGTGCGTAACGTCGAGGAAGCCATCGCGACCGGCGATCGCGCCGCCGCCGTCAAGGCGCTGGCCAACGCCGAGCCCGCGCTGATGCGCGCCGCCCAGCGCAACATCATTCACAAGAACAATGCCAGCCGTAAAGTCTCGCGCCTCACCGCGCAGATCGCCAAGCTCGCGAAGTAAACTCACGAAGTAAAGTTCGTCGAACAATCCGATCGTCTCGTTCGATCGGTTGAAGCGAGCATCGCATTCGTCAATCAGCCCGGCTTCGCGCCGGGCTTTTTGTTGCCTGTCACAATTCATCCTTGCAGTCTTTGGGCGACCAATCTTCCGTTGGAAGAGTCTTGTCGTCTTCGCTATGCTATATCCGTAATTCTACCTGTCGTTGTTTTTGCCACAGCGGAAACTTTCAGTGCAGTGCGAAAAACCCCTGCGGGGCGGGCCTAAGTTGGATTCTCGCGCGCGCGAGTTCGGCACACCGTAGTTTCCCCGGAATGCGTTTCGCGCTGGGGTTACCCTGTGAAACGCGACTCAAAAAACGATGTCTCGCTAATCACTTATCCACATAGCAGCGCCAAGCATTTGGAAAATTCGGGTGCGCGGCACGTGCGTGACGCTTTTGTAAAAAATTTTTGGCGGTGGGGGAGTCTTTGTCACACGACGTCCGGCATTTTCGAATCTGTGCACGAATCCAGAAACTTGCTCCGGAGCCTGTGAACAACTCCCGCGCGGCGTTAACGCAGATCAAGTTTTTAATCGCCTCAAGTGTGAATCAATTCCGTTGCGAGTCTTTCCGCATAGTGTATTTCTTAAGTCGTTCGCGGCGCCCACGATCTTGAGACCAGCGCGGTTTTGGAAACGGGGCGAGCGTGCAAATCGGCGGCGGTGTGCACGTAGGCGACGCTTCAACAAGCGATTGTCGGATCAAAACCCACAGCAATGTGGGAACGGTAGCTCTTTGTCAAAATGTCTCCAAGCGGGATTTTTCTCAATCTCGCCCGCGCCAGGCGCAAATGAGGGACCTTACGAAGCTACCCCGACACGCACGATGGCGTAGCCGAACGGACGAACAGTGCAGACGGGCAGGACATCGGCGACTTCAGTCGCAGTTGTCTTCTAGGACACGCAGGACCTTGTCGTGAGCAATCACGGCAGGACGGGGAGGTATCATGTCTTACGGACTCAACGCGGTATTGAAGCAAGTTTCCTTTTCCAAGTATGCCATTCTGGATCTGTCGGACATCCAGCCTCCCGCGTGTGACGCAGCGCCGAGTACGCGCTGACCTCGCGAACACCCCATCTCTGACATCGCTGATCTGACCGCGGCGTTCGCGCCGAACGGCCGGGCTGTGTCCGACGATGGTCTCGCTCGAGGTCGCGCCATTGCGGAAACCCTGATGGCAGGAACTCTGCATGGCGCTCACAACGCAACCTTATCTCTCAAGAAAAGTTCTCAAATGATGACGACATCGGAACAGGATCGCTGGTCACGCGTGAAGAGCCGGCTGCGCTCGAACGTTGGCGAAGACGTCTATACGAGCTGGTTTGCGCGCATGGATCTCGAAGGCGTGCAGGAGGAGAGCGTGCGGCTCTCGGTCCCAACCCGCTTCCTGAAGAGCTGGATCCAGGCTCATTATGCCGAGCGCGTGCTGTCGTGCTGGCAGGCCGAGATGCCGGAAGTGCATCGCATCGATCTCACCGTTCGCTCCGCGGTGCGCCCCGTGGTGCAGTCGAAGGAAGCGCCGGCGCCGATCGAAGCGCGCCGTGCGCCTGCGCCCGAGCTACGCTCGACGGCGACCGCGCCGGTGTCCGCCAATCATGATGCGCTCGGCGGCTCGCCGCTCGATCCGCGCCTGACCTTTGCGAGCTTCGTCGTCGGTCGGTCCAACACGCTGGCGCACGCAGCCGCGCGTCAGGTCGCCGAGGGACGCCGCGGCGATCCCGTCATGTTCAACCCGCTCTACATCCATGCCGGCGTCGGCCTCGGCAAGACGCACCTCTTGCAGGCGGTGACCTGGGCCGGCAATTCCGGTAACGAGCGCAAGGTGCTCTATCTCACCGCGGAAAAATTCATGTACGGCTTCGTCGCCGCGTTGAAGACGCAGACGGCGCTCGCCTTCAAGGAAGCGCTGCGCGGCATCGACGTGCTCGTCATCGACGATCTCCAGTTTCTGCAGGGCAAGTCGACGCAGGCCGAGTTCTGTCACACGCTGAATGCGCTGATCGATGCCGGCCGTCAGGTCGTGATCGCGGCCGACCGTCCGCCGTCCGACCTCGAAAGCCTGGATGACCGCGTCCGCTCGCGTCTGGCCGGCGGTCTCGTGGTCGAGATGGGCTCGCTCGGCGAAGAGCTGCGCCACGGCATTCTCAAGTCGCGCGTCGCAGCCGCCCGCACCCATCACGCGACCTTCGAGGTGCCTGAGGAGGTGCTGACCTATCTGGCGCGCGCCATCACCCATAACGGCCGCGACCTCGAAGGCGCCATCAACCGCCTGCTGGCGCACTCGAAGCTCAACAACCGGCCGGTGACGCTGGAGATGGCGGAGCACGAGGTGCGCGACCTGATCCGGCCGCAGGAGCCGAAGCGGATCAAGATCGAGGACATCCAGCGCGTGGTGGCACGGCAGTATAATGTCAGCCGCTCCGACCTCTTGTCCTCGCGCCGGACCGCCAATGTGGTGCGTCCGCGCCAGGTGGCGATGTACCTCGCCAAGACGCTGACCCTGCGCTCGCTCCCCGAGATCGGCCGCCGCTTCGGTGGCCGGGACCACACCACGGTGCTGCACGCCGTGCGCAAGATCGAGGCACTGGTTTCCAAGGACAATGCGCTGTCCGAGGAGGTCGAGTCGCTCAAGCGCCAGCTTCAGGAATAAACGCCTAGGTACCCCTCTCTCCACCTCCCGCCGCCCCGGCCATGCCTGGGCGGCGGTCGCGTTTTTGCCTGTAAATCGTGGGGAACTGCCCCCCGATCCCTTGAATCCCGGGGCCATCCGCGCCACCTTGCGCGACCCTGACGGCTTTGGTCATATCGGCTGGATGATCCGGCTTTCCGGGGTCTTCGGTGCCGCGGCGCGCTTTCCTCCGCCCGGCTTTTTCCTTCTTTTGGGGATCGGGCGAGTAGTGCAATGAAGGTTACGGTCGAACGCGCGCAACTCCTGAAGTCGCTGGGCCATGTCCATCGCGTGGTCGAGCGCCGCAACACGATTCCGATCCTGGGCAACGTGCTGGTGCGCGCCGAGAACGCGAAATTGTCGCTGAAGGCAACCGACCTCGACCTCGAGGTCACGGAGACGCTGCCTGCGGAAACCGCCACGGCCGGCTCGACCACCGTGCCGGCGCACATGTTCTACGACATCGTGCGCAAGCTGCCGGATGGCTCGCAGATCGTGCTGGAAGCCGACGGCGACCGCGCGGTGCTGGCGATCCGCGCCGGCCGCTCGCGCTTCACGCTGCAGACCCTGCCGGAGAACGACTTCCCGGATCTCGCCACCGGCGAGCTGTCGCATTCGTTCTCGCTCGCCGCCAAGGACGTCAAGCGGCTGATCGACCGCACCCAGTTCGCGATCTCGACGGAAGAGACGCGCTATTATCTCAACGGCATCTATCTGCACGCCGCAGGCTCCGCGAACGCCGCGACCCTGCGCGGCGTTGCCACCGACGGCCACCGCCTCGCCCAGCTTGACCTGATCCAGCCCAAGGGCGCCGAGGGCATGCCCGGCGTGATCGTGCCGCGCAAGACCGTCGGCGAGGTGCAGCGCCTGATCGAGGACAACGAGGCCGAGGTCACGATCGAGCTGTCGCCCGCCAAGATCCGCTTCACCATCGGTAACGTGGTGCTGACCTCGAAGCTGATCGACGGCACCTTCCCCGATTACGGCCGCGTCATCCCGCAAGGCAACGACAAGGAGCTCGTCGTCGACAAGAAGGATTTCGAGAACGCGGTCGACCGCGTCTCGACCATCTCGAGCGAGCGCGGCCGCGCGGTGAAGCTGTCGCTGTCGCCGGGCAAGCTGGTGCTCTCGGTGACCAATCCGGATTCCGGCAGCGCCACCGAAGAGCTCGAGGTCGAGTACGCCTCCGACGCGCTCGATATCGGCTTCAACTCCCGCTATTTGCTCGACATCGCAGCCCAGATCGAAGGCAACGTCGCCACGCTCAAGCTCGCCGACCCGGGCTCGCCCACCCTGGTGCAGGACAAGGACGACAAGAGCGCGCTGTATGTGCTGATGCCGATGCGGGTGTGAGGGGCTACCAGCCTCTTCACGCATTGACTACATCCGTCATGGCCGGGCACAGCCGTCCGAAGGGCGGCGCCGCTGACGCGCGCCAATGACAAAGACCGCATGACCCCCTCGCGCATTCATCGCCTGACACTGACGCATTTTCGCAATTATCGGGCGGCGGGGCTCGAGACGGCGGCTGACATGGTGGCGCTGGTCGGGCCGAACGGGGCGGGCAAGACCAATTGCATCGAGGCGATCTCGTTCCTGTCGCCCGGACGCGGCTTGAGGCGCGCCACGCTGGAGGACGTCGCCGACAACCAGGGCGACGGCTCCTGGGCGGTGTCCGTGCAAGCCGAGGGCGCGCTGGGGCTGGCCACGCTCGGCACCGGCATTGACGCACCGCGACCCGACACCGCGGTCAGCCGGCGCTGCCGCATCGACCGCGAGCCGGTGAATTCGGCCGCCGCCTTCGGCGACCATATCCGCATGGTATGGCTGACGCCGGCGATGGACGGGCTGTTCATGGGCGCTGCTTCCGAGCGGCGGCGCTTCTTCGACCGCCTGGTGCTCGCGATCGACAGCGAGCATTCCAGCCGCATCAACGCGCTCGAACGTTCGCTGCGCTCGCGCAACCGCCTGCTCGAGACGCGCAATTATGACGACCATTGGTGTGACGCGATCGAGCGGGAGACCGCCGAGCTTGCGGTCGCGGTCGCCGCAACGCGCGGCCAGACCGCGGCGCGGCTGACCGGCATGCTGAACGCGCGCGCACAACAATCGGCGTTTCCGTCGGCGCAGATCGCGCTCGACGGCTGGATGGAGAACGCGCTGCTGACCGAGACCGCGACCTCGGTCGAGGACCGCTACCGCCAGATCCTGCGCGACAACCGCCCGCGCGATGCGATTGCCGGCCGCACCACCGACGGCCCGCACCTCACCGATCTCCAGGTCATCTATGCGCCGAAGAACATGCCGGCGCGCGACGCCTCGACCGGCGAGCAGAAGGCGCTCCTGATCGGCCTCGTGCTGGCGCATGCAACGCTGGTCGCCGAGATGACCGGCATTGTGCCGCTGCTCCTGCTCGACGAGGTCGTCGCCCATCTCGATCCGAACCGCCGCGCCGCGCTGTTCGACGAGCTGCGCAAGCTCGGTGCGCAGGTGTGGCTGACCGGCGCCGACCCGGCCGCCTTTGCCGGAATCGGCGCCGGCAGCGAAGTCTTTGACGTCGAGAGCGGACACGTTTCCGCGCGGCGATAGCTGCGTCGTTGAACCCGAACATTTCCCGTCGCGACTAGCTCCCTGAGGCCGCACCGACGGTGTCGCAGCCGTTGCAATCGCGGCGATCTCACAGCGCGCGATGTCCTTGAGGGTGACCATGCGGACGGTAAGGCTCGGGGTGAAAGCTCCGGCACGATGGCGGGCGTTTGCGTGCGGCCTCGCCTTCCTCGCAAGCTGCCTGCTCGCGGCCACCGCCAGCGCCTGGATGCCGCATGTCTCAGTGCTGTTCTCGCCCGGGCTCACGCCGGATCCCGAGGCCCGGCTGCCCGCACCGACCCGTTACAGCTACCGGGGAATCCACACCACCGTCGTGCAGGGCGTTGCAACGCCGCTCCGCACCAAGTTAGAGGCGACCGTGCCCGCCGAGCTCGGCAACGTGCTCGCCTTCTACCGCAGCGAGCTCGGAAAGCTCGGCTGGCAGGAACAGCGCGATGGCGCGGTGGTCTCCGCCGATCACGTCCAGCTCGCCTTCGTCTCCCCGGTCGGGCCCGGCATGCTGGCGCTCGACCGCAAGGACAGCAGCACCAGCGTCGATCTCGTGCAGAAGAACGCATCTGTCGCGACCAGCGCGAACGTCATGCCCGAGCCCGGCCAGGCGAAGCTGGTGTTCTCCAATATCAGCGGGACCGACGCCGAACTCACGATCAACGACCAGACCGTAAAGCGCGCCGCCGGCACCCGTGCGGTGTCGCTGGATCTGCCACCCGGCAAATATTCCTACGAACTGGGTGTGCCCGGCCATCCGGCCACCACGCACGTCCTTAACCTCGTCGCTGGCGACACCTGGGAGCTCACGATCGGGCGTGACGGCGAGGCATGGTCACCGCTCCTGCTGTATTGATCCCTGCATCATCCTGATCGGGAGCGCCTCGGAACCAGCTCTCGTTCCCCCCGCAAAATCCACGTCTTTCGGGCTCCCAAAACACCCCTCGAATCGGGCTTTTCGCGAGCCCCCAAATCGGCCTTCGCGCGCCTTGAAAACCGGCCCAAAAATCCTATCTCATCAAAGGGTTGCCACAGGATACTTTGCGCTAGGCGCAATTGGTCTTTCATGGCACAAATAGCCTGCAAATCAGCGCCTTTTGCGCGGCTGATTCGGGCGACATCTCGAAGGCCTCTCATGACAGAACCTGCTCGGCAGACGCCTGCCGAAAACGAGCTCTCAAATCCAAGCGATTACGGGGCGGAATCGATCCGCGTGCTCAAGGGGCTCGATGCCGTCCGCAAGCGCCCCGGCATGTATATCGGCGACACCGATGACGGCTCGGGCCTGCACCACATGGTGTACGAGGTCGTCGATAACGCGATCGACGAAGCGTTGGCGGGCCACGCCTCGCGCGTCGACGTCGTGCTCAATGCCGACAATTCCGTCACCGTGCGCGACGACGGCCGCGGCATTCCTGTAGACATCCACAAGGGCGAAGGCATCTCCGCGGCCGAGGTCATCATGACCCAGCTGCACGCCGGCGGAAAATTCGACCAGAACTCCTACAAGGTCTCCGGCGGCCTGCATGGCGTCGGCGTCTCCGTCGTCAACGCGCTGTCGAGCAAGCTCGGCTTGCGCATCTGGCGCGACAACAAGGAGCACTACATCGAGTTCGCCCATGGCGACGCGGTGGCACCGCTGGCCGTCGTCGGCGATGCGCCCGGCAAGCGCGGCACCGAGGTGACGTTCCAGGCCTCCCCCAACACCTTCAAGAACATCGAGTATGATTTCGCCACGCTCGAGCACCGGTTGCGCGAGCTCGCCTTCCTCAATTCCGGCGTCAACATCGCACTTTCCGACATGCGTCATGCGGTCGAGAAGCGTGAGGAGATGCACTATTCCGGCGGCGTCGAGGAATTCGTCAAATATCTCGACCGCAACAAGAAGGCGATCGTGCCGGCACCGATCATGGTGCGCGCGGAGGCCAACGGCATCGGCGTCGAGGCCGCATTGTGGTGGAACGACAGCTACCATGAGAACGTGCTGTGCTTCACCAACAACATCCCGCAGCGTGACGGCGGCACCCATCTCGCCGGCTTCCGCGGCGCACTGACGCGCCAGGTCAACGGCTATGCTGAGGCCAATGCGAAGAAGGAAAAGATCGCGCTGACCGGCGACGATTGCCGTGAAGGCCTCACCGCCGTGCTGTCGGTGAAGGTGCCGGACCCGAAGTTTTCGTCGCAGACCAAGGATAAGCTGGTGTCCTCGGAAGTGCGTCCCGTGGTCGAGAACGTGCTCAACGAGGCGCTCCAGGCTTGGTTCGAGGAGCATCCGTCTGAAGCCAAGATGATCGTCGGCAAGGTGATCCAGGCCGCCGCCGCCCGCGAAGCCGCGCGAAAAGCGCGCGAGCTGACCCGCAAGAGCCCGCTCTCGGTCTCCTCGCTGCCCGGCAAGCTCGCCGACTGCCAGGAAAAGGATCCGGCGAAATCCGAGCTCTTCATCGTCGAGGGCGACTCGGCAGGCGGCAGCGCCAAGCAGGGCCGCAACCGCGAATTCCAGGCGGTGCTGCCGCTGCGCGGCAAGATCCTCAACGTGGAACGCGTGCGTCCCGACAAGATGCTGCACAGCGAGCAGATCGGCACGCTGATCACCGCGCTCGGCACCGGCATCAGCGACGAGTTCTCGATCGAGAAGCTGCGCTATCACAAGATCATCGTGATGACGGACGCCGACGTCGACGGCGCCCACATCCGCACCCTGCTGCTGACCTTCTTCTACCGGCAGATGCGCGACATCATCGACGGCGGTTACCTCTATATCGCACAGCCGCCGCTCTATAAGGTTTCGCGTGGCAAGTCCGAGCAATATCTGAAGGACGAGCGGGCGCTCGAAGATTATCTGATCGACACCGGCCTCGACGACTGCGTGTTCATTCCCGGCGTCGGCGGCGACCGCACCGGCCGCGATTTGCGTTCGCTGGTCGACGATGCCCGGACTGTCCGCAGCGTCCTCCGCAATTTGCACAGCCGCTACAATCGCAAGGTGATCGAGCAGGCCGCGATTACCGGCGTGCTGAACAAGGCGATCTACGGCGATCCCGAGAAGGCTGCCGCAGCCGCGCAATACATCGCCGGCCGCCTGGACAATCAGTCCGAGGAGGTCGAGCGCGGCTGGCTCGGCCAGTACGTCGAAGGTCAGGGTTTCCAGTTCGAGCGCACGGTGCGCGGCGTCAGGGAAGCCGCCGTCATCGACGACGCCTTCCTGGGCTCGGTCGAAGCCCGCAAGCTCGACGAATACACCGTGAAGCTTCAGGACGTTTATGCCCGCCCCGGCAAGCTGCGGCGCAAGGACGTCGAGCACATGGTCTACGGCCCGGTCGACCTGTTCGAGGCGGTCACCGACGCCGGCCGCAAGGGCGTCACGCTGCAGCGCTACAAAGGGCTGGGCGAGATGAACCCGGAGCAGCTCTGGGAAACAACGCTGGATATCAATGCGCGCTCGCTGCTGCAGGTGAAGGTCAAGGAGGTCGACGAGGCCGACGACATCTTCACCAAGCTGATGGGCGACGTGGTCGAACCGCGCCGCGATTTCATCCAGGAACATTCGCTGAGCGCGACGATCGATATCTAGGACCGGTTGCGCGCCTGGGAAGCCTGCCGCTCACGACTGCAACAGAACATGGTCCACAGTGTCCGTGCGCCCGATCTTCGAGACGCCGGCCTTGGCTCTTCGGGATGAGATCCCGTTTTGCGGCGACATGCTGGACAGTCTCGGCTGCCGTGCCGGAGTTGAACGGCCCATCAGCACCCTATTTCAGCCCGAGGGGTACCGATATCGGCGGGTTCGCAAACGTCGTTGAAAGACTGCGCAGGAGCTCCGTGGCATCGTTCCGCTCAAGTCCCGCTCGCGAGCAAACATAGGCGTTGAGGGCCGGTAATGGCGGCAAATAATACTCTTTCGCCTCTACCAGATCGCCAGGCGCGATCGATAAAGGAACGGCTCCCAGCCCTATCCCGGCTCTCACTGCCGTCATGCGCGCCTGATAATCCGGACTATAAAATACAATCCGATACGAGAGCCCTGCCTTTACGAGCGGACGGATCATGTAGTCGTCTTCAGGGAGGGTCACCAACGGGATTGGGTCGCCCGGTCTGATGACAAAGCCATTTGCACGAATCCAGACCAGCGGCACGCTGAACTGGTGGACAATCGTGTCCCTGAATTCGTGGTCCGAGTCCGGCGCAAAAACGCAGGCGATGTCAATGTAACCTTCCAAAAGGCCTTTCCTGATCGCGCTCGAATGATCAGCATGGACGAATATATTGGATAGAGCATCCGGAGGCCTGTCGTGCATGAAGCGTTCAACGAACGCGGTGCTAAGGCCGAGCCGCAGCGCAGTCGGCCCACCTTCCTTGCCCCCGAGTTGCAGCACCTGGTCGTTGGCATCCAGAATCTTACGAGCTTGAATCAAGACTAGCTTGCCCAGCTCCGTCGGCGTTGCGCCACTCGAGCTCTTCTGGAAAACTGCACCTCCGATCAGATTCTGCAAACGCTTTACCTGAGAGCTGACAGCCGGTTGCGAGAGCCCAAGACGCTCGCCAGCCTTGCTCAGGCTGCCAAGCTCTGTGATTGCGACAACCGTGCGCATAATCTCAATCGGGATAATGGTACCGTTCTTGCTTGACATTCTCCCCACCAGCGTGCGCTTGATCATCGCCAAGGGACTGATCGACTAAACAGCGGTCCTGGTTGATTACGATCAAGGGAAAATCTTTTTAGCGGACAAAGCGCCGGCGTCGGACACGACAGCGCATAGCTCGTCCAATCCGTCATTATCCCATGCTGCGACACATGCGCCGACGCGCAAAATGCATATCAAAGCAGCCGTCGGTAACCGCTTTGAGCTTTATGAGCTCGCGCGTCAGGAGCGCAACCGAGCCAAACGCGATCTGCCCAATGGTTGAATACGTTGCAAACGTCGGTTTAGAAACATCGCAAGCTTCCTTGCGCGCTCTATCCTAAGTTTCAATCTTGAGCTTGGCAAGTTCCCGCCGATCCAATTCGAGACTGCTACCCTGTCGTACCCCCATTCAAACAGTGTCTCCCGTGCAGCGCTGACGTTTGGCTTTGCTCGAACTCCCGTCGGCTGATCTTACCTGGTTCACTCACACAAGTTGCCGCCGGATTGCGAACCCTCACGCCAGTTCCGCCGCAGCGCGCTGCATGCTCGAGGCAATGTCGTCGGTGACCGCGCTCTGCTCCTCGACCACCGCGGTGGTATTCGCGACATACTCACTGACGTGTCCGATGGCGGATCGGATCGCTGTCATCGCGGTCGCGACGTCACCGGAGACGACATTGAGAGATTCGATTGAGCTTCCGCTAGAATTCGGCGCACCTATGCGCCTGATCCGGTTCAGCAGGTTACGCACAGTCCCGCGGCTCACGTCTAATTGACGAGCACTGCGCCGTCACAGCGGACGCCCGTGACCCAGACGTCGGCCTGGCCGACTCGCACACCAAGCGTTGACAAGGTCGAGGCGATGAGCTGATCGATTGACGTAGTCGCCCCCGACAGGATCCCGGCCACCGTCGATGTCAAACCCGGGATCGGAAGACCTGCGCCATTGATGCTGAGCGACAGGTCGCCCAACAGGCTCGACGTCAAGGACGACGCAAAGTTCTGGGTCGAGACCGTCTTTGCCAGCTGAGACTGGATGTCGACATAAGTGAAGGTCACCGGCGTCGCCGACGTATTTCCCATCGCCGCGTGCGCTCGGCCGGATACGTTCAGCCCGCCTACGCCAACCAGCACGGCTGGCGGAGGATTGGGCTTGCTGGTGACGTTCGTCATGTCAGCCATGGAAACATTGCCGATCCAGGCATCGACAATGCCCGGCGTCACGCCGAGCCTGACCGTCGAATTGCTGACGTCCGGATGGCTGCAGGAGATGGCATCGAGCGTTGCCGTTCCCTGGGCGATCTCGATGTAAATCGGAAGATTGAGAGCGGGGACGAGACCACTTCCTCCGAGCTGGACCGTGAGCAGGATTCTGGTTTGAGCAGTATGCACGCTCGCGCCCTGTGTCCCAAGCGTGACCCATCCCGATCCGACCGGTCTCTCCCCGATCGTCACAACCAGGCTTGCGTTCAAGACGCCGGGAAGCCCGAGATTGACTGACGTTGCGATTTGATGAGTACCGTTGGCCACTTCGGCAATCGCCGAGACGAGACTGTAGACCGAGAGGCTGACGCCGACTTTGGGTTTCTGGCCCACCGTGAGGCCGTTATATGGCCCCAGGTCAATCAGTGAGGCGAGGCTGAGCTTGTTCGAGAGACTCGATACCGCTTGCGAAATAGTCGACAGGGCAATTGTCGCCGAGCTTGCGCCGTTGGCGGCCTGTTGTGCAGCAAGCGCCGCTGCGATGGCATCGGACATCTTGACGTTGCCCGTCAAAAGGCTGTCGTAGGTCACTCCCGTCAGGTTCACGCGTGTCGCAAGGGCCGCCAGGAAATCGAAGGCATCGATCTTGGCATTGATCAGCGACTGATAATCCATCGCAGATAGCGAGAGGCTGGTGCCGAGCATGCCGCCAAGAATGGCGTTCAAGAGACCGCCATTGATCGATGCCAGCCGCGAGCCGATCGCGAATGACGCGAGAGCGGTGCTGGACGCCGTCGCCGTCGTATTGATCGTGAAGTTGCTGCTGCCGGTAAAGTAGCGCGCGAAGTAAAGCGGCGTCTGAGTATTCAGGGTGACCCGCGCAGCGTTCGCCACGCCGGTCGCTGGCGTTACAAAGCGGGCCTGTGGCGTCACCGCCGAATTCGGCGTGTAGGTGCCGAGGTTCACCGCGACAAGCGAATTGGCAGGAAAATTGTTCTTCACGACGGTTGCGGCCGCCGCATTATAGGCATTGGTGAGATTGCTCGCCGCGACGACCGCGGCAAGATCGGCGGCGCTCTGCGCCTTTCGCCTGTCGGCGAAGATCGCGCCGACGTCGACGGCAAGGGCGGTGCAGCCGATGACCAGCGTCATCAAACCCGCGCCCATGATCGTGAAGTTGCCCGAAATGTCGGCACGAAAGCGATCAATGAGCGATTTGTGCCGCATCTCAAAAGCCTCCGTATGGGATCACTGCCGACCGGGTGATCGGAAATGGCAGGCGTGGCGTGAATGGAAGCGCAAATATGAAGTCGGAAGACGCGTCGTACTGCACCGTTACGATGTAGATATTTGCGTCCGCGCCCGATGGCGCTGCAGTCACGTTGACCTTTGTTGCGTCCAGCAGAGGATAACTTCCAAGGTTCGTCGTGACGTAGGAAGTGGCGAGGCTGTTGCGCTCGCTGTCATTCAAGCCGGCGATCGATGTTCGTGCCGCCTCGGCTGCGAGTTGCTGAACACCGTGGACCATCGTGAGATAGGATCCGAATACCACGATACCGAAGATGATCGTCAGGAACACCGGAAGCAGCATTGCGAATTCGACCGCCGATGCACCACTCTCATTTCGCATGAAACGCATTAGAGGAGCCCCTGCTGTACGAACTTCTCCATAGTTTGCCCGATGCCTGTCTTACAAAGCGTATAGGTGACGCAAGCTTAGGTTGAGGGGTTCATAAATGTTGATGGTGCCATAAGATTCGGCTCGTGACCGGCCCCTGACCCGATCGCGGTCACCTATGCCGGGCAAGGCTCATCGTTCTAATTTGCCCTCTAGGGGCGCCACCGGATCCGATCCGTTCTCCTGCTGGGCGCAACATCCGGTCGATTTCCGCAACAAATGAGCCGCAGACGGCGGGGCACAAAATTGATATTGGCGGCAATTCCCTATAGTTTCCGCCATGATAGCGGCCCAGCCCAACTGAAACAGGAAGCGAGAACCCAAGTGGCGCCCATCCAATATATCGTCGAGGGCGGTCACCGGCTCTCGGGCTCGATCGAGCCGGCCGGCAACAAGAATTCGGCGCTGCCGATCATCGCGGCCGCACTGCTCACCGAGCATCCGGTGACGCTGGAGAACGTGCCGCGGATCCGCGACACCGAGACCCTGGTCGAGCTGGTCCGCTCGGTCGGCGCGGCCGCAGAATGGACTGCCCGCAACACTCTTCACATCCACGCCAAGAGCATCCGCGCCGCCGATCTCGATCCCGAGCTCTGCGTCCGCATCCGCGCCTCGATCCTGCTCGCAGGCCCCCTGCTCGCCCGCTGTGGCGAGGTGATGCTGCCGCCGCCCGGCGGCGACATCATCGGCCGGCGCCGGCTCGACACCCATATGCTCGCGTTGGAGCAACTCGGTGCCAAGGTCACCGCGACCGACCGGCTGGAATTCCGCGCGCCAAAGCTCACCGGCGCCGACGTGTTCCTGGACGAGCCGAGCGTCACCGCGACCGAGAATGCGCTGGTTGCCGCAGTCGCGGCTGACGGCGTCACCCATTTGCGCAACGCCGCCTCCGAGCCGCATGTGCAGGACCTCGCCAACTTCCTGGTCGCGCTGGGAGCGAAGATCGAGGGCATCGGCACCAACACCATGATCGTTCATGGCCCGGCGACGCTGGGGGAAGCGACCTACAGGATCCAGCCCGACCATATCGAGGTCGGCTCGCTGATCGGTCTCGCCGCCGTGACGCGCTCGCCCCTGCGAATTGTCCGTGCCGGCGTCGAGCATCTGCGCTCGATCCGCATGGGTTTCGAGCGGCTCGGCATCGTCTGCCGCATCGAGGGCGACGACCTCATCGTGCCGTCGAACCAGACGCTGAAGATCCAGGACGATTTCGGCGGCCACGTGCCGAAGCTGGAGGACCAGCCCTGGCCGGCTTTCCCCGCCGATCTGATGTCGATCGCGATCGTCACCGCCACGCAGTGCGAAGGCGTGATCCTGATGTTCGAGAAGATGTTCGAGTCGCGGATGTTCTTCGTCGACAAGCTGATCGGGATGGGCGCGCGTATCGTGCTATGCGATCCGCATCGCGCCATCATCGCGGGGCCGAGCCGGCTGCACGGCGCGACGCTGAGCTCGCCCGACATCCGCGCCGGCATGGCGATGCTGCTCGCCGCCGTCTGTGCCGAGGGCACCTCCACCATCAACA
Organism: Bradyrhizobium sp. S3.2.6; assembly: GCF_040546885.1. NCBI lineage: Bacteria > Pseudomonadati > Pseudomonadota > Alphaproteobacteria > Hyphomicrobiales > Nitrobacteraceae > Bradyrhizobium > Bradyrhizobium sp. S3.2.6. The sequence goes on along the minus strand of NZ_JBEPOS010000001.1, from coordinate 435,429 downwards.
ACGCCGACCAGATCGAGCGCGGCTATGAGCGCATCGACGAACGGCTGAACGCGCTGGGCGCGAAGATCCGGCGCGTGCCGGAACGGAAGGGGTGAGGCTCTTTCAATCTGGCACTGGTCTCGTGCCCCGGACGCAGCGCAGCACGTCAGTGATGCGCTGCTGAGCCGGGGCCCATGTCACGGAGATCAGCGCCTGTGGCTTCTGGGTCCCGGCTCGCGCTTCGCGCGTCCGGGACACGAGAGCCATGTTTTCGTCGCCCTGCGATGCTACTGGATAGCCATGCTCGACACTGTTCAACCTCATTCGCAGCCGCAAGCCGGCGCGCAAAGCCATCTCGCGGCGGAGTTCGTCGAGACGTTGCGGCTGGCCGTGCCGATGATGCTGACGCAGCTCGGGCAGATCGCGATGATCACCAGCGATCTCGCGCTGATCGGCAGGCTCGGCGAGGATGCAGTCGCCGCTGCGGCACTTGCGCACACCGTCTATTTCGTCAGCTTCACCTTCGGGCTGGGATTGATGGCCGCGGTGTCGCCGCTGGCCGCGCAGGCGTTCGGCGCCGGCGACGTCAGGCGCATCCGCCTGTCCTTGCGCGTCGGCCTCTGGGTCGCGCTGCTGATCTCGCTGCCGATGATGGCCTCGCCGCTCTATGGCGAGCGCATCCTGATTGCGCTCGGACAGGCGCCGCATTCGGCGAACCTCGCCCAGCGCTATCTGAATGGCCTTGCCTGGGGCATCGCGCCGGCACTCGGCTTCATCGCGCTGCGCAGCATGATGAGCGCGGTGAACCGGCCGCAAGCGCCGCTGTGGATCACGCTCGCGGCGATCCCCGCGAATTTCGCGCTGGTCTACTGCCTGATCCATGGCCTGTTCGGCCTGCCCGAGCTCGGCCTGTTCGGCGCGGGACTGGCGACGACGCTCGTCAATCTCGGCACCTTCATTGCGGCGCTCGCCATCGCGGCGTGGCGCAAGCCGTTCGCCGACTATCATCCGCTGGCCCATCTGTGGCGGATCGACTGGCCCTTGATGCGTCAGCTGATCGTGATCGGCGCGCCGATCTCGTTCTCCCTCCTGCTGGAATACGGCCTGTTCTCTTCGGCCGCGCTCTTGATGGGGCTGATCTCGACCACTGCGCTGGCCGCGCACCAGATCGCCCTCCAGGTCACGGCCGTGCTGTTCATGGTCCCGCTCGGCATCGGCATGGCCGCGACGGTGCGGGTCGGTCATGCCTATGGCCGTAACGAGCCGGCCGGCGTCCGACGCGCGGGCCTCGTCGCAGCCGTGCTCGGGATCGCGTTCGTCGCAGGCCTGACCGTTGCCATCATCCTCGGCCGCTATGAGCTGGGGCGGCTGTTCCTCGGCAGCAGCGAGGCCAGCGCCCCGACCGTCGAGCTCACCGCAACACTTTTGCTGGTCGGCGCAACCTTCTTCATCGCCGATGCGCTGCAGACCATCATGGGTGGTGCGCTGCGCGGCATCAACGACACAAGGATGACATTGGTGTTCGCGGCGATCGGCTATTGGTGCGTCGGCTTCCCGATTGCCTGGGCGCTGGCCTTCCACGCCGGCCTCGGCGCGGTCGGCGTCTGGATCGGACTGTCGATCGGATCGTTCGTCTATGCCGGCCTGTTGATCTTGCGATTCCGGATGTTGACGCACAAGATTGCGGGATGACCAGACCCGTTCGCGAAGTCGCCCCGAATGTCGATGCCGGCAAGGGAGGATTTTGGAGCCGGAGCGATGACGCCGTCGGTCGAGCTGTTCTGCTCCTTGGCGGTCCCTTCAGCTGTCTCGACACAGCCGCTTGTCAAGTTCGCACCGGCTGCCCGATCCCCAGCAAGTTACCTTCGCTATCGCGGAACCAGACGCCCCGCTCCCCAACCCCCTTGCTGGGATAATTCCCGGCAATCTCTGCAATTCCATTGACGGTCTTCAAGCCGGGCAGGTCGTACTCCTCGAACTCGACTCCCCGCGCGCGAAGCTCGCGCACCGTTGCCTCGATATCCTCGACCTCCCATCCCATCTGCGTGTGCGTGCCGGATTGTGTTCCGGCCGAGACGAACAGCGCAAACTCGCTCCCCCCGCAGACATAGCGAAGCCCGCCCGCACGCTCTTCAACCGGCTCGAGCCCGAGTTTCTCGGAGTAGAACGCCCGCGCGCGGTTCAGGTCCTTGGCCGGAAGCCGGGTTGCCACCTTCGCGTTTCCTAACATGCTCTCTCCTTCCTTCATTACGCATTGCTCACGCTCTATTCCGCGACGCGCGCGGGCTTGTCACCCGCGGCCTCCGACCATTCGCCGATGACGCGGTCGAGATCGCAGAGGTTCTGGTGCATCTGCTCCAGCGAGAAGCCGAGCGCGAAGAAGCGCTCCGCGGTGTCGCCGGCATGGCCGCGGATCAGCCCGTCCTGGCGCACGGCCGCGACGGCCTCCGAATAGTGCTGAAGCGCGACGTGCACGGGATGGATCGGCGGCGCGCCGCCGCCCTCGCGCAGGGCTTCGGCCGCGGATTTGAGGAAGCGCAGGATCGCCGCGCTGACTTCGGCCAGCGGGCCGGCGAGCCTGACCTGCACCTCGACCGGCAGCGGCACCACGGTGGCGCGGCCGATCATCACGACGTCGTGGCGCAGCCGCAGAATCGTACGCAGCAGCGGGCCGGTGTCGGGACCGCTCGACAGCCGCGCCGAACGCTCGCGCTCGGCCTCCGCGCCGATCGCATTCATGCCCACCATGGCGGTGCCGATGCCATCCTGGATCCGATGCAGCGCATCGTTGTCGCGGCCGCGGGTGAGGCCCGCGAGCAGCTCCGTAAAAGCCTCAGCAATCAGCTCGAGCAGTTTTGCCGCGCTGGCGCGGATCTGCCGCACCGCGCGCGACGGCAACACCAGGAACGAGACCAGCAGTCCGGTGATGGCGCCGACCGAAACCTCGCTGACGCGATCGATCGCCGATGCCAGCGGATCGGCATGATGCATGGTCGGGACCAGCAGCACGATCACCGCGGTCACGGTGGCGGTGCTCAGGGTCGGATAGATCGACGCGATGAAGGCCAGCGGCGCGACCGCCAGCACCAGCAGCCCCAGCAGGCCGGCTTCGCTGGAATAGGGGATCGTGATCGCGATGGCGCCGCCATAGATGGCGCCGCCGATGGTGCCGAGCATGTAGTCGCGCGTCGCCTTCAGCGAACGGCCGACGCTCATCTGGGTCACGATCAGCGAGGTCAGCACCGCCCAGAGCGGCAGCAACAGATGCAGCGCGGTCGCGATCGCATAGGCGGCCGTCGCCGCCACCGTGACCCGGAGCGCCAGCCCCAATTGCGTCCGCCGCGACCGGATGCGGTCGAACAGCTCCTTTGCGCCTGCCATCGTCGAATGTCCCGATCCTCGTTGACCAGCCAGAAGCATAGCTGATGCCCGCGGCTCCAAGGCCGCTTGAAAGGCAAAATCAGCCCGCCTAATTTGCCGGCCAAAACGAGGAAACACGATGGCTCACGAAACCGCAACGCTCGCCGCCTACGTCGCCGACCTGAAATTCGCGGATATTCCGGCGGAGGTGCTGGATCGCGCCAAGGTGCTGACGCTGGATTTCCTCGGCAGCGCCATCCGGGCGCGGAGCGAGGCGGAATCGACCCCATCGATCTTGAAGATGCTGGAAGCGCTCGCGCTCGACACCAAGGGCTCTTCCACCGTGTTCGGCGACAGCAAGACCTGGACACCGGCGGTGGCGGCGCTGCTCAACGGCGCGCTCGGCCATTCCCTCGACTTCGACGATACCCATGCCGATTCCTCGCTGCATCCGAGCGCGCCGGTGGTTCCGGCCGCGTTTGCCGTCGGCGAGATGGTCGGCGCCTCCGGGCGCGACGTGCTGACCGCGATCGTGGCGGGCTACGAGGTCTGCTGCCGTCTCGGTAACGCGCTCGACCCGACCTCACATTATGCGCGCGGCTTCCATCCGACCGCGACTGCCGGCACCTATGGCGCGGCCGCTGCGGCTGGCAAGCTGTTCGGACTCTCCGAGACGCAGATCATCGCCGCCTTCGGCGTCGCCGGCAGCCAGGCGGCGGGCTCGCTGCAATTCCTGATGAGTGGCGCCTGGAACAAGCGCTACCAGGTCGGCGCCGCCGCGATGAACGGCGTGATCGCCGCGACGCTGGCGCGCAACGATTTCGTCGGCGCGACGGAATCGATCGAAGGCAAGCACGGCCTGCTCGCCGGCTACACCGACGACGCGCATCCCGACAAGGCGGTGGCCGGGCTCGGCAAGAGCTATGAGACCATGAAGATCGGCGTGAAACCGTATCCGAGCTGCCGCTACACCCATGCCGCGATCGACGCGCTGATCGCGATGCGGCGCGAGCACAATCTGACGCCCGACCAGGTCAAGCGCGTCGAGATCGGCTTGCACCGCAACGGCATCACCCTGACCGGCGATGCCGCGACCAAACGGCACCCCACCTCGATCGTCGGCGGCCAGTTCTCGATGTTCTTCACCGGCGCGCTAGCGCTCGACCAGGGCTCGTTCGGCTGGGACGATTACAGCCGTCTCGGCGACGCCGCGATCGACGCGCTCGCCGACAAGTTCGACGTGGTGCAGGACGACCGGCTCGAGGTCGGCCGCACCCATCCCTTTGGCGCCCGCGTCAGCATCACCACCGATGACGGCGTGCACGAGCGCCTCTACGCCGATCCTTCCGGAGAGCCGACATCGTTCCCGGATGCGCAGGCGATGCAGCAAAAATTCCTGACGCTGGCGCGGCCCGTGCTGAATGCGCGGGCCGACAAATTCGCTGACGCCATCATGACGCTGGAGCGGTTCGATCGCGTGGCGAAGGCGACGGAATTGGGGCGGCAGTAGCCGCCTAGTTCGCCCCCGCCAGCTTCCCCTTCTCGCGGGTTGTCGCCACCACGTCCCGCACCAGATCGAACACGCCATCGGCTTCTGGCGGCGCGTTCGGCGAACGGCCGAGGCGCACGATCACCAGCCGCTCCGACGGGATCACGATCGTGTACTGCCCGATCGTGCCCTTGGCGAAGAAGGCATCGCGCGGCCAGCCATGCTTGATTCGAAACTTTGCGCCAAAGCTGTCGCCCTGGTTGGTCCAGAAGCCGGCGCCGATGCCGACCCACGCGTTTGGCGTGGCAGTCGCGGAATAGTTCACCCAGCCCTCGGGGAGGATGCGCTTGCCGCCAGCGACGCCGTCGTTGAGATAGAGCTGGCCGAAGCGCGCCCAGTCGCGCGCGGATGCCAGCATCTCACCGGAGCCCTCGATCGTGCCGGCACCGTCGAGCTGAAGCGTGACGTTGTTCATGCCGAGCGGGGCAAACAATTCGCGGCGCGCGAAGGCAAGCGCATCCGCGGGCTTGCCGCCGGCGGCGTTGCGGATCAGATGCGCGAGAATGATGGTGTTGCCGTCGTGATAATTCCACACTGTGCCCGGCGCGGTCGCGAGCGGCGCGCGCTCGGCAAAGCTGGCCATATCGTCTTCGGCGTATTTCATGGCATTAACCGGCTCGAGCGCGGAGCCGAGCCAGGCCTCCAACGAGCTTCCGAGCGCAATGCCGGCGGTGTGACGCAGCAACTGATCGACGGTGATGACATGCCGCGGATCGTCCGGATTTTGCCAGGCGGCAATTGGCGCGGGCCCGTCGAGCTTCAACTTGCCCTGGCGCACGAGAATGCCTGTCAGCGCCGACATCACCGACTTCGTCATGGAGAAGCCGAGCAGCTGCGTCTCCGGCCCGACACCGTCAGCATAGCGCTCGGCAACGATGCGCCCGGCCTTCATGACGACGATCGCGCGGGTGCGGCGATAAGGCGGTTGTGCGGGCTCGGCGAAGGCGCGGTCGAGCGCGGCGGATAGCCCCTGGCTTTGCGGCGGCACCAGTCCCGGACCGGCGATCTCGGGGAGCAACGCCGGCTGCTTGTCGTCAGGCGGCACCGCGACGTCGACGAGCCCCTGGTCGTGCTCGAGCGTGCAGCCGAGCCCCTCGCGATAGACGGCATGGCTGCGGCCGATGCCGAACAACGTCACGGTGACATCCTTGCGGGCGCGATCGACCCGAACATCCATCGCCCAGGTCAGGAGACCCGCACCCGGCATCGCATCGGTGGTCTCGGCGAGGTCGCGCATGGGGTCGAGGCCGGAGACGAACGTCTCCGAGCAGAGCGTGTCGGCGATGAAGCCGGTGGCAACCTTCGGCACGTCGCGGGCCCGCGCCGCGCCGAGGGCGAGGCCGGCAAAGGCGATGGCGGTGGCGGTGGCGGTGGTAGCGAGGATGATCTTGCGGCAGCGGGTCACGGGCTTTCTCCTGCTTCGGGGCGAATGGCGGAGAAGGAGCCGGATGCGGGCGAAGCGTGCTCGCCGGATTTGAAATACGACCTCGTCGAAACTGACCGGCGCTAGCCGAACTTGAAATTCTAATATGATTCCAACGAGATAATAATCTAGACCGCATCAACCTTGAGCCGCCGATACTCCGTCGGCGTCACGCCCGTGACCGCCTTGAAGGCGCGATTGAAGGGGCCGAGCGACTGGAAGCCGGCGTCCATCGCGATGGTGATGACGGGAACCTCAGCCTGGGTGGGATCGGCGAGCGCGGCCTTGGCCTCCTCGATCCGGTGATTGTTCAGAAACACATTGAAGTTGCGATAGCCGAGCCGCTGGTTGATCAGCCGGCGCAGCCGGTATTCCGGAATTTTCAACCGGCCCGCCAGCGCGCCGATGGTGATGTTCTCCTGACGATAGACCCGCTCGTCCGCCATCAGCCGCATCAGGGCGTCGATGAGCTTTTGATCGGCGGCGTCATCGGCCGCAGGCTGACTGAAAACAATCGGCGGTGCGGGCTCCGTCGCGGCCGGAAACAGATCCGCCCCGTCAACCCGCATCATGGCATAGACGATCGCCGCGACGGTGCAGGCGAGCACCCCGGCATTGATGGTTTCGGCGACATCGCCGACGTGGTGCCCGGCGACGGCGATCTGGAGCACCGCGTTCAGCCCGCCATAGAGCGCGGTTGCGCAGACGATGAAGACTCGAGCGCTGCGGCGGCGCTCGACCAGGTCGGCCGGCCAGGAGGCGATCGTCTGCCCGATCGCAAGCGCAATGAATCCGAGCACGATCAGATTGACCACCGTCACCGAGAACCGCACATGGCCACTGGGTGCAATCCAGACGCAGCCCGCGAAGCTGAAGGCCGTCACCAGCGCCCAGACCGATCCGTGCCACCAGCGGAGGCGAAACTCGTCGTCGAACAGGGAGCGTGTGAACAGCCAGAACACCACCATGGTGCCGGTCGACAATGCGATCAACGGTGCATGCCAGAGCGGGATCCGCGACGTGACATCCAACGAATAGCTCACAGCATGCGCGGCCGCGCCCAGCGCGAAGGCCGCGCCGAGGCGGGCGGCCAGCACATTGCGGAAGTCGGCGAGCAATGACGCCGCCAGCACCAGCAGCAACGCAACGCTGGCGGCGCGAAAGGCGAGATCGATTGCGGCAAGTGTCATCGGGCGATGCGATCGGGCGCGGTTGAAACCAGCCAAACATCGTTCGTTGCGCCAGCTTTTTCAAGGACCATCCTCATCTACAGATGTCATCGCCCGCGAAGGCGGGCGAACCAGTACTCCGAGGCGGCAATCATTGAACCGAGAAGCCTCGGCGTACTGGATTCCCCGCCTTCGCGGGGAATGACAGCGAGTTTGTGGAACAGCCTTTGTCGCGACGGCGATGCGAAATTCTGCTACCATCGCGTCCAAGAAAGTCAAAAGGAGTCCACCATGAGCTGGCAACCCTCCAACGATCCCGTGCTCGGCGATCCCATGTCCTGCGACGCGCTCGATCTCGTCATCGTGCCGCGCACCCGCGATCTCGGCGACGGATTCTCGGTGCGGCGCGCATTGCCGCATGGCAAGCGGCAGATGGTCGGGCCGTTCATCTTCTTCGATCATTTCGGCCCGGTGCAGTTCGTCTCCGGCAAGGGCATGGACGTACGGCCGCATCCGCATATCGGGCTTGCCACCGTCACCTATCTGTTCGACGGCGCGATCATGCATCGCGACAGCGAGGGCAATGTGCAGGAGATCGCGCCGGGTGCGATGAATTTGATGACGGCAGGCCGCGGCATCGCGCATTCCGAGCGCACGCCGGATGCGCAGCGCGCCTCGGGCCAGCAGATGCTCGGCCTGCAAAGCTGGATTGCGCTGCCGGCCGGCTCCGAAGAGATCGATCCCACGTTTCAGCATTATGCGGCCGGCGAGCTGCCGATGATCTCCGAGCGCGATTTTACCGCGCGGGTGATCGCCGGATCCGCCTTCGGCATCGCCTCCCCGGTGAAAATGGTCTCGCCCTGGTTCTACACCGAGGTCACGGCTGTTGCGGGTGCTAGTGTGCCGCTCGATCCCGACCATGAGGAGCGCGCGATCTACGTGGTTGACGGCGAGGTCGAGATCGCGAACGAGCGCTACGAAGGGCCACGGCTGCTGATTTTCCGCCCCGGCGACCGCATTACCGTGAAGGCGCTCAGGGCCACGCGGATGATGTTTCTCGGCGGCGATGCATTGGAGGGCCCGCGCCACATCTGGTGGAATTTCGTCTCCTCCAGCAAGGAGCGGATCGAGCAGGCCAAGCAGGACTGGAAAACCGGCCGCTTCACCGCGGTTCCGCAGGAACATGAGTTCATTCCGCTGCCGGAATAGGCTAATCCGGTTTCCGTCGGGCGCGGCCGGATGTGCTCCTGAAAGCCAAGTCTGCAAAAAGCCAAGTCTGCCCTGAAAGCTAAGTCTGCGAAAGCTTTGCGATGACCACGATGCTCTCCAGCGACCTGCCCCTAACCAAGATCGGGCGTGGCAAGGTGCGCGATATCTACGCCGTCGACGACGACCGCCTGCTGCTGCTGACCACCGACCGCATCAGCGCCTTCGACGTCGTGATGGGCGAGACCATCCCGATGAAGGGCGCGGTGCTGACCCAGATCAGCGCGTTCTGGTTCAACAAGCTCGAAGGCGTGGTGCCGCATCACATGATCAGCGCCGACACCGACGAGATCATCGCAGCCGTGCCGGCGCTTAAAGCCCATCGCGCCGAGATTCTCGGCCGCGCCATGCTGTCCCGCCGCACCACCGTGTTCCCGATCGAATGCGTGATCCGCGGCTATCTCTCCGGCTCGGCCTGGAAGGAATATGCCGGCTCCGGCACGCTGGCGGGCGAAAAACTGAAGGCCGGCCTGGTCGAGAGCGAGAAGCTCGAGCCCTCGATCTTCAGCCCCGCAACCAAGGCCGAGACCGGCCATGACGAGAACATCACCATCGCCAAAATGCGTGAGGTCGTCGGCAACGAGGTCGCCTACACGCTCGAAAGCATGACCCGCGCGATCTACACTCTCGGCGAAGAGCTGGCGCGCGAGCAGGGCATCATCATCGCCGACACCAAGTTCGAGTTCGGCCGCGACAAGGACGGCCGCATCATCCTGATCGACGAAGTCATGACGCCGGACAGTTCGCGGTTCTGGGCCGTCGACGCCTACAAGCCCGGCCAGCCGCAAGCGAGCTTCGACAAGCAGCCATTGCGCGACTATCTCGACGTCGAGCGCCGCGCCGGCCGCTGGAACGGCGACGCCCCGCCACCGCCGCTGCCCGCGAGCGTGGTGGATGCAACCAGCAAGCGGTATCTGGAAGCGTATCGGCGGGTGACAGGACGAGAGCTGAAGATTTAGCTCCGTCATTGCGAGGAGCTCTTGCGACGAAGCAAATCCAGACTGCCGCCGCGAGGAGACTCTGGATTGCTTCGCTACGCTCGCAACGACGCGGAAGGGCTGCTGCGCCCCTCCAGCACTGTCAACCTAGCTCCATCACCGCCGTCATATGATCGCCTATTCACACGCCGTAGGCCGCATCCTCTCCGGATGCCCGAAAACTGTCGGCTATCTCATACTTGCAAGAATTCTGTTGCGCTAGGCTCGCAGTCGTCTACCTCTCCGGGCGGGTATTTTCATGAGCGAGTGTGACGGCGTGACAGATCCTGCAATTGGCTTCGATCCGGTCACCGGGGTCAGTCCGTCCGTCAAGCGTGCGCTGAATGATATGCTGGGCGGGGGTGCTGCAAGCATCCTCACCCTCACGTTCGGGCTGTCCTATGCGCTGCTGATCTTCGCCGGTCCGCTCTCGCCCTATCTGTCCTACGGCATCGCTGCGACCTTCATCAGCTCCGCGGTGCTTGCCGCCGTGATCGGGCTCGGCAGCTCCCTGCCCTTCGCAATTGCCGCCCCCGACAGCTCGACCGCGGCCGTAACAGGAATTCTGGCGGCCTCGCTGGTCGAGCATATCGAAGCGGCCAATCTGTCGGCACCGCTGCTCTCGCCGGTCCTGATCACGCTCGGCCTGTCGACGGTGCTCACGGGAATCGTGCTGTGCGGGCTGGGCCTGACGCGGATGGGCCGCGCCATCCGCTACGTGCCCTATCCCGTGGTCGGCGGCTTTCTCGGCGCCACCGGACTTCTCATCGCCCTCGGTGCGATCAGGGTCATCACCGGTTATCCGGTGCAGCTCACGACGCTGCCGCGCTTCGCCAACGGCACCACGCTGCTGGAAATCGGCGCCGCCTGCGCCATGGCGCTGGTGCTGTATCTGACCTGGCACCGCTCGCGGACTCCATTCGGGCTGCCGATCATCCTGGTCGGCGGCGTGCTCACGGCACATCTGGCGTTCTGGATCTCGGGTGTCTCGCTCGACCAGGCACGGAGCATGGGCTGGACCTTTCAGCCGCCGCCGCAGGCCGCATTCATGCTGCCCTGGCACGCCGACGACCTCGCCCGCTATCCCTGGTTTGCCGTGCCGGACCTGCTCGGCAATCTCGTCGCAGTCATCTTCGTCACCGCGTCGAGCACGCTGTTCAACACCACCGGCATCGAGGTCGCCGTGCACCGCGAGGCCAATCTCGAGCGCGAGCTGAACGTCACGGGCGCGGCCAACATCCTTAGCGGCGTGCTCGGCGGCTACACCGGCTGCAGCTCGATCAGCCGCTCGATCCTCAATTTATCCAGCGGGGGCCGCGGCCGGCTCTCCGGCCTCACCGCCTCGGCGCTGTCGCTGCTGATGCTCGCGATCGCGCCAGAGCTGCTCGGCTTCATTCCGAAATTCGTGCTCGGCGGCCTGCTGCTCTATCTCGGCGCCGACCAGCTGCACAAATGGATCATCGAGTCGCGCAAGCGGCTTTCGAAGCTCGAATATCTGTCGCTGGTCGCCATTATCGTCATCATCGTGGCCTGGGGTTTCGTGCCGGGCATCCTGATCGGCGTCATCATCGGCTGCGCGACCTTCGCCTTCAGCGCGGCGAGGGTCGAATCGATCAAGTACAGTTTTGACGGCTCCGAATATCGCTCCTCGCTCGACCGCTCGCGCGACGACCAGGAGGTGCTGCTGGCCCATGGCGGCAAGATCCAGGGGCTCAACCTCCAGAGCTATCTGTTCTTCGGCTCCGCCAACCGGCTCTACCAGCACGTCAAGCAATTGCTCCAGCAGCGCCCGGAGTGCCGCTATCTGCTGTTCGACTTCAAGCTCGTCACCGGCGTCGACTCCTCCGCCGCCTACAGTTTTGCCCAGATCAAGCGCAGCGCAGGCGATCTCGGCGTCGAGCTGATCCTGGTGCATCTGTCGGCGGCGGCCGAGAAGGTGCTGCGCGCCAGCGACTTCGTCGGCGAAGGCGTCACCATCATCGGCGAGCTCGATCACGCGCTCGAATGGTGCGAGAACGAGCTGATCTCGCAGCACCAGGGTCTGGCGCAGGAAGAGGCGAGCCTGCGCGACTGGTTCGCCCGCATTCTCGACAGCGAGGACGACGCCGATGAGCTGATCCGCCGCTGCCAGCGCATCGAGGTCGAGGCCGGCGAGGTTATCGTGCAGGCCGGCGATCCCGCCGATTCCATGCACTTCATCCTCGACGGCCGCGTCGGCATCATGATCCCCGCCGACGACGACCGCACCACGCGCGTGCGCAGCCTGGGGCGCTACACCACGATCGGCGAGATGGGCCTGGTGTCACAGACGCCGCGCAGCGCCACCATCCAGGCCGAGGTCGACAGCGTGCTCTACGTGCTGAACACTCACCAGTTCGACGCGATCAGGAAAGAAGACCCCGCGCTCAGCCACAAGCTGCTGACCTATTTCGTGTCGGTGATGGCGGAGCGGCTGACGTTCGCAAATAGGACGATCGCAGTGCTGCGGCGGTGATCAATACGTAACCCAGAAGGTCGTCATGCCCGGGCTTGTCCCGGGCATCCACGTTCTTTGTACCGCGGGACAGGACGTGGATGGCCGGGACATGCCCGGCCATGACGAGGAGGAAGCAGCAACTGCCTCACACCCCCGCCATCATCACGTATTTGATCTCGACATATTCTTCCATGCCGTGACGCGAGCCTTCGCGCCCCAGGCCGCTTTCCTTGACGCCGCCGAAGGGCGCGACTTCCGTCGTGATCAGGCCGGTGTTGACGCCGACCATGCCGGATTCCAGCGCTTCGGCGACGCGCCAGACGCGGCCGATATCGCGGGAGTAGAAGTAGGACGCGAGGCCAAACGGCGAGGCGTTGCACATCGCGATCACGTCGGCCTCGTCCTTGAAGCGGATCACCGGCGCGAGCGGGCCGAAGGTTTCCTCCTGCGCCACCAACGAGTCCGCCTTGACGTCGGCAAGCACGGTCGGCTCGAAGAAGGAACGTCCAAGCTCGCTGCGCTTGCCGCCGGTCACGACCTTGGCGCCGCGCTTGACGGCATCGGCAATGTGACGCTCGACCTTGTCGATCGCCTTCATGTTGATCAGCGGCCCTTGCGTCACGCCGCTCTCGGTGCCGTCGCCGATCTTCATCGCCACGACCTTCGCCGACAACTTCTTGACGAACTCGTCATAGATCTTGTCCTGGGCGTAGATGCGATTGGCGCAGACGCAGGTCTGGCCCATGTTGCGGTATTTCGAGACGATCGCGCCTTCGACCGCCGCGTCGATGTCGGCGTCGTCGAACACCACGAACGGCGCGTTGCCGCCGAGCTCGAGCCCGAGCCGCTTCACGCCGACGGAAGCCTGCTGGTAGAGGATCTTGCCGACCGCGGTCGAGCCGGTGAAACCGACGAAGCGCACGGCCGGATGCTCGCACAGCACCTTGCCGATCGGCGGCGCGTCACCGGTGATGATGTTGAGCACGCCCTTGGGGATGCCGGCCTTCTCGGCGAGCACGGCCAGCGCCAGGGCCGAGAGTGGCGTCTCGTTGGCGGGCTTGAGCACCACGGTGCAGCCCGCGGCCAGCGCCGGCGACACCTTTCGGGTGATCATGGAGTTCGGGAAGTTCCATGGCGTGATCGCGCCGCAGACGCCGATCGGCTGCTTGATCGCGAGCAGCCGTGCATCGGGCCGTTGCGTCGGGATGGTCTCGCCATAGACGCGGCGGGCTTCCTCTGCGAAGAACTCGATATAGGCGGCGCCGATATCGACCTCGCCGAGCGCTTCTGAAAGCGGCTTGCCCTGCTCGGAGGTGAGGATCAGCGCGAGGTCCTCGCGGTTGGCGGTGATCAGCTCGAACCATTTGCGCAAAATATTGGAGCGCTGCTTGGCGGTGTGCTTGGCCCAGGCCGGGAAGGCGCGCTGAGCGGCTTCAACCGCCTTGGTGGTGTCGTCCGCGCCGAGCTGCGGGACTTTCGCGATCTCGACGCCGGTCGCCGGATTGTTCACGGCAAAGCCCGGCGTGCCGACCCAGGCGCCATCGATGTAGCAGGCCTCCTTCAGGAGCGAAGGGTCCTTCAACCGGTCACGCAGGGTGGCGGTGGCGTGCTGGGCGCGTGCTGCGGCGGGCGGCGTCATGGCGTTACTCCTCGAACGATCATTTGGGGGCGATCGGATCGGCCGGAATATAGGGACAGACGGCGCGCAATGCACCGTCCCGCAACGCACATCTGCCGGGAGCTAAACTCGGAGCGGGAAGGTTACGCCGCGCCGCTCATATAGGTCTCGCGCCGGCCGATCATGCGCTCGGCGGCGGCCTTGGCGCCGGCTTTCGAGGAGGTCGCACAGGTGCGATATTCGAGATCGGGCGCATCGGAGGTGTCGCGGCGGCCGAACCAGGATTTAGAGCCGACCGGCAGCAGGGCCAGCGCCTGCGCCAGATTGTCGACCGCGCCGAAGGAATAGAGCGCACCGGTGCCGGCGGTGCGGACCTCGTAGATGCCGGGCGAAATCGGAGCTTCGAGATTGTCGCCCCGTCCGGGACGGGGATAACGCTTCCATTCGCTCCAGGTCGAAATCATCTCGGGTCCTCTCGCGGCCGGTAGACAGCCGCCAAATTTGCATCAAGTCTTAACGTCAGCTGCCGATCGGGCCTTAAGCTGAGCGCCGCAACGCACAAAATGTTTCAAGTGCTCCAAACGTTCGAAACATATCGCCTGAGCCTATCCATGGTCACGGCGAAGTGCGGCCTTCCACCGCAGATTGTGAAGAAGTGTTGCAGATCAGTCGTCCCGCGCCGGGCCGGGACCGTCAAGTCACGACATCGCGACCGCAAGGTGGTTATGGCCACGCTTGCCGCGCAGCGGATGCGGGAGGACAATCGATCGCTTCCAACAATAATCAAACCGGAGGAAACGCGCATGCAAGGCAAAGCTGAGATCGACGGGATTCTGAGCAAGACAAGCGACGCCAAGGAAATCCCCGGCGTTGTCGCGATCGCCGCAAGCGGTACTGAGGTCCTGTATCAGGGCGCGTTCGGCAAGCGCGATCTGTCCAAGCCCGATGCGATGACCGCGGACAGCGTGTTCTGGATCGCCTCGATGACGAAGGCGGTGACGAGTGCCGGCGCGATGCAGCTGGTCGAGCAGGGCAAGCTCTCGCTCGATGCGCCGATCGGATCGCTGCTGCCAGATCTCGCGCAGCCGCAGGTGCTGGAAGGCTTTGATGCCAAGGGCGAGCCAAAACTGCGGCCGGCGAAGAGCGCCATCACGCTGCGCCAGCTGATGACCCACACCGCCGGCTTCGCCTACAACATGTGGAACGGCGATCTCGCGGTCTATCTCGAGAAGACCGGCATCCCCGCCATCACCACCTGCCAGAATGCCGCGCTGAAGACGCCTGTTATGACCGATCCCGGCACGCGGTGGGAATACGGCACCAATATCGATTTCGCCGGCAAAGCCGTGGAAGCCGTCACCGGCAAGCGTCTCGATGCGTATCTGCGCGACAATCTGTTCGCACCACTCGGCATGTCCGACACCGGCTTCAAGATCACCGACGACATGCGCAAGCGCCTGGTCGGCATGCATGCCCGCGGCGAGGACGGCCAGCTCGCCGCGATCCCGTTCGAGCTCGAGCAAGAGCCGGAATTCCACATGGGTGGCGGCGGGCTCTATTCGACCGCGGGTGATTACATCAAGTTCACCCAGATGATCCTGAACAAGGGCCGCGGCAACGGCAACCAGGTGCTGAAGGCCGAGACGATCGCCATGATGGGGCAGAACCAGATGGGCGATCTCAACATGACCAAGATGACCACGGCGGCGCCGATCTACACCAATGACGTCGATCTCTATCCGGACCAGGTGAAGAAATGGGGCCTCAGCTTCATGATCAACACCGCCAAGACCGTAGAGGGCCGCAGCGCAGGCAGCCTCGCCTGGGCTGGCCTCGCCAACACCTACTATTGGATCGACCCCGCGCGCGACGTCACGGGCGTGATCCTGATGCAGCTGCTGCCGTTTGCGGACGCAAAATGCCTGCAGGCGTTCGCGGGATTCGAACGTGGCGTCTATGCCGGGCTCGATGCGGGGAGCGGACAGAAGGCGGCCTGAGGGGCTGAGAACTCTCACCAAACGTCATGGCCGGGCTCGTCCCGGCCATCCACGCCTTGCCTTGCTGCACGGAGAACGTGGATGCCCGGGACAAGCCCGGGCATGACGACTGAGAAAGATCACGCCGACCATCTTTGACGAGAGGATTTCGATTTGGCGGATAAAAGTGACAGTTACGTTTGCGGCATTTCGGATACGCCGCTGCTCGGCGACACCATCGGGCGCAGTCTCGACCACGCCGTGCGGCGCTGGGGCACGCGCGAGGCGCTGGTCTCGCCCAGCCACGGCGTGCGATGGACCTGGATTGAATTCGCCGAACGCGTCGACGCGCTCGCCGCGGGCTTTCTCGCGCTCGGCCTCGAGCGCGGTGAGCGGATCGGCATCTGGTCGCTGAACCGTCCGGAATGGACACTGACCCAGTTCGCCGCCGCCAAGGCCGGCCTGATCCTGGTCACGATCAATCCGGCCTACCGGCTCAGCGAGCTGGAGTTCGCGTTGAAGAAAGTCGGCTGCGCAGCGATCGTCACCGCGACGGCATTCAAGACCAGCCAATACATCGAGATGCTCAACACGCTGCTGCCGGAGCTGGCGAGCGCCAAGCCAGGACAGCTGCGGGCGGCACGGCTGCCAGCCTTACGGATGGTGATCCAGATCGGCGGGCCGTCAGCACCCGGCACGATCCCCTTCGAGGACGTCGCGCGCATGGGTGGCGCCGGGCATCGCGAGCAGCTTGCCGCGCTCGGCGCGGCGCTTCAGTTCGACGATCCCGTCAACATCCAGTTCACCAGCGGCACCACGGGATCGCCCAAGGGCGTGACGCTGACTCACCACAACATCCTCAACAACGGCTATTTCACCGGCCGCGCGATGCGCCTGACCGAGCAGGACCGCATCTGCATTCCCGTGCCGCTCTACCATTGCTTCGGAATGGTGATGGGCAACCTCGCATCCGTCACGCTCGGCACGACCATGGTCTATCCCGGCGAGGGCTTTGATCCGCTGGCGACGCTGCGCGCGGTCGAGCAGGAGAAGTGCACCGCGCTTTACGGCGTGCCGACCATGTTCATCGCGGAGCTCGACCATCCCGAATTCGCGAGGTTCAACCTGAAATCACTCCGCACCGGCATCATGGCCGGCGCGCCCTGCCCGATCGAGGTGATGAAGCGCGTCAACACCGAGATGAACATGCGCGAGGTCACGATCGCCTATGGCATGACCGAGACCAGCCCCGTCAGCTTCCAGAGCGCAACAGACGACCCGCTCGAGCGGCGCGTCTCCACCGTCGGGCGGATTCATCCGCATGTCGAAGTGAAGGTCGTCGATCTCGAAGGCCGGATCGTCAAGCGCGGCGAACGCGGCGAGCTCTGCACCCGCGGCTACAGCGTCATGCTGGGCTATTGGGAGGAGAAGGAAAAGACCGGCGATGTGCTCGACGCCAACGGCTGGATGCACACCGGCGATCTCGCCACCATCGACGACGAGGGCTATTGCAACATCGTCGGCCGCATCAAGGATCTGGTGATCCGCGGCGGCGAGAACCTCTATCCGCGCGAGATCGAGGAGTTTTTGTACCGTCACCCGAAGATCCAGGACGTGCAGATTTTCGGCGTGGCCGACACCCGTTATGGCGAGGAGCTCTGCGCCTGGATCCGTGTCCGGTCCGGCGAGACACTGACGGCAGAGGAGGTCCGCGCTTTCTGCGATGGCCAGATCGCCCACAACAAGATCCCGCGCTATGTGGAGTTCGTCGACGAATTTCCGATGACCGTGACCGGAAAGATCCAGAAATTCGTGATGCGCGAGGCGGTCGAGCAGCGGCTGGGGCTGAAGGCGGCGAAGACGGCGTGATGCGGTGAGTGCTCTCACCACACCAACACTGTCATTCCCCGCGAAAGCGGGGAATCCAGTACGCCGTGGTTTCTCCGTATTCCACTAGCGTCTCTGGAATACTGGGTCGCCCGGTCGAGCCGTGCGACGACAGCGGAGAGTGAGGCTCGCAATGACGGAGAGAGAGACGACGACTAAACCGTCAGCCCGCGCTGCTGCGCCAGCTCCTTCAGCGACACCTGCGGACGGGCGCCGATGTGCTGGATCACTTCGGCGGCGGCAAGCGCACCGAGCTCGCCGCACTGCTTGTGCGACAGATCGCGCGAGAGGCCGTACAGGAAGCCGGCCGCGAACAGATCGCCGGCGCCGGTGGTATCGACCAGCTGCTTGATCGGCGAGGCTGGAGCTGCGACGGCGTCGGTCGGCGTCACCACCACGCAGCCCTTCTCGCTGCGGGTGACTACGCCGAGCTTGACGTCGTTGCGCAGCTGCTTGAGCGCGGTGTCGAAGTCGGAGGTCTCGTAGAGCGAGCGTAGCTCGGATTCGTTGGCGAACACGATATCGGCAGTGCCGTTGCGCATCAGCCCCAGAAACTCGTCGCGGTAGCGGCCGACGCAGAAGGAGTCCGACAGCGTCAGCGCCACCTTGCGGCCGGCCTCGTGGGCGATTTTGGCGGCCTTGACGAAGGCTTCCTTGGCCCCCGGCGGATCCCAGAGATAGCCTTCGAGATAGACGATCTTGGCGGCCGCGATCTCGGCCGGATCGATATCGGCCGGCGACAAATCCTGCGCCGCGCCGAGATAGGTGTTCATGGTGCGCTCGCCGTCGCCGGTCACCAGGATGTAGGAGCAGCCGGTCGCAGGACCGTCCTTCGCGGCCGGCGTGTTGAAGCCGACGCCGGCGGCGCGGATGTCGTGGACATAGAGCTTGCCGATCTGGTCGTCCTTGACCTTGCCGACGTAAGCGGCACGCGCGCCCAGGCTGCCGATGCCGACGATGGTGTTGGCGGCCGACCCGCCGGAGACTTCCGTCGCCGGGCCCATGTCGGCATAGATCGCGGCCGCCCGCGCCTCGTCGATCAGTGACATGCTGCCCTTGGTCATGCCGTGCTTGGCCAAAAAGGCTTCATCGGTCCGGACCAGCACGTCGAACAGCGCGTTGCCGATGCCGAGAACGTCATATTTCACGTCAGCCATTCACCTTGATCCTGTTTGCCGGATTGCGATACCTGCGGAAATCCGCTTCCTGTCGGCCTGAAATCCGGCTCGCGGCCTATCACGACCGGACCCGCACGGGCAAGCAACGGTATTATAACGACCGATGATCCGCTCCTTCCTGACCGTCTCGACGGGAACACTGGCCTCGCGGCTGCTGGGCTTTGCCCGCGATTCCCTGATCGCGGCGCTGCTCGGCACCGGCGCCGTGGCGGATGCGTTTCTGGCCGCCTTCCAGCTCGTCAACGTGGTGCGGCGCCTGCTCAGCGAAGGGGCACTCAATGCAGCCCTGATCCCGGCCTGGCTGCGCGTCCGTGACCGCGATGGCGAAGAGGCCGCCTCCGCGTTTGCGGGACGCGTGCTCGGCGCGGTCAGCGCGGCCCTGATCGTGATCTCCATCGTGATCGCGCTGCTGATGCCGCTGATCATCACGATCATCGCGCCGGGATTCGTCGGCAGCCACAGGCTCGATCTCGCCGTGCAGTACGCGCGGCTGATGCTGCCTTATCTCGCCTTTGCCGGCCCGGTCACGGTGCTGATGGGGCTGCTGAACGCGCAAGGGAGATTTGCGCTCACGGCGTTCTCGCCGCTGCTGTTCAACATCGCACTGATCGTGACAATCGCCGCGCTGCTGCTGGGGCACGCCGATGCGTCGCTCGCCGCGTGGATGCTGGCGGCAACCGTCGGCATTGCCGGCCTGCTGCAGCTCCTGATGCTGCTGTCGCAACGAAGCGCGCATCTCGCGACACCGTTGCGCGCAAGCTTCGACAAGGAGATGCGCGGCTTCTTTGCCAAGGCGATCCCCGGCATGATCGCAAGCTCCGGGCCGCAATGGCTGATGGTGGCCGGCGCGATCATCGCCTCGGCGACGCCGTCGGCCGTGTCCTGGCTCTATTTCGCCAACCGCCTGATCGAGCTGCCGCTCGGCATTGTCGGCGTCGCCATGGGCACGGTGCTGGTGCCAGAGCTGACGCGGGCGGTGGGGAGCGGCGATCGCGACGCGGTCGCGCATGCGGAATCGCGCGCACTGGAGCTCGCGACCGGGCTCGCGCTGCCCGCCACGCTCGGCCTCGCCGTGTTGGCCGAACCGATCGTGCGGCTGTTGTTCGAGCACGGCGCGTTCGGCACGGAGGACAGCGCGGCCACCGCTCGCGCGTTGATGTGGTTGGCGCTCGGGCTGCCGGCGCATGTGCTGATCAAGGCGCTGTCACCGGCCTTCTTTGCTCGCGGCGACACGATGACGCCGCTGCTCGCCACGGCCAAAGGCTTTGTGGTTGCGGTCTTGCTCGCCGTCCTGCTCGGCCATTTCTTCGGCGCGAGCGGGATCGCTGCAAGCATCGCGGCGGGCGCCTGGAGCAGCGCATTCTCGCTGCTCCGCAACGGCACCAGCGAATTCGGCTTCTCGGTCGACGCTGCCGGCCGCAAGCGGCTGCCGCGGATCGTGCTTGCGGCCGCCGCCATGGGCGCCCTGCTCTGGCTGACGACGGGGCTGATGCCGGTGGAGGCCCACGGCCTGATCCGCTTCATTGTGCTGGGCTTGCAGATCGGCGCCGGAATTGCCGTCTACGGCCTGCTCCTGCAAATCCTCGGCGCGGCGTCCTGGCGCGAGGCGGTCAACGCCCTGAAGCGGCCCGCCTAGCCAGCCCCTGGCGGGCAAAGCCATCGAATTACCCTTGACGGGGCAGCCCCGCTGTTGGAAACGACGGCCCGAATACCTCCAGGAACTCTTGCCATGCCATTCGTTGAACGGGTCTTTTCGGGCGTCCAGCCGACAGGCAATCTGCACCTCGGCAATTACCTCGGCGCGATCGTCAACTTCGTGAAGATGCAGGAAACCCACAACTGCATCTATTGCGTCGTCGACATGCACGCGATCACGCAAGGCCTGGACGTCTGGGGCGGCCCGGCCGAGCTCGCACGCAACACCCGCGAGGTGACCGCGGCGTTCATCGCCAGCGGCATCGACCCGACGAAGCACATCGTATTCAACCAGAGCCAGGTCTCCGGCCACGCCGAGCTCGCCTGGATCTTCAACTGCGTCGCGCGCATGGGCTGGCTCGGCCGCATGACCCAGTTCAAGGAGAAGGCCGGCAAGGACCGCGAGAACGCCTCGGTCGGGCTGTTCGACTATCCCGTGCTGATGGCCGCCGACATTCTGCTGTACCGCGCCACCCACGTTCCGGTCGGTGAGGACCAGAAGCAGCATCTCGAGCTCTCGCGCGACATCGCCCAGAAGTTCAACAACGACTTCGGCGATTCCATTCGCAGCCACGGCGGCAATGACGGCCTGTTCTTCCCGCTGCCGGAACCCCTGATCACGGGCCCGGCGACGCGCGTGATGAGCTTGCGCGACGGCACCAAGAAGATGTCGAAGTCGGATGCATCGGACAATTCGCGCATCAATCTGACCGACGACGCCGACACCATCGCGCAGAAGATCCGCAAGGCGAAGACCGATCCGGAGCCCTTGCCGAGCGAAGAGAAGGGCCTGGAAGCACGTCCCGAGGCCGACAATCTCGTCGGCATTTTCGCCGCGCTCTCCGGCCGTCCCAAGGCCAGCGTGCTCGGCGAGTTCGGCGGCGGCCAGTTCTCCAGCTTCAAGAACGCGCTGGCGGAGCTGTGCGTAACGAAGCTCGCGCCGATCGCCGGCGAAATGAAGCGCCTGGTCGCCGACCCCAGCCATATCGAGACCATCCTGAACGATGGTTCCGATCGGGCCCGTGCCCTCGCCGAGGAGACCATGAACCTCTCCAAGGACATCGTCGGCTTCGTCCGCCGCCGCTGAAGATTGCGGTTGCTAGCTTGGGCCTGCGCCATGGCGCGGGCCGCTTCGCCTCTCCCCAAGCGGGAGCGAGTGTGGCAGCATGCCCGCCTGTGCACATTCCGGGATAGGCATGACCAGCAAGCGACTTTGCTTCGAGCCGGGTCACAAGCCCAAATGTCTCGTCATCGTCGACGACACCGCCGAATGGGATCGCGCGGTCTATTACGCCAGCCGCTGGGCGATCCGCGCCGGCGGCGGCGTGGTGATGCTGCGCATCATCGAGATCGAGGACCAGAGCCAGCAATGGCTGGGCGTCGCCGACATCATGCGCGCCGAGGCGCATGAAGCGGCGGAGGCCGCGCTCGACCGCGCCGCCGGCCGCGCCAACGGCATCGCCGCGATCACGCCGGAACGGCTCATCCGCGAGGGCGCCGCGATGGAGCAGCTGCTCGCGGTGATCGACGAAGACCCTGATATCGCCATGCTCGTCCTCGCCGCCAGCCCGGGCGCGGAAGGGCCGGGACCGTGGGTGGCGCTGCTCACCCATGTGCTCGGCACGTTCCCGGTGCCGGTGACCGTCATTTCCGGCGCGCTGAGCGACCGAAGCGTGGATTCGCTGTCCTAGCCTTCCGAGGAGGTTCAGCGAACGCCATAACCCGCTGAAATGACAGCGAAACGATCCTCCCCACCCCCTTGACCGTGCGTTTGCCGTCGCCATCTGCTACTGGATAGAGCACGCGCCGGCCTTGAACCGGCGACGTCCGGAGAAAACCATGTTCATTCAGACCGAAGCCACCCCCAATCCCGCCACGCTCAAATTCATTCCCGGCCGCGTCGTGGTCGACGGCGGCCCGATGGAATTTTCGAGCCGCGAAACCGCTGCGCGCTCGCCGCTCGCCGAAAAGCTGTTCGAGGTGCCCGGCGTCACCGGCGTGTTCTATGGATCGGACTTCATCACCGTGACCAAGGCGAACGGTGAATGGCAGCAGCTCAAGCCCGCGATCCTCGGCGCCATCATGGAGCACTACATGTCCGGCGCGCCGCTGCTCGCGGACGGTGCGGCCACCAGCGACGCCGATCTCGACGACGAGGACGAGTTCTTCGACGAGTCCGATGCCGAGACGGTCGACATGATCAAGGATCTGATCGAGACCCGCGTGCGGCCCGCAGTCGCCAATGACGGCGGCGACATCACCTTCCGCGGCTTCAAGGACGGCATCGTCTATCTCAACATGAAGGGCGCCTGCTCCGGCTGCCCGTCATCGACCGCGACGCTTCAGCACGGCATCCAGAATTTGCTGAAGCACTTCGTGCCTGACGTGGTCGAAGTCCGGCCGATGTGAGCGAGGTGCCGTAGGGTGGGCAAAAGCGAAGCGTGCCTACCTTCTTTTCTTGGAGACAAGTTGGTGGGCACGGCGCAAGAGCGCCTTTGCCCACCCTACGAAGTGCGGCAATATCGGGGGACTACGAAGAGTGAATGACGAATGGCGGATAGGCGTCTGGTTCGCTAAACTGCTCCCTATTCGCCACTCGCCATTCGCTTTTTCATGCTGATCCTCGCCATCGATACTGCGCTCGAAGCATGCGCGGCTGCCGTTCTCGACACCGACGCCGGTGAGCTCCTCGCGCAGGAGCAGCTGCTCATGAAGCGCGGCCATGCCGAGGCGCTGATGCCGATGATCGCGCGCGTGATGCAGTCGGCCGATCTCGCTTTCACGGCGCTCGACCGCATCGCGGTCACGGTCGGCCCCGGCAGCTTCACCGGCTTGCGGGTCGGCATTTCGGCAGCACGCGGTCTCGCGCTCGCGGCCAAGCGGCCGGCTGTCGGTCTCACCACCTTGTCGGCCTATGCGGCCGCCATTGTCGGCCAGAGCGGACCTGCGCCGGTGATCTCGGCGATCGATGCGCGGCACGACCACGTCTATTTCCAGATCGTCGCCGGTGACGGCAGTTTGCTGGTCCGGCCGGCCGTCGCTCCCATCGACGAGGCGATCGCGGCCTCGCAATTCGGCGCGCCGCATCTGGTCGGCAATGCCGCGAAAATTCTCGCCGAGCGCTGGCCGAAGGATGCGCCGCAACCTGTTTCGGTCGACGCGCAGCCCGCGCCCGACATCAGCTGGGTCGCCTGGCTCGGCGCTGCGGCAAATCCCGACACCAATCCGGCGCGGCCGTTCTATCTGAAGGCGCCCGATGCAAAGCCGGCGGCCCAGCCGCTGCTCGCGGCTCAAGCCGCAACGTCATGACGAGATGGTTTTCGGAATGGTGGCGCGGCGGCACCGCCGCCGTCGAACCGGCATCAGCGCGCGACGCGGCGCGGCTGGCGCAGCTCCATGGCGCCTCCTTTGCGCAGGGCTGGGGCGAAAGCGAGTTCGAGACCATGCTCAGCGAGCGCAACACGCTCGTCCACCGCTTGCGCCTGGGGCGCCAGACGATCGGCTTTGCAGTGTCGCGGATCGGCGCGGACGAAGCCGAAATCCTCTCGGTCGCGGTCGACCAGTCCCATCGCGGCCGCGGTCTCTCCCGCACGCTGCTGATGACCCATCTCGGTCACCTCGCAGGGCGAGGCGTGCGCACGATCTTTCTGGAGGTCGAGGAGAACAATCAGCCGGCGCGACGGCTCTATGCGCGATGCGGATTCGTGGTGGTCGGGCGCCGCGAACGCTACTATAAGCAGGCCAACGGGGAACAATTGAACGCACTTCTGATGCGACGTGACTTGTCCTAATATCGATGGCAGAAAGCGCCCCGTCAGGCAGATATCACATGACTGGACTTAAACCTTCTTCCGCATCCAAGGCGTCCGGCATCGAGGGGCGCTGTGCCGCCACCGGCATGCGCATGACCGAGCAGCGCCGCGTCATCGCCCGCGTGCTTGCGGAGGCGGTCGATCACCCCGACGTCGAGGAATTGTACCGGCGCTGTGTCGCCGTCGACGACAAGATCTCGATCTCGACCGTCTATCGCACCGTCAAGCTGTTCGAGGATGCCGGCATCATCGAACGCCACGACTTCCGCGAGGGCCGCGCGCGCTATGAGACGATGCGCGACAGCCATCACGACCACCTCATCAATCTGCGCGACGGCAAGGTGATCGAGTTCACCTCCGAAGAGATCGAGAAGCTTCAGGCGGAGATCGCCCGCAAGCTCGGCTACAAGCTGGTCGACCACCGGCTCGAGCTCTATTGCGTTCCGCTCGACGACGACACGCCGACGTCTTGATCTAGTGGCCGTTGACCTCATCATCTTCGATTGCGACGGCGTGCTCGTGGACAGCGAGGCGATCTCCTGTCGCACCCATGCCGACGTGCTGACCCGGCACGGCTATCCGATCACATCGGAGCAGGTGTCCGAGCGCTTCCTTGGCCGCTCGACAAAACAGGCCAATCTCGAGATCGAAACCGAACTCGGCCGCAAGCTGCCAGAGGCCTATCACGGCGATCTGCAGGACGAGCTGTTTCGCGCATTCGAAGCCGACCTCGAAGCGATCCGCGGCATCCACGACGTGCTCGACGTCGTGACGCAACGTGTCTGCGTTGCATCGAGCGGTTCGCATCCGCGCATGCGGGTGAGTCTCGGAAGCACTGGGCTCTATGAACGCCTCGCACCGAACATCTTCTCGTCCTCGCAGGTGACAAACGGCAAGCCCGCACCGGACCTGTTCCTGTTTGCTGCGAAGGAAATGGGCGTCCCGCCCCAGCGCTGTGTCGTGATCGAGGACAGCCTTGCCGGCATCGCCGGCGCGCGCGCGGCCCGGATGAAAGTGTTCGGCTTTTACGGTGGCAGCCATTGCGGGGCCGGCCATGCCGAGACCCTGCGCCAGGCGGGTGCCGACTTGACCTTCTCGGACATGCATCAATTACCTGAGCTGGTCCGCCGGATCGAAGTGGACGCGCTGACGGGCTGATTTCGTCCTCTCGGCGTCATTTCGGGGCAATGCGCCAGCATCGAACCCGGAATCACGTGCCAAAACCTCTGGATTCCGGGTTCGCGACTGCGTCGCGCCCAGGAATGACAGCCGAAAAGCCCCCCAATCGCTGGATTTTCGGCTCTCCAGCCTATATCTGATGGGCGTCCTCCACCTCAATTCCGGGTTCCATGAAGCCGCCGCGCAAGCTGCACATCAAATCATATGGCTGCCAGATGAACGTCTACGATGCCCAGCGCATGGTGGACACGCTGGCTCCGGAAGGATTCGTGGAGACGGCGAATGCCGAGGAGGCCGACCTCGTCATCCTCAACACCTGCCACATCCGCGAGAAGGCTTCTGAAAAGGTCTATTCCGAGCTCGGCCGGCTGCGCGTCGCCAAGGACGAGGCCGCGCGCGAGGGCCGTGCCATGCAGATTGCGGTGGCAGGCTGCGTCGCGCAGGCCGAAGGCGAGGAGATCGTGCGCCGCGCGCCGGCGGTCGACGTCGTGGTCGGTCCGCAGAGCTATCATCATCTGCCCGAGTTGCTGAAGCGGGCCGGGAGCGAAGGCCGCGCGATCGAGACCGAGTTTCCCGCCGCGGACAAATTCGGCTTCCTCGCCCAGCCCAGGCCCGATGCGATCCGCGCGCGCGGCATTTCCGCTTTCGTCACGGTGCAGGAAGGCTGCGACAAGTTCTGCACCTTCTGCGTCGTGCCCTACACACGCGGCGCCGAGGTCTCACGTCCGGTGGCAAAGATCATCGACGACGTGAAGCGCCTTGCCGACAACGGCGTTCGTGAGCTCACGCTGATCGGCCAGAACGTCAACGCCTATCACGGCGACGGGCCTGACGGAAAAAGCTGGGGGCTCGGCCAATTGCTGGAGCGTCTGGCCGGGATTCCCGGCATCGCGCGGCTACGCTACTCGACCAGCCACCCCCGCGACGTCGATGACAGCTTGATTGCGGCCCATCGCGATCTCGATGCGCTGATGCCGTTCGTGCACCTGCCGGTGCAGTCGGGCTCGGACCGAATCCTGGCCGCCATGAACCGGAAACATACCGCCAATGATTATCTTGATGTCATCGACCGTTTCCGGTCGGCGCGCCAAGACATTGCTTTTTCATCAGATTTTATCGTCGGCTTCCCCGGCGAGAGCGAGCAAGATTTTCTCGCGACCCTCGCGCTTGTCACGCAAATCGGCTACGCTGCAGCATATTCGTTCAAATACTCCGCCCGGCCGGGAACGCCGGCCGCGGATATGCAGGAGACGGTGCCCCCCGCCGAGATGGACCAGCGATTGGAGCGGCTCCAGGAATTGATCGACAGCCAGCAATCGGCCTTCAACAAGGCTGCGGTTGGCTCAACAGTCGACGTGCTGTTCGAACGTCCGGCGCGCAAGGACGGCCAGATCGTCGGCCGCACCGCCTTCCTTCAGCCTGCACATGTGATGGCCTCGCCCGACATCATCGGACAAATCCTGCCGGTGCGGATCGACAGCCTCGAGCGCTACAGTTTCCTCGGCGAGCTCGCCACGCAACGCACGCGCGAGCCCGCTTTATCATCCATCGCTACGGGAGCCTGAACCCTTGCCAAAAAGCGCATCGGATTCGTCTGCTATCGCTCCCAGCCGCAAATTTGACCGCGACATGCAAGTTCCGCCCGAGACCCAGGTCGTCATCGACTTCGACGACAACCGCGCCGCATCCGCGCTGGTCGGCCCCTATGGCCAGAACCTGGCGCAGATCGAGCGGAGGCTCGGCGTCGTGGTGGACTCCAAGGGCAATCACATCACGATCGGCGGCACCCGCGACGGCTGCGACGCGGCACGCCGGGTGCTGGAGACGCTCTACGCGCACGCCGTGAAGGGGCAGGATGTCGACCAGGGTGAGGTCGAAGGCGCGATCCGCGCCGTGATCGCCCAGGGCTCCCTGTTCGAGTTCGACGCCAAGTCGGCAAAGTCGGCCTTCGACAGCATCAACTTGCGCAAGCGCCCGGTGCGCGCGCGAACGGCCGCGCAGGACTCCTACATCCGCGCGCTGAAGCGCCATGAGCTTGTGTTCGGCATCGGCCCCGCCGGCACCGGCAAGACCTGGCTCGCGGTCGCGCATGCCGCGCAATTGTTCGAGCGCAAGGAGGTCGACAAGATCATCCTGTCACGTCCGGCGGTCGAAGCCGGCGAGCGGCTCGGCTTCCTGCCCGGCGATCTCCGCGAGAAGGTCGATCCGTATTTGCGCCCGATCTACGACGCGCTCTACGACCTCATGGACGCACGCATCGTCGAGCGCGCGCTGCAGACCGGCGAGATCGAGATCGCGCCGCTCGCCTTCATGCGCGGCCGCACGCTGACCAACGCCGCGATCATCCTGGACGAAGCCCAGAACACGACGTCGATGCAGATGAAGATGTTTCTGACCCGTCTCGGCGAGAACAGCCGCATGATCGTGACCGGCGATCCCTCGCAGATCGATTTGCCGAACGGCCAGACCTCGGGGCTCGCCGAGGCAACCCGTCTGCTGAGCGGCGTCGAAGGCATTGCGCAAGTTCATTTCAAAGCCGAGGACGTGATCCGCCACGAGCTCGTGGCACGAATCGTCTCCGCCTACGAAGGGTTGCCGCAGCGGCCGCCCGCCGGCAACAAATCCTGACGAGACAACAGCGGGACCACACGGGCGCAGATCCAGCGCCTTATCGTTCCGAACAAACCCATGTCACATCCCAACCTTCCCATGACTGAGGTCCTCGTCGTCGCCGATTGCTGGCAGGGCGAGCCTGACGCCGAAACCGTGATCCAGCGCGCCGTCGCGGCTGCCGCCGCATCCGTCGACGAAGATGTCGCCGACGCAGAAGTGGCCGTGATGCTGACCGATGATGCCGGCATCCGCACGCTCAACGGCAACTGGCGCGGCATCGATAAGCCGACCAACGTGCTGTCGTTCCCCGCGCTCCAGCCGGAAGGCGAATGGAAGCCGGGCGATGCGCCGCGCATGCTCGGCGACATCGCGATCGCCTACGAGACCATGCGGCGCGAGGCGGACGAGGAACATAAGCCACTCGATCATCATTTGAGTCATCTCGCCGTGCATGGTTTCCTGCACTTGATCGGCTACGATCACGAGAACGACGGCGACGCGGAAGAAATGGAAGCGCTCGAAACCGAGATTCTGGCTCACCTCGGCATCCCCGATCCCTATGCAGACCGCGCAGGGACGCACTGAGATGCCGGATTCAGAGCCTATTCACGACAATCCGCGCAACACGGCCAACCTGCCGGCCGTGGTCGCGCCCGGCGAGGTCATGCGCCCGACGGCGGACGGCTGGCTGCTGCGTGCCATCCGCACGCTGTTCGGCTGGAAGGCCGGCTCGGTGCGCGACGATCTCCAGGTCGTGCTCGATGCGACGACGCCCGACGACACCGGCTTCTCCGCGGTCGAGCGCACCATGCTGCGCAACATCCTCGGCCTGCACGAGCGCCGCATCGCCGACGTCATGGTGCATCGCGCCGACATCATCGCGGTGAAGCGCGACATCCCGCTCGGCGAATTGATGGACCGCTTCGAGAGCGCGGGCCATTCACGCCTCGTGGTCTACAACGAGACGCTCGACGATCCCGTCGGCATCGTCCACATCCGCGATTTGCTCGCTTTCATGACAGCGCGTGCGCGCGTGCCGCAGGCCACCAAGACCAAGCGCAAGAAGCCGCTGCCGGCCGGGCTCGATTTGCGCGCCGTCGACCTCGCGCTGCCGCTGCACGACGCGCGCATCATCCGCAAGCTGCTCTATGTGCCGCCGTCGATGCGGGCAATCGACCTGCTCGCGCAGATGCAGGCGACGCGCATTCACCTGGCGCTGGTCGTCGACGAATATGGCGGCAGTGACGGGCTGGTTTCGCTCGAGGACATCGTCGAGCAGATCGTCGGCGAAATCGACGACGAGCACGACAGCGACGAGCCGCCGTCGATCGTACGGCTGCCCGACAACGCTTTCATCGCCGATGCCCGCGCCAGCCTCGACGACGTGCGCACCGTGATCGGCGAGGACTTCGTCACCGGCGAGGCCGGCGAGGAGGTGGAGACGCTGGGCGGCTATCTCGTCAGCTTCGTCGGGCGCCTGCCGGTGCGCGGCGAGGTGATCTCGGGCCCCGGCAATTACGAGGTCGAGGTGCTCGATGCCGATCCGCGCCGCGTCAAGCGGCTGCGCATCTCGACGCGGAAGGAACGCCCCGCGCCGCGCACCCAGCGCGAGACCCGCCGCCGCGAGGCCGCGCCGGAGAACGGTCAGCCGCAGTCGGGCGACACGCCGACCCCGCCGCCTGGCGACGGGACCGGCCCGCAGTGAGCGCATTCCAGCGACTTCGGCAAATTGCGCTTGCCATCATCCTGACCTGGGGGTGGAAGCGCGCGCTGCTTGCGATGGCGTGCGGTGCGCTGTCGGTGCTGGCGCTGGCCCCGTTCAACGCCTGGCCGGTGCTGTTCGTCACCTTCCCCGTGATGGTCTGGCTGATCGATGGCGCCGGGGCCGGACGGTATGGCGGCGTCCCCGCCGCAGCGCTGACCGGCTACTGGTTCGGGCTCGGCTATTTCGTGCCCGGTCTCTACTGGATCGGCTACGCCTTCTTCGTCGATGCCGATGTGTTCGCCTGGCTGACGCCGTTCGCCGTGCTGGGCTTGCCGGCCTATCTCTCCATTTTCGCGGCGATCGGTTTCGCGCTGGCCCGCCTGCTCTGGACCAAGGATGCCACCCGGATTCTCGCGCTCGCCGCGAGCCTCACGGTCGGCGAATGGTTGCGCGGGCACGTGCTAACCGGCTTTCCCTGGAACGCATTCGGCTATGCGCTGTCGGAGCCGTTGGCGCTGGCGCAGACGGCCTCGCTGATCGGCCAGTGGGGCATGACGTTCCTCACGGTTGCGATCTTCGCAAGCCCCGCGGTGCTGATCGACCGCACGCGCGACCGCAGCCTGGCCTGGCGCGTGCCGGCCGGGGCCATTGCGCTGCTGGTCGTCATGGGCATCTTCGGCGCCATCCGCATGTCGCTGCATCCGACCACGATGGTTGCGGGTGCCAGGCTGCGCCTGATGCAGCCAAACCTCCAGCAGGACCAAAAATTCAACTACTCCGCCAAGGCGGAGGTGATGAAGAAATATCTCGCGCTGTCGGACCGCGCCTCCGGACCGCAATCAACCGGCGTGAGCGCCGCCACGATCTTGATCTGGCCGGAATCCGCCTTTCCGTTCTTCCTGACCCGCGAAGCCGACGCGATGGCGCAAATCGCCGAACTGCTGCCCAAGGGCACGGTGCTGATCACCGGATCGGTCCGCGCTCCCGATCTGCCGCCGGGCACGCCGATCACGCGGGCCTACAATTCGATCTACGTGATCGACCACGACGGCAGCGTGCTGGCGGTCTACGACAAGCTGCACCTCGTTCCGTTCGGCGAATTTCTTCCCTACCAGGGTTTGATGGAGAAGATCGGCTTCGAGCAACTGACGCGGATGCGCGGCGGCTTCATTCCCGGCACGGTGCGGCACGTGCTGCCGGTGCCGGGCGCACCGCCCGCGCTGCCATTGATCTGCTACGAGGCGATCTTCCCCGGCGAAGTCGGGACGCGCGATGAGCGCCCGGGCTGGATGGTGAACCTTACCAATGACGGCTGGTTCGGCATCTCGACCGGTCCGTACCAGCATCTGGAGCAGGCGCGGATGCGCGCCATCGAGCTCGGACTGCCGCTGGTCCGCTCCGCAAATACCGGCGTATCGGCAGTGATCGATCCGATGGGCCGCACAGTGGCCAGCCTCGGTCTCGGCATCGAAGGCATTTTGGATGCAAGTCTGCCCACCGCAATCCCGCCCACTATCTATGCGAGAGTCGGCGACATCCCCGCAGCCATGCTCGTCGCGCTGGCTGTAATTCTGGCGGTACGGCGACGTGTTGCCAAACGGCACCCGTGATCACACCGTCGCCAGCGGTTTTCGGTCGACGTGGCCGGAAACCTTTGACAACCGTAGTCCCACGGTTGACAGACTGCAGGCGGGCTCCCCATTCTGCACCCGCTGCATAAGACAGCGGTGCATTGCTAAATTTCTCCGCAATGTTTCCCCAATCAGGGTGAAATTTTGGCGTCGCTGTCACCTGAGGCAATACTTCTATTGCGCCGACGGTGGTGTTTGGAGGGCTGAGGAAATGTCGAAAGCGCCCAACCCTGTTGACAAATATGTCGGCAGTCGCGTGCGTATGCGCCGCATCATGTTGGGCATGAGTCAGGAAAAGCTCGGTGAAGCTTTGGGGCTGACTTTCCAGCAGGTTCAGAAGTACGAGAAGGGCACGAACAGGGTCGGCGCAAGCCGAATCCAGCAGATCGCCGAGATTCTGCAGGTGCCGGTGTCGTTCCTTTTCGAGGGCGGACCGAGCGGCGTCGCCGGCCCCGATGGCTTCGCGGAAGGTGCATCGCCCTCTTATGTCTCCGACTTCCTCGCGACCTCGGAAGGGCTCGCGCTGACCAAGGCGTTCACCCGAATCACCGATTCGAAGCTGCGCCGTTCGATCGTCGATCTCGTCGAGCAGATCGCCGCCCGCGAAGGCCCGGACAAGCGCTGACGCGCCAACTCATTCCAGTTTGAGACTGCGCCAAATCTGGCCTATGTCGTCATTTGCGGTTGCGCTTTGCATCGCCTCCGCCGAGATGATGCGATTCGAAGGTACAGATATTTTCATGGCGAGCTCCAATTCGTTCGATTCCCAAACTATTCTCGCTGGTATCCGCCGCTGGGTCGAGATCGAGACGCCGACGGAAGTGCCCGAGCAGGTCAACAAGCTGACCTCGATGGTTGCCGACCACTATCGCGACCTGCCTGTCACGCTCGAACGCGTCGCCGGCGTCGATGGCTACGGCGATCATCTCGTGGTGCGTTCGACCTGGGGCCAGGACCGGCCCGGTATCCTGGTGCTCAGCCATCTCGACACCGTTCATCCCATGGGCTTCATCGAACGTCTGCCTTTCAAGGTCGAGGGCGACAGCGCGTTCGGTCCCGGCATCTACGACATGAAGGGCGGTGCCTACATCGCCTATCATGCCTTTCGCGAGCTTTGCGTTGCGCCCGATCGTCCGCCGCTCGGCATCACCCACCTGTTCACCTCCGACGAGGAGATCGGCAGCCCGACCTCGCGCGGGCTCATCGAGGCGGAAGGGCGCAAGGCCAGATACGTGCTGGTGACGGAGCCGGCGCGCGACGGCGGCAAGATCGTCACCGGACGCAAGGGCGTCGGGCGATTCAAGATTTACATCAAGGGCGTGCCCGCACATGCCGGCTCGCGGCCCGAAGACGGCCGCAGCGCAGTGCGCGAGCTCGCCATCGTCATCCAGACGCTGGAAGGGATGAACGATCTGAAGCGCGGCGTCACCGTCAACGTCGGCGTGGTGCGCGGCGGCACGCGGCCCAACGTCACGCCGGAAGAGGCCTATGCCGAAGTCGATTTGCGCGTGCCCGGTATCAACGATGCGGAGGAGTTCGCCGGCAGGATCCTCGGACTGACATCGAGGACCGACGGCGTGACCGTCACCGTCACCGGCGAGCTCAACCGTCCTCCTTACGAGAAGGGCAACGCGGGCGCGTCGCTGTACGAGCACGCCAAGACGCTGGCCGCAGAGATCGGCTTCGAGCTGATCGACACCCACACCGGCGGCGGCTCCGACGGCAATTTCACTGCGCCGCATACCGGCACGCTTGACGGGCTCGGCGTCGACGGCAAGGGCGCACACACCCATTATGAGCAGCTCTACGTCTCCTCGCTCGAACCGCGCGCGCGGCTGCTCCATCGCCTGTACCAGACACTGCGATGAGCGAGCGCAAATCAGATCCCGATCGTGCGGACGGCGAGCGCGCCTTCTTCGGGCGGCGCAAGGGCCACAAGCTCAGGCAGCACCAGGCCGAGCTGGTCGATCATCTGCTGCCGCATCTTTCGCTCGACATCACGACGCAGAGGCCGGCGAGCGTCGCCGAGATCTTCGGTCCCGCAACCAAAGACGTACGGCTCGAGATCGGCTTCGGCGGCGGCGAGCATCTCGCCGCGGAAGCGCAGAACTTCACGACGACGGGCTTCATCGGCTGCGAGCCCTATGTCAACGGCATGGCAAAGATCCTCGCGCAGATCGAGACCGCCAACATCGCCAACATCCGCCTGTTTGCCGGCGATGCCGCCGAACTGCTGGCCTGGCTGCCGGACGCGTCGCTGTCGCGGATCGATCTGATCCACCCCGATCCCTGGCCGAAGCGGCGACACTGGAAGCGGCGCTTCGTTCAGGACCGGACGATCGTCGCGATGGCGCGCGTGCTGAAGGTAGGCGGTGAATTCCGTTTCGTCTGCGATATCGACGACTACTGCGCCTGGACGCTGTCGCATCTTGCGCGCGCGCCGGATTTTCAGTGGCTTGCGGAACGCGCCGATGATTTTCGTCAGCCCTGGGCCGGCTACACCATGACGCGCTATGGACGAAAAGCCGCGCGCGAAGGGCGCAAGGCGGCGTATTTGCGATTTCGCAAAAGCTAGATCGTTCGCCGGTTGCGCCAGAAATTCACGACGCGCTCGGCGGTCGCTGGCATCAGACGCGTGAAATTTATCCGCGCCTGCTCCAGATCGGCATCGGCCGGCATGCGATGCGGCCCGTACCACATCAGGACCAGCGCGCGCACCGTGGGCCAGCCGAGATTCAGGACACGGCCGAGGATCAGGATCGGATCGTAGCGGTCGCCCGCAATCAGGCGATCGAGCATCGTAAGCCTGACGCCGGCCATCGCCGAGAGTGTGGCGACCGATTCCTCGTATTTGTTCGCCTTGGCAAAGCCAAGCAGCGCGCTTTCGCCGAGATGGCCGCCGCGATGCAGGCCAAGCACCGTGCGTTGCGCAGCGGAGAAATCGCGCCGCAGGCCGGGCGGCAGCGCGGCTTCCTCGATCGAAGCCATGGCGCGCTTGATCTCGACCTGGCGCGTCGGATTGACCACGCTGGAGAGGCGACGGCGAATGACATCGAGCGTGCCGTCCAGGAGCTCTTTGAGGTGCTCGCCGGAGAGATCTTCGCGCTGGCCGATCTTGAGCGTCAGCACGCCATCCTGGCGCGCGCGCTTGATCAGCTCCGAATATCCACCCGACGAAAAGATCGCACCGGCGTTACCGGCGGCACGACGCACGACGTCGCGATCGCCGCGCTCGACCAGCACGTCGGTGATCTCAGGCGACAGGGTCGGCCGTTCCGTCATCGCCAGCAGATGGCCCTGGCCCTTCAGTCGCGCGATCTCGACGAGCGCGGCTTCATCGAGCACAGGCGAACGGCGCAGTACCGGGCCCGCCACCAGGATTTCGTTTTCACGCGCGAGCTGGCCGACCAGATGAGGCGGCGCATTATCAAGCAGCGAGAAGCGCTCGGCGAGATCGACGCGCGAGGCAAGCTCGGCGTGCGGGACGAGATCGATCAGGAGATTGTCGAAGAGATCGACGAGCTCGGGACGGAGTTTTGACGCGTCCTGAAAGAACAGTGCGGCGATGGCGCTCGCGATCTCGCCACGACGCCGGGGATCACCGCGTTTGACGATATCGTCCAGTCCGGGAATGAGCGACGTGGCAACGGTCATGGAA
Source organism: Bradyrhizobium sp. S3.2.6 (assembly GCF_040546885.1). Taxonomy (NCBI): domain Bacteria; kingdom Pseudomonadati; phylum Pseudomonadota; class Alphaproteobacteria; order Hyphomicrobiales; family Nitrobacteraceae; genus Bradyrhizobium; species Bradyrhizobium sp. S3.2.6. Next base: position 400,278 of record NZ_JBEPOS010000001.1, on the reverse strand, counting down.
CGCAACTCGAATCTGGCACGCCGTGGGCGCGCCATAGGCTCAAGCCGCCCCACAACCGGGAAATTTAGGCCCGCTTCATGAAGGAAGCGTTGCCCGCGGGGGCCTGCCGGGGCGCAAAAAGCCCGCATCCCGCTGCGATGGGCCTTGTCCGGGCGGGCGGAAAGGGCTATATCAGCGCCAATTCATCTTCTCATACGATCCGCGTAGTGAGAGTGGGCCCGAAAGGACCCGCTCTTTTTTATTACCTGAACGCGGCTTGGCGGAAGATGCCGGCCCGACGGAGTGTCGGGAAAGTTCCGAAGCGGGCTTTGACGTTTTAACCAAGCCTTAACCATCGAGACTATCGAGCGCCTTGACCCCTGATATGACCGAACCGAACACTGGTTCCAACGAGGCCGAGTTGCTGGCCGAGCCGAGGCTCGTGGTCGAGCCGGGCGCGGCGGCGCGGGTGTCTGCGGTCGCAGCGCCGGTGCTCGAAGGCATGGGTTACCGCCTGGTACGGATCCGCATTTCCGGCGAAGCCGGCTGCACCGTGCAGATCATGGCCGAGCGGCCGGACGGCTCGATGCAGCTCGAGGATTGCGAAGCGATCTCGCGGGCATTGTCGCCCGTGCTTGACGTCGCCGACCCCATCGATCGCGCCTATCGGCTGGAAATCTCCTCACCAGGGATCGACCGTCCGCTGGTGCGCCGCTCCGATTTCGAGCGCTATTCCGGCTATCTGGTGAAGATCGAGATGGCGGTCGCCCATGAGGGACGCAAGCGGTTCCGTGGCACGCTCGGTGCCGTCGAAGGCGACCGCGTGCACCTGCGTCGCGACGACGCCAAGCCGAACGAGGATGTCGACGTGCTCCTGACCATGGAGGATATCGGCGAGGCGCGGCTGGTGCTGACCGATGAGCTGATCGCGGAATCCATGCGCCGCGGCAAGGCCGAGGAGCGCAAGATGCGCCGCGATCTCGGCATCGCGCCGCCGCAGGCACCGCACGCAGAGATCAGTGCGAAGACCACCAAGAACACCAAGCCGAAAAAGAAGCCGGCCCCGACCAATACGAAGAAACATCGCCTTGCCGCCGAACGCGCGCGGCGCGGCGAGATCGAGCCTGACGAAGGAGACTAGCCATGGCAGTCAGCGCCAATCGACTTGAATTGCTCCAGATCGCCGACGCCGTCGCCCGCGAGAAATCGATCGATCGCGGCATCGTCATCGCGGCGATGGAGGATGCCATCGCCAAGGCGGCGCGAGCCCGTTACGGCAGCGAGACTGACGTTCACGCCGAGATCGACCCGAAGAAGGGCGAGCTGCGGCTGTCGCGCCATATGCTGGTGGTCGACACGGTCGAAAACCACTCCAACCAGATCTCGCTGGTCGACGCGCAGCGCGCCAACCCCGGCGCCCAGGTCGGCGACACCATCGCCGACACCCTGCCGCCGCTCGAATACGGCCGCATCGCCGCGCAGTCGGCCAAGCAGGTGATCGTGCAGAAGGTGCGCGAGGCCGAGCGCGACCGGCAATACCAGGAATTCAAGGACCGCATCGGCGACATCGTCAACGGCGTCGTCAAGCGCGTCGAATATGGCAGCGTGATCGTCGATCTCGGCCGCGGCGAAGCCATCATCCGCCGCGACGAGATGCTGCCGCGCGAAGTGTTCCGCAACGGCGACCGCGTCCGCGCCTATATCTTCGACGTCCGCCGCGAGACCCGCGGTCCGCAGATCTTCCTGTCCCGCACCCATCCGCAGTTCATGGCAAAACTGTTCGCGCAGGAAGTGCCTGAGATCTATGACGGCATCGTCGAGATCAAGGCGGTCGCCCGCGATCCGGGCTCGCGCGCGAAAATCGGCGTGATTTCCCGCGATTCCTCGGTCGATCCGGTCGGCGCCTGCGTTGGTATGCGCGGCTCGCGCGTGCAGGCCGTCGTGAACGAATTGCAGGGCGAGAAGATCGACATCATTCCCTGGTCGCCCGACATCGCGACCTTCGTGGTCAACGCGCTGGCGCCGGCTGAAGTCTCCAAGGTCGTCATCGACGAGGACCGCGAGCGCATCGAGGTCGTGGTGCCCGACACCAACAACCAGCTTTCGCTCGCCATCGGCCGCCGCGGCCAGAATGTCCGCCTTGCCTCGCAGCTCACCGGCTGGGACATCGACATCCTGACCGAGCAGGAGGAATCGGAGCGCCGCCAGGCCGACTTCGAGAACTCCACCCGCGTCTTCATGGAATCGCTCAATGTCGACGAGGTGGTCGGCCAGCTGCTCGCGTCCGAAGGCTTCACCTCGGTCGAGGAGCTCGCGATGGTGGACCTCAAGGAACTTGCCGGGATCGAGGGTTTCGACGAAGAGACCGCGCAGGAGCTCCAGAACCGCGCCCGCGAATATCTCGATCAGCAGGAAGCCGAGATCGAGGCCCGCCGCAAGGAACTCGGCGTCGAGGACGCCGTGAAGGACGTGCCCGGCGTCACCTCGAAGATGCTGGTGAAGTTCGGCGAGAACGACATCAAGTCGGTCGATGACCTCGCCGGCTGCGCCACTGACGATCTGGTCGGCTGGACCGAGCGCAAGGAAGGCGGCGAGCAGACCAAGTTCGCCGGCGCGCTCGACGGCCTCGGCGTCTCCCGCGACGATGCGGAAGCCATGATCATGCAGGCCCGCGTTCAGGCCGGCTGGATCACCGAGTCTGACCTCGCCAAGCCGGCCGAAGAGGCTGAGGCGACCGAAGATCAGCCGGCTTAAAGGCGAAGGAGGATGTCGCCCGGATGCTTGCCAGCACTGACAACGAACTCGACCATGGACCGCGGACCGAAAGGTCCGCGACCATGCGCATGTGCGCTGTCAGCCGCGAGGTCCGGCCGATCGACGAGCTGATCCGCTTCGTCATATCGCCGCAAGGCGACATAGTTCCCGATCTCAAGCGCAAATTGCCCGGACGGGGCATGTGGGTCACGGCATCGCGACAGGTGGTTGCGGAAGCCGTCCGTCGTCACCAATTTACCAGAGCCTTCAAGCGCGACCTGCGCATTCCCCAGACGCTTCCCGACGACATCGATGCGCTCCTGGTTCGAAGCGTGACCGAAGCCCTTGGGATTGCCGCCAAGGCGGGCCAGATCGTTGCAGGTTTCGGCAAGGTCGAAAGCGCCCTGCGGGAAGGCACTGTCGAGGTCCTGATCCACGCCAGCGACGGGGCCGCGGACGGAATCCGCAAATTGGACATGCTGGCACGTCAAAATGCCGGAAATCGCGGTGCCAAGCCTCAGATTCCGGTCGTCACGGCCCTGAAATCGGTAGAATTGGATTTGGCACTTACCCGGTCAAATGTGATACATGCTGCCCTGCTCGCGGGCCCGGCGAGCAAGTCATTCCTGTCACGTAGCCAGATGCTGGTCCGATACCGGATGGCGGACGCTGACAAGATTGCCGAAAAGCCCGGCCAGGATTTCTGAAGATAACGACGAACCCGATAAGACGGTGCGGCAACGCACAACACTGATAAATCAGGATTAGGACTGCTGAATGGTTGATACCAAGACCCCAGACGACAAGAAGCTGAGCGTTCCGAGCAAGACGCTATCGCTCAAGCCGCGCGTCGAAACGGGCACTGTCCGCCAGAGCTTCAGCCATGGCCGCAGCAAGCAGGTCGTGGTCGAGAAGCGCGGCAAGCGCCGCATCGACGGCAGCCCTGAGCCGCAGGCCCCGACGGTTGTCGCGAAGCCGGCGCCCGCCGCGCCTGCGCCCGCCCCTTCACGCCCGGCGCCGCCGCGCAACGCCGGCTCCGGCGTGGTGCTGCGTACGCTGACCGAGGACGAACGCTCCGCCCGTGCCAGCGCGCTCGCTGACGCCAAGGTTCGCGAAGTCGAAGAGCGCCGGCAGGCCGAGGAAGAGGCCCAGCGCCGCACGGTTCGCGAGGCCGCCGAGCGCGCCGAGCGCGACGCCGCCGAATCCCGCCGCAAGGCCGAGGAAGAGCGCCACCGTCACGAGGACGAGGCCAAGCGCAAGGCCGAGACCGAAGCCAAGAAGCGCTTTGGCGAAGGCGAGCAGCCGGCTGCCGCGCGTCCCGCAGCGGCCACCCCGGCGACCAGCGCTCCGCGCTCCGCGCCGACCACGACGCGACCGGGAGCGACGGCGACCACTCGCCCGGCAACGACCACGACGCGACCGGGCATCCCGGCAGCTCGTGCGCCCGGTGTTGCGGCCGGACCGGACGAAGATGACGGTCCGCGCCAGATCCGTCGCGGTCCCGGCGGCGCCGCGCGTCCTGTGGTGGCGCCCAAGCCGACCCATAAACCTGGCCCGCAGAAGGAGCGCGGCCGCCTGACCGTCGTCACGGCGCTCAACGCCGACGAGGTGCGCGAGCGCTCGATCGCCTCGTTCCGCCGCCGCACCCAGCGCCTGAAGGGCCACGTCTCGAATGAGCCGAAGGAGAAGCTGATCCGCGAGGTGATCATTCCCGAAGCGATCACCATCCAGGAACTCGCCAACCGCATGGCCGAGCGCGCGGTCGATGTCATCCGCATGCTGATGAAGCAGGGCGCGATGCACAAGATCACCGACGTGATCGACGCCGACACCGCGCAGCTGATCGCCGAAGAGCTCGGCCATACCGTCAAGCGTGTCGCCGCGTCCGACGTCGAAGAAGGCCTGTTCGACCAGGTCGACGATTCCTCCGACACCGAGACGCGGTCGCCTGTAGTGACCGTGATGGGCCACGTCGACCACGGCAAGACCTCGCTGCTCGACGCGCTCCGCCATGCCAACGTGGTGTCCGGCGAAGCCGGCGGCATCACCCAGCACATCGGCGCCTATCAGGTGCTGTCGCCCGAGAGCGGCAAGAAGATCACCTTCATCGACACGCCCGGCCACGCCGCGTTCACCGCGATGCGCGCCCGCGGCGCCAAGGTCACCGACATCGTCGTGCTGGTGGTCGCGGCCGATGACGGCGTCATGCCGCAGACCGTCGAAGCCATCAACCACGCCAAGGCGGCGCGGGTGCCGATCATCGTTGCCATCAACAAGATCGACAAGCCCGATGCCAGGCCCGAGCGCGTGCGCACCGAGCTGCTCCAGCACGAAGTGCAGGTGGAATCGTTCGGCGGCGACGTCGTCGACGTCGAAGTGTCCGCCAAGAACAAGACCAATCTCGACAAGCTGCTCGAGATGATCGCGCTCCAGGCCGACATCCTCGACCTGAAGACCAATTCGGAGCGTCCGGCCGAAGGCACCGTGATCGAGGCCAAGCTCGACCGCGGCCGTGGTCCGGTCGCGACCGTGCTGGTCCAGCGCGGCACGCTCCGGGTCGGCGACATCATCGTCGCCGGCGCCGAGATGGGTCGCGTCCGCGCGCTGATCTCGGACCAGGGCGAGACGGTGCAGGAAGCCGGTCCGTCGGTGCCGGTCGAGGTGCTCGGCTTCAACGGTCCGCCGGAAGCCGGTGATCGTCTCGCGGTGGTCGAGAACGAAGCCCGCGCCCGTCAGGTCACCAGCTACCGCGCGCACCAGAAGCGCGAGAACGCGGCGGCCTCGATCTCCGGCATGCGCGGCTCGCTCGAGCAGATGATGTCGCAGTTGAAGACGGCGGGTCGCAAGGAATTCCCGCTGATCATCAAGGCCGACGTGCAGGGCTCGCTGGAAGCGATCCTCGGCTCGCTGGAAAAGCTCGGCACCGACGAAGTCGCCGCCCGCATCCTGCATGCAGGCGTCGGCGGCATCTCGGAATCCGACGTGACGCTCGCCGAAGGATTCAACGCCGCGATCATCGGCTTCTCGGTTCGTGCGAACAAGGAGGCGGCTGCGGCCGCCAAGCGCAACGGCATCGAGATCCGCTACTACAACATCATCTACGACCTCGTGGACGACGTGAAGAAGGCGATGAGCGGCCTGCTCGCGCCGACCTTGCGCGAGACCATGCTGGGCAATGCTTCGATCCTGGAGATCTTCAACATCTCCAAGGTCGGCAAGGTTGCCGGCTGCCGCGTCACCGACGGCACCGTGGAACGCGGCGCCAATGTGCGCCTGATCCGCGACAACGTCGTCGTGCACGAAGGCAAGCTGTCGACGCTGAAGCGCTTCAAGGACGAAGTGAAGGAAGTCCAGTCCGGTCAGGAATGCGGCATGGCCTTCGAAAACTATCACGACATGCGTGCCGGTGACGTGATCGAGTGTTATCGCGTGGAGACGATCCAGCGCTCCCTGTAAGTCCAAATCTTACCGAAGCGGCCGGATCTTTTTGAGCTGAAATTGCGGGAGTGAGATGGCCGGATTTTTTCCGGCCATCCACGCCTCATTCGTTCCAACAGGACAAATGACAATGCTCGTGTCCCAAACGCGGGCACGACGAGGTGATTTTCGACGATGCCGCGCCATCATCAGAAGAAAAGTTCCGCGCCCGGCGGCTCGCAGCGTCAGCTGCGCGTCGGCGAGCAGGTTCGCCACGCGATAGCCGAGATTCTGGCGCAAGGCGGTGTGCATGATGCGGACCTCGAAGGTCACATCATCACCGTGCCGGAGGTGCGGATGTCGCCCGACCTGAAGCTCGCGACAATTTACGTGATGCCGCTTGGTGGCCGCGACACCGAGCTCGTCATCGCTGCGCTCGATCGCAACAAGAAATTCCTGCGCGGCGAAGTCGCGCGGCGCGTTAACCTGAAATTTGCACCTGACCTTCGCTTCCGCGTCGACGAGCGATTCGACGAAGCGGAACGGATCGAGAAGCTTTTGCGAACACCTGCGGTGCAGAAGGACCTGGAACAGGATCCGGACTCGGATCGGGAAGAAGAACAATGATGATGGACCCGGCTCACAGCACGATCGGCAGCGAAGAGGCCGATACGCGCGACCTGCAGAAAAATAATTTTGCAGATGCCGATGCTCAGCCGCATCAGGAAGCGCGTCGCGTCAATAACGATCCGCGCGCGGGCAAGCAGAAGGGCAATCAGCCGCGCCGCGACCGGCGCGACGTGCACGGCTGGGTCGTGCTCGACAAGCCGATCGGGATGACCTCGACGCAGGCCGTTGCCGTGCTCAAGCGTCTGTTCAACGCCAAGCGCGCAGGCCACGCCGGCACGCTCGACCCGCTCGCCTCCGGCGGTCTTCCAATTGCGCTCGGCGAAGCCACCAAGACGGTTCCCTTCGTCATGGACGGTCGCAAGCGCTACCGCTTCACAGTGTGCTGGGGTGAGGAGCGCGACACGGACGATATCGAAGGCAAGGTCACCGCGACCTCGGACCAGCGCCCGACCCGCGAGGCCATCGAAGCCCTGCTGCCCCGCTTCACCGGTGTGATCGAGCAGGTCCCGCCGCGCTATTCGGCGATCAAGGTCCAGGGCGAGCGGGCCTACGATCTGGCACGCGACGGCCAGGTCGTGGAGCTGGCGCCCCGCCCGGTCGAGATTCACCATTTAACCCTTGTGGATCAGCCAGATAGCGATCGGGCCGTGTTCGAGGCCGAGTGTGGCAAGGGAACCTATGTCCGCGCGCTCGCCCGCGACATGGGCCGGATTCTCGGCACTTTCGGCCATATCTGCGCGCTGCGGCGGACCCTGGTCGGCCCGTTTGGCGAAAACGACATGATTCCGCTGGATCAGCTTGAGGCTTTATGCGATAGAGCCGCGTCCGGCGAGGGAAGCCTCGCCGACGCGCTGATGCCCGTTGAGACCGCGCTGGACGACATCCCGGCACTGGCCGTCACTCGGGCTGATGCGGCAAGGCTCCATCGGGGCCAGGCCGTTTTGTTGCGCGGACGGGATGCGCCCACTAGTAGCGGCACAGTCTATGTCACGGTAGCAGGCCGTCTTTTGGCGCTTGCTGAAGTTGGCAATGGCGAAATCATCCCCAAGCGTGTGTTCAACCTGACCGGCTTGACTGCCTCAACCGGTCGCAACGAGAGAAATTGACGATGTCGATTGCCGCAGAACGCAAAGCGGAAGTCATCAAGACGAATGCCAACAAGGCCGGCGACACCGGCTCGCCAGAGGTTCAGGTCGCGATCCTGTCGGAACGCATCACCAACCTGACCAACCATTTCAAGACCCACGTGAAGGACAACCATTCGCGTCGCGGTCTCTTGAAGCTGGTCTCGACTCGCCGTTCGCTCCTCGACTATCTCAAGAAGCGGGACGAGGCGCGTTACAAGGCGCTGCTCGAGAAGCACAACATTCGTCGTTAAGAGTTCTTGCGCGCGCCACCGGCGCGCGTTTTTGCGCGTGATTTCGAGCGAAAGCGCTTATTTCAAGGTTTTTGATCGAGGCTCACGCGTACGTCCGGTGCGGGCCAATGCTGCTTCGCATCGGGGCATGATGAACGAAGACCGCGGTCCGGTGTTCGCGAGCGTGCCGACTGACAGTCCAGCAGCAATCCGGCGGCTGGGCGCAACGGGCAAGGTGCCCGTATGACCCGAAAGGATGGACGCCATCCGACATCCGAAAACCATGGCAGGATCGCAGGACGCTGATCGCCCGCTCCGATCAGCGTCCTGCAATCTTGACATGGTTTTTGTTTTTCGAGCCGTCCCTTCTTTCGAGAACCCATGAAAGAAGACCTCTATGTTCAATAAGCATTCCGTCGAGATCGACTGGGGCGGACGCCCTCTCAAGCTCGAAACCGGCAAGATCGCACGCCAGGCCGACGGCGCCGTCGTCGCCACCTATGGCGAGACCGTGGTGCTCGCCACCGTCGTCGCCGCGAAGTCGCCGCGTGAAGGCGTCGACTTCCTGCCGCTGACCGTCGACTACCAGGAAAAGACCTACGCAGCGGGCCGCATTCCCGGCGGCTATTTCAAGCGCGAGGGCCGTCCGACCGAAAAGGAGACGCTGGTCTCCCGCCTGATCGACCGTCCGATCCGTCCGCTGTTCGTCGACGGCTGGCGCAACGAGACCCAGGTGATCGTCACCGTGCTGTCGCACGATATGGAGAACGATCCCGACATCGTCGCGCTGGTGGCGTCCTCGGCCGCGCTGACCCTGTCCGGCGCCCCCTTCAAGGGCCCGATCGGCGCTGCCCGTGTCGGCTTCGCCAATGACGAGTTCATCCTCAACCCGACGCTCGACGAGATGGTCGACACCCAGCTCGACCTGGTCGTCGCCGGCACCGCCGACGCCGTGCTGATGGTGGAATCGGAAGCCAAGGAGCTGAACGAAGACATCATGCTCGGCGCCGTGATGTTCGGTCACCGCCACTTCCAGCCGGTCATCAACGCGATCATCGAGCTCGCCGAGAAAGCCGCCAAGGAGCCGCGCGAAGTCACCGTCATCGACAATGCCGCGCTCGAGAAGGAAATGCTCGGCCTCGTCGAGCAGGAGCTGCGCGCCGCCTACGCCATTCCGGTCAAGCAGGATCGCTACGCCGCGGTCGGCAAGGTCAAGGAAAAGGTGATCGCCCACTACTTCCCCGAAGGGCAGGAGCCGAAATACGACAAGCTGCGCATCGGCGCCGTGTTCAAGGAGCTCGAGGCGAAGATCGTTCGCTGGAACATCCTCGACACCGGCAAGCGCATCGACGGCCGTGACTCAAAGACCGTTCGCAACATCATTGCCGAGGTCGGCGTGCTGCCCCGCGCCCATGGCTCGGCGCTGTTCACCCGCGGCGAGACCCAGGGCCTGGTCGTGACCACGCTCGGCACCGGCGAGGACGAGCAGTATATCGACGCGCTGGCGGGAACGTACAAGGAGACGTTCCTGCTGCACTACAACTTCCCTCCCTACTCGGTGGGTGAGACCGGCCGCCTCGGCGGCACCAAGCGCCGCGAGATCGGCCACGGCAAGCTCGCCTGGCGCGCCATCCACCCGGTGCTGCCGCCGCATCACGAGTTCCCGTACACGATCCGCGTGGTCTCCGAGATCACCGAGTCCAACGGCTCCTCGTCGATGGCTTCGGTGTGCGGCGCCTCGCTCGCGCTGATGGACGCTGGCGTGCCGTTGAAGCGGCCGACCGCGGGCATCGCGATGGGCCTGATCCTCGAAGACAAGCGCTTCGCCGTTCTCTCGGACATTCTCGGTGACGAGGACCATCTCGGCGACATGGACTTCAAGGTCGCCGGCACGGAAGTGGGCATCACCTCGCTCCAGATGGACATCAAGATCGAGGGCATCACCGAGGAGATCATGAAGGTCGCGCTCGGCCAGGCCAAGGATGGGCGTATCCACATCCTCGGCGAGATGGCCAAGGCGCTCACCAACGCCCGCGCAGAGCTCGGCGAATACGCGCCGCGCATCGAGACCTTCAAGATCGCCACCGACAAGATCCGCGAAGTGATCGGCACCGGCGGCAAGGTGATCCGCGAGATCGTCGAGAAGACCGGCGCCAAGGTCAACATCGAGGACGACGGCACCGTGAAGGTCGCCTCCTCCGATGGCGAGGCGATGAAGGCCGCGATCAAGTGGATCAAGTCGATCGCATCCGATCCGGAAGTCGGCCAGATCTATGACGGCACTGTCGTCAAGGTGATGGAGTTCGGCGCCTTCGTGAACTTCTTCGGCTCCAAGGACGGCCTCGTCCACATCAGCCAGCTCGCCTCGGCGCGCGTGCAGAAGACCTCCGACGTCGTCAAGGAAGGCGACAAGGTCAAGGTCAAGCTGCTCGGCTTCGACGATCGCGGCAAGACCCGCCTCTCGATGAAGGTCGTCGACCAGACCACCGGCGAAGACCTCGAAGGCAAGGGCGGCGACGGCGAGAAGGCCCCGCGCGAAGCGGCCGGCGAGTAAGTCTCGCTCCACCATCGGAAACACGAAGGGCGGCCGAGAGGCCGCCCTTTTTGTTTGTGTTCGCTCCGGGAGAGCTGCGCTCCCTCTCCCGCTTGCGAGAGAGGTGCAGCAACTCAGGCCGCGATGTCGAACCGGTCGAGGTTCATCACCTTGGTCCAGGCCTTGGCGAAGTCCTTCACGAACTGCTCCTTGGAGTCGGACGTGGCATAGACCTCGGCGTAGGCACGAAGCTGCGAGTGCGCGCCGAAGATGAGATCGACACGCGTGCCGGTCCACTTCACCGCATTGGTCTTGCGGTCGCGGGCTTCGTAGGTACCGTCAGCAGCCGGCGTCCACTGCGTGCCCATGTCGAGCAGGTTGACGAAGAAGTCGTTGGTCAGCGTGCCCACCTTCGAGGTCAAGACGCCGTTCTTCGAACCGCCCGCATTGGCACCGAGCACGCGCAGGCCGCCGACGAGCACCGTCATCTCGGGTCCGGTCAGCTTCAGAAGCTGCGCGCGATCGACCAGGGCTTCTTCCTGCTGCAGGAACTGTTGCCGCTTGCCGACGTAGTTGCGGAACCCATCGGCTCGCGGCTCCAGCGGAGCAAACGAAGCGGCATCGGTCTGCTCCTGCGAAGCATCCATGCGGCCCGGCGTGAACGCGACCTTGACGTCGACGCCAGCATCCTTGGCGGCCTTCTCGACCGCGGCGGTGCCACCAAGCACGATCAGGTCGGCGATCGAGACCTTCTTGGCGCCTGATGACGCGTTGAAGTCTTTCTGGATCGCTTCGAGCTTGCCGAGCACCTTGGAGAGCTGGGCCGGCTGGTTCACCTCCCAGTCCTTCTGCGGCGCGAGGCGAATGCGCGCGCCGTTGGCGCCGCCGCGCTTGTCGGAGCCGCGGAACGTCGAAGCCGACGCCCAGGCGGTCGAGACCAGCTCCGGCACCGAGAGGCCCGAGGCCAGGATCCTGGTTTTCAGCGAGGCGATATCCTGATCGCTGACCAGCTCGTGGTCGACCTTCGGGATCGGATCCTGCCAGATCAGCGTCTCCTTCGGCACCAGCGGGCCGAGGTAGCGCTGGATCGGACCCATGTCGCGGTGGGTGAGCTTGAACCAGGCGCGGGCGAACGCGTCGGCGAACTGATCGGGATTTTCGAGGAAGCGGCGCGAGATCTTCTCGTAGGCCGGATCCATGCGCAGCGAGAGGTCGGTGGTCAGCATGGTCGGCCGATGCTTCTTCGACTTGTCGTACGCGTCCGGAATGATCGCGTCGGCACCCTTGGCCGTCCACTGGTTCGCACCACCCGGGCTCTTCGTCAGCTCCCATTCGAACTTGAACAGGTTCTCGAAGAAGTTGTTGCTCCACTTCGTCGGCGTCTTGGTCCAGGTCACCTCGAGACCGCTGGTGATGGAATCACCCGCGAGACCCGACGCGTGCTTGCTCTTCCAGCCGAGGCCCTGATCTTCCAGCGCGCCGGCTTCCGGCTCCGGTCCGACCAGCGACGGATCGCCGGCGCCATGGGTCTTGCCGAAAGAGTGGCCGCCCGCGATCAGCGCGACGGTTTCCTCGTCGTTCATCGCCATGCGGAAGAAGGTCTCACGGATGTCCTTGGCCGCGGCGACCGGATCCGGCTTGCCGTTCGGGCCTTCCGGATTGACGTAGATGAGACCCATCTGCACCGCGCCGAGCGGTTCGGCGAGCTGGCGTTCGCCGCTGTAGCGCTCATCGCCCAGCCACGTGCCTTCGGGACCCCAATAGAGCTCCTCCGGCTCCCACACGTCGGCGCGACCACCGGCAAAGCCGAACGTCTTGAAGCCCATCGACTCCAGCGCGACGTTGCCCGCGAGCACCATCAAATCGGCCCAGGAAATCTTGCGGCCGTATTTCTGCTTGATCGGCCAGAGCAGCCGGCGCGCCTTGTCGAGGTTGGCGTTGTCAGGCCAGCTGTTGAGCGGGGCGAAACGCTGCTGACCGGCACCGGCGCCGCCGCGGCCGTCGGTGATGCGATAGGTGCCGGCGCTGTGCCAGGCCATGCGGATCATGAGGCCGCCGTAATGACCGAAGTCGGCCGGCCACCATTCCTGCGAGTCCGTCATCAGAGCGGTCAGGTCCTTGATGACCGCGTTCAGGTCGAGCGTCTTGAATTCCTTGGCGTAGTCGAATTCCTTGCCCATGGGATCGGAGAGGCCGGAATTCTTGTGCAGCATCTCGATGCTGAGCTGAGTTGGCCACCAGTCGCGGTTGGATGGCGCGCGTTTTCCGCCCGAAAACGGGCACTTCGAAGTGTCGTCCATGATTACCTCCTCTGGTGGCGTCCGACGGCGCCTTTGACCAGGTAGAACCACTCTAAGCGCCGCGTTCGATCAGGGGAAGTTGACTTTAATGATCGCTGCGATAGGATTTTCTGATGATCAATGTGACGATGCGACAGTTGCGGTATTTCGACGCGCTGGCACGGCATGGTCATTTCGGCCGCGCCGCCGAGGCCTGCTCCATCTCGCAGCCGGCACTGTCGATGCAGATCAAGGAACTGGAGGAAGCGCTCGGCGGGCTGCTGCTGGAGCGCAGCGCGCGCCAGGTCGCGCTGACCCGGTTCGGCGAGGAGCTCGCCCAGCGCGTCCGCGACATCCTGCGCTCGGTCGATGAGCTCGGCGATTTCGCCCGCGCCTCGCAGGACCGTTTTGCGGGCCGCCTGCGCATCGGCATGATCCCGACGATTGCCCCCTATCTGCTGCCCAAGATTACGAAGAATCTCACCCGCCTGCATCCCGAGCTCGACATCCGCGTGCGCGAGACGATGACGCCGCGGCTGATCCAGGAACTGGTCGAAGGCCGGCTCGACACCGCCATCGTCGCGCTGCCGGTCTCCGAACCCTCGCTCACCGAGGTCGCCCTGTTCGAGGAGAAATTCCTGCTGGTGCGACCGGGCACGGATGCGGGCACGCCGGTGCCGTCGCGCGAGATGATGCGGGAGATGCGGCTGTTGCTGCTCGAAGAGGGCCATTGTTTCCGCGATCAGGCGCTGTCGTTCTGCAACATGCAGTCGGCGCCGCCGCGCGAGATGCTGGACGCCAATTCGCTGTCGACATTGGTCCAGATGGTCAGCGCCGGCATCGGCGTCACCCTGATTCCGGAGATGGCGGTGTCGGTGGAGACGCGATCGGCCTCGGTCTCACTGTCGCGCTTCCGCGACCCCGAGCCTTCGCGCACCATCGGCATGGTCTGGCGCAAGACCAGCCCGCTGGCGCGGCAGCTGCTGCAGATCTCCGAGGTGGTGTGCCTGTCGGCCGGCAAGGCGCGCCCGCGGCAGGCCGCGCGCAACCAGCGAGCCTGAGATGCCGGATCCGATCATCCGCCCCGCCCGCGCCGACGAATATGACGAGATCGGCCGTGTCTGGATGGAGAGCTGGGTCTCGACCGGGCTTGCCGAAGCCAGCGAGTTCCTGCTGGCAAACCTGCGTGCGCGCATCCGGCGCGAGATGGAGAACGGCTGGAGCCTGTTCGTCGCCGACGACAACGGCACCATCGCTGCGATGCTCGCGCTGCATCTGCCAAAACTCTATCTCGATATGCTGTTCGTCGGGCCCGCCTATCAGGGACAATCGCTCGGGCGGAAGTTGCTCGCCTTCACGCGCACGCACATGCCGGATGAAATGTTCCTGCGCTGCGTCCGCGAGAACGAAAAGGCCTGGCGCTGGTACGAGCGCGAAGGTTTTGTGTTCGAGAAGGAAGAGGTCGAGCCGTCGAACGGGTTTGTGATGAAGTACTATAGGTGGAAGAACAAGGGTCCGCTCCCATGATCAAACTCTATTGGTCGCCCCGCTCGCGTTCGTTCTCGGCGCTTTGGCTGATGGAAGAGAGCGGGCTTCGGTATGAGCGCGTGCTGACCGACATTTCGACCGGCGCGCAGAAGGCGCCGGATTATCTGAAGGTCAATCCGATGGGCAAGGTGCCGGCGCTCGCCGACGGCGATGCCGCGCTCGGCGAGGCCGCTGCAATCTGCGCTTACATCGCCGACCGTTATCCGGAGACGAAGCTCGCGCCTGATGTGACCGATCCACGTCGTGCGCGCTACCTGCAATGGCTGTTCTTCTCGCCGAGCTGCATCGAACCGGCGATCATCCAGATCTTCACCAAGATCGAGGTGCCGAGCTCGACTGCGGCCTGGGGCAGCGCGACGCAGGTCTTCGACGTGCTGGAAGCGGCGCTCGAAAACGGGCCTTGGATTCTCGGCGAGGAATTTTCCGCGGCCGACATCACGATCGGCTCGGGCCTGAACTTCGCAGTGCGCCTGTTCAAGATGGTGCCGTCGCGCACCGCGTTCGATGCCTATATCGCGCGCTGCATGGCGCGGCCGGCATTCCAGCGCGCGGAGAAAATCGCGGCGGGTTAGCCTTCCGCCTTCAGATCATCCGGCCTTGGCATCAGGACGGTGTTGTAGCCGGAATCGACATAGTGGATTTCGCCGGTCACGCCGCCGGAGAGATCCGACAGCAGATACAGCGCCGAGCCGCCGAGCTCATCGAGCGTGACGCCGCGGCGGAGCGGCGAATGCTTCTGCATGAACGCAAACATTGCGCGCGCCTCGCCGATGCCGGAGCCCGCGAGCGTACGGATGGGGCCGGCCGAGATCGCGTTGACGCGGATGCCGCGCGGTCCGAAATCGGACGCGAGATAGCGCACCGAGGCTTCCAGCGCCGCCTTGGCCACGCCCATCACGTTGTAATTCGGCATCGCGCGCTCTGAGGCGCCGAAGGTCAGCGTGATCATGCTGCCACCCTCGGTCATCAGCTCGGCGGCGCGTTTTGCGACCTCCGTGAACGAGAAGCAGGAGATCACCATGGTGCGCGAAAAATTCTCGCGGCTGGTGTCGGCGTAGCGGCCCTTCAGCTCGTTCTTGTCGGCAAAGCCGATCGCGTGGATCACGAAATCGAGCTTGCCCCACTTTTCGCGCAAGACGTCGAACGTGGCGTCGACGCTGGCAATGTCCTCGACATCGCACGGCAGCACCAGATCAACCCCAAGCGATTCCGCCAGCGGCTTGACGCGCTTGCCGAGAGCCTCGCCCTGGAAGGTGAAGGCGAGCTCGGCGCCATGGGCATGCAGCGTCCTCGCCATGCCCCAGGCGATCGAATGATCATTGGCGATGCCCATGATCAGACCGCGCTTGCCTTGCATCAAACCTTCCATCTCGCGATTACCCTCCGCTCTCCGTCATGCCCGGGCTTGTCCCGGGCATCCACGTTCTTCCGAAGTCGGTAGCAAAGACGTGGATGGCCGGGACAAGCCCGGCCATGACGAAATAGCTATCGGTCGTCCGCAGTGACGTCACACGTCCAGCCGGCTGAACACCAGGGTGGCGTTGGTGCCGCCGAAGCCGAAGGAGTTCGACAGCACGGTGCCGATTTTGACGTTGTCGATGCGCTTGCGCACGATCGGCATGTCGGCGAACACGGGATCGAGCTCCTGGATGTGCGCGCTTTCGCAGATGAAACCGTTGTTCATCATCAGCATCGAATAGATCGCCTCCTGCACACCGGTCGCGCCCAGCGAGTGGCCGGTCAACGCCTTGGTCGCCGAGATCGGCGGGCACTTCTCGCCGGCGCCGAACACGCGGCGGAGCGCGTCGATTTCCGGCGGATCGCCGGCTGGCGTCGAGGTGGCGTGCGGATTGATGTAGTCGACCTTGGTCTTCACCGTCGACATCGCCATGCGCATGCAGCGCTCGGCGCCTTCACCTGACGGCGCGACCATGTCGTAGCCGTCCGAGGTCGCGCCATAGCCGACGATCTCGCCGTAGATGCGCGCGCCGCGCGCCTTGGCGTGCTCAAGCTCTTCCAGGACGAGGACTCCGGCGCCGCCGGCGATGACAAAGCCGTCGCGGTTGACATCATAGGGACGAGAGGCGGTGGCGGGGGTGTCGTTGTACTTCGACGACATCGCGCCCATGGCGTCGAACAGCACCGAGAGCGACCAGTCCAGTTCCTCGCAGCCGCCGGCGAAGATGACGTCCTGCTTGCCGATCTGGATCGTCTCATAGGCGTTGCCGACGCAGTGGTTCGACGTCGCGCAGGCCGAGGAGATCGAATAGTTCACGCCCTTGATCTTGAACCAGGTCGCGAGCGTCGCCGACGCCGTGGACGACATCGCCTTCGGCACTGCAAAGGGACCGACGCGCTTCGGTCCCTTGGTGCGGGTGATATCGGCGGCTTCGACGATAGTGCGCGCCGAGGGGCCGCCGGAGCCCATGATGATGCCGGTGCGGACGTTGGAGACTTCGTCAGGCGACAGACCGGAGTCCTGGATCGCCTGCTCCATCGCGACATGATTCCACGCCGCACCCTGACCGAGGAAACGCATGGCGCGGCGGTCAACCACTGTCGAAGGATCGAGCGTCGGCGCACCTTGCACCTGCGAACGGAAGCCGAGCTCGGCATATTTCTCGGCCCGCGAAATGCCCGACTTCGCCTCGTGAAGGCTCGCAAGCACTTCCTGGGTGTTGTTTCCGATCGACGAGACGATTCCCATCCCGGTGACCACAACCCGCCTCATGACAGCCTCGCCTAAATCGTTGTCTTTCTTGGTGATGCGCTCAGCCCAGGCTCACGCCTTGCTTGAACAAGCCGACCTTCAGCTCCTTCGCGCGATAAATAATCTGGTCATCGACCGAAAGCCATCCGTCGGCGATGCCGAGCACCAGCTTTGAACGCATCACGCGCTTGATATCGATGTTGTACACAACCTTGCGGGCCTCGGGCAGCACCTGGCCGCTGAACTTGAGCTCGTTCAGACCAAGCGCGCGGCCGCGACCTTCGCCGCCGCTCCAGCCCAGATAGAAGCCGACCATTTGCCACAGCGCGTCGAGGCCGAGGCAGCCGGGCATCACCGGATCGTTCTTGAAGTGGCAGCCGAAGAACCAGAGGTCCGCTTTCACGTCCAGCTCGGCACGCACGATTCCCTTGCCGAACTCGCCGCCGGTCTCCGAAATGTCCGTGATGCGGTCGAACATGAGCATTGGCGGCAGCGGCAGCTGGGCATTGCCCGGGCCGAACATCTCGCCGCGGGCACATGCCAGCAAATCTTCGTATTCGTAGCCGTTGCGCCTGTTCAGCATGCGGAAGCCTCTGTTTGAACCCCGATTGAGCGGCGTTTCTGGCAAAAAATGGGCCCCGTTCTCGTTCGGAAAGCAACGCCAATTGCCGTCGCCAGGCGCAAATACCGAGAGCCGGATGGACTTCGGGCCGGGCCTCAATGCCTGGCTGCGCCAAAATCGGTTAAGCGGAACCGCGCGCTCTCTAACACAGGCCTTTTCGGGTAGCAAAGCGGGCCCATGAAGGTAAAATGACCAGGATCCGGCCAGGTTCCTCTGCTGATTAGAACCGCTCTAGTTGCGAGAAACTTGCATCTGCATCTATCTGTCCATATATTGCAGATAGATAGTGTTCACGCGTGCCCGAATTCTGGAAATGAACGAAAACAACGCCACCCACCACGACGAAGACGCCCATGCGGCGGCTCTTCTGTCCGGCCGTCAGCCGGCCCTGACCGGCTGCCCTTGGCACGACGTCAATGAAATGCTCCAGTCTGCCGGCCTGCGCCCGACGCGCCAGCGCATGGCGCTCGGCTGGCTGCTGTTCGGCAAGGGTGCACGCCACCTCACGGCTGAAATGCTCTACGAGGAAGCGACGCTGGCCAAGGTCCCGGTCTCGCTCGCGACCGTCTACAACACGCTGAACCAGCTGACCGATGCCGGCCTGCTGCGTCAGGTCAGTGTCGACGGCACCAAGACCTATTTCGACACCAACGTCACCACGCACCATCACTATTACCTCGAGAATAGCCACGAGCTGGTCGACATCGAGGATCCGCATCTGGCCCTGTCCAAGATGCCGGAGGTGCCGGAAGGCTACGAGATCGCGCGCATCGACATGGTCGTGCGCCTGCGCAAGAAGCGCTGAAATCGTCCCGAAATCGCATTGAGTTCGTCATGGCGAGTTCGTCATGGCCCGGCTTTGTCCCGGCCATTGTCGTTTCAGGCCGTCAGTTGACCTGCTCGTCGGCGTAGACGCCCCAGAGCCGTTCCTGCTGGATCCAGCCGTCAAAGCCGTCGCCGACGACGTGGCACCAGTTGGTCGTGCACTTCTTTACCTGCGTGACGACGCCGGCCTGGAGTTTCGCGGCCACGGCACTGTCGGCATCGGCGCGGTCATAGATCGGCGCGAGATCGTCCCTGTGCTTCATGGTCACCACCGCGGTGCGGCGGCCCGACAGCAGCGAATGATAGACCCAGCCCTCGGCGCCCTCGGAATCGCGCACCCGGCGCCAGTTCTCGAACTCGGCTGTGATTTCAACCGGCAGGCCGGACCGGGTGTAGACCCAGGCCACGTCATTGTCCTTGGTTGGCCCGGCGCGAACGTTGACGTGATCCGATTTGAGGCTGACATAGCGCGGCACCGGAAGGCCGCTGGCCGTCTGGGGGGTGTTGTCCTTGGCCGAGTGCCCGGGGCTGACCGAGGCGCTCAACCAGGTGCAAACGAGCGCCAGCACCGAACAAAAACGCCCCAACGCCATTAACCCGTCTCCTGTCGAAGACCTGGCCAGACCAGGTCCTCACCCCAAATTCCAAAACCTGCCGTGCAAACCCCTCTCCCGCCCCACGCGGGTGTTCCCAAAGCCAAACCCGTGGTTCTTGTCTTGGCCCGGCCTTCTGCTAGAGAGGACGGACATCTGAACAACCGGTTTGCCCCGATTTTCCGGCCGGAAAGTTGGGGGAAAGCTTGAAGGAAACGCCGGGGACGACACGGCTAAGGCAGTGTCGAACAACCGGGTTAATGAGGCCTCAACAGCCGGCCTTTGGCGACAGAGGCGGCCTGCAACGCCTCATGAGGGCAGCACATGTCGGTGAAGAAAAAGCCCCTCGTCGTGGTGACGCGCAAGCTGCCGGACTCGATCGAGACCCGGATGCGCGAACTGTTCGACGCACGCATCAATCTCGACGACACACCGATGTCGACCGAGCAGATCGCCGAAGCCGCGCGCACTGCCGACATCCTGGTTCCCACGGTCACCGACCACATCAGCGCCGACATCGTCAATCAGCCCGACTGCAAGCTCCGCCTGATCGCCAATTTCGGCAACGGCGTCGACAATATCGACGTCGAGGCTGCGCATGCCCGCGGCATCACCGTCACCAACACGCCAAAGGTTCTGACCGAAGATACCGCCGACATGACGATGGCGCTGATCCTGGCGGTGCCGCGCCGGATGATCGAGGGCGCTTCCGTGCTGACGGAGGGAAAACCCTGGGCGGGCTGGTCGCCGACCTGGATGCTCGGCCACCGCATCGGGGGAAAACGCCTCGGCATCATCGGCATGGGCCGCATCGGCCAGGCGGTCGCACGCCGCGCCCGCGCGTTCGGCTTGCAGATCCATTATCACAACCGCCGCCCCGTCGCGCCGAAGATCGCCGAAGAACTTGGCGCGACCTATTGGGAAAGCCTCGACCAGATGCTGGCGCGGATGGACATCATCTCGGTGAACTGTCCGCACACGCCAGCGACCTATCACCTGCTCTCGGCGCGCCGGCTGAAGCTGATCCGCAAGGACGCCTATATCGTCAACACCGCGCGCGGTGGAGTCACCGACGAAGACACGCTGATCAAGCTGATCGAAGCCGGCGAGATCGGCGGCGCCGGCCTCGACGTCTATGAGCACGAGCCGGCAGTCAACCCAAAGCTGGTGCGGCTTGCGAAAGCCGGCAAGGTGACGCTGATGCCGCATATGGGCTCGGCCACGATCGAAGGCCGCGTCGAGATGGGCGAGAAGGTGATCATCAATATCCGCACCTTCCTCGACGCGCACAAGCCGCCGGATCGCGTGTTGCCGAGCATGCTCTGAGGCCTATTTGCCGCGCGTCTCGCGCTTGCGCCAATCGGCGACGAAATCGATGAAGGCGCGCAGCGCGGGCGGCATCTGGCGCCGGCTCGGGTAGTACAGAAACGGGCCCGGGAACGGCTCGCACCAGTCTTCCATCAAGCTGACCAGCGCACCGGATTTCAGGGCGTCGCCGACATAGCCATCGAGGCTTGCCCAGACGCCAGCGCCGCCGAGCGCGGCGCGCATGGCAAGACCCATATTGGTGGAAATCAGTTTTGCAGGCGGATCGACCTTCACGATCTGGCCGGCCTTCTCGAACTCCCAGTCATGCATGACGCCGCTCGAATAGCGCGCGCGGATGCAGTCGTGGTCGAGCAAATCCTTCGGGTGCTTGGGCCTGCCGCGGCGCGCGACATAATCGGGCGAGGCGACGACGACATAGTGCTGCGGACCGCTCAGCGGGATCGCGACCATGTCCTGCGCAAGATGCTCGCCGTAACGCACGCCGGCGTCGTAGCCTGCGCTGACGATATCGACGAAGCCGCTCTCGGAAACGATATCGAGATCGACCTGCGGATGGGCCTGCAGGAACGGAACGACCATCGGCGCCAGCACCAAATCGACCGCCGGCGGCGGCGCGTTGATGCGCAGGCGGCCTGAGGCGACCTCGCGCAGGCCCCGCACCTGATCCAGGGCGTCGCCGACGTCGCGCAAGGCCGGGGCCACCCGCGATAGCAACAGCTCCCCCGCCTCGGTCAGCGCGACGCTGCGGGTGGTGCGGTTCATCAGCCGGACCCCGAGGCGCTCCTCCAGGTCGCGCAGCCGCTGGCTAAGGCTCGACACCGACACGCGAATTTCGACCGCCGCGCGCCGGAAATTGCGGGTGCGGGCGATCGCCACGAAGGCGTCGAGATCGCGCAGGTCAGGATCAGCCATTGTTCGATATGATGAACAAGCTATTCCGCATTGTCCATCTTATCGCGGCAATGGGCCGGGCGCATATCTGGCCTCGTCACGCGGCGTCCATCGGGCGCCGCCTTTTTCAAGGAGAGTCATCATGGAACAGCGCAAACTCGGTTCGACCGGCCCCAACGTCTCGAGCCTCGGCCTCGGCTGCATGGCGATGTCGGATGCCTATGGCTCGGCCGATCGCGGCGAGAGCATCGCCACCGTCCATGAGGCACTCGACGCGGGCATCACGCTGCTCGACACCGGCGATTTCTACGCGATGGGCCACAATGAAATGCTGATCCGCGAGGCGCTGACGAACGTCCCCCGCGACAAGGTACAGCTCAGTGTGAAGTTCGGCGCGCTGCGCGGTCCCGCCGGCGAATTCGTTGGGTTCGATTCGCGGCCGGCTGCGACGAGAAACTTCCTCGCCTATTCGCTGCAACGACTTGGCACCGACTACATCGACGTCTACCGCCCGGCGCGGCTCGATCCCAGCATTCCCATCGAGGAGACGATCGGCGGTCTCGCTGATCTCGTGAAGGCCGGCTACATCAAGCATATCGGCCTGTCCGAGGTCGGCTCCGACACCATCCGCCGCGCGCATGCCGTGCATCCGATCGCCGATCTCCAGATCGAATATTCGCTGATCGAGCGCGGCATCGAGCGCGATATTCTGAAGACCTGCCGTGAGCTCGGCATCGGCATCACCGCTTACGGCGTGCTGGCGCGCGGCCTGATCAGCGGCCATTGGTCGAAGGACTCCGGCAAGACCGGCCGCGACTACCGTCTGATGAGCCCGCGCTTCCAGGGCGCGAACCTCGATGCCAATCTGGCGCTGGCGGAGCAGCTTCGCGCCATTGCCACAGAGATCGGCGCAACACCAGCGCAGGTCGCAATCGCCTGGGTGGCGGCGCAAGGCCAGGAGATCGTGCCGCTGATCGGTGCCCGCACCCGCAAGCGCCTCACCGAAGCACTCGGCGCGACCAATGTGGCGCTGACGCCGGCTCATCTTGCGGCGCTGGCAAAGGCGTTTCCGCCCAACATCGCTTCCGGCACGCGCTATGCGGCCGAGCAGATGGCGCATCTCGACAGCGAGAAGCCGGCCACGGCGTAACAGCGCGATCAGGTGCGATGGGCGCTAAGGTCAGTCATGACCGGCCCATCGCCATTAAGCGGATTGGCCGGATCGCGCCCGTAGCGCAGCGTCTCGAAGCGCATCGCGCGCGCATCGATCATCAGGAGGCGGCCGACCAAGCCATCGCCAAAACCGACGATCTCGCGGATCGCCTCCAGCGCCATCATCGAGCCCATCACGCCCGCAAGCGCGCCCATGACGCCGGCCTCCGCGCAGGCCGGCACGGTGCCCGGCGGGGGCGCCTCCGGAAACAGACAGCGATAGGTCGGGTTAAATTCGCCCTGCTCGTTTGTCTCATATGCGCGGATGGTGGTGAGCGAGCCGTCGAAGGTGCCGAGCGCCGCGGTGATCAGCGGCCGCTTCGCAAAAAAACAGGCATCCGAGACCAGATAGCGTGTCGAGAAATTGTCGGAGCCATCGAGCACCAGGTCGTAATCGCCGATCAGGCCCAGCGCATTGTCGGCATTGAGCCAGGTGGCGTGGCCGACGAAGCGGACATGCGGATTGAGCGCCGCAATCCGCTCGGCCGCGCTCTCGACCTTGTGCCGGCCGATGTCAGGCGTCGTATGGATGACCTGGCGCTGAAGGTTGGACAGCGACACGACGTCGTCATCGACCACGCCGAGCGTGCCAATGCCGGCCGCCGCCAGATACATCAGGGCCGGCGCGCCGAGCCCGCCGGCGCCGATCACCAGCGCGGAGGCTCGCTTCAGCGCAGCCTGGCCCGGGCCGCCGACATCGCGCAGCACGATATGGCGGGCATAGCGTTCGAGTTCATCCGGGCTGAGCACCTTCTCTTACTCCTGAACCGCCCCAACATTGTTCGCGACCAACGAGATGTGCTTCAATGGCGGCGCGTTCAATGGGCTGGCTGGATTTGTCATGAGATCGATGCTTGCGGCAACACTGATGTTGGCGTCTGCCACAGGCGCCAGCGCCCAGACGACAACGCCACAGGTCCCGGGCACCAGGCCGAAGGTGGTCCAGACCGTTCCGATCAAGCCGCCTGCCCTGCAAACGCCGTCGGAAACCGCGGATGGGATGGCGCAGGCCGAGCGGCTGTCGCTTCAGTCCGACCTCGCCTGGGTCGGCGAATATAACGGCGCCATCACCGGCGACGTCAGCTCGCGCATGGTCGACGCCATCAAGGAGTACCAGAAGAACAAGGGCGGCAAGCCAACCGGCGTGCTCAATCCGCAGGAGCGCGCCGCGCTCGCCGAGACCGCGCGGCGCAAGCAGGACAGTGTCGGCTGGAAAATCGTGACGGAGATGACCAGCGGCGCGCGGCTCGGCATTCCCTCAAAGCTGGTGCCGCAGCAGGCCACCGACGCCAACGGCTCGAAATGGACTTCGCCGACCGGAACGGTGCAGGTGCTGCTGAGCCGCCGCAAGGAGGCGAACCCGACGACCGCAAAACTCGCGGATGCCGAGAAGAAGGAGCCGGCCGGACGCAAGGTCGACTACACCGTGGTGAAGCCCGACTTCTTCGTGCTGTCGGGATTGCAGGGCCTGAAGAAATTTTACGTGCGCGGCACTTTCAAGGGCGACGAGGTCCGCATCATGACGATCTTGTACGACCAGGCGACCGAGGGCACGGTCGAGCCTGTCGTGATCGCGATGTCGAGCGCGTTCAATGCATTCCCGTCGGGGCCGCTAGTCGGACCGCCGCCGCGCAAGACCGTCGAATATGGCACCGGCATCGTCGTCAGCGACGACGGCGCGATCCTGGCCGACCGTCTCGTCACGGATTCCTGTCTCGCCATCACCATCGGCGGCTACGGCAATGCCGATCGTCTCGCCGAGGACAAAGAGCACGACCTCGCGCTGCTGCACATCTATGGCGCACGCGGCCTGAAGCCGCTCAGCCTCGCCGGCGGCCCAGCGAAGACAAGTGTCGATGTCGTCGGCATCGCCGATCCGCAGAGCCAGGGCGGCGCGGCCGGTGTATCGAGCATCAAGGCTGCGCTGGCATCTGTCGGTGGCGGCGATGCCGCGCTGTCGCCGCCGCCGGCGGTTGGATTTTCCGGCGGCCCGGCAATCGACGGCGACGGCAAGTTCTCGGGCGTTACGCTGTTGAAGCCGGCGATGGTTGCGGGACCCGCAAATGCAGTGCCGGCGTCACAGGCCGTGATGGTCGCAGCAGATACGGTACGCGATTTCCTGAAGGCGAGCGGCGTTGCCGCGAACGGCACGTCAACAGATGCGAAGGCGGCGGTCGTCCGCGTGATCTGCGTGCGGAAATGACTCTCGTGTCCCGGACGCGCTGCAACGCGCCAGCGTTGCTGCGCAGAGCCGGGAACCACGCCGCCTCAAATTCAGTGCGAGAAGTTTCTGGGCCCCGGCTCTGCAGCGCACCGCTTCGCGCTGCGCCGCGTCCGGGGCACGAGCGCTAGCTCAACCTGAACCTGACACCGCTTTTCGCAAGGCCGCCCGAGATCCCAACCGGCGTGCCGTCCGCGCGCCAGCAGGCGGCGCCCGACATGCTCCCGTCGTCGTGGAACGCAATCGCATTCATGCCGCCGGCAACCGTCGCCACGGGCTGGACCTTGTGGCCGAGGGCCGCAAGCTTCGCGCGAACGCTCTCCGGCACCTTCTGCTCGACCTCGAGCGCGTTGCCCTCGGTCCACACACGCGGCGCTTCGACCGCTTCCTGCAGGCTCATGCCGTGGTCGATCAGATTGATCAGCGCCTGCATCGCGCTTGGGAAGATGCGCTTTCCGCCGGGGAGGCCCAGCGCATAGCGCAGCTTGCCGTCACGGAGCGCCATCATCGGCGACATCGAGGTCGTCACGCGCTTGCCGGGCGCGAGCGACAGCGCATGGCCCGGCCGCGGATCGAACAGGTTCATGTAATTGTTGGCGATGGCCCCTAGACCCGGGATCATGATCTTGGCGCCAAAGAGATTGTTGATGGTCTGCGTGGTTGCGACCACGTTGCCGAAGGCATCTGCCGCCGTCATGTGCGTGGTGTGCGCGCTTTCGAGCTGCGTCACGCCGGCACCAAAAGCCTGCGCCCGCGCCGGATCGATGGCGCGGCGGCGCTCCTCGGCATAGGCTTTTGACGTCAGCTTCTCCACGGGCACGCCAACATAATCCGGGTCGCCGCTGGCGGCGGCGCGATCGGCGAAGGCGATCTTCAGGACCTCGGCGAGGTAATGGATGGTCTCTGATGTGCCGAAGCCGAGGCCACCGATGTCGTAGCCTTCAAGAATGTTCAGCATCTGCGCGATATGCACGCCGGAGGCCGCGGGCGGTGGCGGCCCCAAAATGGTCCAGCCACGATAGTCGGCGCGGATCGGCTGCCGCTCGACGGTCTTGTAAGCCGTGAGATCGCCACGCCGGATGAAGCCGCCGGCCTTTTCCATATAGTCAACGAGGATGTCGCCGAGCGGCCCCTCGTAGAGCGCTTTCTCGCCGTGGTCGGCGATAGCACGAAGCGTCTCGGCATATTCGGCCTGCACCACGCGCTCGCCGACCTTGAGCGGCTCGCCATCAGGCAGATAGATCGCCGCAATCGGCTTGTCCTTGCGCATCTCGGCGGCGCTCTCGCTGATACATTCGTGCAAGTACGGCGTCGCCGCATATCCGCGCCTGGCGTGCTTGATCGCGGGCTGCATGACGTCGGCAAGCGACATGGTGCCGAACCGGCGCAGCGTCTCGCACCAGGCTTTCAGCGAGCCGGGCGTGGCGGCGGCTTTCGGGCCGTTGAGGTTCTCGTTACCGACGGTGTCGAATACGTCATGGGCGGAGCCCGGCCTGGAGGTGTAGGTGGTGTCGCGGACCGCCGCGGGCACCGTGCTCTGGCCGTCGATGAAGCGGTGGCTGCCGTCGGCGAGGCGGATATGCGCCATGCCGCCGCCGATGATGCCGACCATCATCGGCTCGACCACGGTCAGCGTGAACAGGGTCGCGATTGCGGCATCGATGGCGTTGCCGCCGGCGGCCAGCATCTCGGCCCCGGCGCTGGAGGCCAGAGGATGGTTGCTCACCACCATGCCGCGGCTCGAGACCGCCGGCATCTTCTGGCACTCAAAGGTGGTTGCCGTCCGATCGCGCCAGTTGCCGCTCATGCCGCCCGTCCTCTCATTCACGGCGGCGAGCACATCACACGCAGGATTACGGGTCCAGTAATGGTACGGATTAGCTGGCATTCCCGATTCTGCCATCATCGTTAGCGTTGATTCGGACATCCGCGGTCCTCTTTGGATCGGGCAGGGCACGTCCTGAGCGAGAAGAGCTCAGCATCGAGAAGCGATGCACGTTCGCGTGGCGTTACCCCTAGACCCAGGCACTCCAAAGGAATCATCTTCCAATGCATACGATCGTACTCGCCACCCAAAAGGGCGGCAGTGGCAAGAGCACTCTCGCCATCGGCCTCGCGCTGGCGGCCAGGCAGGCCGGCTTCACCGTCCGCCTGATCGAGACCGATCCGCAGGGCACCCTCTCCAACTGGCAGCGCCGCCGCAACAACGACGATATCGTCGTCGAGCCGATCTATCACGCTGCCGACATCCAGCCGCGCCTGAAGATGCTGGCCGAGAGCGGGCTCCAGCTCGCGATCGTCGACACCGCGGCCGGCCTCAGCGCCGCCACCACCGCCGCGATCCGCCATTCCGACCTCTGCCTGATCCCGGCCCGCCCGAGCGTCGCCGACATCGAGGCGACCGTCTCGACCCTCAGCGTGGCGCGCGCCTGGAAGCGGCCCTTTGGCTTCGTGCTGAACCAGACGCCGATCCGTGGGCAGCGCATCGACAACGCCGCCAACGCGCTCGCCGAGGAAGCCGCGCTCGATCTCGCCGACGTGCTCGCGCGCCCGCTGATCGTGATGCGCAACGATCACCAGGACTCGCTCGCCTCAGGCCTTGCGGTCAGCGAATTCGCGCCGAACGGCAAGTCGACCGAGGAGATCCGCGGCCTCTGGCGCTGGATCGAGACCCGTCTCGAGCTGTCCGCCGGCAATATGCTGATCGATCAGGTCATGTCAGCGGCAGACGGAATGCTGCATGCCGCTGCCGAAATTTCGGCGGACGAGACCACGACTCTGGCGTCCTGAGCGGGGCGATCGGCCAGGGCCGCAGACGGACTCCTCGCTGTCCGGTGAATGAGCCCAAGCGACGAAGCAATCCGGCCACCAGCCCGGCCGGATTGCTTCGCGTTTTTGGCGATGGCGGCCGCGCCCTCGCACAAAATTTCGAAAACAACCCCATGCACAGTAGAACCGCGCCGCCCAAGACACCTCGGCGACGGCGCGTAGACATCTGACTTGTCAGGCAAAATTGCCGTGCGGCGAAACCGGGCTTCGGCCGGGTCAAATCGCGCGAAGCTAGGCCACGGGCGTCACCGATCTCTCGCGCAACCAATGCTCGCGCCGCACGATCCATCGCTCGGACTTCGACTGTCCGCCGTGATGCGCAAGCTCGATGAAGCCGACGAACTCCGCACCGGTCTTTTGCTTGACCCGGCGCGAGGCCTCGTTGGTCGCTGCGTTGCAGACGTGAAAATGATCGAGGTCGAGCGTGAAGAAGGCAAAATCGTTCACCGCGGTGATGGCTTCCGTCATCAAGCCGCGCCGCCAATACGGCTCGGCCAGCCAGAAGCCACGATTACCTTTCGCGCCATCGGCATCGGGGCGGAAATGAATGTTTCCGATCGCCTCGCCATTGCCGCCCTTCAGCACCAGCACCCAATGGTAAATCTCTTCGCCGGCCGAGATTTTGTCGAGCTGTGACCGGACGAAGGTTTCCGCACCATCAGCCGGATATGGCCAGGGCACGACGGCCGCGAGATGGCGGATGACGTTCCAATTGTCGAAATGACGCTGGATCGCCGGCGCGTCGGACAATGCGAGCGGACGCAGGATCAGCCGTTCGGTCTCAAGCTGGGGCGTCTGCATGGCCTTCTACTTCTGACATTTCGGACACCAGAAGGTCGAGCGGCCGTTCTGGGTGAAGCGCTTGATCGTGCCGGCGCAGCGCGGCGTCGTACATTTTTCACTCTCGCGGTCGTAAACCCTAAACGAGTGCTGGAAATAGCCGAGCTCGCCCGAGGTCTGGCGATGGTCGCGCAACGACGAGCCGCCGGCCTTGATCGCATCGTTCAGCACGGTGTGGATGGCACCGACCAATCTCTTGGCATGATCGGTCGGCTCGCCCCCGGCAGTGCCCTTGCGTTGTCCGGCCTTTGTCGACAGCGTCGCGGCGATCCGGCGCGGCGACAGATGCGAGCGGTGCAGGGCTTCGCAGACATAGATGTTGCCGAGGCCTGCGACCACGCGCTGGTCGAGCAGCGCGGCCTTCAGGCTGGTGGTCTTGCCTTCACAGGAGTTGGCCAGCAGCGCGGCGTCGAATTCGTTGCCGAGCGGCTCTGGACCAAGGTCGCGCAGCAGCGGCTCTTGGTCGAGCGCGCTCCGCGCGATCACTTTCATGTAACCGAAGCGGCGCGGATCGTTGAAGACGATGTCGGCGCCCGACGACATCCGAAACAGCACGTGGTCGTGCGCGGAGTCCTTACTCTTCGGATAATGAAACTCGCCGGGCGCGGCCTCGTTGTCCGGCTTGATGACGCGGAACGAGCCCGACATGCCCAGATGCATCAACAGCACGTCGCCGGAGCCGAGATCGGCCATGAGATACTTTGCACGGCGGCCGAGGCCCGTGACGATCTGTCCCTGGAGCCGGGCCACGAAATCGGGCTGGAACGGAAAGCGCAAATCGGGCCTGCGGGCCTCCGCGACGACGATTTTCGCACCCTCCATGACGGGCTGAAGGCCGCGGCGGACAGTCTCGACTTCGGGCAATTCGGGCATGGTCAGGCATTCACCTTATGAGGGCGGTGTGATAGCGCCATTGCGGCGGCCGCGCTATGGTCGGCGTCGTGGAGTAGAGTAATGGATCGGCCGGGCGAAACCACGCATTTTGGCTTCAAGGACGTTCCCCTGGGGGACAAGCAGACGTTGGTGAACGATGTGTTTCACAGCGTGGCGTCGCGTTATGATTTGATGAACGATTTGATGTCCGGCGGCCTGCACCGGGTCTGGAAGGACATCATGATCAACGCGCTGAATCCGCCGCGGAGCGACCGGCCGTTTGCATTGCTCGACGTTGCCGGCGGCACCGGCGACATCTCGTTCCGGGCCGCCAAGGCGGCAGGTCCGGGCTTCCATGCCACCGTCTGCGACATCAACTCCGATATGCTGGCGGTGGGCCGCGAGCGTGCCGCCAAGCGGCATCTCGAAACCCAGATCGATTTCGTCGAGGGTAATGCCGAAGCACTCGCCTTCGCCGACCGCAGCTTTGACGCATATACGATCGCTTTCGGCATTCGCAACGTGCCCCAGATCGACAAGGCGCTGTGCGAGGCCTATCGCGTGCTCAAGCCCGGCAGCCGCTTTCTGTGCCTGGAATTCTCCACCGTCGAGATGCCCGGCCTCGACAAGATCTATGACCTGTTCTCGTTCAAGGTGATCCCGCCGCTCGGGCGCATGGTGACCGGCGACGCCGAATCCTACCGATATCTCGTCGAATCGATCCGCAAGTTTCCGAAGCCCAACACCTTCGCCGACATGATCCGCGACGCCGGTTTCTCCCGCGTCGGCTTTCAGACCCTGACCGGCGGCATCGTCGCACTGCATTCGGGCTGGCGTTTGTGATTTCTGCCATCACTCACATTTCGCGCCTGATCCGCGCCGCATTCGTGTTCGCGCGCGAGGGCGTGTTCGGCTCCGTCGATCCGAGCCTGGTGCCGCCGCCCGGACAGCTTGCGCTGAAGCTTGCGCGCGTCATCGAGCGGCGCGGCCCGAAGGATGGCCCGCGGATGTCGCGCGCGCTGACCCGGATGGGCCCGGCCTATCTCAAGCTCGGACAATTCCTGGCAACGCGGCCCGACGTTGTCGGCGTCGTGATGGCGCGCGACCTTGAAAGCCTTCAGGACCGCCTGCCGCCGTTCCCACAAGCCGAAGCGGAAGCTGCGATCGCGACGTCGCTGGAACGGCCGCTCAAGGACGTCTTCGTGAGCTTCGGCCCGGCGGTCGCGGCCGCCTCGATCGCGCAGGTACATCGCGGCGAGGTGCTGCGTGACGGCGTCAGCAAGGCGGTCGCGGTCAAGGTGCTCAGGCCGCACGTGGCCGCGCGCTTCCGCCGCGATCTCTCCGATTTCTTCTTCGTCGCGCACAAGGCCGAAGCTTACTCGAGTGAGGCGCGGCGGCTGCGCCTGATCGAAGTCATCAACACCATGTCGCGCTCGGTCGCGATGGAGATGGATTTGCGGCTCGAGGCGGCTGCGCTGTCGGAGATGGCGGAGAACACGGGCGACGATCCTGATTTCCGCGTGCCGGCCGTCGACTGGGACCGCACCACGCACAACGTGCTGACGATGGAGTGGATCGACGGCATCGCGCTGAACGATCACAAGCGGCTGGCACAAGCCCAGGTCGACCTGCCCGATCTCGGCCGCAAGGTGATCCAGAGCTTTTTGCGCCATGCGCTGCGCGACGGCTTCTTCCACGCCGACATGCACCCGGGCAACCTGTTCCTGGATGATACGGGGCGCCTTGTCGCGGTCGATTTCGGCATCATGGGCCGGCTCGGCATGAAGGAGCGGCGCTTCCTCGCCGAAATCCTGCTCGGCTTCATCACCCGCGACTATCGCCGCGTCGCTGAAGTGCATTTCGAGGCGGGCTATGTGCCCGCGCATCATTCGGTCGAGAATTTCGCGCAGGCCATCCGCGCCATCGGCGAGCCCATCCACAACCGCACCGCCGAGGAAATCTCGATGGCGCGTCTGCTGACGCTGCTGCTCGAGGTCACCGGCCTGTTCGACATGACGACGCGGCCCGAGCTGATCCTGCTGCAGAAGACCATGGTCGTGGTCGAGGGCGTGGCGCGCGGCTTCGATCCCAGGCTCGACATCTGGAAGGTCGCCGATCCCGTGGTACGCGAATGGATCGAGCGCAATCTCGGACCGATCGGCCGGGTGCAGGGAGCCCTCGCGGGGGGCGGCGACCTCGCCCGCATCCTGATGCGCCTCCCGGATCTTGCTGCGCGCTCGGTCGCGGTGATCGAGCAGCTCGAGACCATGACGCGCGAGGGCGTCCGGCTGTCGCCGGAGAGCATCGCCGCGATGGGGCGCAGCGAGGGCCGCAAGAACCGCTGGCGCACCGTGGCGCTCTGGATCATCGCCGTGACCTTCATCGGCATCCTGATCGCCGTCCGGAATCTATGATTGCACTGCAATCATGTGGGTGATAGCATCGCTATCATTTCGTGCTGGAGAGGCGTCATGGCGAGCCTGACCATCCGCAAGCTCGACGAACACGTCAAAACCTATCTGCGACTGCGTTCGGCCAAGAACCGCAGATCGGTCGAGGAAGAGGTCCGGGTCATCCTGCGGGAGCTGATCGAGGGCCGCGAGGAGCCGCTGACGCCGTTTGCGGTGCCGCCCGAGGCATCCCCTGCGGCCGCGTCCCCTCGCGCCAGCGCCGTCCCCGAGGCCAGCATCACCCTGATCATCGGCGGCGGGATCGCGGCCTTCAAGTCGCTCGACCTGATCCGCAGGCTGAAGGAGCGGCGCATCGAGGTTCGCTGCGTGCTGACCAGGGCGGCGGAGCAGTTCGTCACGCCGCTCTCGGTCAGCGCCCTCTCCCATGAGCGCGTCTACACCGATCTGTTCGATCCCCAGAGCGAGTTCGACGCCGGCCACATCCGCCTCGCGCGCGACTGCGACCTGATCGTGGTGGCGCCGGCCACCGCCGACCTGATGGCCAAGATGGCCAACGGCCATGCCGACGATCTCGCCAGCGCCATCCTGCTCGCGACCAACCGCAATATACTGATCGCGCCGGCGATGAATCCGCTGATGTGGAACAATCCGGCGACCCGCCGCAACGTCGCGCAGCTTCAGCGTGACGGTGTCCTGCTGATCGGCCCCAACTCCGGCGAGATGGCCGAAGCGGGCGAAGCCGGCGTCGGCCGCATGTCCGAGGCGATCGAGATCGCGGCCGCCGCCGAGCGGCTGCTGCGGCCGCCGGTGCCGCGCCCGCTCGCCGGCAAGCGCGTGCTGATCACCGCGGGCCCGACCCACGAGCCGATCGATCCGGTGCGCTATATCGCCAACCGCTCCTCCGGCAAGCAGGGCTTTGCCATCGCCGCCGCCGCGCAGGCCGCCGGCGCCGACGTGATCCTGGTGAGCGGCCCCGTGGACCTCAGCGATCCCCAGGGCGTGACGGTAAAGCACGTGGAATCGGCGCGGCAGATGCTGGAGCAGGTGCAGGCCGCGCTTCCTGCCGACATCGCGATCTTCGCCGCCGCCGTTGCCGACTGGCGCGTCGCCAATGAAGGCGAGCAGAAGCTGAAGAAGACTTCGGCCGGCATGCCGCCGCTTCAGCTGGTCGAAAACCCCGACATCCTCGCCACGATCTCCAAGCTGGCCGACAAGCGCCCGCCACTGGTGATCGGCTTTGCCGCCGAGACCGAGCACCTCATCGACAACGCCAAGACAAAGCTCGCCCGCAAGGGCTGCGACTGGATCGTCGCCAACGATGTCTCGCCCGCCACGGGCGTGATGGGCGGCGACCGCAACACCGTGCACCTCATCAGCAAGAATGCTGAGAACAACGGCGAGATCACAGTTGATTCCTGGCCGGTAATGACCAAGGAACAGGTCGCGACCGAACTGGTCGCTCATATCGTGAAAAGCGTGACCGACAAACCCCTGGAGCCGGCATCTTGAGCACGACAATCACGGTCGAACTGCAGCGCCTGCCCCACGCGGAAGGCCTGCCGCTGCCGGCCTATCAGACCACGGAGGCCGCCGGCCTCGACCTGATGGCGGCCGTAGCCGACAGCGAGCCGATGACGCTTGCGCCCAGCCAATATGCGCTGGTGCCGACCGGGCTTGCGATTGCCCTGCCGCCCGGGCACGAGGCCCAGGTGCGGCCGCGTTCGGGGCTTGCCGCCAAGCACGGCGTCACCGTGCTGAACTCGCCCGGCACGATCGACGCCGACTATCGCGGCGAGATCAAGGTGATCCTGATCAACCATGGCGCCGCGCCGTTCGTCATCAAGCGGGGCGAGCGCATCGCGCAGATGGTGATCGCGCCAATGGTCCAGGCCGCGCTGGTTCCGGTAGTGACGCTGTCCTCGACCGACCGCGGCGCCGGCGGCTTCGGCTCGACCGGCCGCTAACGCGCGGCAATCTCAACCAAATCATCCCGCAGAACTACGTGGGCTGGAACCTTGCCACCCGCATTTTTGTAAGACCACGTTTGCGTTCACGGTCTGGACTCTTACCGGTGGAGTCGCGGTGAGGGTATTGTCGCTTGATTCGCGTGCGGCGGGGGTCGCCGCGCGTAAATTCGTGCGGTCTTGGGGCAACTATGTCAGGCGTGATCGTGTCGATGCGTCGGACGCTGTTGTCGTGCACTTCGTTGGCGCGCAACGGCTTATTGGGAGGCGCTCTCGCAGCGCTGCTGCCGGCTGCGCCGGCTGAGGCCGCCGACCTCGTCGACACTCTCTCGATATTGCTGGATTTCAACCGGCAGGAACTCGCGGTGCTGGCCACCGCGCTGGCTTTGCTTGGCTTCTCGGTGGTGGCCGCGATCCTGTTGATGCGCACACGCGTCGGCAAGGCCAAGACTGAGGCAGCCTTGCGCGCGCGGATCAGGGAACTCCAGCTGCAGTCCGACCGCTTCGGCGCGCTGCTGTTCGCCGAACCGCAGGTCCTGATTTCCTGGCCGGCCGGCGACGATCGCGCGCAGATCTCCGGCGACATCGCGATGGTGCTGCCGCGCGATTCGTCGCCGCAACGCGTGCTCGCCTTCGGAACCTGGCTGCCGCCGGAACCGGCGCTGCAGATGGATCACGCCGTCGATGCGCTGCGCGAGCACGGTGACGGCTTCCAGATCACGCTGACGACCGCCAACGGCCACACGCTGGAAGCGATCGGCCGCGCCATCGGCGGCCAGGCCATTATCCGGATTCGCGAGCTCTCAGGCCTGCGCCGCGATCTGGCCGAGACCCACCTGCGCTACAAGGCGCTCTCCGATGAAACCGAGATGCTGCGCGGCTTCGCCGCTGCCGCGCCATGGCCGATCTGGGCCAAGGGCCAGAACGGCGCGCTGACTTTTGCCAATCCGGCCTATGTCCGTGCCACGGAAGCCACCAGCATCACTGATGCCCAGGAGCGCAAGCTCGAGCTGCTCGACAGCGCCGACCGCACCGCCATGGAGCGCAGCCTGAAGGACGCCACAAGCTTCACCTCGCGGCTGCCGATCGTGACCGGCGGCGAGCGGCGCATGTACGACGTGCGCGCCGTCAACGTCGGCAACGGCAATGTCGGCGTCGCGATCGACGCCAGCGAAGCGGATGCGCTGAGCGCAGCCCTGGTGCGAATGGCGGAGGCGCATCGCCGCACGCTCGACCAGCTCTCCTCCGGCGTTGCCGTGTTCGACGGCCAGCGCCGGCTCGCCTTCTACAACGATTCCTACCGGCGGCTGTGGGACCTCGACCGCAGCTTCCTCGACGCCGATCCCGACGATTCCAGCGTGCTCGACCAGCTCCGCGCCGCGCGCAAATTGCCGGAGCAGCCCGACTTCCGCGCCTGGAAGGCCAAGCTGCACGAGGCCTATCGCGCGGTCGAGGCCGCCAAGGATACCTGGTATTTGCCCGACGGCCGGGCGCTGTCGGTCGTCACGACGCCGAATCCCGAAGGCGGCGTCACCTATCTGTTCGACGACGTCACCGAGAGCCTCGAGCTGGCCCGCCGCTTCGACGGCATGATCCGGGTCCAGCGCGAGACCCTGGACAGCCTCGCCGAGGGCGTCGCCGTGTTCGGCAGCAACGGCAGGGCACAGCTGTTCAATCCGGCGTTCCTGCGGATGTGGAAGCTGTCGAACGACGCCATGCGCGAGGAGCCGCATATCCAGACCGTCGAGGGCTGGTGCCACCAGCTGTTCGACGATCCAATCGTCTGGCGGCAGATCCGCGAGGCGATCACCTCGATCGAGAACCGCGCCGACGTGCCGATCAAGCTGGAGCGCAAGGACGGCAGCGTGCTCGACGGCATGATCCGGCCGCTGCCGGACGGCGCGACCATGCTGACCTTCCTCGACATCACCGACACCGAGAATGTCGAGCGCGCGTTGCGCGAGCGCAACGAGGCGCTGGAGGCCGCCGACCAGATGAAGGTGGATTTCGTCCACCACGTCTCTTACGAGCTGCGCTCGCCGCTCACCACCATTATCGGCTTCGCGCATTTCCTCAGCGATCCCTCGACCGGCCCGCTGACGCCGAAGCAGGCCGAATATCTCGACTACGTCACCAAATCGACCAATGCGCTATTGGCTCTGACCAACAACATTCTCGATCTCGCCACGATCGACGCCGGCGCCATGAAGCTGGAGCTCGGCCCGGTCGACGTCAGCAAGACCATCGAGCTCGCCGCCGAGGGCATCCAGGACCGGCTCGCCACCGACCGCATCCGCCTCAAGGTCGAGATCGCCCCCGATGTCGGCAGCTTCGTCGGGGACGAGAAGCGCGTAGTGCAGGTGCTCTATAATCTGCTCGCCAATGCCGTCGGCTTCTCGCCGCAGGATTCCACGGTCGGGATCAGCGCGCGCCGCACCGAGCGCAGCGTGGTCTTCATTGTGACAGATTCCGGTCCTGGAATACCCGCCGACATGAAGGACAAGGTGTTCAACTGGTTCGAGAGCCGCTCGCAGGGCTCGCGTCATCGCGGCGCCGGGCTCGGGCTGTCGCTGGTGCGCTCCTTCGTCGAGCTGCATGGCGGCAAGGTGCAAGTGGATTCCGCCGCCGGCAAAGGCACGGTCGTGATCTGCGACTTCCCGACCGACCGGGCGGCGCATCGCGACGCCGCCGAATGATTGCGCCGGCCACATTCTCCGTCGCGCTTCACAACGAGACGGCGACCGCGCAATTGATGGCCGATCTCGCGCTGCTGGTCGGCCCGGGCGATGTCATCACGCTCACCGGCGATCTCGGTGCCGGCAAGACTGCCGCGGCCCGCGCCATGATCCGTTACCTTGCCGGCGACGAAGAGCTGGAAGTGCCGAGCCCGACCTTCACGCTTGTACAGGGTTACGAGCTGCCGGCGTTTGCCGTGATGCATGCCGACCTCTATCGCGTCGAGGACGAGAGCGAGCTCGAGGAGATCGGGCTGTCGCCGCTGCCGGAGGCCACGCTGGTGCTGATCGAATGGCCGGAGCGCGCGCCGTCGGCGATGCCCGCGGACCGCATCGACATCGCGCTGACGCATCGCCCGGCGCTGGGCTCGAACGCACGGGCCGCCGACATCGCCGGCTGTGGCAAGGGGGCGACGACCGTTGCGCGGCTGAAGGCGCTGCGCGAATTCCTCGATGCATCCGGCTATATCGACGCAGGCCGCAAGCGCATGGCCGGCGATGCCTCGACGCGCTCCTATGCGCGGCTGATCCGCGACGACGGCGTCGTCATCCTCATGAACTCGCCGCAGCGCCCCGATGGCGCCGCGATCTACAACGGCAAATCCTACAGCGCCGCGGTGCATCTCGCGGAGAACATCAAGCCGTTCGTCGCCATCGACGAAGGCCTGCGCGCGGCAGGCATCTCGGCGCCCGCAATCCACCATGTCGATCTCGACCACGGTTTCCTGATCTCGGAGGATTTCGGCGGCGAAGGCGTGATCGAAGGCGATCCGCCGCGCCCGATCACCGAGCGCTATGAAGCCGCGACCGACGTGCTGGCCGTGCTGCACGGCAAGACGCTGCCGGAGACGCTGCCGCTGGATGGGCAAACCCATGCCATTCCCGCTTGGGACACCGACGCGCTGCTGATTGAAATCGGGTTGATGCCGGAATGGTATCTGCCCGATCGCAACGCGCCGCTGAGCCAGGCGAAGCGCGCGGAGTTCTTCGCGACGTGGCGCGAGCTACTGAAGAAGCCGCTGGCCGCGCCAAGAACCTGGATCATCCGCGACTACCATTCGCCGAATCTGATCTGGCTCGCGGAACGAACCGGCATGGCGCGCGTCGGCGTGATCGACTTCCAGGACACCGTGCTCGGACCGCATTCCTATGACGTGGTGTCGCTGCTGCAGGACGCCCGCGTCGACGTGCCCGAAGCCCTCGAGCTGACGCTGCTGTCGCGCTACATCAAGGCGCGCCGCGCTGACGATGCAAGCTTCGATCCGGCCGGCTTTGCCGAGCTCTATGCCATCATGTCGGCGCAGCGCAACACGCGCCTGCTCGGCACCTTCGCCCGGCTCAACCGCCGCGACGGCAAGCCGCATTATCTGCGCCACCAGCCGCGGATCTGGACCTATCTGCAGCGCTCGCTGGCGCATCCGGCGCTCGAGCATTTGCGCGACTGGTATCTCGCTAACGTTCCGCCGCCCCAATCCTGAGCCCGAACCGGTTTACCGGCTGTTAGCCATCGCACCGGTATCATCGCCCGCGGGCAGCCGGACAAATCGGGGCTGGAGCAAGGGCACATGGCGGTCAAGACGGACCAGCGCGGGAACAGCAGGGTTGTTTTCGAACGTGGGGTGCCGGCCCAGATGATGGGGATCGACGGCACATGGCGGCGCGAATGCACCATGGAGGACGTCTCCGAGAGCGGCGCCAAGCTGACCATCGACGGTTCGGTCGAAGGCCTGCACCTGAAGGAATTTTTTCTCGTATTGTCGTCCACCGGGTTAGCGTACCGGCGTTGTGAACTGGCCTGGGTCAATGGCGACCAGATCGGCGTCAATTTCCTCAAGCAAGGCGAGAAGAAGAAAAAGGCGCGCTCCACGGCCGTCGGGGCGTGACGGCAACACACGTCGTACAAACGTCACGGCGGGTGGTTAAGGCCGTTGAGATGCGGTGCGGCCGACTCCGGTCCGTGCTAGGTTTGCTGCAAGCGCGAATTTCAGAGGTTCGAGAAAGCGAAGCATGTCCGTCAAGCCGACCAAAGCCATGGTGCTCGCCGCAGGGTTCGGCCTGCGCATGCGTCCGCTGACGGATACGATGCCAAAGCCGATGGTGCCGGTGGCCGGCCAGCCGCTGCTCGACCACGTGCTCGACAAGCTCGCGCTGGCCGGCGTGACCGAGGCGGTGGTCAACGTGCACTATCTGCCCGACCAGATCATCAATCACACCGCGACGCGCCAGCATCCGCACGTGACCATTTCGGACGAGCGCGACGAGGTGCTCGGCACCGGCGGCGGCGTGGTCAAGGCGCTGCCGCTGCTCGGCGATGCGCCGTTCTTCCACGTCAATTCCGACACGCTGTGGATCGACGGCGTGCGCTCCAATCTGGCGCGGCTTGCGGAAAACTTCGACCCCGAGCGCATGGACATCCTGCTGCTGATGGCGCCGACGGCGACCAGCATCGGCTATAGCGGCCGCGGCGACTACGGCATGCTGCCCGACGGGGCGCTGCGCAAGCGCAAGGAAAAGGAGATCGTCCCGTTCGTCTATGCGGGCGCGGCCATTCTGTCGCCGACGATCTTCGCGGACGCACCGCGGGGCGAGTTCTCGCTGACAAAGATGTTCGACCGCGCCAATGAGCAGGAGCGCCTGTTCGGCCTCCGCCTCGACGGCGTCTGGATGCATGTCGGCACGCCGGATGCGGTCCACGCCGCGGAAGAGGCGTTTTTGGAGAGCGTGGCGTAGGGGCTGCTCTCGCACACGGTGCCGTAGGGTGGGCAAAGCGAAGCGTGCCCACCAAATCAAGCTAACCCCGGATGACGAATACGGTGGGCACGGCGCAAGTGCGCCTTTGCCCACCCTACAACACCTGTGCTGGTACGGCGAACAGCGGGGACGATTTCGCCCTGCCCATATCCATTTGAGTCCGCCTCCCTATATTGGCGCTTGATTCCCGAATCAGGCGGCCCATGCGCGTTTTCAGCGTTCCAGTCTCAGTTCCGTTCCTGCGCACGATCGTATCGAGCCTGGTCGACGGCCGGCTGGTCGACGGCTTCGAGGCGCGCAAGGAACCGGCGCGGCTGGCGGACGCCACGCTCTATCTGCCGACGCGGCGCGCCATGCGCGTCGTGCGCGAGATCTTCCTCGACGAGATGGCGGCGGACGCCGTGGTGTTGCCGCGCATCGTCGCGCTCGGCGATATCGACGAGGACGAGCTCGCTTTCGCCGACGAAGGCGAGCACTTTTCCGGCGCAACGCCGCTCGACATTCCGCCGCGGCTCGGCGAACTCGAACGCCGACTGACGCTGGCGCAACTCGTTGCCGCCTGGGCCAAGGGTCCCGTGCTGGCGCCGCTGGTGGTCGGCGGCCCGGCCTCAACGCTGGCTCTCGCCTCCGATCTCGCGCGCTTGATCGACGACATGGTCACGCGTGGCGTCGACTGGAGCGCGCTCGACGGGCTGGTGCCTGATAACCTCGATCGCTATTGGCAGCACTCGCTCGAATTCCTGCGCATCGCCCGCATCGCCTGGCCCGGCCATCTCGCCGAGATCAACCGGATCGAGCCGGCGGCGCGGCGCGATCTCCTGATCGCGGCCGAAGCGAAACGGCTGACCGCGCATCCCCATGGGCCCGTGATCGCGGCGGGCTCGACCGGCTCGATGCCGGCCACCGCAAAATTCCTGCACGCGGTCGCCTCGCTGCCGCATGGCGCCGTGGTGCTGCCGGGCCTCGACACCGATCTCGACGACGACGCCTGGCGCAGCATCGGCGGCGTGCGCGATGCGCTCGGCAAATTCGCGGAGCATCCGGCCTCGAACCATCCGCAATATGCCATGCACGCGCTGCTGGATCGTTTTGGCATCAGGCGCAGCGATGTCGAGATCCTTCAACCGCCAGCCGAAGGCGGCCGCGATCTGCTCGCATCCGAATCGATGCGGCCGTCCGCCAAGACGGAGGTATGGCACGACCGGCTGAAGCAGCCGGATGTGGCCGCGAAGATTGCCGGCGGCAT
Organism: Bradyrhizobium sp. S3.2.6; assembly: GCF_040546885.1. Lineage (NCBI taxonomy): Bacteria > Pseudomonadati > Pseudomonadota > Alphaproteobacteria > Hyphomicrobiales > Nitrobacteraceae > Bradyrhizobium > Bradyrhizobium sp. S3.2.6. Next base: position 359,729 of record NZ_JBEPOS010000001.1, on the reverse strand, counting down.
GAAAGATCTCGCGGTGGTCGCAGCCCCCAATCCGGAGATGGAGGCGCTCGCCATCGCCATCGCGATGCGCGAGGCGCGGCATCTCGACAAATCGGCGGCGCTGGTGACGCCCGATCGCGCGCTGGCGCGGCGGGTGATGGCCGCGCTGACCCGATGGGATCTCGCTTTCGACGATTCCGGCGGCGACGTGCTGATGGAGACCTCCGCCGGCGTGTTTGCGCGCCTTGCGGCGGAGGCGGCAACGAAGGGATTGGAGCCGCCGACGCTGCTCGCGATGCTGAAACATCCGCTGTGCCGGCTCGGCCGGCTGCCTGGCGGATGGAGGACGGCGATCGAGGGCTTGGAGCTTGCGGTGCTGCGCGGCACGCGTCCGCCCGCGGGCACGGCGGGCCTGTTGCGCGAGTTCAATCGCTTTCGCGACGAGCTATCCAAGCTGTGGCGCAGCGAGGTGTCCGCGCTGCACCACGCCGAAACTCGCGCACGCCTCAAGCCTGATGACCTCGACCGCATCCAGGCGCTGATCGATGCCTTGCAAAAAGCCCTGGCGCCGATCGAGAGCCTGGCGTCATCGAAGCCGTTTGACTTCGCCGAGCTTGCGCATCGGCATCGCGAGATCATGATCGAGCTGTCGCGCGACGAGCAGGGCATTCCGCTCGCTTTCGAGGAGCGTGAAGGCCTCGCGCTCGCCGGTGCCTTCGACGATCTCTTACGCGGCGGCACGACCAGCGGATTGATGGCGCCGCTGTCCGACTATGCCGACGTCTTCCAGACCGCGTTCAGCGACCGCGCGGTGCGGCGGCGGGACAAGCCGGGCGCGCGCCTGCAGATCTACGGTCCGCTGGAATCGCGCCTGATGCAGGCCGACCGCATCATCATTGGCGGCCTGATCGAAGGCGTTTGGCCGCCGGCACCGCGGATCGATCCCTGGCTCAGCCGGCCGATGCGACATGAGCTCGGTCTCGATCTGCCGGAGCGACGTATCGGCCTCTCGGCGCATGATTTTGCGCAACTGCTCGGCGGCGGCGAGGTGATCCTCACCCATTCCGCCAAGGCCGGCGGCGCGCCGGCGGTGGCCTCGCGCTTCCTGCACCGGCTTGAAGCTGTCGCGGGCGACGATCTCTGGAACGCCGCGGTTCGCGCCGGCGAGAAATACGTGCAGTTCGCAGGCGCGCTGGACCAGCCTGCCGAGGTCAAGCCGATCAAGCAGCCGGAGCCACGGCCGCCGCGCGCGACGCGGCCGCTGAAGATGTCGGTGACCGCGATCGAGGACTGGCTGCGCGATCCCTACACGATCTACGCAAAGCACATCTTGCGGCTCGACGCGCTCGATCCCGTCGACATGCCGCTCTCAGCCGCCGACCGCGGCTCGGCGATCCACGATGCGCTCGGCGAGTTCACCGAAACGTTTGCCGCGCATCTGCCCGACGATCCCGCGCGTGTGCTGCGCGCGATCGGCGAAAAGTATTTTGCCCCGCTGATGGAACGGCCCGAGGCGCGGGCGCTGTGGTGGCCGCGCTTCCAGCGCATCGCGCGCTGGTTTGGCGAATGGGAGACGGCGCGCCGCGATTTGATCGAAGCCATCACCGCGGAGACCCGCGGCGAGATCTCGATCAAGCTCGACAATGAACGCAGCTTCCGGCTCTCCGCGCGCGCTGACCGCATCGAGCGGCGCCAGGGCGGCGGCTACGCCATTCTCGACTACAAGACCGGCCAGCCGCCGACCGGCAAGCAGGTCCGCATGGGCCTGTCGCCGCAGCTCACATTGGAGGCTGCGATCCTGCGCGAGGGCGGTTTTCCCAGTATCGACGCCGGCGCGTCCGTGAGCCAGCTCGTCTATGTCCGCCTGAGCGGCAACAATCCGCCGGGCGAGGAGCGCATCCTCGAGCTCAAGTACAAGCAGGGCGACGAGCCGCAGCCGCCGGACACCGCGGCGGCGGAGGCGCGAGCGAAGCTTGAGGTCCTGATCCGCGCCTTCGACGACGAGCACCAGCCCTACACCTCGCTGAACCTGCCGATGTGGTCCAACCGCTACGGCGCCTATGACGATCTCGCCCGGATCAAGGAATGGTCCGCGGCCGGCGGCCTGGGGATCGAGGAATGGTGAAGGCTCCCCGCCCCATCCCGGATGAAGTGCGCGCGCGGCAGGCGCGTGCCTCCGATCCGACCGCGTCCGCCTTCGTGTCGGCCAATGCCGGCTCGGGCAAGACGCATGTGCTGGTGCAGCGCGTGATCCGCCTGTTGCTGTCGGGCGTGCCGCCGGAAAAGATCCTCTGCATCACCTTCACCAAGGCCGCGGCCGCCAACATGGCTGAGCGCGTGTTCACCACGCTTGGTCATTGGGTGACGCTTGACGACACCGGGCTCGATGCCGCGATCCGCGCCGTCGGAATCCCGCATCCCAACACAAAGCTGCGCCGCGAGGCGCGAAAACTGTTTGCCTGCGCGCTGGAGACGCCCGGCGGGCTGAAAGTGCAGACCATCCACGCGCTGTGCACGCGGCTGCTGCAGCAGTTCCCGTTCGAGGCGAATGTTCCCGCGCGCTTCGCCGTGATCGACGAGCGCGACCAGACCGACATGATGGAGCGCGCCAATCTGAAGGTGCTGCTGGAAGCCGCGCGCGATCCGGAGACTGTCACCGGCCGCGCGCTGCTGACCGCGATGGCGAGTGCCGCCGATGTGACCTTCAAGGAAGTCGTGCGCGAGGCTTGTCTCAGCCGCGATCATTTCATGGCATGGACCGATGAAGCCGGTAGCGCCGAGGCCGCTGCCGCGCAGATGGCGGCGGTGCTGGGCGTTGGCGCCGCCGACCGCATCGAGGACGTCGAGACGGAGATCCTCGATGGCCCGTTCCTGCCGCGATCGCGCTGGGACGACATCGCGGTCGCGCTGGAGGAAGGCAGCAAATCCGACAACGACCAGGCGAGCCGTCTTCGCGAGGCAAAAGTGTTCTCCGGCGCGGCACAGGTCGACGCCTATCTCGGCGTCTTTCTCACCGATGAGAAGCTGCCGCGCAAGGCCGTGCTGACCAGGAAGTTTTGCGAGCAAAATCCGTCCGTCGCGCGGCTGTTCGAGAACGAAGCGTCCCGCCTCGGTGGATTGATCGAGAGGCGCCGTGCGGTGACCATGCGCGACCGCACCGCGGCGCTGCTGCACATCGCAACGGCCGCCGCTGCAAACTACCGGCGCGAGAAGCAGGAACGCGGGCTGCTCGACTATGACGACCTCATCGACAAGACGCTGGCGATGCTGAACCGCGTCGCGTCGGGGTGGGTGCATTACAAGCTCGACCGCGGCGTCGATCATGTGCTGATCGACGAGGCCCAGGACACCAGCCCGCGGCAATGGGACATCGTCGCGCACATCATTTCGGAATTCACCGCCGGCGAAGGCGCGCGCGAGGGGCTGAACCGCACGGTCTTCGCCGTCGGCGACGAGAAGCAGTCGATCTTCTCGTTCCAGGGCGCAGCGCCGCACGAATTCGACGCGCGCCGGCGCGAGCTGCATCGCAAGTTCACCGCCGCCGGGCTGAAATTCGATCCGGTCGCCTTCACCTATTCATTCCGCTCAGGCGCCGCGATCCTGCACTCGGTCGACCACGTCTTCCGCGATCCCCAGATCTACAAGAGCATTCATTCGGTCGAGATCGGCCATCCCCTGCACAATGCGCTCGCCGATGCCGGCCCGAGCGTGATCGAGCTGTGGGATCTTGCCGAGGCCGATGACAGGCAGGACATCGAGGGCTGGCGCGCGCCGTTCGACGGCGTTGCCGTCACCAGTCCCGAGGTCAAGCTCGCCCGCCGCATTCAGAGCGAGATCAAGCGGCTGGTCGAGAGCGGCACGCTGACGGGACATGAGGGCGAGCGGCGGCCGCTACGCTATGGCGACATGCTGATCCTGGTGCGTCGGCGCGGCAACGCGTTCGACGCGGTGATCCAGGCGCTGAAGCACGCCAACGTTCCCGTCGCCGGTGCCGACCGGCTGAAGCTGACCGAGCACATCGCGATCATCGACCTGATGAACCTTGCGGACGCGCTGCTGCTGCCGCAGGACGATCTCGCGCTGGCGGTGGCGCTGAAGAGCCCCCTGTTCGGTCTCGGCGACGACGATTTGTTCGAGCTCGCCCATGGCCGCAAGGGATCGCTGCGCCGCGCGCTCGGCGAGCATGCCGCTGGAAGCGAGAAGTTCGCCACTGTCCTGCGTCGCCTCGAGGCCTGCGAGATCCGTGCGCGCGAGGAGACGCCGTTCGCCTTCTATGCCTGGCTGCTCGGCGGTGACGGCGGCCGTGCGCGCATCCTGCGCCGGCTCGGCCATGAGGCCAATGACGCGCTCGACGAATTTCTGGAGCTGGCGCTGAACTGCGAGCGCAAGGCACCGGCCTCGCTGCAAGGCTTCATGGCCTGGCTGCGCTCGGCTGACACCGAGGTGAAGCGCGACATGGAAATCACTCGCGACGAGGTGCGGGTGATGACAGTGCATGGCGCCAAGGGTTTAGAGGCTTCGGTCGTGTTCATGGTCGACACCACCTCGTCGCCCGCGGACTCGCAGCGGGTGCGGCTGATCCATGTGCCGCGCGGCAATGGCGGCGAGGTCGTGGTCTGGGCCGGGCGCAAGGCGGACGATCCCAAGCCGGTCGCCGAGGCGCGCAAGGCGATGCTGGAGGGGACCGAGGACGAATATCGCCGCCTGCTCTATGTAGCGATGACGCGCGCGGCCGATCGGCTGGTCGTCGGCGGCTGCCTGCCCGGCAACATGAGAAGTGTCCGCAGGCTGAGCTGGTACGACCTCGTCGACACCGGGCTCACCGGCTCCGGCCTGGACAAGCAGACGATCGAGACGCCGCTCGGCAAGGTGACCCGATTCGCCCGTCCCGAGGACGTCGCGGCGCTAGGCACGCCGGCGACAAGTGTGGATCAGACGATCATCCTGCCGGACTGGCTGCGGACGCCGGCGCCGCGTGAGAGCATCGAAGACGATCCGGTGCGTCCCTCCGGCCAGTCGGCCGAGGAAGGCCGCAGCGTGCGATCGGGCGAATCAGTCCAGTCGCGCGCACTGGCGCTCCAGCGCGGCACGCTGGTGCACCGGCTGCTGCAGTCTCTGCCCGATATTGCCGCCGAGCGCCGGCGCGAAGCCGCGCTTGGCTTCATGGCCCGCAATGTCGGCGACTGGCTCGATGCCGATCGCGTCACGCTGGCCGACAAGGTGCTCGGCTTGATCGCCGAACCGCGCTTTGCACCGGTATTTGCCGAGGGCAGCCGGGCGGAGGTCGCCATCGTCGGGAAACTCGACCGGCCGGGCCGCCCGCCGGCGCTGGTGTCGGGGCAAATCGACCGGCTGGTCGTTCGCCCGAACGAGGTCCTGATCGTCGATTTCAAGACCAACCAGACCGCCCCCAAAAGCGCCGCGGAAACCCCCGCCGCCTATGTCCGGCAGCTTGCGCTGTACCGGGCGGTGCTGTCCCGGCTTTATCCCCAAAAGCCGATCCGCGCCGTCCTGCTCTGGACCGAGGCCCTTGAATATATGGAGATTTCAGCCCCCGCGCTGGACGCGGCGCTGGCATCCCTTCATGTCGGCGTGAGCGTCCTTGACCCGGCAAGGGGCCGTTCATAGGTTGAGGCCATGATCCCGGGCGCGATTCTACGTCGCGCCGATTCTCTTTCAACCGAGTGAGGTACTCCCATGGCCGTTGGCAAGGTTTCCGATACCGATTTCGAAGCCGAAGTGCTCAAGGCGAACGGTCCTGTGGTCGTCGATTTCTGGGCCGAATGGTGCGGCCCCTGCCGCATGATCGCCCCCGCGCTTGACGAGATCGCCGGCACGATGGGCGACAAGGTCAAGATCGTGAAGCTCAACGTCGACGAGAGCCCGAAGACCGCGTCGAAGTACGGCGTGATGTCGATCCCGACCCTGATGATCTTCAAGGGCGGCGAGATGGCCTCCCGTCAGGTCGGCGCGGCGCCGAAGGCGAAGCTCCAGCAGTGGATCACCTCCGCGGTCTGATCCACTCGCGACACGATGATTTCGAGAACGGCCGGCGCTTCGCCGGCCGTTATTTTTTGCTGGCCGCAATCATGCCGATCTCGTTTCAGCGAGCTTGGCGAGGCTGGCGAGAACATCGGGAAAATCCGACGCGACAGCCGGACCGATCTCGGACGCCTGCGGCCCTCTTGCGTCGACGGCATAGACGACGCGCGTGCGCGCCGATCCAAGAGGTTCGATGCGATGGGCTACCTTGATCACGAGATCGCCGACTCGCGTTTCGTCGATGAAGCATGCGTTCTCGCGGACCTCGATCAGTTGCGAGCGTAGCGCATCCTCGCCGGGTGGCGTCATCGTGAACCAGGTGCCGGCCACAAAGGGCCCGTCGATGTCGATCCGCTCGATGCCTGCATTCCAGGCTTTCCAGCTGCGAACATCGCGAAAGATGCTCCAGATCGTCTCTGCGGGTGCAGACGTCTCGATGGCGTATTCGCACTGCCAGGTGTTTTCGTCGCTCATGACGTGCCTAACCTTTGCTATGTGACTTATAATACGTGCGCACAGTAAATTGTCACGGCTTCCGGGAGGAGCGAACTCTCGCGCTTCGCGTTGGAAGGGGATGTTCTGAGTCAAAGAGCGTTCGCAGTGCCCTCTTCCCGCCGACAAACCCGTCGGAAGCCTGCCATGCTGATGGCCATGGAGGCGCGGTCGGTCGATGCCATACCGCGCGGCAAGGAGTGGCAGTACGAGCCGAAATGGGATGGTTTTCGCTGCCTGCTGTCGCGCGCCGGCAGCAGCATTGATCTGCGCTCGAAATCGGGCGAGGGCCTCGCCCGGTACTTCCCTGAAATCGTCGCCGCCGCGCAGAAGCTGAGGGCGGATGGATTCACGCTCGACGGCGAGATCGTCGTACCGCTGGGCAAAGCTTTTTCCTTCGACGCATTGCTGCAACGGATCCATCCCGCCGCAAGCCGCGTCAAGAAGCTCTCGGAGGCGACGCCGGCGCTCTATCTTGTCTTCGATCTGCTCGCAACAGCCAGGGAGAACCATCTCGCCAACGAGCCGCTTGGCAAGAGACGGCTGGCGCTGGAGGCCTTTGCAAAGGCCAATCTGAGAGGGAGCACGTTCCGTCTCTCACCGGCGACGATGAGCTACGCCACCGCGAAGAAGTGGTTGGCGCAGGCGGGCGGCGGCTCGGACGGCGTCATCGCCAAGCGCGTCGACCTGTCCTATCAGGCGGGAAACCGCGACGGCATGCAGAAGATCAAGAAGTTTCGCAGCGCCGATTGTGTGGTCGGCGGCTTCCGCTACGCGACCAACAAGCTCTCGGGGCGGAAAGTCGTCGGCTCGCTGCTGCTCGGGCTCTACGATGACGCGGGGCTGCTGCACCATGTCGGCTTCACCTCAGCGATCAAGGCAGAGGAGAAGCCGGCTCTGACAGACAGGCTGGAGGCATTGATCGGCGAGCCCGGCTTCAGCGGCAGCGCGCCGGGCGGACCCAGCCGCTGGTCCACCGATCGCTCGGCGAAGTGGTGTCCGCTCAAGCCTGCGCTCGTGATCGAGGTCTGCTACGACCATTCCAGCGGTGAGCGCTTTCGCCACGGCACCTCGATCCTGCGCTGGCGGCCCGACAAGGCGCCGCGGCAATGCAGCTTCGAGCAATTGAAGCAGAAGGTAGCCGATCCGATGAAGCTGCTGAAACAGAAGTAGCTGTGGCCCGGACAGAGCAATAGCTACTTGATCCACCCCGTCGCCAGCGCGTTCGCGAGCTCCGGCTGATTGTTGCGGCGGGCGAGCGCGGCCATCGCTTCATGGTCGTAACCGACATTGCGGAACGTGACCTGCCAGGCAGCGTCAACGCATTCGAGGATCGCATAGCGCGCGTGCGGCGTGCCGGCTTCGACGAGATGCGGGAACGGATGCACGTCGCGGTAGCCGGGGCTTCCGACGCTGCCGGGATTGACGATCAGCCGGCCGTCGCGAAGCCGCACGGCACGGGCAAGATGGGTGTGAGCGCAGAGGATCAGCGACTGCGTGATGCCTTGCGCGAATTGCTCGATCCGATCGAGCGGCGATAGCGCCACTGTGCCGTCGGGATGCACAGTGTCGAGCCAGTAGATTTCGTCATCCTCGGGCGTCGCGTGGCAGAGAAAAACCTGGTCGCGGAACACCCGCGTCATCGGTTGCGCGCGCAGCCAGTCGAGTTGGGCGGCGTTGAGCGCTGCGTGGGCGGGACGGTCCCACGAGCCCATCTTCTCCGGGAGCCGATCGAGCAGATAGCGGTCGTGGTTGCCGAGCACGTGCACGGCATCGAGCTTCATCAGGATCTCGATGGTACGACGCGCATCGAGCGGGCCGCTCAGCATGTCGCCGAGATTGACGATGTCAGTGACACCTTGCGCGCGGATGTCGGCAAGCACCGCCTCCAGCGCGAGATAGTTTCCGTGGACGTCGGCAATGGCGGCAAAACGCATTGGCTTCTCTCTCTTGCCCCGGACGCAGCGCAGCGCTTCTTCAGCGGTGCGCTGCAGGGCCGGGGCCCATGTTGCGGCATTCTGGGTCCCGGATCGGCGCTCCGCTTCGCTGCGCTTGTCCGGGACACGAGCGCTTATGCAGGAGGCGTGCCGTTGAGCCCCAGCACGTGGCCGGCGAGATAGAGCGAGCCCGTGATCAGGATTCGCGGCGGCACTTCGTAGGCGAGCCGCGACAAAGCGCGCAACGCGGCCTCGATGCTGGGCGCGATCTCGACGCGCATGCTGAGGCTGCGCACGGCATCCGCGAGGCGGTCGACCGGCATCGCGTTCTCGGTGTCCGGAATCGGCACCGCGATGATGTGACGGGTGAGGCCGGCGAAATTGGCGAGAAACGCCTTCGCGTCCTTGTTGGCCATCATGCCCGCAATCACAACTAGCGGCCGCGACACCCGCTCCTCGAGGTCGCCGAGCGCGGCGGCTGCGACGCGGCCACCCTCGGCATTGTGCCCGCCGTCGAGCCAGATCTCACAGCCCTGCGGACCCGAGGAGAGCAGTTCGCCCGAGCTGAGACGCTGCATCCGCGCCGGCCATTCGGCACCGACGATGCCGGCCTCGTACGCCGCCTGATTGACCTTGAAGGCGTTGATGGCGCGTAGCGCCGCGATCGCGAGCCCCGCATTGTCAAACTGGTGACGGCCGAACAGCCGCGGCGCCGTCAGATCCATCAAGCCGCGATCGTCGGAATAAACCAGACGCCCATGCTCGACATTGACGTGCCAGGTTTCGTTCGCAGCAAACAGCGGCGCGCGCATGCGCTTGGCCTGCGCCTCGATCACCGCCATCGCCTCGGGCGGCTGCTCGGCGCAAATCACGGGCACGCCACGCTTGATGATCGCCGCCTTCTCGCCGGCGATCGACGCCAGGGTGTCCCCGAGAAATTCCATGTGATCCATGCTAACGGGCGTGATTACGCAGGCCGCTGGCGCATCGACGACATTGGTCGAATCGAGCCGGCCGCCGAGGCCGACCTCGAGGAGGACTGCGTCGGCGGGATTCTGTGCAAACAAAAGGAAGGCGGCCGCGGTCTTGAGCTCGAACACAGTCGCGGGCTCACCGGCATTGACGCGCTCAACCTCTTCCAGCGCGGCGCGCAACTCGTCGTCAGAGACCAGCACGCCACCACCGCCGCGGCCGAGGCGGAAACATTCGTTGATGCGGACCAGATAGGGCGAGGTGTAGGCGTGGACCCGCAGGCCGGCCGCCTCCAGCGTCGCGCGCAGATAGGCCACCGTCGAGCCCTTGCCGTTGGTGCCGGCAACGTGGATCACCGGCGGCAGCTTGCGTTCGGGATGGCCGAGCCCCTCGAGCAGACGGTGCATCCGCTCGAGCCCGAGATCGATGCGCTTCTGATGCAGGGCCGACAGCCGCCCGATCAATGCATCGAGCGACGGCTTTGCGCTGTCGGAGGACGCGTTCACGCGTGGGGCGCAGCCGGCGCCACTTCCGGGGACATGACGATCTGTGCCGGGCTGACGACAGGCTGCACCGATTTCGACGCGCTCTCCTGCGCCGGCGCCCTGGTCAACAGGCGGCAGAGCCGCGCCAAAGTTGGACGCAGCTCGTGGCGATGCACGACCATGTCGACCATGCCGTGCTCTTTCAGATATTCGGCGCGCTGGAAGCCTTCCGGCAGCTTCTCGCGGATGGTCTGCTCGATCACGCGCGCACCGGCGAAGCCGATCAGCGCGCCGGGTTCGGCGATCTGCACGTCGCCGAGCATCGCATAGGACGCAGTGACGCCGCCGGTGGTCGGGTTGGTCAGCACGACGATATAGGGCTGCTTTGCCTCGCGCAGCATTTGCACGCCGACCGTGGTGCGGGGCATCTGCATCAGCGACAAGATGCCTTCCTGCATACGCGCGCCGCCACTTGCTGCGAACACGATGAAGGGCGCCTTCTTCTCGACCGCGAGCTCGAGTCCGCGCACGAGGGCTTCACCCGCGGCCATGCCGAGCGAGCCGCCCATGAAATCGAAATCCTGCACGGCGATGACGACACCGGCGCCTTCGAGCTTGCCGTAGCCGACCTTGACCGCGTCGTTCAGATTGGTGCGCGCGCGCGCGTCCTTGATGCGATCGACGTACTTCTTCTCGTCGCGAAACCTAAGCGGATCGGGCGTGACATCGGGCAGAGCCACGTCGAACCAGGTCTCGTTGTCGAAGATCGATTTCAGACGCGCCACCGCGCCCATGCGCATGTGGTAGTTCGAGCCGGGAATGACGAACTGGTTGGCCTCGACGTCCTTGTAGAACACGAGCTGTCCGGAATCCGGGCACTTGATCCACAGATTCTCCGGCGTCTCCCGCCGCAGCATGTTGCGAATCTTCGGCCGGACCACATTGGTAAGCCAGTTCATGGTTTGCTCCGATGTGCGAACCCGCAGGGGATCGCCTGAAGGACTATATGGCGGCCGGGCCTCTGCCCGGCAAGCCGCCGTGTCGTCCGCTTTGGCAGCGGAATTATGGCCTATTCGGCCGCTTGTTTCGCGCCCTTGACGCCCTGGGCCAGCGCCGCGGTCAGCTCAGCCACGGCGTTAACGGTTTTGGCGGTTGCGCGGCCCCCGGCATCGAGGCTGTTCTTGAGCGCATCGATCAGCGCGGTGCCGACCACGGCCCCGTCGGCATGCGAGGCAATAGCCTGGGCGTTCTCCGGCGTGCGGATGCCGAAGCCGACGCAGACCGGCAATTTGGTGTGGCGCTTGATGCGGGCAACCGCCCCGCTCACGGCGGTCGCGTCCGCCGCAGCCGCACCGGTGATGCCGGTGATGGCGACGTAGTAGACAAAGCCCGAGGTGTTGGCGAGCACCGCCGGCAGGCGCTTGTCGTCGGTCGTCGGCGTCGCCAGGCGAATGAAGTTGAGGCCGGCCTTCATCGCGGGCAGGCAGAGCTCATCATCCTCTTCCGGCGGCAAATCGACGATGATCAGCCCATCGATGCCGGCGGCCTTCGCATCGACCAGGAACTTGTCGACGCCGTAGATGTAGATCGGATTGTAATAGCCCATCAGCACGATCGGCGTCGCATTGTCGTCCCTGCGGAAGTCACGCACCAGATCGAGCGTCTTCCTCAGCGTCATGCCGACCTTGAGCGCGCGCAAGCCCGCGGCCTGGATCGACGGGCCATCGGCCATCGGATCGGTGAAGGGCATGCCGAGCTCGATCACGTCGGCGCCCGATTTCGGCAACGCCTTGATGATCTCGAGCGACGTAGCCGGATCGGGATCGCCGGCCATCACGAAAGTGACGAAGGCCGAGCGGCCGGCTTTTTTCAGCTCGGCGAAACGGGTGTCGATACGCGTGGTCACTTGGTCTTGCCCTTCAGGATGTCGCCGACCTGCGGGACGTCCTTGTCGCCGCGGCCGGAGAGATTGACGACCATCAGGTGATCTCTTGGCCGTTTCGGCGCGAGCTCCATCACCTTGGCGATGGCGTGCGCGGGCTCGAGCGCCGGGATGATGCCTTCGAGCTTCGAGAGCAGCTGGAACGCGGCGAGCGCCTCGTCATCGGTCGCGGAGAGATAATTGACGCGGCCGATCTCGTGCAGCCAGGAATGCTCCGGGCCGATGCCGGGATAGTCGAGGCCGGCCGAGATCGAATGCGCGTCCTGGATCTGGCCGTCCGCGTCCATCAGGAGATAAGTGCGGTTGCCGTGCAGCACGCCGGGACGGCCGCCCGCAATCGAAGCGGCATGCAATTGCGTGAGCCCGTGGCCCGCGGCTTCGACGCCAAAGATTTCGACGGAGGAATCGTCGAGGAACGGATGGAACAGGCCCATCGCGTTCGAGCCGCCGCCGATGCAGGCGACCAGCGAGTCCGGCAGCCGGCCTTCGACCTCCTGCATCTGCACCTTGGTCTCGTTGCCGATGATGGACTGGAAGTCGCGCACCAGCGTCGGATAGGGATGCGGACCCGCGACGGTGCCGATGCAGTAGAAGGTGTTGTGCACGTTGGTGACCCAGTCGCGCAGCGCCTCGTTCATGGCGTCCTTGAGCGTGCGGGTGCCCGACCGCACCGGATGCACCGTTGCGCCCAGCATCTCCATGCGGATGACGTTGGGCTGCTGCCGCTCGACGTCGACGGCGCCCATATAGACCACGCATTCGAGGCCGAAGCGCGCGCACAGCGTCGCGGTGGCGACGCCGTGCTGGCCGGCACCGGTCTCGGCGATGATGCGCTTCTTGCCCATGCGCCGCGCCAGCATGATCTGGCCGAGCACGTTGTTCACCTTGTGCGAACCGGTGTGGTTGAGCTCTTCGCGCTTGAGGTAAATCTTGGCGCCGCCGAGATGCTCGGTGAGGCGCTCGGCGAAATAAAGTGGCGAGGGCCGGCCGACATAGTTCTTGAGATAGCCGTTCATCTCGGCCTGGAAGGCCGGATCGGCCTTGGCCGCGGTGTAGGCCTTCTCCAGATCGAGGATCAGCGGCATCAAGGTTTCGGCGACGAAGCGTCCGCCGAAAATGCCGAAATGGCCGCGCTCGTCGGGGCCGCTGCGGTAGGAATTTGGCTTGGCGATGTTCATCGGACGCTCAACTCTTGCGTGGCGCGCGCGGCGCGAATGAAGGCCTTGATCAGCTCGGGATCCTTGACGCCAGGCGCGCTCTCGACACCCGAGGACACGTCGGCGCCACCGGCGCCCGTGACGCGGAGGGCTTCGGCGACGTTGTCGGCGTCAAGCCCGCCCGAGACCATGTAAGGCAATTTGAGATCGAGATGTTCCAGCAGGTGCCAATCGAAGGCTGCGCCCAGGCCGCCGGGGCGCGTCGCATCCTTTGGCGCGCGCGCGTCGAACAGGATGCGGTCGGCGACCGCGGCATAGCCGGGCAGCACGGCGAGATCGGCTGATGTTGCGACCGGCACCGCTTTCATCACCGGGCGGCCGAACTTCTGCTTGATGTCGCGCAGCCGCGCGGCGCTCTCTTGGCCGTGGAGCTGCAATATGTCGGGCGACAGCGCATCCATGATGTTGTCGAACGTGGCGTCGTCGGCATCGACGGTGAGCGCGACCTTGAGCGCACGCCCCTTCACCTGGCGGCCGAGATCGCGCCCCGTCTCCAGCGAGACATGCCGCGGCGACGGCGGGAAGAACACGAACCCCACCATGTCCGCGCCCGCGTCGAGCGCCGTTTCGAGCGTCTCGCGTGTGGACAGGCCGCAGATTTTGACGAGCAGGGACATGATCTCAAAGCGGGTGGAGGCCGCAAGCGGCGGCCGGAAAACGGGTTTTTCAGTCCGGGCCGCTTCTACAACGTCGCGCGCTGCTTGTCTCGCCCGATGGCCCCGTAAAGGCCTACCCCTGATGGCACCGGAAGGTGCCGGGACTCGGGCTTGGCCGGGGCCGTCTGGGCCCGCAGATCGGCCAGCTCGCCCCGGGCGGCCCGTGCATCCGCCTCGTGCCGGCGTGCGGCGCGCCGCCAGTGCCGCTGGCCGAACCAGACCGCGCAGCCGCCGGCGATCACGCCCAAAGCAGCGACCAGGATCAGCAGCAGGAACAGCGGCAGCGTGACCGACAGGGCCGGATCGGCCGCCATAAAGGGATCGAACGAGACGGTGACGAAATGCCGGTTGGCGACCGCAAAGGTCAACAGGATGAGGGCCAGCGGAATCACGATCAGCGCGGTCAGGAACTTTCGCATCGCGAGCGCTCGTCTTGAATCAAGCTTGCTGCCGCATCATGCGGCCGTTCGGTTAAGCCCGGACGACAGACTTAATCCGGCGCGCCAGGATCCGGATGATCGCGGTTCAACCGCTCGCGCATTTCCTTGCCGGTCTTGAAGAACGGAACGCTCTTCTGATCGACGGGGACATGGGCGCCGGTACGTGGATTGCGGCCGGCGCGCGCAGGGCGGTGCTTCACCGAGAAAGCGCCGAAGCCGCGCAGCTCGACGCGGTCGCCGCGTGCGAGTGCCGCTACGATCTCCTCGAGAATCGCATTCACAATGTTCTCGACATCCCGCTGGTACAGATGCGGGTTGTGCTCGGCGATACGCTGAACAAGTTCGGATTTGATCATCGAGAGATAGGACCCGGGAGCGTGCGGATGACCATTTCCGTGAAAATGCCTTGATCTGTCAAGACGCTAAATGAAGCTTGAGCGTCGTGAAAATGCGTGACAAATGCCGAAAAAGCGGGCTGCGCAGCTACCCGCGAGACGGGAAAAAGCTCTTGAGCTCGCGTTGTTCCCGCCTTTCCGGTCAATTCGACGCAGCCGGCTGCCACAGGGCCAGCATTCCATCCAACCCGACGCGATCGACCGCCTGCACGACGCCGGTTTGCGCGATTTGGTGTGCAATCGAGCCGAATCCAAGCGCTTCCAGCGTCACCGCGGCTGCCGTCTTGAGGAACGTCAGGTCGCCAAAGCGTGGCTCGAGCTTGTAATCGCGCACGCTGAGACCCTTCTTGACGCCCTTCTGCTCCTCGAGCCAGGTCACGGCGGTTTTCTCGTCGCCGAGCTGATCGATCAGCTTGAGATCGATCGCCTGGCGTCCGGTGAAGACGCGGCCATCGACGACTTTTTCGAGCTGCGTGTCATCCATGCCACGGCGCTGCTTCACCAGATCCTTGAACCAGGCATAGGAATCCTTCACCAGCGCATCCAGCGCGGCCCGGGCCTCGGGGCTGGTCGGCTCAAAACCGTTGGGCGCGGCCTTCAGCGGCGTGGACTTCACTTCCTCGACCTTGACACCGATGGTCTTCAGGAGGTCCGAGACGTTGGGAAACTGGAACAGCACGCCGATCGAGCCGACCAGCGAGCTCTGCTGGGCGATGATGTGATCGCTGGCAATGGCGGTGATGTAGCCGCCGGAGGCGGCGAGACCCTCGACCACGACGACCAGCGGTTTCTTCGCCTTCAGCCGGGTGAGCGAGTCATACAGCTGCTCGGAGCCGGCGGTGGTGCCGCCCGGCGAGTTGACGTGAACGATGACGGCGGCGGCCTGAGAAGTCTCCAGCCGCTCCAGCGCCTGCGTGCGGTCGGAATCGCTGCGGATCAGGCCATCGATCTGCACACGCGCGATCGAGCCGGCGGTAGCGAAGGTGCCGCGCGCGCCGGGTGTTGCGATCAATGCAAAGCCCGCGATCGCAGCGATCGCGATCAGCGCGGCCATCACGCGCCAGAACGTCAGCTTGCGGCGGATCCTGCGGCGATCGACGATGATGTCCGAATCGAGCGACATCGGAATATCTCCAAATGAAAGGCCGCTGGCGTTGTGCCGTCACAACGTGACCAATGGCTTGTCTGGATACATCAATTGCGGCGCAATTTGAAGAAAACAAGGCCCCGCGTCGCCCGAACGGAGCCGCAGCAAAAAAGCCCCGGCTCGCGCCGGGGCTTTGATGTCAGCGAAAAGAAGCGTTTCGCTTACTTGCTGTCGCGGTTCTTGAGCGCGGTGCCCAGGATGTCGCCGAGCGTCGCACCCGAATCCGAGGAGCCGTACTGCGCGATGGCTTCCTTTTCTTCGGCGACTTCGAGCGCCTTGATCGACACCTGGACCTTGCGGGCCTTCTTGTCGAACTGGATCACGCGGGCATCGACCTTCTCGCCGACGGCAAAGCGTTCGGCGCGCTGGTCGTTGCGGTCACGCGCGAGCTCCGAGCGCTTGACGAAGGTGGTGAAGTCGGTACCGGCGATCTTCACCTCGATGCCGCTCTCCTTCACTTCGAGCACTTCGCAGGTCACGACCGCGCCCTTCTTGACATCGCCCGGCTCGGCGAAGGGGTCGCCTTCGAGCTGCTTGATGCCGAGCGAGATGCGCTCCTTCTCGACGTCCACATCGAGCACCACGGCTTTCACCACGTCGCCCTTCTTGTAGTTGTCGATCACCTGCTCGCCCGGAAGCTTCCAGTCGAGGTCGGAGAGATGGACCATCCCGTCGACGTCGCCTTCGAGACCCAGGAACAGGCCGAACTCGGTCTTGTTCTTGACCTCGCCCTCGACGGTCGAACCGGTCGGGTGACCTTCGACGAAGACCTCCCAGGGGTTGCGCATGGTCTGCTTGAGGCCGAGCGAGATGCGGCGCTTGACGGAATCGACTTCCAGCACCTGCACATCGACTTCCTGCGAGGTCGACACGATCTTGCCGGGGTGCATGTTCTTCTTGGTCCACGACATCTCGGAGACGTGGATCAGGCCTTCGATGCCCGGCTCGAGCTCGACGAACGCACCGTAGTCGGTGATGTTGGTGACACGGCCGGTGAAGCGGGCACCCAGCGGGTACTTGGCTTCGATGCCCTGCCACGGATCGTCCAGCAGCTGCTTCATGCCCAGCGAGATGCGGTGCGTCTCGTGGTTGATCTTGATGATCTTGACTTTCACGGTCTGGCCGATCGAGAGCACCTCGGTCGGGTGGTTGACGCGGCGCCACGCGATGTCGGTGACGTGCAGCAGGCCGTCGATTCCGCCGAGGTCAACGAACGCACCGTAATCGGTGATGTTCTTGACCACGCCGTCGATGACCTGACCCTCTTCGAGATTCTGCACCAGCTCCTGACGCTGCTCGGCGCGGGTCTCTTCCAGAACCGTGCGGCGGGAGACGACGATGTTGCCGCGACGGCGGTCCATCTTGAGGATCTGGAACGGCTGCGCGTTGTTCATCAGCGGCGCAACGTCACGGATCGGACGGATGTCGACCTGCGAGCGCGGCAGGAAGGCAACGGCACCGTCGAGGTCGACGGTGAAGCCGCCCTTGACCTGGTTGAAGATGACGCCCGTGACCTTCTCGTTGTTCTGGAACGCCTTCTCTAGCTTGCCCCAGCTCTCCTCGCGGCGCGCCTTGTCGCGCGACAGCACGGCCTCGCCGAGGGCGTTCTCGATGCGATCGAGGAACACTTCCACCTCGTCGCCAACCTTGATCTCGCTGTCACGGCCGGGGCCGGAAAATTCGCGCAGCGCAACGCGGCCTTCGGTCTTCAGGCCGACGTCGATGACGGCCATGTCCTTTTCAATTGCAACCACCTTGCCCTTGACGACGGAGCTCTCCTGCAGGTTGCCACCTGCAAAGGACTCGTCGAGCATCGCGGCGAAATCGTCACGCGAGGGGCTATAGGTATCAGCGGAAATCGAAGCCATTTGTTCTCCAGTTGCGGATGTCTTGCCGGCCGTTGGGTTTTTGGGCGTATCGGACGTGCAGTGTCGGAAGGTCCACAAAACCTTCGGGCGACCGCTCGCTGCTCCGGCCTGAAGCCGGAACAGCGGAAGCGGGCCGGCTGGGCCCGCACGTGCGATACGTGGAATCTTTTGTCCGGAGCCTGGATCACGTCGGCCCCAAACAGGGACCGAGAGTATCGACCTCAAAGAGCGGGAGCGGGCGCTTCCTCCAATGACGGCTGCGGCTTAACCCCGCGACCGGCCCGCTCGGACGGCCTCGATAATGTCGATGGCGGCCCGGACGCCGCCTTCTATATCCAGTTGGGAGTTATCTAGCAAGTAAGCATCCGCGGCCGGTTTCAAAGGCGCAATTGACCTGTTCTTGTCCCGTTCGTCGCGCTGGATGATGTCGGCGAGCACCGCAGCCTCGTCCGCCTCCTCGCCCCGCGCCCTCGCCTCCATGGTGCGGCGGCGGGCGCGGACTTTTGGATCAGCCACGACGAAAATCTTCACGTCGGCATCGGGGCAGATCACGGTTCCAATGTCCCGGCCATCCAGCACCGCGCCGGGCGGACCGGCGGCGAATTGCCGCTGGAAATTGAGCAGGACCTCGCGAACCCTGGGGATCGCCGAAACGATGGAGGCGCCTTCGCCGGCCGCCTGGGTCTTGAGGGCGGGATTGCCGAACTTTTCGGGATCGAGTTCCAGCGCGGCCTGCACTGCAGCCGCCTCGTCCCGGAGATCATGGCCGGACTGCATCAGGGCGTAGGCGACCGCACGATAGATCACGCCGGTATCGAGGTGACGATAGCCGTAATGATGGGCGAGGCGCTTGCCGAGCGTGCCCTTGCCCGAGGCCGCGGGTCCATCAATGGCGATGATCATGAAAACTCGGCCCCTAGCGACCGCATCATCGGAATGAAGTCCGGAAAACTGGTGGCGATGAAAGCGGTGTCGTCGACCGTCACCGGCTGATCGGACGCGCAGCCCATCACCAGCGCCGACATCGCGATACGGTGGTCCATATGCGTGGCGACCGTGCCGCCGCCGGGGACGTGGCCGCGGCCCTCGACGATCAGATCGTCGCCGGAGACCGTGACTTTCACGCCGTTGACGCGGAGCATGTCCGCGGTGGCCTCGAGTCGATCGGATTCCTTGACGCGCAGCTCCTGCAGGCCGCGCATGATGGTCGTGCCTTCGGCGAACGAAGCCGCGACCGCCAGCACCAGATATTCATCGATCATTGAGGGCGCGCGTTCCGGCGGTACCTCGACGCCGCGCAGTTTTGACGCGCGCACACGCAACTGCGCCATCGGCTCGCCGGCGTCGCCGCGCACTTTGCTTTCCTCGATGGAAGCGCCCATTTCACGCAGCGTCGTAAAAAGGCCAGTCCGAAGCGGATTGGTCATCACGTCCGAAAGAACGACATCGGAGCCTTCGACGATCAGCGCCGCGACGACCGGAAATGCCGCTGAGGACGGATCGGCGGGCACGATGACGGTGGCGCCATGCAGCTCGGGCTGGCCGACCAGCGTGATGCGGCGGCCGTGAGCGCCCTCGACGACCGAGGTGATATCCGCGCCAAAATGCTTCAGCATCAGCTCGGTGTGATCGCGGCTGGCCTCGCTCTCGATCACGGTGGTGGTGCCCGGCGCAGACAAGCCCGCCAGCAGCACCGCCGACTTGATCTGGGCCGAGGCGACCGGAGTCTTGTAGGTGATCGGCAGCGGATCACGCGCGCCCTGGACGGTCAGCGGCAGGCGGCCACCCTCAGCGGTAGAAGCGACCCTGGCGCCCATTTTTTCCAGCGGATCGAGGATCCGGCGCATCGGGCGGCTGCGCAGCGAGGCATCGCCGTCGAACACCGCCGAGATCGGGCAACCGGCGACGGCGCCCATGACCAGCCGGCAGCCGGTGCCGGAGTTGCCGAAATCCAGCGCGGCCTTGGGCTGGGCAAAGCCTCCGACGCCGACGCCCTGCACCGTCCAGGCGAAATCGCCGGTGCGCTCGACCTTGGCGCCGAGCGCCTGCATGGATTTGGCGGTGTTGAGGACGTCCTCGCCCTCCAAAAGGCCTGAAATCCGGGTCTCGCCGACAGCCAGCGCGCCCAGGATGAGGGCGCGGTGGGAGATCGACTTGTCCCCGGGCACCCGTACTTTTCCGGTCAGGGGACCGCTTGCGCGCGACTTGAGCGGCGTCGGCTTGTCGGAATGGGTCAAGATTGTGTCCTCGAATGCGTCCGAAGAGGCTGCGGGCAGGTACCACATGGTCCCTCCGCCGTCACGAGCATGTCTTTCTCTCGTAATGCGCTATTGACAGCGGGCCGCCAACTAGCCAAGTGAAACACCGCTTTTCAGACATCCCAGGATTCCTCTGCCGTGGCCAAGTCCGAACTCGGAACCAAACGTATTTGCCCGACTACGGGCAAGAAGTTCTACGACCTCAACAAGACTCCGGTGATCTCGCCCTATACCGGCGAAGTGGTCCCGATCGCGCCCGTGGCGCCGGCGCGTGTACCGCGCGGCGCCGAAGCCCGCCACGCTGCAGCAGCCGCGGACACCACGCCGGAGCCGGCCGAGGTCGAAGAGGTCTCGCTCGAGGAGGCTGATGCCGAGGAGAACACCGGCAAGGTCAAGGCCGTCGTCCCCGAATCCGAGGACGATATCGAGGTCGACGAGACCATCGACGACGACGATGACGATGATTCGACCTTCATTGCCGACGAAGAAGAAGGCGATGAGGACGTGACCGACATCATTGGTGATGTCGGAGGCGATGAAGAGACTTGAGATCAGCCCTGATCTGTGAAAAAGGGTGCACCGCGCGAGTCACCAGGCTCGCCGGTCGGGAGTGATCCACCAGGATCGTCCCAGGACTTAAGGGGCCATAGCTCAGCTGGGAGAGCGCTTGCATGGCATGCAAGAGGTCGGCGGTTCGATCCCGCCTGGCTCCACCAGCCTTCGCTCGCTTCGCGAGCTTCGGCTGGGCAAGCCCGGGAAGTCCCTCGTAGCGAGGCCGGGCTTTAGCGACCTACTCCCCAATCACCGCATTCAGCCGATCGCGCAGCGCGACGATCTCGTCCTTCATTGCGACCAGCTCCGGCACCGAGCAGTCCGACGCGGCCAGGATCGACTGCGGCACGCTGCGCGCCTTGTCCTTCAGGGCGTGCCCCTGCGGCGTCAGCGCGATCAGGACCTGACGCTCGTCCTCGCTGGAGCGCGTGCGCTTGACGAGGTGCGCGGCTTCGAGTCGCTTGAGCAGCGGCGTTAGCGTGCCCGAATCCAGAAACAGCTTTTCGCCGATATCCTTCAGTGGCACGTCGTCGCGTTCCCACAGCACCAGCATCACCAGATATTGCGGATAGGTCAGGCCGAGCCGGTCGAGCAGCGGCTTGTAGACGCGGTTGAAGGCATGCGCGGCTGAATAGACGGCGAAGCAGATCTGGTTGTCGAGGCGTTGCGGATCCAGGGTCGATAATTTCCGGGCCATAGAGAATCTCACGTGATTGACCCGCATTGTGGGACCGGGCGGGCCGACATTCAATTGCGAACAATTAAATGTGAGGCATGCAAATTTCAATTGCGCACAATCTAATTGTTTGCGATACAGGCGCCACCCCAACCCGAAGACCCCTGAGGAGACGAAAATGTCCGTGAACGTCCTCTACAAGACCAGCGCAAAAGCCACCGGCGGCCGTGACGGCCACGCCGCGACCCTCGACGGCGCACTCGACGTCAAGCTCACCACACCGAAGGAGCTCGGCGGCGGCGGCGGCGCCGGCAACAATCCCGAGCAGCTGTTTGCGGCCGGCTATGCCGCCTGCTTCATCGGCGCGATGAAGTTCGTGTCGTCGCAGGGCGGCCCGAAGGTTCCCGCCGACGCCTCCGTCACCTCGACCGTCGGCATCGGCCCGCGCTCGGAAGGCGGCTTCGGCCTCGACATCGATCTGGCCGTCTCGCTGCCGGGGCTATCCCGCGCCGACGCCGAGGCGCTGGTCGAGAAGGCACATCAGGTGTGCCCGTACTCCAACGCGACGCGCGGCAATGTCGACGTCCGCCTGACGGTCGTCTGATCTGACGGTGGATTTGGCTGGCCCGAGATCCCCCTTGGGCCGGCCGCTTCCGCCAGATCTGCCGCGCCGCGGGATTGCGCGGCGACGCATACGCCCCCACGCGGCAAGCCATTGCTGGCCTGGACGAACCTCGCTAGGCCTGTGATCAGACGTCGACACAGGGGAAGCGAAGGCATGACTGAAGCCGTTTTGGGCGCAATGAGCGGACTGCGCGTCGTCGATCTCACGCGCGTGCTCGGCGGTCCCTACTGCACCCAGATCCTCGCCGACCATGGCGCCGACGTGATCAAGGTCGAGCCGCCGGCAGGCGACGAGGTGCGCGACTGGGGCCCTCCCTTCCACGAGGAAGACGCGGCCTATTTCGTCGGCATCAACCGCAACAAGCGCTCCATCGGCCTCGACCTCGCCTCCGAAGGCGGCCGTGTCGTGCTGCTCAAGATGCTGGAGACGGCCGACGTCCTGATCGAGAATTTCAAGCCGGGCACGCTGGAGAAATGGGGCATCGGCAACGACGTGCTCAGCCAGAAATTCCCGCGCCTGGTGCATTGCCGGATCTGCGGCTTCGGCGCCGACGGGCCGCGCGGCGGCAATCCCGGCTATGACGCCATCATCCAGGCCATGACCGGCATGATCGCGGCGACCGGCTCGCCGGAGAGCGGGCCGATGCGGATCGGCGTGCCGCTGGTCGACATCACCACCGGTCTTTACGCAGCGATCGGCATCCTGATGGCGCTGTCCGAGCGGCAGCGCTCCGGCAAGGGCCAGTTCCTGGAGACGACGCTGTACGAGACCGGCCTCGCCATCATGCATCCGCACACCGCGAATTATTTCATGCATGGCAAGCCGCCCGGCCTCACCGGCAACGAGCATCCCAACCTCGTGCCCTACGCGATCTTCCCGACCAGGACCGACGACATCTTCATCGGCGTCGGCAATGACGGCACCTTCCGCAAGCTCGCCAAGGAGATCGGTAAGCCCGAGCTCGGCACTGATCCGCGCTTTGCCCGCAACAAGGACCGCATCGCCAACCGCGACGCGCTGCGCGTAGAGCTTGCCGCGGTGTTCAGCCAGCACGAGGCCGAGCCGCTGTGCAATCGCCTGCTGGCTGCGGGCCTGCCCGCGGGCCCGGTGCAGAAGATCGACCAGGCGTTGACCAACCCGCACACGATCGCGCGCGGCGATGTCATCGAGAAGGACTGGTACAAGGGCGTGGCCTCGCCGATCCGGCTCGATCGCAGCAAGCCGAGCCTACGCCGCCTGCCACCGAAATTCAGCCAGCACTCCCAGGAGGTGCTAGGCGAGTTCGGCTACTCAAAGGCGGAGATCGACGCGATGGTCGAGAGCGGCGTAGTCTGCGGGCCCGAGCGCAAGCGCTAGGGCCCTCGCCTCGTCACCCAAGCAAATGCCGCAGTGCGGCACGGGCACGCATGCACACTGCGGACGGAGGAGGCTGCCCGAGCGCGCGTCTTCGCCTATTTGATGGCTTCCCTTTTGGCAGCGCTTGCTGCTTTCGTTTCGGCCGCTTACACAGTCATGTGAACGTCATGTGGCGCTGCTAGCGCAAGCGCTTCTTTTTGACGGCCAAGGGAGGTACTTGATGGCTCTTCGATATTTTGGGGCGGCTGCCGCTGTTGCATTTGCGGTTGGCATGACGGCTTCGCCGGCGCTGGCCGTGACTGAAATCCAGTGGTGGCACGCGATGACAGGCGCGAATAACGACGTCATCGTCAAGCTCGCCAACGACTTCAATGCGTCGCAGAGCGACTACAAGGTCATCCCGACCTACAAGGGCAGCTATCCCGACACCATGAACGCCGGCATCGCCGCGTTCCGCGCCGGCAACGCCCCGCACATCATGCAGGTGTTCGAAGTCGGCACCGCGACCATGATGGCCGCGACCGGCGCCGTGAAGCCCGTCTACAAGCTGATGACCGATGCCGGCGAGAAGTTCGATCCGAAGAATTATCTGTCCGCGATCACCGGCTACTATTCGACCTCGAAGGGCGAGATGCTGTCCTTCCCCTTCAACTCGTCGTCGACCGTCATGTGGGTCAACCTCGACGAGCTGAAGAAGGTCAACGCAGAGATCCCGAAGACCTGGCCGGAAGTGTTCGAGGTCGCCAAGAAGCTGCACGACAACGGCCATCCGACCTGCGGCTTCTCCAACTCCTGGGTCACCTGGGTCAATCTCGAGCAGCTCTCCGCCTGGCACAACGTGCCGCTCGCCAGCAAGGCGAACGGCCTCGACGGCTTCGACACCAAGCTCGAGTTCAACGCGCCGCTGCAGGAGAAGCATCTCGAGAAGCTGGTCGAGCTGCAGAAGGACAAGACCTACGACTACGCCGGCCGCACCAACCAGGGCGAAGGCCGCTTCACCTCGGGTGAGTGCGCGATCTACCTGACCTCGTCGGCCTTCTTCGGCAACGTCAAGGCTCAGGCCAAGTTCAACTTCACCGCTGCGCCGATGCCGTATTATCCTGACGTCAAGGGCGCACCGCAGAACTCGATCATCGGCGGCGCTTCGCTCTGGGTCATGGGCGGCAAGTCGGCCGACGAATACAAGGGCATCGCCAAATTCCTGACCTTCCTCTCGGACACCGATCGTCAGGTCTACATCCACAAGGCTTCGGGCTATCTGCCGATCACCAAGGCCGCCTACGAAAAGGCCAAGGCCGAGGGCTTCTACAAGGATCAGCCCTATCTCGAGACCCCGCTGCTCGAGCTGACCAACAAGGAGCCGACCGAGAACTCGCGCGGGCTGCGCCTTGGCAACATGGTTCAGCTGCGTGACGTCTGGGCCGAAGAGATCGAGCAGGCACTGGCCGGCAAGAAGACCGCCAAGCAGGCGCTCGATGCCTCCGTCGAGCGCGGCAACACGATGCTGCGTCAGTTCGAAAAGACCGCCGTAAAATAAGGCGAAGGCGCCGGCGGAACCGCACGACGAGCGGCCCGCCGGCACCACCCCATCATGCAAAAGCAAGCGATTTTCCAATCAAAGCTGCTGCCCTACGCGCTGGTTGCGCCGCAACTCGCGATCGTTCTGATTTTCTTCTACTGGCCGGCCGTGCAGGCCGTCATTCAGTCCTTCCTGCTACAGGACGCTTTCGGCCTCTCGACGAGCTTCGTGTGGTTCGAGAATTATGTCGAGCTGTTGAGCGATCCCGCCTATTTCGAGACGATCGTCCGAACCTTCTTCTTCTCGTTTGCGATCGCGGCGTCCTCGCTCTCCGTGGCGCTGCTGCTCGCGGTGATGGCGGACAAGCCGATGCGCGGCGGCGCTGTCTACCGCACGCTGCTGATCTGGCCCTATGCCGTGGCGCCGCCCGTGGTCGGCGTGCTCTGGGTCTTCATGCTGCATCCCTCGCTCGGCGTGCTCTCGCGCTATCTGCGCGCCGCCGGCATCGAATGGAATCCGCTGCTCGACGGCAATCAGGCCGCGACGCTGGTCATCCTCGCCGCCGCCTGGAAGCAGATCTCCTATAATTTCTTGTTCTTCCTCGCAGGGCTCGCGAGCATTCCGAAGAGCGTGCTCGAGGCCGCTGCGATCGACGGCGCGCGCCCGATGCGCCGGTTCTGGACCGTGACCTTCCCGCTGCTGTCCCCGACCATCTTCTTCCTGCTGGTCGTCAACATCGTCTACGCCTTCTTCGACACCTTCGGCATCATCGACACCATGACCCGCGGCGGTCCCGGCAAGTCGACGGAGACCCTGGTCTACAAGGTCTACAACGACGGCCTGATCGGCGGAAACCTCGGCAGCTCCGCGGCGCAGTCGGTGATCCTGATGGTCATGGTCATCGTGCTGACCGGAATCCAGTTCCGCTTCGTCGAACGCAAGGTGACCTACTGATGGTCGAGCAAGAGGGCTTTCGACGCTACATCGCCCACATCATCCTCTGGATCGGGATCGCGATCGTCGCCTTCCCGGTCTACGTCGCCTTCGTCGCCTCGACCCAGGACAACGCGCTGATCGCCAACGGGCAGATGTCGCTGTTGCCCGGCGGACATTTCTTCGAGGTCTACTACCAGACCATCTTCGTCGGCACGAGCGGCTCGACCCGCGAGCCCGTCGGCAACATGATGCTGAACTCGCTGGTGATGGCGTTGGCGATCGCGATCGGCAAGATCGCGATCTCGATCATCTCCGCCTATGCGATCGTCTATTTCCGTTTTCCCTTTCGGATGCCGATCTTCTGGATCATCTTCATCACGCTGATGCTGCCGGTCGAGGTCCGCATCTATCCGACCTACAAGATCGTCGCCGACCTGCACATGCTCGACAGCTACGCCGGCCTCGCGCTGCCGCTGATCGCGTCGGCCACGGCAACGCTGCTGTTCCGCCAGTTCTTCATGACCGTGCCGGATGAATTGCTGGAGGCCTCGCGCATCGACGGCGCCGGCCCCTTGCGCTTCTTCTGGGATACGCTGTTGCCGCTGTCGCGCACCAACATGGCCGCGCTGTTCGTGATCCTCTTCATCCTCGGCTGGAATCAATATCTCTGGCCGCTGCTGATCACCACCCGCGACGACATGCAGACCATCCAGATCGGCATTCGCAAGATGATGACCACCAACGATGCGCTGACCGAATGGCCGATCGTGATGGCGACCGCCGTGCTGGCCATGCTGCCGCCGGTGTTCGTCGTCGTCGCCATGCAGAAACTGTTCGTGCGCGGCCTGGTCGAGACGGAGAAGTAGAGAGTCATGGCCAACGTCACCCTGCGCAACGTCCGCAAGACCTATCCCGGCGGCTTCGAGGCCATCAAGGGCGTCAACGTCGATGTCGGCGACGGCCAGTTCTGCGTGCTGGTCGGCCCCTCCGGCTGCGGCAAGTCCACGCTGCTTCGCATGGTCGCGGGGCTCGAGACCGTCACCGGCGGCGAGATCGACATCGGCGGCCGCGTCGTCAACCAGGTCGAGCCCGCCGATCGCGACATCGCGATGGTGTTCCAGAACTACGCGCTCTATCCGCATATGAGCGTGTTCAACAACATGGCTTACGGCCTGCGCAATCGCGGCATGAAGGAAGCCGAGATCAAGACCCGCGTCGAGGAAGCCGCGCGCGTGCTCGAGCTCTCGGCGATGCTGGAGCGCAAGCCGCGCCAGCTCTCCGGCGGCCAGCGCCAGCGCGTCGCCATGGGCCGCGCCATCGTCCGCCAGCCGAAGGTGTTTCTGTTCGACGAGCCACTGTCGAACCTCGACGCCAAGCTGCGCATCGCGATGCGCGTCGAGATCCGCAAATTGCAGCGCCGCCTCAAGACGACGTCGGTCTACGTCACCCATGACCAGCTCGAGGCGATGACGCTCGCCGACATCCTCGTCGTGATGAATGGCGGCCAGGTCGAGCAGATCGGCAATCCCCTCGCGATCTACGAGAAGCCGGCCACGACCTTCGTCGCCTCCTTCATCGGCGCGCCGCCGATGAATCTGATGTCGATGCGCACTGTTGAGATCAAGTCGCAGCTCGGCGGCAGCGCAACTGAAGCCGGCATCCTCGGCATCCGTCCGGAAGATTTTGTCATTACCGACCAGACCCCGGCCGGCGGTGTCGCATTGCCGCTGACGATCGAAGCGATCGAGCGCGTCGGCGCCGAAACTTTTATCTACGGCTCGCGCGCCCAGGACGAGCAGCGCGTCGCCGCCACTCCGGGTGAGCTGCCGCCGGGCGAAGTCATCGTCCGCATCCCCGGGACTGAGGCCCCGGCGATCGGTGAGAAGATCCGCGTCGCGGCAGTGCGCCAAAAGCTGCACCTGTTCAGCGGCGACGGGCGGACGCGGATCGAGGCCTGACGGGTCCGACAGAACAGCCGACTAAAGACCCAAAACAACCCCATGCACAGTAGAACGGGGCCTGTTTTCATTGGGATAAATCGCCCGCAAATTCGTCACGGCGGGGCGACGGCGGAAGCAGTGAATCCACAGCCCCTGCTACGTCCTTGAACCCACATGGGGATATGCCCATATTGCTGACCAAGGGGCGCCGCTTCCGGGCCCTGAAATGCCAAAGTCGCTTCGAGAGGACTTTGTAAACTATGTCTCGTGTTCCCACGTTATCCAGTCCGTTCCTTCTGGGCTTCGACGAGATTGAGCGCGTGCTCGATCGCGTCGTCAAAGGCGCCGACGGTTATCCTCCCTACAATATCGAGAGGTGCGACCGGTCGGACGGCCAGCCCGAGCGGTTGCGCATCACGCTGGCGGTCGCCGGATTTACCCGCGACCAACTCGATGTAACTATTGAGGAAAACCAGCTCGTGATCCGCGGACGACAGCAGGACGACAAGACCCGACAATACATCCATCGCGGCATCGCCGCGCGCCACTTCCAGCGCACCTTCGTGCTGGCGGAGGGGATGCTGGTACTGGGTGCGGATCTGAAGAACGGGTTGTTGTCGATTGATCTTGCCCGGCCAGAACCGGAGAGGATCGTTAAGACAATCGCTATCAATGAGCACGAATAATGGAACGAGTAGCGGACTCGACCGCTTAGTTTCTGTGAAGGAGTCGAGACCATGAGTGAAGGTCATGTTGCGTTCGAATACGAAGCCAAGACGGTCTCTCCGGAGACGCTGGCAAGCCTCGGCGAAGGCCACATCGCCTATGTGAAGCAGATCCGCTCCGAGGACGTGCCCGGCCTGTTTCCCGAGGCCCCGAAGATTGCGCCCGGCCTCAAGCTGTTCGCACTCCACGCCGCCGACGGCACGCCGATCATGCTGACCGACAGCCGCGAAGCCGCGGTTGCGAATGCCTGGAGCAACGAGCTGCAAGCGGTGAGCGTGCACTGAGCACGCGCGCGTCGCACGAATAGAGTTTTGAGCGGGCATGCCTTCGCACGAAGGCGTGCCCGCTTTCATTTTGCACAGTTTTCATTTTGCACACTTGGCAAAGCACCAGGACCGCTCGAGATTCGCTCGATCGAGCCACGGGCTCCCTCAACCTCTCCCGCTTGCGGGGGAGGTCGGCGCGAAGCGCCGGGTGGGGGGCTCCCTCCTCGCGGGGATACTCTCCGCAGCCCTCAAACACTCCCAACGCGGAGACACCCCCGCCCCAGCCCTCCCCCGCAAGCGGGAGAGGGAGTACACCGTCTTCACGACTGCGACTGAGCTTCTTCAAATCACGACTAGGACGGAGCGCGGAATGCCCGGACTCGACGAAAGCGATCAAGATAAGGGGCAAGTGGTGACTGTCGATTCCAACAGAGTGTCGGCTCAACCAGGCCTTCGTGAGTCAAATACTCAGCCAACCGGTGCAGACATTGTCGCTGCGCTCGCGAATTCGCCGCTCGCAATCGTCAACTTTGCTCGACTATCGATTCGCGCGAAGGTCCGATCGGAACCACACGATATGGACGAGTGGCTTTAAGTTACGCCGCAGGCGCCGCCACACGTTCCGGCAACCAAGCCCATGTTAGGCCGGACGCGATCGCATCGTCTGCGAAGTCAATCGGCAGCCTCCGAATCCGGCGTCGGATGCCTTTCACGCTGCGTTGGGATTTGCCGAGGTCGGCAGCGCGATCATCCACAACGGTAGCAAGACCGTGCGCTATTTGTCGCGTACCCTCTAGACTAATCGCCTGAGCGATCCGACAGCCGCGCGCGGATGTCCGGCTTCAGCACCTTGCCGACCTTGGAGCGCGGCAGATCGTCCCAGACTTCGATCTGCTTTGGTGTCTTGACGCTGCCGATCCGCTGCTTGACGAACGCCGCCAGCGCAACCGCATCGACGCTTTGGCCGGCGCGGGGCTGCACCACGGCGACGATCCGCTCACCCCATTTCTCGTCCGGAAGGCCAATCACGGCGCAATCCTGCACCGCCTCATGCGCCCGCAGCGCGTTCTCGACCTCGATCGAGTAGACGTTGAACCCGCCGGTGATGATCATGTCCTTGGCGCGATCGACGATATAGAGGTAGCCGTCATCGTCGATGTAACCGATGTCGCCGGTGTGGTGCCAGCCATGCGCGGAGGCCTCCGCCGTCGCCTCGGGATTTTTGTAATAGCCCTCCATCACCAGCGAACCGCGGACCACGATCTCGCCGCGTGCGCCGGTCGGCAGCAAATTGCCGTCGCCATCCATGATGCCGGCCTGCACCAGCGGGCTGATCCGGCCGGCCGAGGCGAGACGCTCCATCGCGATCGTGCCGTCGGCATTGTAATGCTCGCTAGGTGCCATCATCGAGATCATCATCGGCGCTTCGGTCTGACCGAACAGCTGCGCCATCGGCCCGATAAGCTGGAGCGCCTCCGCAAGCCGCGCGGCCGAGATCGGCGCCGCACCGTACCAGAAGCATTGCAGAGACCCGAGCTTCGCGGAATCGAGCTTTGGATGATCGAGCAGCATGTAGATCACGGTCGGCGGCAGGAAGGTATGCGTGACGCGATAGCGCTCGATCAAATCGAGAAATTCGGCGATGTCGGGGTGATGCATGATCACGATGCGGCCGCCGAGCGCCATGATCGGGAAACACAGCACGCCGGCCGCGTGGGTCAGCGGCGCGAGCGCGAGATAGATCGGACGCCCCTTGAAGGGATAGCCCATCAGCGTCAGGGCCGTCATAGCCTCGATATTGCGGCCCGACAGCATGACCCCCTTCGGCTTGCCGGTGGTGCCGCCGGTGCCGGGAATCATCGCGAGATCGTCGACCGTCTCGCGTTGATAGCGGTCGTCGGCGAGGCCGGCGAGCCAGCTGTCGAACGAGGGGGCGAAGGATAACTCGGCATCGAGGCAGACGAGGGCGCGCAGCTTTGGCAGCTCTGCACGCACCGCCTCGACCATCGGTGCAAAGCTTGAATGGAACAGCAGCAGGCTGCAGTCGAATTGGTCGAGGATGAGCCGATTTTCGACCGCCTCGTTGCGCGGATTGATCGGGCACCAGACCGCACCGCCACGGGAAATGCCGAACACGCAAGCAAACGCGACCGGATCGTTGCCGGAGAGGATTGCGACCTTCTCGCCGGCAGCAATACCCGATCGCGCGAGCCCGCGCGCGACGCGGTAGCTCAGCCGCTGCACCTCGCGATAGCTGAGGTCGCGCCCGTCCATGGTCAGGCACGGCGCGCCAGCGCCGAGCGAGGCACCTTTGTCCAGGTAATCGATGAAGCGCATGATCAACACCCGAAGCGGCAGCGGGTGACGCGGAGGTCCGCGCCACCCGCGATTGACTTAATCGTGCACGGTCAGAACAGGCTTGCTGACGAGCCCGAAGCTGCGCAATTGCCCGAGCAGCTCGTGATGGCCGAACGCCTGGCAGCCGGAGGCGAACCCCACGCGCTTCGGAGGCTGCTGCAGCAGGTGCGCCGCGGCATAGGCCTGCAACATGCCGGTCTGCTTGTAGTTGCTGTTGCCGTAGATGACGCAGTGCGCGCGCCCCAACGGGCCGGAGGCATGCACCGAATCCAGCGACTTGTTGACGCGCGGGTTCTCGCGCGGCGGCATGGTGTTCATCACACCGGCGGCGGTCTGCGCCAACGCGGCGTAGCGGTCGTCGGGGTTCATGTCCTTGGTCGCTTCCAGCGCGGCGGCGACGATCTGCGGCACGGCCAGCATCAGCCCGCGGTTGAACACGCCGCCCAGCACCTTCACGTTGGCCACGCGCGGATCGCGCTTGAACCACACCGGGTGCGAGGTGCCGCCCCAGGGCAGCGCCAGCGCCAGCTCGTGCTGGCCGGGGATAGCGAGGGTGGAGAGGCCGGCATCGGGCTGGTGCTCGACGTACTTGTTTTGCTCCAGGTAGTAGGCCTTGGCCATCGCGGCGTTGACCAGGATGGTCTGCGTCGATGCGATGGTCGGGCTGCCACCCCAGAACACGGCGATATCAAGCGTGTCGAGGCCGGGCGTCTCCAGGCACAGCTGCGCGGCGATCTCGCCGGTGGTGTACATCTGCGCGATGCCTGGCGCCAACAGCAGCCCGGCATTGGCGAACTTCGCGCCCCACTCCTGCTTGAGCGTGATCAGCCAGTCCTGCTCGCCGGTGGTGTCGCTGTAATGACACTTGGAAGCCAAGCAAGCCTGCACCACTTCGCCACCGAACTTGGCGAAGGGGCCCACGGTGTTGAGCACCACCGAGGCGCCCTTGAACAATTCAGTCAGCGCGGCCACGGTGTGCGGCACCTTAACCACCTCGTAGTCGGCGGTCTCGATGCCGGCCACATTCGACTTCATCGCGGCGTTGAGCTTCTCAGCGCTGCGGCCGGCGGCGATGAAGGGGATGTTGTACTCGCGTAAGTATTCGCAGACCAGCCGGCCGGTGTAGCCGGAAGCGCCATAGACGATGACGGGCTTCTTCTCGCTCATTGCGATCCTCCAAATTGCTTGTTGTCGGCCTTGTTGTCACATGCCCATGCCGCCATCGACCGGCAGTCCGATGCCGGTGATGAAGCGCGCCTCGTTCGAGCACAGGAACACCGCGGCATCGCCAATGTCCGAGACCTCTGCGAGCCGGCCGAGTGGGGTTTGCTCGACCACCGAGCCGACCGCAGCGTTGACGTCAGCCGCGAGTCCTACCTTGACGATGTCGTTGGCGAGCTGCATGCCCATGTCGGTCGGTATCAGGCCCGGATAGATGCAGTTCACGCGCACGCCGAAGCCGAGCTTGCCGGCTTCCATCGCTCCGACCCGCGTCATGCGGTCGACCGCGGATTTGGTGCCCGAATAGACCGCGATGCCGGGAAAGGCGATCGTCGCCGCAACCGAGGCGATGTTGACGACGGCGCCGCCCTTGCCGGCCGGCCCGCCCGGGCGCATGGCACGGAAGGCGTGCTTCATGCCGAGCACGGTGCCGACGATATTGACGTCGCACATCCGCCGCGCGTCCTCGGCCTTGACCTCGGAGATCAGCGACGTGATCTCGATGCCGGCATTGTTGATCAGGATGTCGTAGCCACCGAGGGTTGCGACCGTCTTGGCGATCGCCCGCTCCCATTGGGCGTCATCGGTGACGTCGAGCTGGACGAATCCCGTCGTCACGTCTTCCTTCGCGACTGCAGCCGCGCTGGCACGGCCGGTCTCTTCCAGGATATCGGCGATCATGATCGAGGCGCCGGCTCGCGCCAACGCCTGTGCGATGGCCGCGCCGATTCCGCGGGCACCTCCGGTGACCAGGGCTTT
This sequence comes from Bradyrhizobium sp. S3.2.6, assembly GCF_040546885.1. Lineage (NCBI taxonomy): Bacteria > Pseudomonadati > Pseudomonadota > Alphaproteobacteria > Hyphomicrobiales > Nitrobacteraceae > Bradyrhizobium > Bradyrhizobium sp. S3.2.6. The sequence goes on along the minus strand of NZ_JBEPOS010000001.1, from coordinate 326,965 downwards.
CCTGCCTGCAAGGCTCTTCCCACTCATGACGCACTCCTCCGTTGCTGGTGATTGATCGATGCGTGCTGCGCCAATCGGCGCGCACCAGGTCGCTGGGTGCCAAGCCTTTCGGCGACACCCAGCGAAGCGTTCCTCCATGGTCGGATGTCTTGACGACTGTCCAAATTCTTGGTGCGAACCTCCGCCAGAAGCTTGACACTTGTCAAGAACGAATTTGACAGTTGTCAAAGGAAGTGGTTGTGAGGGGATGGAGCATTCCGCGGTCGGCGCGGTATAAGTCCTTGAAAGAACGGGACTGAGGATAAGGACAAGATGGCGCGGCAGGTGACGGGAGCGGCCCGGCGTGTGGCTGATGCGGCCGAGGTGCTGCGCGACGAGAAGTTCAATGCACGGCGCATCGAGCTTGCCGAGGCCGCGCTCGAAACGCTTGGAGAGCTCGGCTTCGCACGCACCAGCCTGCGCGAAATCGCGCAGAACTCGGCGTTCACGCACGGCGTGTTCCACTATTATTTCAGCGACAAGCTCGACCTGATCTGCTGCTGCGTCCGCCACTACAAGGCGAAGTGCGTGACGCGATATGATGATGTCGTCGCAACAGCAACGAGCCGCGACGAATTGACGGAAGGTTTCCTCGCCAAGCTCGCCGCAACCCTGCAGAACGAAGCCCGTATGCACCGCCTCTGGTACGACCTGCGCTCGCAGGCGATGTTCGAGGCGGCGTTTCGCAAGGACGTGCTCGAGATCGACAAGAGCCTGGAAGCGATGATCTGGCGCATCGCCTCCCGCTATGCCGAGCTCGGCGGCAAGCGGCCGGCGTCGTCGCCAGCCGCGCTCTATGCACTGTTCGACGGTCTATTCCAGAGTGCTCTGCTCAAGCACCTCGCGGGTGACAAGACGGCGATGCCCGAACTGCTCGACGAAGTCCGGCACCTGCTGCCGACGGTCTGCTGAAGCGCACGGGCGGCGCCGGTGATGTTTCCGCGTCGTCATTGCGAGCGCAGCGAAGCAATCCAGAATCTTTCCGCGGAGGGACTCTGGATTGCTTCGCTGCGCTCGCAATGACGGCGTTGAGACAGCTACGCGCTCGATGACGAGCGATTACGCCGCGGTCGCCGGCGGCAGCGCCAGCACCGAGTAGATCGCCTGGGCATCGCGCGAGGCGCGGAGCTTCTTGGCGATGTCCTGGTCGCGCAGCAGGCGGGCGATGCGGGCGAGCGCCTTGAGATGATCGGCGCCGGCGCCTTCGGGGGCGAGCAGCAGGAAGACGAGGTCGACCGGCTGGCCGTCCATCGCCTCGAAATCGATCGGGCGATCGAGCCGGGCGAACAGGCCGAAAATCTTTTCCAGCTTGGGCAGCTTGCCGTGGGGAATGGCGACGCCGTAACCGACCGCGGTGGTGCCGAGCTTCTCGCGCTGGAGCAGCACCTCGAACACGGAGCGCTCGTTCTGGCCGGTCAGCTCCGCTGCCCTGGCTGCGAGCTCCTGGAGCGCCTGCTTCTTGCTGTTGACCTTCAATGCCGGAAGTATCGCCTCGGGCGCGACCAGATCGGTAATCGGCATGGAAGTGTTCCGAGGTGAATTAAACCGTCAGGTTCCGAATTGGCCGGCTCGATCAGATCGAGCCCGGCCGGCGTCAAGAAGGTGAAGCAGGAGGCGGACTTAGCCCCGATCCTGATGTTGGGGCGCTTCTACTCCAACGCAATCCCGGTGCCAACTCCCGCGTGCGGCTTTGCCCTGCTCATTGTTAAGGGCTGTGGTTGATACGGGACTCCTAGCCGCCCGATTTGGCGCCCGGGGGGTCGATCCAGCCGACATTGCCGTCGGCCCGGCGGTAGATGATGTTCACCCGGCCCGAGGAACCGTGCTGGAATACCAGGCAGGGTGCCCCGCTGAGGTCGAGTTCCATGACGGCTTCGCTGACCGACATCTGCTTCAGCGACGTCGTGGCCTCGGCGATGATCACCGGGCTGTAGCCGGTGACCTCGTCGTCGTCCTCCCCCTCGCCCGGCGCCTCGAGCACGTAAGCAGTCGCGTCGAGCGCAGCCAGCGCCGCGGAAGCGACATGGGTCTTGCGGGCCGAACGGTCCTTGAGCCGGCTCTTGTAGCGCTTGAGCCGCTTCTCGATCATGATCAGAGCCTGGTCGGCGCTGGCATAGGCGTCCGGCGCGTTCGATTCGGCCTCCAGCGTAATTCCCGAATCGAGATGCAGCGCGCAATCGGTCCGGAAGCCGAAGCCATCCTTGCTCAGGGTGATGTGGCCGGAATAATTGCCGTCGAAATATTTACGCAGGACCTCATCGGTCCGGTCGGTCACGCGGCCGCGCAGGGCCTCGCCAACGCTGACGCTCTTGCCCGAAATCCGAAGAGTCATGTGATGCCTCGCTTGGTTTGACGCCGAGCTGCCATGACTGCGTCATCGCAGCTCGGGTTGTTCCCTGCGCATGATCTGGCCGGAAAACCGCCGGACACTTTTCCGGATCATGCGCGTGCTTGGATCGGTCGCGACAGGGAGGATGAGAGTAGCGCGATTTCGCGCCAGCGCAATCAGGCCGGTTCGGTGTTGCGGGAGCGATCGGACATTGCGGTGGAAAGGACGTTACCAAGAGCGCTCTGCTTGTCACGACGGCGTTGCACCGAGGACGGAATGCGCATGGCTTCGCGGTACTTCGCGACCGTGCGGCGGGCAATATCAATGCCCGAGGCGCGCAAGCGTTCCACGATGGTATCATCCGACAGGATCGCGGCCGGTAGCTCCGAATCGATCAGCTGCTTGATGTGGTGACGCACGGCTTCGGCCGAATGCGCCTCGCCGCCGTCGGCCGAGGCGATCGACGCCGTGAAGAAATATTTCAACTCGAATGTGCCGCGATTTGTCGCCATGTATTTGTTGGCGGTGACGCGCGACACCGTGGATTCATGCATCTGGATGGCGTCGGCGACGGCCTTCAGATTCAGCGGCCGCAGATGCGCGACACCGTGCGTGAAGAAGCCGTCCTGCTGGCGCACGATCTCGGTTGCAACCTTCAGGATGGTACGGGCGCGCTGGTCGAGCGCGCGCACCAGCCAGGTCGCGTTCTGCAGCGCGTCGGTGAAATACGACTTGTCGCCGTCCTTGCCTTTTTTCTTCGAGAGCTCGGAATAATAGGTCTGGTTCACCAGCACGCGCGGCAAGGTGTCGCTGTTGAGCTCGACATGCCAGCCACCGTCCGGACCCGGGCGGACATAAACGTCCGGCACCATGGTCTGCAGCCGCGCCGAGCCGAACTTCATGCCGGGCTTGGGATTGAGGCGGCGAATTTCGCCGATCATATCGGCGATGTCCTCGTCGTCGACGCCGCAAACCTTGCGCAGACCTGCGATGTCGCGCTTGGCAAGGAGATCGAGATGCTCGACCAGCGCCTGCATCGCGGGATCGTAGCGGTCGAGCTCGCGGAGCTGGATCGCCAGGCATTCGCTCAAGTTGCGCGCGCAGACGCCGGGCGGATCGAATTTTTGCAGCACGGCAAGAACGCCGTCGACGTCGGCTTGCGACGCGCCAAGCCGTTCGGCGGCTTGCCCGAGATCGCCCGGCAGATAGCCGGCCTCGTCGACGAGGTCGATCAAATACTGCCCGATCATGCGCTGCGCCGCACCGGTGAAGGCAACCGAGAGCTGCTCGGCAAGATGGTCGCCCAGCGTGGTTTCCGCCGCGACGAAGGCCTCGAGATTGTAGTCCTCGTCGCCGGAGGCGCCGCCGCCCCATTCCGTGTAGGTGGTCGGCGCGACGTCCTGGGCGTTGCGCGCCGCCGTCTCGGCGGGCTCCTCCGAGAAGACGTTGTCCAGGCCCGTGTCCAGGGTCTGCTCGATCTCGGCGCGGGTGCCGAGATCCTTGCTCATCCATTCTTCCTGGCCCGGCTCGAAGGCGTTGCCGCTGCCGCCAAAACCGTCATCAGCACCCTGGCTGCCTGAATCATCGCCATCGTTGTCGCTGAACTGGCCGGCCTCGGCCGGGGCTTCGCCGCCGGGGGCCTCGTCATTGGCCCGCTCCAGCAGGGGATTACGCTCGAGCTCCTCCTCCACGAAGGTGGTGAGATCGAGATTGGACAATTGCAGCAGCTTGATCGCCTGCATCAGCTGCGGCGTCATGACCAGCGACTGCGATTGCCGGAACTCTAATCTCTGCGTAAGCGCCATCTAACAAGAACCGTTCCCAAAAAATTGGTCCAATTCTTGCTTATCTTAGTCCTGGCCCGATGTACACGCCTTGACGAAATGGAAAAAAGGGCTAGAGGCGGAACTCCTCGCCAAGGTAAAGGCGACGAACATCCGGATCGGCGACGATCTCGTCCGGGCTCCCCTCCGTCAGGATTTCACCGGCATAGACGATATAGGCGCGGTCCGTGAGGCCGAGCGTCTCGCGCACATTGTGGTCGGTGATGAGCACGCCGATGCCGCGATTGGTGAGATGGCGAACCAGGTCCTGAATGTCACCGACCGCAATCGGATCGATGCCGGCGAAGGGCTCGTCGAGCAGCATGTAGTTCGGACGCGTCGCGAGCGCGCGCGCGATCTCGACGCGGCGGCGCTCACCGCCGGACAGCGCGATCGACGGCGATTTCCGCAGCCGCGTGATGTTGAACTCGTCGAGCAGGGAGTCGAGCTGCTGCTCGCGCTTCTTGCGCGAGGGCTCGACCACTTCGAGCACGGCGCGGATGTTCTGCTCGACGGTGAGGCCGCGGAAGATCGAGGCTTCCTGCGGCAGATAGCCGATGCCGAGCCGCGCGCGCTGATACATCGGCAGCTTGGTGACGTCGTGACCGTCGAGCTCGATCGCGCCGCGATCGGCCTTGATCAGCCCGGTGATCATGTAGAACACGGTGGTCTTGCCGGCGCCGTTCGGGCCAAGCAGGCCGACCGCTTCGCCGCGCCGCACATAGATGCTGACGCCGCGCACGACCTGGCGGCTGCCGAAACTCTTTTCCACGCTATGCACAGCCAGGAAACCCGGCCGCTTCAGGAGTTGCGGTCCGCTTGTGCCGTTGGACTTTGCAGTGGGCCTGGCGCTGGATTTGGCTTTGGGCGGTTGAGCGGCCGGCTGACGCGTCCGCGGCCGGGCCTCAACGCCATAAGGGTCCGAGGCCTGCATGGGCTGGTCACGGGCAATCGGCGGCGCGTCCCGCACCGGGCTCGCCACCAGGCCCCCGACGCTGTCACCGAGCGCGGTAATGTCCTGACGGGCAAATCCTGGCCGGCCGCGCTTGGCGGGGCGCCGACGGAACATGCTGAATAGATCGACCATCCCCGCCTTCTTTACGGATCCTGCGCGGTGCTCGCGCGGTCTGCCGCGCCGGCCGCTTGCTTCGCCGACGCAGCATGAGTGTAGGGATGTCTCATGCCCAGTGAAACACGCCCGAAAAGCGGCGGACCCCGCTTAGAAAGCCCTGCGCGCTAGATACAGCCTCGCCGGGCAAGCTTCAACCTCGGATCGGCCGCACCTGGGCCAAGCTCTTGAATTTACTTTTGTTTACCTGAACCGGGCAACTGCAAGGGCGAGCCCGCGCCCGGGGCTACCGGCGTTCCGCATTTGCCGTTCGCGCCGCCCTGGGACTGGATGAACAGGCCCTGCACCTTGCCGCTGTCGGATTCCACCCGGGAGACGCCGGTGGTCATGTCGACCATGAGGCGGTCGCCGCGCAGCACGTTCTGGCACTGCGTCAGCACGACGCCGCCGAGCATGGTGATGAGGTTGGTCTTGGTGTCGAACACCGCGGTCTCGCCGGTCACCACCTGGTCCTTCTGGGTGACGACGACGCTGCCGCGCGCTTCCAGCCGCTTGATCGAGGAGGCGCCGCCCGGCCCCGGTGTCGCCGATTGCATCGGCGCCGCCTTCTGGCCTTTTGCAGAAGCGGATTGGGCCGGCGCAGCCTGCGGCGCGGCGGCCTTGTCGCTGCTCGATTCGTAGAACACCACCAGCGTCTTCGAGGTCATGGTGGTGTCGCCCTGCACGACCTTCACATTGCCGGCGAAGGTCGCTTCCTTCTTCTTGTCGCGCATCTCAAGCGAGGCGGCCTCGATCTGGATCGGCTGATCGCGGTTCTGCGAAAAGCCCTGCATCGCATTGGGCACGCCTTGCATCGTGCTTTGCGCGAGGGCTGCACCGGCCGCAATCAGTGCAGCGCCGCCAAGCGCGATCGCGGCGACGATGGCGCGACGCCTGCTGTCGTTGCGCGAAAAAAAATCAGTCATGAAAATCACTTTGAGTTCGCAGATTTGTTCTTGGACTTCACAGGCGCTGGCGCGGGCTGCTCGACCGGCGCGGGCGCCGCGTCATCCGTGCTGATCTTGTCCAGATGCATCACGACATTGCCTTCGAAGCGGATGACGTCGCCGCCCTCCGTGATGCGCAGCCGGTCGGCGGTCAGCGTGCCGTTGGTCAGCTTGACGTCGACGTGGTCATCGGAGGAGACCGTGCCCTTGTTCATGTCGACGAAAGCCGAGTTCAACCGCGCCTCGTAGCCGGTCGAGGTGCGCAGGAAGATGTCCTTGTGCAGATCGAGCTGCTGCTGCTTGTTGTCGAAGCGACCGGTGCGGGCATCCAGAAACAGGGTCGACTGGTCTTCCATCAGCACCTTTGCCTTGAGGTCATTGAGATCGACGTGGTCGGGATCCGTGATGTCCTGCGTCGCGGTCTTGGCCCAGAGCTCGTAGGGCCGCTGGTCCGGTGTGAAGCCGGACAAATGCGGCGATTCCATCGTGATCCTGGTGCCGGTCACCACCATGTTTCCGGAATCGACCTTCACGGGGATCATGGTGAAGGGGTTGAGGAAGGTCGAGACCGCGACGATCGAGGCCATGGCCAGAACCACGGTCACCGGCACCGCGATGCGCAGAAACCGCACCAGGCGGCTGTGGCGCGCCGCGCGGGCAAACTTCGCCGCAAGCGCGGCGTCGTAGGTTGGAAACTGGGCCGAGTTCACCGCTGCTCCGGGGGCATCGCTTGCCTGGTCAGAAGGCTCCAATCGAGGGCGCCCCATTGTACCCGCGACCTCAGGAATATGCAGCCTTTGGAATAGGCAGCCTTGGGCATACCAGCTTTGGACAGGCCGTTACGAAAGTGTCCGAAACGGGGCGGCAGCCTCAGCCTGGGTGCCGCTAAACGGCTCAGGAGTGCGCGAAAATGTCCTCTTCCGCCCAGCCCTGGAGGTCGAGCAGGGCGCGGGTCGGCAGGAAGTCGAAACAGGCCTTGGCCAGCGCGGTGCGGCCCTCCCGGACCAGCATGGCGTCGAGCCGCTCCCGCAGGGCGTGCAGGTGCAGCACGTCCGAGGCAGCGTAGGCAAGCTGCGGCTCGCTCAGGCTGTCGGAACCCCAGTCGCTGGACTGCTGCTGCTTGGAGAGGTCGATATTGAGCACCTCGCGCACGAGGTCCTTGAGGCCATGGCGGTCGGTATAGGTGCGGGTCAGGCGGGAGGCGATCTTGGTGCAGTAGATCGGCCCGGTCATCACACCGAGGCTCTGGTACAGCACCGCGACGTCGAACCGGGCGAAATGGAAGATCTTCGTGATGGCGGGATTGGCCAGCAGGGCCTTCAGGTTCGGCGCGTCGGTGTGGCCCTTGGGGATCTGCACCACGTCGGCGCTGCCGTCGCCGGGCGAGAGCTGGACCACGCAGAGCCGGTCGCGGTGCGGGTTCAACCCCATGGTCTCGGTGTCGATCGCCACCGCGCCGGTGTAGCGGGTGAGGTCAGGCAGGTCGCCGCGATGCAGGCGTACGGTCATGGCGTTTCAAACCCTCAATCGAATCGGCGCTAGATCAAATTAATGCCTGAAGCGGCAACTGGCGAGGGCCGGTCGGACCGGAGATCCGCCAGCAGCCTTGCGCGCCGCGATGTAGCTGCTGGCCACGGTCGGCGCAAGCATCGGGGCCGTATTTCAACCGGCCGGCGCGCGTTCGGCGGCCGAGACGCAGAGCCGTCCGGTCCGGAACACCACGTCACGCTGCGAGGACAATGTCTCGCAGCGATCGACGACGTAATCGATGCCGTGCCCCGCGGCATAGGCCAATCGTGCGGCGTGGGACTCCAGCGCCTCCGTCTCGGTCATGCGCTCGTGCCAGATCGGGTAGTAGGACGGCGTCCACATCGCGGCGGCGCCGCGCTTCTGGTCGACCCAGATGCGGCGATGCGCCACGAATTCGAAGATCGTCACTCGCGCGAGCGCGAGGTCCCCGGGATGCGCCGTCGTGGTTTCCGCGCGATGGGATAGCGGCAGGAAGATCGCATCGGTCCGTGTCGCAGCGCGCGCCCAATTGCCGACGTCCTGCCACTCACCGACCGCATCGTTGAAGAGGCGGTTAACGGCGACGTTCTGCCAGACCGCAAGCGGCCATAGCACCAGACCCGCCAGCGCCAACGCCGCATAGCCGAACCGGCGATGCGAGGCGGGCGCGTCGTCCGTCACGCCCGCGGCCAGGATCACGCCCACAACCAGCGGAACGACGAGCGCGATTGCGATGCCGTTGATGCCAAGGCAGAGCACCATCAGGCACCCCGGGAGGAAGGCGATCGCACGGTCACGGCTCAGCCAGTTGGTCGCGAGCGCCGCCATGGCAAGTCCGGCCAACAGATAGATCTGCGTCCCAGACCGCAGCAGCTGAAGATTGAGAATGAGATTCGCACCGGAGACAAATGGAATGACGATACCGACCGCATAGACCAGGAGCGCGCCGAGATAGGCCGCCCACAACGCGCGCGCCCGGGCGCCGAACCACGCCAACGCGGCGGCGCCGGCGGCGATCACCGCGACCATCACGAGGATGCTGTCGAGATCGACCGCCGCGATCAGCGAATGGCCGGCATAATATTCACGGAGATAGGCCGGATAGTCGAAACCGGGCGGCTTGCCGAACTCGGGATTGCCGAGCACGGCATGCAAGACCGGATAGGCAACGGGGAGCGAGATCACGAGCCCGGCGAGGGTCCGCCAGCAGACGGTCCGCAGCGTCGTCTCGCCTCGAAGCATCGAGGTGACCGCGACGAGAACCAGCAGCGGCGCCAGCCAGACGGCAACGAAGGCATTGACGAAGAACGTGACACCGCAGGCAATGGCCGCCGACGTGAACCATCCTCGCGCCGCGAAATAGATTGCGAGCAGGACGGTGCCGTTGGCGATCTCGGAATGCGTGAAATAGTTCACGAACAGTCCGCCCATGCCGGCCCGGCCGTAACCGTCGAGGAACGCGATCGCGCACAGGATCAGGCTGAAGGCGATCTTGTCGCGCCGCGTGACGACGCCGAGCAGCGAGGCGCAGCACAGGAACCCGACGAAAGACAACAGGCGCGACAGATAATTCAGGACGAAGAACAGCACTTCCGTCTGCCCCACGTCCTTCTGGGTGTCGTTCAGCAGGATCCAGACGCCGGAGGCGAAATAGCGCAGGGACTGGATGAAGGCGTCATCGTGAAACTGCGGCTCGTTGCCGAGCCCGGCGACGATCGGAAGATGGAACAGGTTGTTCCAGATGCCGAAGGCGAAGCCGGTGCGCAGCAGGGACACCACGGCCGCGAACGCCGCAATCACCAGCGTATCCACGATCGCAGGCGAGAGCGCCCGCAAGCCCTTCCGGCTCGCGGTACCCAGGCTCGATATCGCCAGGCTCATCAGATCGCCGCCAGCATGATGCAGACCATCGCCGCCACGGTGGTGCGGCTCGCGCCGTCCCGGAAGGCGTAGATGATGGGATCGTCGGGCATCTCGCGGCGATGCGCGATCATCAGGGCGCGGCCGAACCAGTAGAGCAGCAGGGGCGCGAGCAGCCACAGCAGCCGGGGACGGCTGTAGAGCGGCGTCACCGCGGAGGACGAGACGTAGAGCGCGAACACCGTCACCGCATTCATCGCGCTCGCGGCCGCCATCGCGGCGATGATGTGCAGATCGCTGATGCGGTAGTCGCGGTTGGAGGGATCGGCGAGGCCCTCGCCATGGCGCATGCTGAGCTCGCTGAAGCGCTTGATCAGCGCGAGCGAGGTGAACACGAACAGCGAGAACACCATCAGCCATTCCGACAGCATGACACCGGCCGCGACCGCGCCCGCGCCGATGCGCAAGGAGTAGAGGCCGGCGAGCGTGACGACATCGACCAGCATCTTGCGCTTGAGCACAAGCGAATAGGCGATGGTGGTGGCAAGGTAGGCGGCGAGCACGCCGAGGAAGGTCAAGGAGATGCAGAGGCTGGCGGCGAAGGCAAACAGCCACAGCGCGGGGATCGCCGATAGCGCCGAGGAGATCGGCAAGTCGCCCGCCGCGAGCGCGCGATGGCGCTTGGTCGGATGCTCGCGGTCGGCGGCGAGGTCGAGCAGATCGTTCATCAGATAGGCGCCCGACGCACAGGCCGAGAACGCCAGGAACGCCAGCAGCGTGGTGCCGAGCGTGGCAAGGTTCAGCTGATGCGCCGTGATGACAGGCACGAACACCAGCGTGTTCTTGGCATACTGATAGACCCGCAGCGCCTTCGCCCAGGTATTCAGGCTCGCGCGGCCGCGGCTTCGATGCGCGATGCGCTCGATCGCGGCGCGATCGAACGGCAGATCGTCGCCCGCAGCAAGATCGACGGGCGTAACGACGCCGTCAAAACCGAGATGCGCGGCGATGCCCGTGGCGTGCTCGGCGAAGCGGCCGGCGACCAGGAAAATCTTGGCGCCGCGCGCCCGCGCCGCCAGCGCCTGGTTCAGCACGTCGGCATCGTAGGGAAGCTGGGCGTAGTCGAGCTCGGCGCGCGCCAGAATATCCGTGAGCGCCGCCATGCCGGCGCGCCCCCCCGCACCGAAGCGGGCCAGCATGCGCGCGGGACTCGAGAACAGCGCCTCCATCAGCAGCTCCGAGCGCAACAGGGCGCCCTCGAGATCGATGACGAGGGTGCGCCCGGGCCCAGCAATGGCCTGCGGCGCGGCCTCGCTCCGATCGTACTGCCTGACGGGCTGCTCCATCCGAAAACGCTCTGACTGCCCGCGACACGGCCGGCCCAAGGGCTGGGGAGGCCGGGGAGCAGGAAAATGGACGGCCGCGAGCCTAGGGAGCATTCGCTAAGGGCGGCTTAATTCGACCGGCCGAACGGCGGCCGAGAGGGTCCGCCGCCAGGCTGTGTTGCCGGGATCCCACAATCCGGCGTGCGCGCGATATACCAGCGGAACTTGAGGCCGGTGCCCGTGGAAATCGCGCTTGCCCACCCTATCTGAGCCCAGCTTCTCACACGCATCAGGTGCCATGACAGACCAGACGCTCGCCGCGCCGATCGACGATCAACAGCAACGCCAGCGCGGCTTTTCGCGCTACCAGTCGCTCCTCGTGGCATTGCTCGCGTTCGCCCAGTTCACGATCATCCTCGATTTCATCATCATGTCGCCGCTCGGCGCCATCCTGATGCCCTCGCTCGACATCACCGCCGGGCAATTCGGCGTCGCGGTGTCGGCCTATGCGTTCAGCGCCGGACTCTCCGGCATCCTCGCCGCCGGCTTTGCCGACCGGTTCGATCGCAAGCGGCTGCTGCTGTTCTTCTATGTCGGCTTCACGCTCGGAACGCTGCTCTGCGCGCTGGCGCAGACCTACCACGTGCTGCTGCTCGGCCGGGTCGTGACCGGATTGTTTGGCGGCGTGATCGGCTCGATCGTGCTGGCCATCGTCACCGATCTGTTTCCGCTGCATTTGCGCGGCCGCGTGATGGGATTCGTGCAGACGGCGTTCGCCGCGAGCCAGGTGCTGGGCGTTCCGGCCGGACTGTTTCTCGCCAGTCACTGGAGCTGGCATGTCTGCTTCTTTGCGATCATCGCCCTGTCGATCCTGGCGATCGCCGTCATCGCCTTCGCCATGGAGCCGGTCGACGCGCACCTGAAGCTGAAGCAGGACAAGAACCCGTTCCACCATCTGGTCGCGACCATCGGCGAGCCGCGCTACACGCTGGCCTTCGCGGTCACGACATTGCTGGCGACCGGCGGCTACATGCTGATGCCGTATTCCAGCGCCTTCACCGTGAACAATATCGGCATCGACATCGTGCATCTGCCGACGATCTATCTGGTCTCCGGCCTGTTCAGCATCGTCACGGGACCGCTGGTCGGCCGCGCCAGCGACGCCTTCGGCAAATATCCGACCTTCGTGTTCGGCTGCGCGATGACCGTCGTCATGGTGCTGATCTACACCCATCTCGGCCACGTCTCGCTGGTGACCGCGATCATCGTCAACGTGCTGCTGTTCGTCGGCATCTTCTCGCGCATGATCCCGTCGCAGGCGCTGATATCGGCGATCCCCGATCAGAGCCAACGCGGCTCGTTCAGCGCGGTCAGCGCCTCGCTCCAGCAGTTCTCCGGCGGGCTCGGCTCGGTGCTCGCGGCCGCGATCATCTCGCAACAGCCGGATGGTTCGCTGCTGCATTTCGAGCGGATCGGCTATGTCGTCGTCACCACGACGATCATCACGCTGGCCGCGATGTATTTTGTGCAGAAGGCGGTGGTGGAAAGGGCGGGGCGGAGCGTGGTCTGAGGGCACTGGAGGAGAAGCAGCATGGCGATACGAGCGGGCTCGGGCAACGCCCATGAAAACCTTGCCACAAGGCTGGTTGCGCTAGACGCCGCGATCGCACGCGGGCTCGACGACGCCGAGACGGGTCGGGTAAAGCCGATTTCTGAGGTTTTTGACCGACTGGAGGCGGAATTTACCGGCAACGTCGACCAGACGTGATCCGTAAACGGGACCAAAAGACTAGATTTTCTACGAGGTGGCGCTGCCGAATAACGGTCGCACCGACTTAAAGTGGTGCCCAGGAAAGGACCGGATTGCGACCATCGAGAAAGCCCGAATTTGCTGGGATTTTCAGCCGTCCGGTAGGAACCGGCGTTGTGTACCGTTTTCAAGCCGGTTCGAGCCGCGCCAGGAGTACGATGTGACGGAACAGTTTGAAGCTAAGGCCGCAGAAGGGGGTCCGCCGCGACGGATCGATATTGAGCTATTTATTGTGCACCCAACGTTGGAGCCCACAGACATTAGCACCGCGCTTGGGTTGGACGCGCACTTTGGTCATCGTGTTGGAGAGCCCAGGAAGACCCCGAAGGGCACTCTCCTCCAGGGAAATTACCACGATACGCGATGGAGACACTGCTTCCGGTGCAGTCTCGTGGATCAATGGTATGCCGCAGAGGTGACGAGATTTGTCGATAGACTTGAGCCTCACAAGACGTTTTTCGCCGACCTCAAATCGACGGGCGGCACAGCGCAGGTAATCATCCAGTTTTTTGGCGACGGATACTTGGGTGACGAGCTACCCGTGGCCACTCTGGCGAAGCTGGTCGACCTTGAGCTGGCCCTTGCGATCGAATGTTTCGCCGACCCACAGTCGTGACCGGGTCAACCCTGTCGAGAGGATCGCTGTCCATGACCCGCAATTTGGATGACGAAGCGACGAGACTAACGGAGTTGCTTCGAGGAAAAGTCGTAAAGGTGATGTGGCGTCACCGGCCAAAAGAGATCGGGATTGAGTTCAATGACGGGACACGCCTGTTTGTTGACGCGGTCGATGACGGGCTGGATCTCTCTGTCACCGGAGGCGACGAGTTCGATGAGACTTAAACCGCTGTCACGGCTGATTCCGCATCGATGACACCACCGTGAAACACCCCAATCCAAGGAAGCATCGATTGGTTCGGCGGCTCCAGTGGAATCCCGATCGCGCGGGCATCATGTGGATGCTGGCGTCAGCAATTATCGCTACGACCATTTTTGCGGCGGTTGTAATTTACTATCCTTTCTTACCACAGCGGAACGCTGGTGCGGGCTTTGGACCCGACTGGGATTGCACCCCTCACCCCAGCGGCGAACCCACATGCATCAAGAAAATCGGCCGCTGAAAGTGAAGTTTCGATGAGGCTTGAACCCAGCCGTCGCGAGCCCTCGCTTTAATCGTTCAATCGAAAAGCAAAGCAATTCCGCTGGGACCAAATTCTTGAACGCTTGGCGATGCTACGAGCGCTGCTTCCAAACTAGGGGATCGCGACTCGTATGAAACACCGCAATGACATAGACCGCATCGTGCGTCTCACGAAATACGAGAATGTAAGGGAAGCGGCGTAGCAAAGCGCGGCGTGTGTTCTTGAGAGCCGGCGGAAACTGCTTCGGATTCTCCGCGATCCGCATCAGCGCTGTGCGCAAGGCCTCACGAAATTGCGGCACGACCTGCGGAGCGTGGGTGTCGTACCAACGGACGGCCTCGGCGAGGTCCGCCCTCGCCGCAAGCGTAAAAAGAATCTTGGCCACTTATCGGGACCGGCGGTCAAGCTCGGTGTCGATATCCTCCCAGGGGATCGCTTCGCGACGGTCCGCGTCAAACGTCGCAAGCCGACGGTCGAGCTCGGTCACCTGCGCCGCGGTCAACGTCACGTCGGCAGCGGAGAGACTGTCCCAGAGCTCGCCGATGAGGTCGAGCCGTTCCTTGGGCGTCAAGCGACTGATGTCGAGTGTTGCCATAGTCTCGAATCCTTTGGCCCTTTTGCCAACGAAATCACAATCCGCACGGAACCGTCGAGACCAATATCGTTATCGCCGCGATGAACGGAAAGAGCCGGCTCCGATGACTTTAGGACGATTCCGCAACATTATTGCGGACCAAGCTGCCGCCGGCACCCGCGACGGGTGAGCGCCTACCAACCTTCGGACTGCACCTTGGGGGTATCCAAAGAAAAAAGCTGGTGCCCAGGAAAGGACTCGAACCTTCACGGCCGTTAAGCCACTGGCACCTGAAGCCAGCGCGTCTACCAATTCCACCACCTGGGCATGCCGTTTGGGGCACGGAGGCGGTTACTACGGTTCAGTGACGCTGTTGTCAATTCATGGTTCGGCTTGCCGATTGCGCATTGCAAACCGGGCCGATACAAGCCTGACAACACTCTGCTCTTCCGCAGGAATGGACCCCGGGAATAGATCTCATGGCATCGAATCTGGAAACTCTCGTCACGGTTTTCGGCGGATCGGGGTTTTTGGGCCGGAATGTCGTCCGCGCGCTGTGCAAGCGGGATTACCGGATCCGGGTCGCGGTGCGGCGGCCGGAACTGGCCGGGTACCTCCAGCCCTCCGGCAAGGTCGGCCAGGTCCACACCATCCAGGCCAATCTGCGCTATCCGGCCTCGGTCGAGGCGGCGGTGCGCGATTCGGATGTCGTGATCAATCTGGTCGGCATCCTCACCGAGGGCGGCGGGCAGACCTTTGACGCCGTCCAGGCTAAGGGCGCCGAGACCGTCGCCAAGGCGGCAGCCGCCGTCGGCGCAAGGCTGATCCACGTCTCCGCGATCGGCGCCGATGCCGAATCGCCCTCGCGCTATGCCAGGGCCAAGGCCGCCGGCGAGGCGGCGGTGACGGCTGCCGTGCCGTCGGCCACGATCTTCCGCCCCTCCGTGATGTTCGGCCCCGAGGACCAGTTCACCAACCGCTTTGCGGCGCTGGCGCGGATCTCGCCGGTGCTGCCGCTGATCGGCGGGAGCACCCGGATGCAGCCGGTCTATGTCGGCGACGTCGCCACAGCGATTGCCGATGCCGTCGACGGCAAGGCCAAGGCGGGCGCCACCTACGAGCTCGGCGGGCCGGAGGTGCTGACCATGCGCGAGATCATCGAGGCCATCGTCGCCATTGCCGATCGCAAGCCGATGCTGGTGCCGCTGTCGTTCGGCCTCGCCCGCTTCCAGGCCAACTTCCTGCAATTTGCGCCTGGGGCCTTCAAGCTGACGCCGGACCAGGTCACGCTGCTCGAGCGCGACAACGTCGTGTCGGATGCGGCCAAGGCTGCCGGCCTGACGCTGGAAGGCCTCGGCATCACCCCCGATTCGCTGGAAGCGATCGCCCCGCAATATCTCTGGCGCTTCCGCGCCGCCGGCCAGTTCCAGCGCAAGAGCGTGTGAGCCTTCCGCGCCGTCATGGCCGGGCTTGACCCGGCCATCCACGTCTTTGTTAACGCGGATGCTAAGAACGTGGATGCCCGGCACAAGGCCGGGCATGACGAGCTTGTGGCGCGAGCTGCAGCAGCCTCAAAACTTCAGCTTCTTGAACACGGCCTCCGGCAGCGTCTTGATGATGAACATCACGAGACGCCATTTGCCGCTGACATAGACGACATCGGTCTTCTTCTCGACCGCGCCCAGGATCGCATCGCCGACGACAGGCGCATCGACGGTGAGCGGGCCGATCAGCTTCATGCCTTCCGTCATTTTTGTCCGGACGAAACCGGGCTTTACGGTGACGACATGCACGCCGCCGCGGCTGGCGCGGGCGCGCAGGCCGGACAGGAAAGCCGAGAAGCCGGCTTTGGCCGAGCCGTAGACATAGTTCGAGGCGCGGCCGCGATCGCCTGCCACCGACGACACGCCGACAATCGTGCCATTGCCGCGGCCTAAGAATTTTTCGGCGAACAGGCCGAGGATCAGCGACGGTCCCTCGTAGTTCGAGCGCATGATCGTGGTGGCGTGCGCGAGATCTCTCTCGGCATCTTGCTGGACGCCGAGGAGGCCGATGATCGAGACGACGACATCAGGCAACACGGGAAGGCCGGCGACAAAGCCATCGAATGATCCCGTGTCGAGCACGTCGAATCTCCACGTGCTCGCTTCGATGCTGTAGCGCGCGCGCAGATCCGCGGCGTCGGGCTCCAGCGCGGCAATTTCGCGGCCGGCGAGGCCGACATCGTATCCCGCCTTGGCAAAGGCGCGTGCCGCGGCGCGGCCGATATCGGAGGAGGCACCGAGCACCAGAACGGTCTTGCGTGATGTCACGGCTTAAACCTCATCGAACAGGCGTTGTGAAAGTCTGGAGCGAATGTTTTTGGCGGGATCGAGCGATCTGCGGATCGCGTTGAAGCGCGACAGCGCGGGATAGCCGGCCTCGAACGTCGCACGCGACTGCCGCGCATCCTTGGCGAGATAAAGCCGCCCGCTGGCGGCGACGACGAGACGGTCGATCTCGTCGAGGAAGTTCAGGATGTCGCCCTTCATCGGGAAATCCAGCGCCAGCGTGTAGCCGGGCAGCGGAAACGACAGCAGGCCGTCGCCGTGACTGAGCTTCTTCAGCACCGCGAGGAACGAGGCATCGCCGCGCTTCGAGACACGATCGAGGATCTCGCCGAGAGTGGCGCGCGCGCCAGCTTCCGGGATCACGCATTGATGCTGGAGGAAGCCGCGCCGTCCGTAGATGCGATTCCAGTCAGCGATGCTGTCGAGCGGAAAGAAATACGGATAGAGCGAGACCACATGGTCGCCGCCGGCGCGCCTTGCGCCCATGCGGTAGTAGAGCTCGTTGAAGGCACGGACGCTCAAGCGGTTGAGCGTCATCGACGGCAGATCGAAGGGCACGGCGAGGTGGGGATTTTTGCCGATTGGAAAGCGATCGGCGTCCTCAGTAAGCTCGTCGGCGCGGGCGTGCTCACCGAGATAGATCAACGAGCGGCCGAGATCGCGCCCTCGCGCCACGCAATCGATCCATGCCACCGAATAGGTCGCGGACTCGCTCGCCTCGAGCGCGCGCATCGCGGCGTCGAGATCGGATGCGGATATCACCCGCTCGCGGATCCAGCCGGTCTCGACGGGACGCAGCCGCATCGTGGCTTCGAGGATGATTCCTGTGAGGCCCATGCCGCCGACGGTCGCGAAGAAGGCATCGGAATTTTGCTCGCGCGAGATCTCGGTCGTCTCGCCCGCCCCGGTGCGCAGCAGAATGCTGTCGACATAGCGGCCAAATCCGCCCTCGCCATGATGATTCTTGCCATGCACGTCGGCCGCGATGGCGCCGCCGACCGATACGAATCGCGTGCCCGGCACCACGAACGGCAGGAAGCCGCGCGGGCCAAAGGTGTCGATCAGGTCGGACAGCAGCACGCCGGCTTCGAGCCGGATGCGGCCAGTTGCCGGATCGAACCACCTGACCCGGTCGAACCCGGTCATCCCGATCGTCCTGACGGCGCCGATCGCGGCATCGCCATAGGCGCGGCCATTGCCCCTGGCCACGGAGCCGGTCACAGCGACAGCCGCACCCACGGCCTCGAACGACCGCGGCCGCAGCACTTCGCTATCGACGACCGGGAAGCGCCCCCAGCCGCTGACGAGGGTCATCATTCAGCTCCGCCTGCGGGCCATCCCGCTCCGGACACTGCCTACCGGTCAAAAGCTGATATTGCGTTGAGGCTTGTCAGCAGATTGTCAAAGGTTAATGGCCGAGCGCCAGTGCGATCAGTCCGAGTGTGCCGACGATGACGCGCCACCAGGCGAACACCACGAAGCCGTGGCGGGTGACGTATCCGAGGAACGCCTTCACCACGATGACCGCGGTGATGAACGACACCACGAAGCCGATCGCGACGATGCCCATGTGGTCCATCGTCATCTCGGAGCGGTTCTTGTAGAAATCGTAGGCGAACGCGCCGATCATGGTGGGGATGGCGAGGAAGAACGAGAACTCCGCCGCCGCCCGCTTGTCGGCACCCAAAAACATCGCGGCGACGATGCTGGCACCGGAGCGCGACACGCCCGGGATCATCGCAACGCACTGGGCGATGCCGATATAGAGATACATCAGCAGCGGAAACCTGGTGGCGTCATGCTCGCGCGCCTTGAGATCGAGCCGATCGACCCACAACAGGATGGCGCCGCCAACGATCAGCGAGAAGCACACGACCCAGGGGTTGAACAGCATGCTCTTGATGTATTTGCCGGCGATGAGACCGACGATCACCGCAGGCAGGAACGCCACCAGCACGCCGATCACGAAGCGGCGCGCATAGGCATCACCCGTGAACATGCCGATCGCGACGTCCCACAATTTCTTGAAGTAGAGCACGACGATCGCAAGGATCGCGCCGAGCTGGATCAAAACCGTAAACGAATCCCAGAAGGCGCCCTCGCCAAGGCCGAAGAAGCGCTCCGCAAGCAGCAGGTGCCCGGTCGAGGAAACAGGAAGGAACTCGGTCACACCCTCGATGATGCCGAGGATCACTGCCCGTATTGCATCTGACATATTTACGGTCCATTTCCGCTGGAAAAGCGGGGCTCTTCTCGCCCATTCGCCCCTTTCCCGCAATCGCAAAATGCGGCATCGCACCCTTGCTTCGCGGTTTTGAAAGACTAGTGTGGCGCCGCACAAACATTGATGGATTCTTAAGCACCATCAAATAGTCAAAGGCTTCATGTTTACGCTGTTTCATCATCCGTTCTGTCCGCATTCGCGCTTCATCCGCCTGATCGCGGGCGAATACGGGCTCGAGCTGAAGCTGGCCGAGGAGCGCAGCTGGGAACGGCGCGAGGCATTTCTGCTGCTCAATGCGGCCGGCACGACGCCGGTGCTGGTGGACGACGAGCAGCCGCCGATCCCCGGCGCGGCCATCATCGCGGAGTATCTCGATGAGGCCTATGGCGCCGAGATGGGCCCCAAGCGCCTGATGCCGGAGACGATCGCCGAGCGCGTCGAGGTGCGCCGGCTGATGGCCTGGTTCAACGAAAAGTTTTTCGAGGAAGTCTCCCACCCGCTGGTCACCGAGCGCATCTACAAGCGCTTCATGAGCGAGGAGAATGGCGGCGGCCCGCCCTCACCCGACGTGATGCGCGCGGCGAAGGCCAATGTGCGCTACCATCTTGCCTATATCGGCTGGCTGGCGCAGACGCGTAACTTCCTCGCCGGCGACCGGCCCACTTACGCGGATTTCGCCGCCGCGGCGCATCTCTCGGCGATCGACTATCTGGGCGACGTGCCATGGAGCGAGGACGACGCAGCAAAGGCGTGGTACGCGCGGGTGAAATCCCGCCCGTCGTTCCGTCCGCTGCTGAGCGAATGGCTGGCGGGCGTGCCGGCGTCGCGGACCTACGTGGACCTGGATTTCTGAACGCCGATCCGACTGAACTGAAGGCGGCGCTGGCGCGCGAAGCGCGCGCGCTCGGCTTCGACTGCATCGGCATCACTGAGCCCGGCACGATCGAGAACGCTGGAAAACATTTCCTCGAGTTCATCGCTTCCGGCGGCCATGGCGACATGGACTGGCTCGCGAACCAGCCGGAGCGCCGGGTCGATCCACGCGGGCTGTGGGCTGACGTGCGCAGCGTGATCATGCTCGGCGTCAATTACGGCCCCGACCAGGATCCGCTCGCGATCCTGCGAGAGCGCACGCGTGCGGCGATCTCGGTCTATGCGCAGGGCGACGACTATCACGACCTCGTCAAGAAGCGGCTGAAGGCGCTGGCGCGCTGGCTGGTCGCGACCGCGACTCGTGAGGTGAAGACTCGTGAGGGGAAGACTTGCGAGGTCAAGGTGTTCGTCGACACTGCGGCGGTGATGGAGAAGCCGCTCGCGCAAGCGGCCCATCTCGGCTGGCAGGGCAAGCACACCAATCTGGTCTCGCGCGAGTTCGGCTCATGGCTGTTTCTCGGCGCGATCTACACCACGCTAGAGCTGCCGCGCGACGGCGCCGAGATCGATCATTGCGGCTCGTGCCGCGCCTGTCTCGACATCTGCCCGACCGCAGCGTTCCCCGCCCCCTATAAGCTCGATGCGCGGCGCTGCATCTCCTATCTCACCATCGAGAACAAGGGACCGATCCCGCGCGAGTTTCGTAAAGCGATCGGCAACCGTATCTATGGCTGTGACGATTGCCTCGCGGCGTGCCCCTGGAACAAGTTTGCGCAAGAGGGACGTGAAGCCAGGCTCTCCGCACGCGACGAGCTGCGTGCGCCCGGTCTTGCTGAACTTTCACGGCTCGACGACGCAGGGTTCCGCGCGCTGTTCACGAAGTCGCCGGTGAAGCGGATTGGTCGCGATCGCTTCTTGCGCAACGTGCTGATTGCAATCGGCAACTCCGGCGATGCAGCCTTGGCGGAAGAGGCGCGGCGATTGCTCGGAGACGAGAGCGCATTGGTGCGCGGGGCTGCTGTGTGGGCGCTGGGGCAGTTGCTGCCAAGTGAAGAACTTGCAGCGATGAAGACGAATGCGACTGCCAACGAACGCGACGAAAGCGTGCGTCAAGAGTGGCAGGCCGCTTCCTAACACTCGGTGTCATGCCCCGCCTTGTGCGCAGTTGCGCACTGGGGCGGGGCATCCAGTACGCCGCGGCCTCTCGATTTAATCACAGCCTTCTTGGAGTACTGGATCGCCCGGTCGACCGGGCGATGACAGTGGTTGTTGGTAACCCCGCTGTCATTCCGGGGCGTGCGAAGCACGAGCCCGGAATCCATCAGGCCGCAAGAATGGTGGCGGAATGGATTCCGGGCTCGCGCCAAGTGGCGCGCCCCGGAACGACAGCTACGCCAGATGCCGCTTCATCTCTGGCCGCGCCTTCAGCTCCGCGCCCTGCTTGCCGACGATCTTCGCAATCCGCTCCGGCGCAAACTTCAGATCGACGAACGCCGGCGCGGTGTTGGCGACCTCGTGGTAATTCACGATCTTGCCGTCGCGCAGCGTCATGATCGCAACACCTTCGAACATCGCCCGCGAACCGTTCGCTTCCGGCAGGGTCGATGTGTAGCTGAAGGTGTAGCGCGCATAGAGCGTGGTGCCGTTGCTGACGGGATCATGCATGTCCCATCGGAAATCCGTCGCCGTGCGATAGAACCAGTCGTCGACCATCGCGGCGATCTTGTCGCGGCCGGCGAACGCGCCGTAGAACACGTCGTGATAGACGCCGTCGTCGGTGAACAGATCGGCAAAGGCGCGACCGTTGCGCTGTTCGACCGCGTCGCAGAAGGCGCGCAGCATGGCGGTGGTGGTCATTGGGGTTTCTCCCTCTCCTCCGTCATGCCCCGCGAAGGCGGGGCATCCAGTACGCCGAGACTTTTCGGCTCAAACACAACGGCCTCTGGAATACTGGATCATCCGCCTTCGCGGATGATGACATCGAATTCTGGGCACCACTTCACCCGATCTCCGCCACCGCGGCAAGAATGCGCGCGATGTCTTGCGGGCGGGACAGGCGGTGATCGCCGTCCTGGATCATGGTGAGCACGACGTCGTCGGCCGGCAGGCGATGTGTCAGCGCGAACGCGTGCTGCCACGGCACATCGGGATCCTGGGCTCCCTGCAGAATTCGGACGGGGCAGCCGAGATCGATGGCGCTGCCGAGCACGAGGTGGTTGCGCCCCTCCTCGATCAGGTTCCGCGTAATCGGATAGGGCGTGCCGTCGCCATATTCGGATGGCCGCAGCCAAAAACCCTTGGTCTCGATCTCTTTCCTCACCTCGGGCGAAAAGTTCTTCCACATCAGCTCTTCCGTGAAGTCGGGCGCCGGCGCGATCAGCACCAGGCCCGCGAGCGATGCCTGTCCCGAACGCTTCTTGATCTCGCGCGCGAGCAGCAGCGCCATCCAGCCGCCCATGGAGGAACCGATCAGGATTTGCGGACCGGTGCAGAAACGCTCGAACACCGCGACGCTATCCTCGAGCCAGCGTCCGATGGTCCCGTCGGCGAAATCGCCGCTGGATTCGCCATGGCCGGAATAGTCGAACCGGACCGCGGCACGGCCATGCTCGCCGGCCCAGCCGTCGAGCGCCACCGCCTTGCCGCCCTGCATGTCCGACTTGAAGCCGCCGAGCCAGACCAGGCCGGGCCCTTGTCCGGCGCGGCTGCGCACCGCGATCCGGCGCGCCGACGGACCCTCGCCCAATTCGACAAAGTTGAGCACGGCATCGGGAATTGCTGGGGTCATGGAACGTTTACTCTGGCTGTGGGGTTTGAGCTGTCCGGGCGCATTTCCGCGAAGCAACCCTATATTGGTATTGACCCTTTGGGACGCTTGCGGAACGGGTGCAAGGTGTCTATGTCGAGCACCGTGCCGATGGGCGTGACCAAAATGCCTCGCATTTGAGGGTTTTCGCTCTCCGCAGGAGCGACTTGCTTGCCGGCAAACGCATCTTCCTGCAAAATAGCCGCTTCCTTTCACAACTTTGGAGAACCACCCATTCGCCGTCCCAATAGAGCCCCGGCCCCTGCCGCCAAAGACGGGCCGCGCATCAATGATGATATTCGCAATGCGCAGATCCAGCTGATCGATCAGACCGGTGACAACAAAGGCACCGTCGAGACGATGCTTGCCATCAAGTTGGCCCAGGAAGCCGGCATGGATCTGGTCGAGATCTCGCCAAATGTCAGCCCTCCCGTCTGCAAGATCATGGACTACGGGAAGTATAAGTATTCCGCCCAGAAGAAAGCCGCCGAAGCCCGCAAGCGTCAGAAGACCGTCGAGATCAAGGAGATCAAGCTCCGCCCGATGATCGACGATCACGACTATGACGTGAAGATGCGCGCGATGCTGCGGTTCTTCGAGGAGGGCGACAAGGTCAAGATCACCTTGCGCTATCGCGGCCGCGAAATGGCGCACCAGGAGATCGGCACCAAGCTGCTGGACAAGATCAAGACCGACGTCGCCGAGCTCGCCAAGGTCGAGCAGGATGCCCGATTCGAGGGCCGTCAGGTCGTCATGGTCCTGGCGCCGCGCTGACGCCGGCTCTTCAGGACTGAAAGTTCAACGGCCCGTCCGGATCTCCGGCGGGCCGTTTGTGTTTTCAGGTCCGCGTTGCCTGCCAGGTGCCGCTGCATTGGTCGCCAGAGATGATGCCCCTCCAGGAGCCCGCACCCGCCGCGCCGCCAAGCCGGCCACCGCCGCTGGCATGGGAGGCGCCGACCGACACCTGGACCGCGACAGCACCGCCGCGATTGATCGTGCCGGACACCCGGCCGCCGCCGGCGGACGACACCCGGCTGCCGGTCACGGTGAAGGGCACGCTGTAACCGGAGCTGCAACTGCCGCGGGTGGTCGCGAAGGTGACATTCCAGACCCCGTCATAACTGACGATGCGGGCATCGGCGGCCGAGGGGACGGCGGCAGCGAGCACGGCGAATAGCGCCAGGTGGCGCGGACGGGCGAAAACCGACAAAATCGATTGGGAAAAATGGGCCATTTTGGTCCTGCTCCGGACGGGACGACGTGAACAATGAGGTGGTAACCCCCAATAGTCGGCGGCCAGGTTCCGGCGGTTCATCGTTGCCAATTGGCCTGTCCTCTGTCATAAGGCCGACCTTCATCGCCCGGCTGATTAAGGGCTGCCGTGGCGGTGTTTCGTGCGGGTTTCGCGCTTGTTCGCAAAACCTGAGCACAATTAACGCTCTAACGAGCATTTTGACGGCCAGCCGCCTTCGCGGGCGGAACTCTGTGGCCATTAGGAGAGCCAAATGCCCAAGCTGAAGACCAAATCGGGCGCTAAAAAGCGCTTCAAGGTGACTGCCACCGGCAAAGTGATGCACGCCCAGCGCGGCAAGCGTCACGGCATGATCAAGCGGACGAAGAAGCAGATCCGTCAGCTCCGCGGCACCCGCGTGCTGTTCAAGACCGACGGCGACAACGTCAAGAAGTACTTCTTGCCGAACGCCTGACCGCGTCCACGATCATTGCCATCTCTGCCGCGCTTTAAGCGGCGATCCGAAAAACCAAGTCATCTCTGAAGGATTTTGTCATGTCTCGCGTCAAACGCGGTGTGACCGCCCACGCCAAGCACAAGAAAGTCTACAAGGCCGCCAAGGGTTTCTACGGCCGCCGCAAGAACACCATCCGCGCCGCCAAGCCGGCCGTCGAGAAGGCCCAGCAGTACGCCTTCCGTGATCGCAAGCGCAAGAAGCGCACTTTCCGCGCGCTCTGGATCCAGCGCCTCAACGCTGCCGTCCGTCCGTTCGGCCTGACCTACAGCCGATTTATCGACGGTCTCGCCAAGTCGGGCATCACCGTGGACCGCAAGGTGCTGTCGGATCTCGCGATCCACGAGCCCGCGTCGTTCCAGGCGATCGCCGAGAAGGCCAAAGCTGCGCTCGCAGCCTGAGGCTTGCGCTAGCGGGCCTTCCGGCCCGCGGCCTTCAGCGCGTGTTGGGAGTAACGCCGGGCCACCTCCGCCCGGCAGAATGCCGTAAACGAGAGATACATGGTGCCGGACTTGTTCCGGTACTTGCGGTCGCACACGCGCAGCTCGCGTTTGTAGGCCTGTGCCTGCGCGGCGTTGAGGCCGGACTTGAAGTCGGCCTCGCATTTCTTCTCGACGGCAGCACCGAGTTCGACGTCGCCGCTTGCGGTCAGTTCGCAATCCCTGAAGACCTTCATCGCGCTTTCGCAGCTCTTCTGCGCGCTGATGGTGTCGGCGACCTCGTCCAGCGTCATGGATTTGTCCATGCAGACCATGGCGCGCGCCGGGGTGCCTGCGACCGACAGAACGACGGCCACGACGGCAAGAAGAACAGCAAGGCAGCATTTCGAAAGCATCGCAAAGGCCTCCACGTATCCCCCTTGGTGCCCGGCCCCCATGCGAGGTTCAACCCGGCTGGTCCCACGCCCGAAATGACCGGCTTTTTGCTTGACGTTACGGCCTTCGGGCGGCGACAACCCAGCCGAATTTGGAGCTAAGGATTTGACTGTGTCCGACCTCGCAACGCTCGAAACCTCCATCCTCGACCAGATCGCCGCCGCCGGCGACGAAGCCGCGCTCGAAGCGGTGCGCGTCGCAGCCCTCGGCAAGAAGGGCACGATCTCGGCGCTGCTTGCCACGCTCGGCAAGATGTCGCCCGACGAGCGCAAGTCGCAAGGCGCGGCGATCAACCAGGCCAAGGACAAGGTCACCGAGGCGCTCGCCGCACGGCGCGACGTGCTGAAGTCGGCGGCGCTCGATGCGCGGCTGGCATCGGAGACCGTCGACGTGACCTTGCCGCTGCGCGATGCGGCAACTGATGCCGGCCGCATCCATCCGCTGAGCCAGGTCTGGGACGAGCTGACCACGATCTTCGCCGACATGGGATTCTCGGTCGCCGAAGGTCCCGACATCGAGACCGACGACTACAACTTCACCAGGCTCAACTTCCCGGAAGGCCATCCGGCGCGCGAGATGCACGACACGTTCTTCTTCCATCCGAAGGAGGACGGCTCGCGCATGCTGTTGCGCACCCACACCTCGCCGGTGCAGGTGCGCACCATGCTCACCCAGAAGCCGCCGATCCGCGTGATCTGCCCGGGCCGCACCTACCGCATCGATTCGGACGCGACCCACACGCCGCAATTCCACCAGGTCGAAGGTCTCGTCATCGACAAGCACTCGCATCTCGGCCACCTCAAATGGATCCTGCACGAGTTCTGCAAGGCGTTCTTCGAGGTCGACCACATCAACATGCGCTTCCGGCCGTCGTTCTTCCCGTTCACCGAGCCGTCGCTGGAAGTCGACATCCAGTGCCGCCGCGACAAGGGCGAGATCCGCTTCGGCGAGGGCGAGGACTGGCTCGAGATTCTCGGCTGCGGCATGGTGCATCCGAACGTGCTGCGCGCCTGCGGCATCGATCCCGATGAGTACCAGGGCTTCGCCTGGGGCATGGGCATCGACCGCATCGCCATGCTGAAATACGGCATCGCCGATCTGCGCCAGCTGTTCGACAACGACGTCCGCTGGCTCAACCATTACGGCTTCAAGCCGCTCGAGGTGCCGACACTTGCCGGGGGGCTGAGCTCGTGATGTTTGCGCCCAATGAAGGGCTTGCGATAGCTCCCCCGGTTCCCTTTGCAGAAACAACCCTCTCCCTGCCCGTCCCCCGCAAGCGGGAGAGGGAGCAGACCGCCTCCGTGGAGAAAAAGCAGCCATGAAATTCACCCTCTCCTGGCTGAAGGATCATCTCGACACCGACGAGCCGCTGGAAAAGCTTGCCGACAAGCTCACCATGATCGGGCTCGAGGTCGAGAACATCGAGGACAAGGCGAAGGCGCTGCAGCCTTTCACCATTGCGAAGGTGATTTCGGCCGAGCAGCATCCCAATGCTGATCGCTTACGCGTCTGCATGGTCGACACCGGTGACGGTGGCGCGCCGGTGCAGGTCGTGTGCGGGGCGCCGAATGCGCGCGCCGGGCTCGTCAGCGTGTTCTCTCCGCCCGGCACCTACATTCCCGGCAAGGACATCACGCTCGGTGTCGGCACTATTCGCGGCGTCGAGAGCCGCGGCATGCTGTGCTCGGCGGCAGAGCTGCAGATCTCCAACGACCATGACGGCATCATGGAATTGCCGGCGGATGCGCCGATCGGCGCCGGCTATGCCGAATGGGCCGCGCTCGGCGATCCCGTGATCGAGATCAATCTGACGCCGAACCGTCAGGACTGCACCGGCGTGCACGGCATCGCGCGCGACCTTGCCGCCGCCGACATGGGCAAGTTCAAGGACGCCTCGATCAAGCCGATCAAGGGCGAGTTCCCGTGTCCGGTGAAGGTCACGGTCGAGGACGCCGCGCTGTGCCCGGGTTTTGCGCTGCGCCTTGTGCGCGGCGTCAAGAACGGCCCGTCGCCGGAATGGCTGCAGAAGCGGCTGACCGCGATCGGCCTGCGCCCGATCAACGCGCTGGTCGACATCACCAACTTCATGACCTACGACCGCGCGCGTCCGCTGCACGTGTTCGACGCCAGGAAGGTGGTTGGCAATCTCGTGGTGCGCCGCGCCCGCAACGGCGAGGCGCTGCTCGCGCTCGACGGCCGCGCCTACAATCTCGATCCCTCGATCTGCGTGATCGCGGACCAACACGGCGTCGAATCGCTCGCCGGCATCATGGGCGGCGAAGCCTCGGGCTGCGATGAGAACACCACCGACGTGCTGATCGAATCGGCGCTGTGGAACGAGATCAATGTCGCCCAGACCGGCCGCAAGCTCGGCATCAACTCGGATGCCCGCTACCGCTTCGAGCGCGGCGTCGACCCGGCCTTCATGGTGCCCGGGCTGGAGCTCGCCACCAAGCTTGTGATGGAGCTGTGCGGCGGCACTCCGTCAGAGAACGTCGTGGTGGGCAAAACCTTCGGCGACGATCGCGTGATCGATTTCCCGCTCACCGAGGTCAAGCGTCTCTCCGGCATCGAGGTGCCGCAGGTCGAGATGAAGCTCATCCTGACCCGTCTCGGCTTCATGATGGCGGGGCCCGGCCCTGTGGTGAAGGTCGCAGTACCCTCCTGGCGCTCCGACGTGCACGGGAAGGCCGACATCGTCGAGGAGGTCATCCGGATCTACGGCGTCGACAAGGTGCCGATGACGCCGTTCGAGCGTGGCGAGGACGCCCGCAAATCCGTGCTGACGCCACTGCAGCTTCGCACCCGCCGCGCGCGGCGCGCACTCGCGAGCCGCGGCATGACCGAAGCCGTGACGTGGTCGTTCATCACCAAGCCCGCGGCACAATTGTTCGGCGGCGGCCAGCGCGAGCTCGAAGTCGCCAACCCGATCGCCGCTGATCTATCGGACATGCGGCCGAGCCTGCTGCCGGGCCTGGTCGCAGCCGCACAGGCC
Source organism: Bradyrhizobium sp. S3.2.6 (assembly GCF_040546885.1). Classification (NCBI taxonomy): domain Bacteria; kingdom Pseudomonadati; phylum Pseudomonadota; class Alphaproteobacteria; order Hyphomicrobiales; family Nitrobacteraceae; genus Bradyrhizobium; species Bradyrhizobium sp. S3.2.6. Next base: position 298,651 of record NZ_JBEPOS010000001.1, on the reverse strand, counting down.
AATGCCGATCGCGGTTTTGGCGACGTCGTGCTGTTCGAGGTCGGTCAGGTGTTCAGGGGCGATCGCCCGCAGGATCAGTTCATGGCCGCAAGCGGCGTACGCCGCGGCCTTGCGTCGTCGGACGGGTTGGGACGGCACTGGTCGGGCTCAGCGCAGGCCGATGTCTTCGACGCCAAAGCCGACGCGCTCGCGGTGCTGGCTGCGGCCGGTGCTCCGATGCAGGCGCTCCAGATCGTTGCCGGCGGCCCCGCCTGGCTGCATCCGGGCCGCTCCGGCACGATCCAGATCGGCCCGCAGAACGTGCTCGGCACTTTCGGCGAGATGCATCCGCGCGCGCTGGAGGCGCTCGGCGCCGACGGCCCGCTGATGGTGTTCGAGGTGATCCTCGATCGCATCCCCGAGACCAAGAAGAAGCCAACCCGCGCCAAGCCGCTGATCGAGCTGTCGGCGTTCCAGCCGGTGTCGCGCGACTTCGCCTTCATCGTCGACCGCGCCGTGAAGGCGGGCGATATCGTGCGCGCCGCGCAAGGCGCCGACAAGAAGCTGATCACCGGCGTCAACGTGTTCGACGTCTATGAGGGCAAGGGCATCGACGACGGCAAGAAGTCGATCGGCATCGCGGTGACGATCCAGCCGCGCGAGAAGACGCTGACCGATCAGGAGATCGAGGCCGTCGCGGCGAAGATCGTGGCGGAGGTCACGAAGAAGACCGCCGGCACTCTTCGCGGATGACCCTCGCGGATTTTCTCCCGAAGGACGTCAGTCTCACCATCGCGATGGCGCTCTGCGCCATCGCTTTCGTTTCGGGCACCGCGCGCGGCTTCTCCGGCTTCGGCTCGGCGCTGATCTTCATGCCGCTGGCGAGCAGTGTCGCAGCACCGCGGCTGGTCGCGGCACTGCTCCTCGTCATCGATTTTGTTGCTGCCGCACCGCTCTTGCCCGACGCGTGGCGAAAGGCCGACCGCAAGGCGACCGCAGTGATCGTGCTGGGCGCACTGGTCGGCGTGCCCGTCGGCACCTACTTCCTCAGCGTGCTCGAGCCCGTCACCACGCGCTGGATCATCTCCTGCTTCGTGGCCGCGCTGCTGCTGCTACTGCTGTCGGGCTGGCGCTACCGCGGCAAGGACCACGCCTGGCTGTCAGTCGGTATCGGCGGCCTCTCCGGCTTCTGCAGCGGACTGGCGCAGACCGGCGGGCCACCGATCGTCGGCTATTGGCTCGGCCGCCCCATTGCTCCCATCGTCGCGCGCGCCAATATCGTGCTGTTCTTCGGCGCGTCGGATTTCTTCTCGATGGTCAGCTATGCCACGACCGGTCTGATCTCCCGCGAGTCACTCGTGCTGTCGCTGATTGTCGGCCCGGTCTACGCGATCGGCGTCGCCTCCGGCGCATCGCTGTTCGGCCGCGCCAGCGAAACGATATTCCGCGGCATCTGCTACGCGCTGATTGCGATGGCGGTGATCACCGGGCTGCCCGCGCTGGACCGGGTGTTGCGGTAGTTCGCCTACTGCCGCGGCGCCCGCCGCCGCTTCGTCGACTGCGTCGGCACTTCGGCCGGCTCATCCTTCAGCGCACCGATCTTGCGGAGCGCGGCGTCCGCGGCGCGCTCGCCGCTTTCCCAGGCGCCGTCGACCGTGCCCCACAGCGTTTCATGCGTGGCTTCACCGGCGAGGAACATGTTACCGATCGGCTCGGTCAAGACTTTTCGCGACAGCTGGCCGCCGGGCGAGGCCGCCGACATCGCGCCCATCACATAGGGCGAGGCGTTCCAGCGCGTCACAGCGGTCTTCTTCACATTGGCCACCGCCTCGCTGCCGAACAGCTTCGTGATCCACTCCTTTGCGAAGGCCGCCATCGCCTTCTCGCCCTGCTCCGAGAGATCGCGGCCGAACGAACCGCCGACGTCGATCGAGCACAGCGAGGAGCCGCCGATATTGGCGAACATCAGCGCGGTGCGCATCGAGTTGCTCTGCTCGATCAGGATGTCGTCGCGCGAGAGCCCGAGCGGATTTCCCGGCAGTTGCAGCACGATATGATCGTAACTGCCGAGCGTAAGCTTGGACGCCGCATCGAGCGTGCGCTTGGGGATGTCAGGCGCGAACTTGATCGCGCCGCCGGCGAGCACATTGGTCGAGACCGTGATGATGGCGGCGCGCGCGGCGATCTTCCCTCCTTGCGTCTCCACGCTGACGTCGCGATTGCTCCAGACAATCCGGCTTGCCGGTGTCGCAAGCGCAACCGGCGCCTGCTCGCCGAGCCTGGCGATCAGGGTACCCAGACCCTGGCGGCAGGCGATCGGGGCATTGCGGTCCTGCGCACGCGCCTTGTCGATCGCCGACAGCTCCTTCAGGTCCTTGCCGGCAAAACTCGCACCAAGCACGAACTCGGTGGCGCCCGCCCAATCGCCGAGATCTTTTGGCTGGACCGATGCGCAGGACGTATCCAACTTGCCGCGCGCTGCCTCGTCGATGGCACGATTGGCGCGCACCAGCGCCGCCAGGAACTCCTCGGTCTCGCCCGCGCGCGCGTTGCGGCGGCCGATGCGCATCTTCTGGCCCGACGGTGCCGGCAACACATCGAGCCCGGCACTGCGCGCCAGCCGGATCATCGGGTTGGTGTCGGGATTGTGCATCCAGCGCGCGCCGCGATCGAACGGCACGTCGAATGTGGTGGTGTCAGTGATACAGCGCCCGCCGATTTGCGAGGCCGCCTCCACCACGATCACCTTGCGATTGGCGGCCATGACGCGCCGCGCTGCAGCGATTCCGGCCGCACCCGCACCGATCACGACAATGTCAGCCTCGCGCGGCAGCGGCGCGGCCGTTGCGCCCAGGACCGGCATCGCGGCATAGGCCGCCGAAGCCGATAGGAAGCCGCGGCGCGTGATTGTCATGTCATGGTTTCCGGGGACTTGCAGCGAACGGGAACAGCAAGCGAACCTTGCCGCATCTGATGTTGCGCAGCAACTATCATGGTGAATCAATCGTGCTTGATCTCACAGACTGATGAACCGAATGGCAACACGTTTCGACCATGATAGAGAAGGAAAAAAGCGGCCGGAAAGGCCTGGGGGAGTTCGATATGGGGACGGTCCTGGATTCAGTCGGCAAGTTGATTGCCGCGTACCTCTCGAAGGAGGTGCCGGGCTATGAGCCGTTCACGCCGAGCGACCCCGAGCATCTCCGCGGCGTGATCCAGCCCGGCGATGTCATGCTGGTCGAGGGCAACAACCGCATCTCCGGCATCATCAAGTATCTGACGCAGTCGACCTGGTCGCATGCCGCACTCTATGTCGGTCCGGTCGAAGGCGCGGTGGAGCCCGACGGCGAGCCGCACGTGCTGATCGAAGCCAATATCGGCGAGGGCGTCACCTCCGCGCCGCTGTCGAAATATTTCCCCTACCACACCCGCATCTGCCGCCCGGTCGGGCTGTCCTACGAGGACCGCACCACGGTCTGCCGCTATGCGATCAACCGCATCGGCTTCGGCTACGACACCAAGAACATCATCGATCTGATGCGCTTCCTGTTTCCTCTGCCGATACCGCAGCGATGGCGGCGGCGCATGATTGCGATCGGGTCGGGCGATCCGACCAAGATCATCTGCTCGGCGCTGATCGCGCAGGCGTTCGACGCGGTGCGCTATCCGATCCTGCCGAAGATCACCAAGGCCGGCAGCCGCGCCGCCCGCCGCGAGATCCTGCACATCCGCGATTCCTCGCTCTACATGCCCCGCGACTTCGACATCTCGCCCTATTTCGAAGTGGTCAAACCCACCATCGTGCACGGCTTCGACTACACAGCCTTGCACTGGGCCGACAAGCAAAAGCCGCTCGAGGAGGTAGCGGGCTCATTCGGTGTGTTTCCAGAAACGCTCCGTGCGCCGCCGCTCGTTCCTGAAGCGGCTGACGAAGAAACGCCGGCCGAAATTCCGGCTGAGCAAGTGACGGGCGAAAGCGTCGACGCCAGAGGGCATTTTGTGCTGCTGAAGAAGCTCGCGATGTACCGTCCGCGGCGGCGTCGACAGGCACGCGAGATCGCAGCGTAACGATCTTCAGCCTCGTGGCGAAAGATCTACCTTTCCGCCCGTCCAATCACCGCCATCAGCTCCGCGAGCTTCTCGCGCTGATCCGCCTTGTCCCCGCTTGCGATCGCGTGCTCGACGCAATGGGCGACGTGGTCCTTCAAGACCTCCTCCTCGACCCGGCGCAGTGCGGCGCGCACTGCCGAGATCTGCGTGACGATGTCGATGCAGTAGCGGTCCTCCTCGACCATTTTCGACAGGCCGCGAACCTGGCCCTCGATCCGGCCGAGACGTTTTCCGACGGATGCCTTGATGTCCTTGCGCATGGCGCCTATATACCCCTACCGGGTATAGGTTACAAGGCCGGAGTGCAGGAATGAACGACGCGGACCACAAGCACCATCACGACGGAGACACGCATTCCGGAGGCTGCTGCTCGCCCAAGACCGCGGCGCCCCCCAAGCCTGCGGCTTCGTCCTGCTGCGGCGATCATGCTGGCCATGCCCATCACCACGCCCATGACCTTGGCGCAGCCGCGTCAAAAGTCCTCGATCCCGTTTGTGGCATGACGGTCGATCCCGCGACCTCAAAGCATCGCTTCGAGCGTCACGGCGAGACCTTCCATTTCTGCTCGGCCGGCTGCCGCACCAAATTCGCTGCCGATCCCGCCAAATATCTCGCAAAAGAGAGAACGCCCGAGCCGGAGACCCCGGCGGGCACGATCTATACCTGCCCGATGCATCCGGAGATCCGCCAGGCCGGACCCGGCAGCTGCCCGATCTGCGGCATGGCGCTGGAGCCGGAGGTCGCGAGCCTGGAGACCGGGCCCAATCCGGAGCTCGCCGACATGACGCGGCGGTTCTGGATCGGCGGCGCGCTGGCGCTGCCGCCCGTGGTGCTGGAGATGGGCGGACACCTCGCGGGTCCGCACAACTGGATCGTGCCTGTGCTGTCGAACTGGATCCAGCTCGTCTTCGCGACACCCGTGGTGCTCTGGGCCGGCTGGCCGTTCCTGGTACGCGGCTGGCAATCGCTGCTGACGCGCAACCTCAACATGTTCACGCTGATCGCGATGGGCACGGGAGTAGCGTATGTCTACAGCCTGATCGGCACCATCGCGCCGCAGATTTTCCCCACCACCTTCCGCGGCCATGAGGGCGCGGTCGCCGTCTATTTCGAAGCCGCCGCGGTCATCACCGTGCTGGTTTTGCTCGGCCAGGTGCTGGAGCTGCGCGCCCGCGATGCCACCTCGGGCGCGATCAAGGCGCTGTTGCAGCTCGCGCCGAAGACCGCACGGCGCGTCGAGCCTGATGGCAGCGAGCATGAGGTCGAAATCGACTCTCTGCACGCCGGCGATTCCCTGCGCGTACGTCCCGGCGAAAAAGTGCCGGTCGACGGCACCATTCTCGAGGGCCGCTCCTCGCTCGATGAATCGCTCGTGACAGGCGAATCCATGCCTGTCAGCAAGGAGGTTGGCGCAAAACTCATCGCCGGCACGCTCAACCAATCCGGCAGCTTCATCATGCGCGCCGACAAGGTCGGGCGCGAGACGTTGCTGTCGCAGATCGTGCAGATGGTCGCCGATGCACAACGCTCGCGCGCGCCGATCCAGCGGCTGGCGGACCAGGTCGCCGGCTGGTTCGTGCCGACCGTGATCGCAGTCGCTGTCACCGCCTTCGCCGCCTGGGCCTGGTTCGGCCCGGAGCCGAGGCTCGCCTTCGGCCTCGTCGCGGCCGTCAGCGTGCTGATCATCGCCTGCCCCTGCGCGCTGGGCCTGGCGACCCCGATGTCGATCATGGTCGGCGTCGGCCGCGGCGCGCAAGGAGGCGTTCTGATCAAGAACGCCGAGGCGCTGGAGCGGATGGAGACAATCGACACACTGGTGGTCGACAAGACCGGCACGCTGACCGAGGGCAAGCCGAAAGTGGTCGCGATCGTGCCAGCGGCCGGCTTTGCCGAGGACGACATCCTTCGGCTTGCAGCCAGCGTCGAGCGTGCCAGCGAGCATCCGCTCGCCGACGCCATCATGCGCGCCGCGAAAGAAAAGCAGCTCACGCTCGGCCAGGTCGAGCAATTCGATTCGCCGACGGGCAAGGGCGCAACCGGCAAGGTCGATGGCAAGACTGTCGTCCTCGGCAACGCCAAGTACCTGACATCGATCGGCATCGACATCAATGCGCTTGACGCGGAGGCCGAGCGCCTGCGTGGCGACGGCGCCACCGTCATCAACATGGCGATCGACGGCAGGCTCGCCGGACTGTTCGCCATCGCCGATCCTGTCAAGGCTTCGACGGCGGAGGCGCTGAAAGCGCTCGCGGCCGAAGGCATCAAGGTCATCATGCTGACCGGCGACAACCGCACCACGGCCGAAGCCGTCGCGCGCAGGCTCGGCATCGCCGATATCGAAGCCGAAGTGCTGCCGGACCAGAAGAGCGCAGTCGTGACCAAGTTGCAAAAGGCCGGACGCAGCGTCGCGATGGCCGGCGACGGCGTCAACGACGCTCCGGCATTGGCGGCGGCCGAGGTCGGCATCGCCATGGGCACCGGCACCGATGTGGCGATGGAGAGCGCGGGCATCACCCTGCTCAAGGGCGACCTCACCGGCATCGTCCGCGCCCGAAAACTGTCGCAGGCGACGATGAGCAACATCAGGCAGAACCTGTTCTTCGCCTTCATCTATAATGCCGCCGGCATTCCGATTGCCGCCGGCATCCTCTATCCCGCCTTCGGCGTGCTGCTCTCGCCGATCATCGCGGCCGCGGCGATGGCGCTGTCCTCGGTGAGCGTGGTCGGCAATGCCCTGCGGCTGCGCGCGACGCGGCTGTGAAGATGATGGCGCGCTCCCTCTCCCCGCTCTTCGCGGGGTCGCGACGAGCTTCGCTCGCGCTGAGAGGGTTGGGGTGAGGGGCTGCTTCCACAACGACGGTAAGACGCGGAGAGTCCCCCTCACCCGGAATTCAAGCTACGCTTGAATTCCGACCTCTCCCCGCAAGCGGGGCGAGGTAAGAAGAGCGCCACCCGCGGAGAGGACCTGATGCAGCGGATTACGATCACGATCGAGGACGATTTGCTGGCGGAGATCGATGCCGCAGCCGAAGCGCGCGGCTACCAGAACCGCTCAGAGATTATCCGCGACCTCGCCCGCGCCGGGCTGCAGCGATCGAGCGAGGACACGGCGCCGACCGGCGCTTGCGTCGCCGGCCTCGTCTATGTCTACGACCACGCCGCGCGCGATCTCTCGAAGCGGCTGGTGCAGGAATTCCACGGCCATCACGACCTTGCGCTCGCGACGCTGCACGTCCATCTCGACGACAACAATTGCATGGAGATGACGGCACTGCGCGGTGACGCCGCCGAGGTCAGGCACTTTGCCGACCACATCATCGCGGAGCGTGGCGTACGTTATGGACGTGTGGTGATGATCCCGACGGGAGAGAGCAAGCCGGCGAAGGTGCGGAAGCACGGGCATCGGCATGAGTAGGCTTGCCGCAAGGACGGTGCGTCCCCATCTCCCCTTGTGGGCCCCCTTGTGGGAGAGGGTGGCACGCCGCGCAGCGGCGAGACGGGTGAGGGGTCTCTCTCCGCGAGCGCATCGCTCACGATTTGAACTCGCGGAGAGAAACCCCTCATCCGGCGCTTCGCGCCACCTTCTCCCACAAGGGGAGAAGGGAAGAGCACTGTGCTCGTGGCTTTACGCCGCCTTCGCAGCACTCCCACCGGGCAGGCCCGCCCGCGCCACGCCGCCGTAGAGCTGCTCGTTCGGCATCTCCTCACGCAGAATCTTGCGGACCGCGATCAGCTGCTCCAAATCAATCCCCGTCGCAAAGCCTTTGCTCTCGCAGAGGAACACGAGGTCCTCGAACACGACATTGCCGGTCGCACCGGGCGCGAACGGGCAACCGCCGAGGCCGCCGAGCGAGCCGTCGAGGATGCGCACGCCCTCGTCCAGCGCAGCCGCGGCGTTGGCGATGCCCATGCCGCGGGTGTCATGGAGATGGATGCAGATCGGCTTTGCGCCGGCGAGCTTGACCGCGGCGCGCGACAATTCACCCACCTGCTTCGGTCCGGCATAGCCGACAGTGTCGGCGATCGCGACGAAATCGACGCCGGCCTCAAGGCATTTGTCGACCAGGCGCAGCACCTCTTTCGGGTCGACCGCGCCGGTGATCGAGCAGCCCAGCGCCATCGAGATCGCGGCGTTCACGAGCGGCTTGTGGGCGCTCACATCGCGCATCTCGCAGAGACGCCTCACATTGGCCATCGCGGAGTCGCGTGAGCGATGTGTGTTGGCCTGGCTGTGCTCTTCGGTCGCCGAAACCACCGAGGCGATCTCGCCGACGCCGGATTCCAGCGCCTCGTTGACCCCGCGCTCGTTGAGCGCAAGCGCGATGCCGTGGGCACCGGGCAGACCTGCCACCGTTCCGATCACATCGCGAACGTCGACAAATTGCGGAAACGTCTTTGCCGGCAGGAACGAGCCGACCTCGAAATGACGCACGCCGGCGGCATATTCCTCGCGCAGCCAGCGCTGCTTGGCCTCGGTGGACGGAAACTGCTTCACGAGCTGGAGCCCATCGCGCAAGCCGACTTCGCGCAGGCTGACGCGATCCACGGGGTAAATTGTCTCGATCCGGCTCATGCGCGCCTCCGAGCGGCTTTTGACGTGACGTCGTTGTTGTCGATCTCGGCGCGAACCGCCGACGTGTCGGCACCGAGCGGCGCGACCTTCAGGCCTTCGCCGATGTGGCTGCCGTTCCACTCGACCGGTAGCGCCGGCACGCGGAACGGCTTGCCGTCGGCATTGATGTTGTTGACGAGACCGCCCGGCCGCAGCACATGCGGATCGGTCAAGAGATCCTCGGGACGGTTGATAGGCGAAAAGCAGATGTTGAGCGCGTCGAGCCTTTGCGAAAGCTCTCCGACATTCCGCTGCCGGATGATCTCCGCGACACGCGGAATGATCCGCGACCGTGCCAGGATGCGGTCGGTCGTGGTGCGCAAGGCCGGATCATCAAGGAATTCCGCAAGGCCGAACTCGCGGCAAAAGCTTTGCCAGTGACCTTCGGTGACGACGCCGATGAAGATGCGCCCGCCGTCTGCGGCATCGAAGATGTCGTAGATCGGCCAGGCATGCTCGCGCTCCGGCATCGAGCGCGGCTTGTTGCCGGTCATCTCGTAGTCGACCATATGCTGGGCGACCAGGAAGAGGCAGTTCTCGAACAGGCCGATGCGGATGTCAGCGCCGTCGCGCTTGCCCCCGCGCTTCTGGTAGAGCGCGGCCAAAATCGCGATAACGCCGAACATGCCGCCCATGATGTCGTTGGCGGAGGAGCCGACGCGCTGCGGCTTCTCTTTCGTGCCGGTCATGGCGGCCAGGCCCGACATCATCTGCACCACCTCGTCGAGCGCGGGCCGATGCTCGTAGGGCCCGGACAGAAAACCCTTGTGGCCGGCGACGATCAGATGCGGATGAAGGCGGCGCAACTCCTCGGCATTCAGCCCCTGCTTCTCGAGCTGACCATCGCGGAAATTTTCCAGGAACACGTCGGCCGTCTCGAGCAGCCGGTGCATGGTGTCGCGGTCAGCAGGGATCGCTAGATCCAGCACGACGCTGCGCTTGCCACGGTTGAATAGCGGAAAGAACGCTGTCCCCATGCCGCCAAGCGTGCGGGTCTTGTCGCCGGCGGGCGGCTCGACCTTGATCACCTCGGCACCGAATTGCGCGAGGATCATGCCGCAGGTCGGGCCCATGACCATGTGGGTCATCTCGACGACCCGCACGCCCTCAAGCGGCAATCCGGCCTCAATCATGCGTCTCTCCCTGTTCTTCGCCTCGAAAACTAGGCCTTCACAAGCCTTCTGAAAAATATAATCTATCGAAGATTGCCTTCGTGCTTATAGAACGCTTCGCCATGGATTCACGCCAGCTCCGTTATTTCATCGCCGTCTACGAGCAGCGGAACCTGTCGCGCGCGGCCGACCAGGTCAGCGTCGCGCAGTCCGCGCTCAGCCATCATATCTCGAACCTGGAGGCCGAGTTCGCAACACGCTTGTTCGAGCGCAAGCCGCGCGGAATGGAACCGACGGCGGCGGGCGAGCGGCTCTACGAACATGCCCGCATCATCCTGCGCGCGATGACCGAGGCCGAGACCGAGGTGCGTGAGGGCGCGCGCGTCATCGCCGGCAATATCTCGATCGGCATGGCCAATTCCGCCGTCAAGGCGATCGGCGTGGCCCTGATGCGTACCGTGCTCTCCCAATATCCCAAGCTGAAGCTGTCGCTCACCGAAAGCATGTCCGGCGCGACGCTGATGCATCTGATGGCGTCCAACGTCGATTTGGCGCTGGTCTACAATCCACCGTCGGAGAAGGAGCTGATCGCCGAACCGGTGCTGGAAGAGGAGATGTTCTGTGTCGGCATTCCGAAGCTGGTGGGCAGGAGCAAGGCCCCGATCCGGTTCGAGGAGCTGAGCAGATTGCCGCTGATCCTGTTGCGCTACGGCCTCTCCTCGCGCGCGCTGCTGGATGATCCGGTGCTGCTCAAGCGCCTGGAGGCGAACGCTATCCTGCACGCCAACTCGATCACCGGCATGACCGGCGCGCTGGTGGAGGGGCTCGGCTGTGCCATCGCCACAAAGCTGTTCGCACGAGAGGAGCTGGACGCCGGCCGCCTGGTCGCGCGCGAGGTGGTCGCGCCAAAACTGATCCGCACGCTGTATCTGTGCCGCCTGCGCAACCGCCCGATGACCTATGCGATGGAAGAGATGAGCCGCCTGATGCTCGCCTTGATCGCCGAGCAGGTCCGCAGCGGCGGCTGGCAAGCGACGTTGGTGGGGTAGATCGGCGGCGCTGCTGTCCCCTCTCGCTGTTCTTACGGGGAGCACGCGGGGAGAGGCGAAGAACACGCGAGTTCGAAAATATAGAACGCTTCGATCGATATGTTCGTCTGGATTTCTGGCTTCGGCCGGCCAACATGGCGCGGTCCGGCAAGGCTCGCGAGAAAAGACAGAGATGAGCCGCCGGGAACCGCGCGCGATCCGCGCGCCACGGGGAGGACATCATGAGCGTTGTCGGCATCGACACAGGCTTTGAGCTCGGCACTGCACCATCTGGACCGGACGAGATCTCGCGACGGCTCGAGGCGATGCCGGCGACGGGCTATGTCTGGCGCCTCGTCATCCTGCTCTCGCTCGGCGGCTGCTTCGAGGTCTACGATCTGTTCCTGACCGGCTACATCGCGCCGGGGCTGAGCCGCAGCGGATTGCTCTCGACGACGACCACGGCCTTCTTCGGCTTCTCCGGCATCGGCGCCTTCGTCGCCGCGACCTTCGCCGGCCTGTTCGTCGGCACCTTCTTCCTCGGCTTCCTCGCCGACCGTTTTGGCCGCCGCGCAATTTTCACCTACGCGCTGCTCGGCTACACCGCTGCGTCCGTGATCATGGCCTGCCAGGTCTCCTCGGAAGGCCTGCTGTTCTGGCGCTTCCTCGCCGGCATCGGCATCGGCGTCGAGGTTATCACCATCGACGCTTACATCACCGAACTGGTGCCGAGCCGGGTGCGCGGGCGCGCCTTTGCGGTCAACCAGTCGATCATGTTCGTTGCCGTGCCGGTCGTCGCCTTTGTCGCCTGGTGGCTGGTGCCGCTCGCGCCCTACGGTGTCGAGGGCTGGCGCTGGGTGGTGCTGATCGGCGCCGCCGCCAGCATGATTATCTGGGTGGTAAGACTGTTCGTGCCCGAGAGTCCGCTCTGGCTGGCGCGTCATGGCCGCACCGAGGAGGCGTTCAGGATTCTCGCGACGCTGGAAGCCGGGGGCGGGGCCGCCGCGCCGGGCCCCTCAGCCTTGCTCGCGCGGCCGGCGGCGCAAACAGCCGCGCGCATCAACTTCGCCGATCTGTTCCGTCCGCCCTATCTCTCGCTCGTCATCCTCTTCATGGTGTTCAACCTGTGCCAGGCCTTCGGCTTCTATGGCTTCGCCAATTGGGTGCCGACGCTGCTGGTCGAGAAGGGCATCACCATCACCAAGAGCCTGCAATATTCCTTCATCATCGCCTTCGCCTATCCGATCGCACCGCTGCTGGCCGCAAGCTTCGCCGACCGATACGAACGCCGATGGATCATCGCCGGTGCCTGCATCGCCATCATCGCCTTCGGCTTGGCGTTCGCGCAATTGACCGAGCCTGGACTGTTGATCGTCTGCGGCGTGCTGCTGACGGCCTGCAACACGACGATGTCCTACGCCTATCATGCCTACCAGACCGAGGTGTTTCCGACCCAGATCCGTGCGCGGGCGTCCGGCCTCGTCTATTCCATGAGCCGGCTGAGCGCGACGTTCTCCGGATTCATCGTCGCCTACATGCTGAAGGAGGCCGGCGTCGTCGGCGTGTTCGGCCTGATCACCGTGGCAATGCTGATCGTGGTGATCGCGATGGCGCTGTTCGGCCCCAACGTGCGCGGCAAGGCGCTGGACACGATGTGACTCCGGTGGCTCGCGATCCGCAACGTCTCCGACCCACACATCAAGGCTGAGCGCACGCTGAAGCAGCAGGAGCGGGTGGCCGCCCGGATCTACAAGGGGTTCGGCCGCTGGAGCACGGTCTGCAGCGCCATCACGTGTTGGGCGAGTATCGTGGCGGAGCCATAAGCCGCGGCCGCCCACCGGTCAGCCTCTCTTGCCGAAGCGGCCCGGGGTGTCTACCTCTCGCGGGTGGTTTCGTGAGAGGTTTCCATGCTGGATGCCGCCGTCAAGGCGCTGTCGCAAATGATATCGCCGCCGATGCGCTCGATCCTGTGGCGGTCGATCGGGCTTGCACTGGTGCTGATCGTCGTGCTGGCGATCGGGTTGCAGCGGCTGCTGAGCTGGTTCGCGACCTATGGCGAGGTCTGGCTGGAAGGCCTGCTCGGGCCGAGCTGGCACTCGTCGCTGGAGGTGCTCGCCTGGATCATCTCGATTGCGGCCGGTCTTGGCGTCGTGTTCGGCAGTGTATTTCTAATGCCCGCCATCACCTCACTGGTTGCGAGCCTGTTCGTCGACGACGTCGCCGACATCGTCGAGCGCGAATATTATCCCGCCGAGCGGCCGGGCACCGCGCTGCCGTTCAACCAGGCGATCCTCGAGGGCATCAAGACCGCGCTGCTGACGATCGTGGTCTATCTGATCGCGCTGCCGTTCGTGTTCCTGGCCGGCGCCGGCTTCCTGATCTTCTTCCTCGCCGCCGCCTGGCTCTTGGGCCGCGAATATTTCGAGCTCGCAGCAATGCGCTTCCGCTCGCCGGAAGACGCCAAGGCAATGCGGCGCGACAACGCCGCGACGATCTTCACCGCAGGCCTCTTCATCGCGGCCTTCGTCTCGATCCCGGTCGTCAACCTGGCGACGCCGATCTTCGGCATGGCCTTCATGGTCCACATGCACAAGCGCCTGTCCGGGTCGCGGCCCGAGCTGATCGAGCCCGCGCGGCAGATGCGGTGACGGAGATTACGCGACCTTCACCCCGCAGTTTCGCAGCAGCATCTTGGCGAAGCCGAACGGCGCCGGGGTGAACGGGCCCGGCGGCGCGCGGGTGATCAGGGCGATGAAGCCGAGCGCGGCCATGGCCAACCAGAAACAGAGCCAGAAGCCGTCGATATAGGCGAGCACGTTGGCCTCGCGCGCGACGAAGCTCGCGAGCGTGCCGACCGCACGCGCCGACGCCGAGCCGGCACCGTGGGCGGCGAAGTGATCGGCAAGCTGCTTCAGCGCGCGCACCACATTGACGTCGCCGATTTCGAGGTTCTGGCCGAGATAGAAGGAATGGATCTGCTCGCGGACGCGCAGCCACGTTCCCATCAGGGCCACGCCGATCTCGGCGCCGCCCAGCCGCATGATCTGGATATAGGCGGCAAACGAGGTCGCGCGGCTCGGATCGGAATTGGACAACGCGATGATGATGAGCGGCAGCAGCGTCGTCGACTGGCCGACGGCCTGCAGCAGGACGATGCCGGCAAAATCCTCGCGCGCCCAGTCATGAGTAAGCTGGGTGCCCCAGAGATTGGCAGCCGCGAAGCAGGCAAATCCCACTACCGTCACCGCACGCGCATCGAAATGGCGGAGCAGCCAGATCGAAACAGGCACCAGCACGAACATCGGCAGCGCGCCATAGGTGAGCAGCAACAGCCCGCTCTGCTCCGGCCTGAGCAGAACGACGTTGCCGAGGAAGTTCGGCACCAGCGACGAGTTGGAGAGCGAGGTCAGCGTGTAGAGCAGGATCACCACCAGTGACAGCCCGATATTGCGCGAGAACAGCACGTTCACATGCGCCCAGGGCTGCCGCACCAGCGACTCGTTGACGAGGAAAGCCACGAACAGCACGCCGCCGCCGACCAGCAACGCCATCACCGTGCCGGAGCCGAGCCAGTCCAGGCGATTGCCCTGATCGAGCCCGGCATAGATCATCCCGACGGAAGCGCCGAGCAGCAGCATGCCGCCCCAGTCGGCCTCGCGCAGCAGCGCGCGATTGACCGGCTCGTTCGGCGTGCCCAGATAGACCATCAGGCCCATCAGCGGCGCGATCAGGACGCTCTGCCAATACAGCCACTGCCAGCCGAGATGATCGACATAGAAGCCGACCAGCGAGGTCGATGAGTCCAAGGCAAAGCCGACGCGGATCGAATAAAGCGCGATCGCCGGCAGCCACCAGCGGATCGGCAGATTGCGGAACACGATCATCAGCGTCGCCGGCACGAAGGTGCCGAGCAGCAGGCCATGCACGACGCTGAGCGCGATCAGCGTCGGATAATCGCGCACGAAGGGAACGATCAGCGAAACGACGGCATAGACAAGACTCGGGATGCCGAGCACGCGGCGCAGGCCAAACACGGTCGCAAGCCACGCCACCGCGGGTGCGATGAAGATCTGCGAGCCGATGCCGGCGGTGGAGAGCCAGGCGCCCTCGTCGAAGGTAAGCCCGAATGCGCCGCGCAGATCGGGCAGGCCGACCGTGGTCAGCCGGCTGTCGAAATTGGCCAGGAACGAGCCGAGCAGGACGGCCGCGACCGCGAACAGCGGCTGCGCCGCAATGCTGCCGCGCGAGACCGGTCCACGGCCGGCGTCGTCATTTCCCGCCATTCGCGTCCTTCGTGTCGATGCTGGTCACGACGGACATGCCCGGCACGAGTCGCGCCAGCAAGGGCTGATTGTCGTCGAACTGGACGCGCACGGGAATGCGCTGCACGACCTTGGTGAAATTGCCGGTCGCATTATCAGGCGGCAGCAGCGCGACCTGCGCACCGGTCGCGGGTGCGATACGCTCGACCTTTCCGCGCAGCTTCTCGCGTGGGAAACTGTCGACGGTGATCTCGACCGGCTGGCCCGGAGCGACGTGCGTGAGCTGGGTCTCCTTGTAATTCGCGATCACATAGACCTGTGGCAGCGGCACCACGTTGATGAGGTTGGTCCCGATGTTGACGTAGTCGCCGGGCTGCACCTGGCGCTCACCGACGACGCCGTCGAACGGCGCGGTGATCCTGGTGTAGCCGAGCTTGAGCTTGACGCTTGCTAGCGTCGCCTTGGTGGCGTCGAGATCGGCGGCGCGTTGCTTCTTGGTGCCTTGCAGGACCTCGAGCTGATGCTGCTGGGCCGCGATCACCGCGCGGCTCGCGCGCACATCGGCCTGCGCCTTGGCGAGGCCCGCGACCGCCTGCTCAAGCCGCTGCCGCGTGCCGGCTTCGGACTGCGACAGCGATTGCTGGCGCTCCTGCTCCTGCTTGGCTTCGACCTCGATCGCCTCTGCCGACAGGCGCGAAGCCTCGGCCTGGGCGATGGTCGCATATTGCAGCTCGATCTGGTTGGCCAGATTATCGAGCACGGCTTGCGCGGCGGCCACGGCCGCCTCGGACTGCGCGACCTGGGCCTGGTAATCGGCGGGATCGATCTGGATCAGGAGATCGCCGGCCTTGACGCGCTGGAAGTCGGTCACGGCGACAGTCAGCACCTCGCCGGAGACACGGCTTGCAAGCCGCGTCAGCTCGGCGCGCACATAGGCGTCATTGGTGGTCTGGACCACGGCATTGCCGACCCATTCGTCGAACCGCAACGTCGCCAGCGCGACGAAGGCGAGCGCAACGATCACGGCAAGCAGCGGGATCGCGAGCCGGCTCCAGAGCGAGCTCGCCGGCCGCTGCGTCGGTTTGGGCGGCGGAGCCGGTGTGGCGGTCGGCGACGGCGAAACTTGTTCCTGCTGACTCACGATGGTCCCCCAAAACCCCTTTGCCCGAGCGCCATGCTCACACCGTCTTCTCCGGCCACCGGCAGAGATCGTTGATCAGGCATACCTCGCAGCGCGGTTTTCGCGCGAGGCAAGTATAACGGCCGTGCAGGATCAGCCAATGATGGGCATGCAGCATGAATTCGGCCGGGATCACCTTTTGGAGACCAAGCTCGACCTCGAGCGGCGTCTTGCCGGGCGCCAGCGCGGTGCGATTGCCGACGCGAAAAACATGCGTGTCGACCGCCATGGTGTGCTCGCCGAAGGCCATGTTGAGCACGACGTTCGCGGTCTTGCGTCCCGCGCCCGGCAGCGATTCGATCTCGGCACGCGTGCGCGGCACCTCGCCGCCGAAATCGCTGAGCACCTTTGCCGACAACGCGATCACGTTCCTGGCCTTGGTGCGGTAGAGGCCGATAGTCTTGATGTAGTCGCGCAGGCGTTCTTCGCCGAGATCGAGCATCTTCTGCGGCGTATCCGCGACCGCGAACAATGCGCGTGTCGCCTTGTTGACCCCGGCATCGGTCGCCTGCGCCGACAGCACCACGGCGACCAGCAGCGTGAACGGATTGAGGTGCTCGAGCTCGCCCTTCGGCTCCGGGTTGGCTTTGCGGAAACGGCTGAAGACCTCGTGGATCTCCGCGGGCGTCCAGGGTTTGATAGAATTGGGCTTTATCGCCTTGAGCGATTTTTTGGCCGGCGCCGATTCCTTCGCGGAAGGCGATTTTTTGGCGGAAGGCTTGGGCTTCGCGCTGGCTGCCTTTGCCTTTTTCTTCGGCACCGCCGTTTTGCGCGGGGCCGGCTTGCGGGTGATTTTCGCCATGATCGGGATATACTGAAGGACGATGAGCACAGGCAACGAAATTGAGCGCCAAGATCTTGAAGGTCATGCCGAGCAGCAGATCTTCTCCGCGCTGCTGACGCCGCATCGCTCGCTGAACCGCACCGGCTTTCTCGCCGTGATGCTGTTCCTGAGCGTCGTCAGCTTCGTCACCGGCATCGTCTTCCTGATGAAGGGCGCCTGGCCGGTGTTCGGCTTTTTCGGCCTCGACGTCCTGGTGATCTGGTGGGCCTTCAAGGTCAATTTCCGCACCGCGCGAGCGCGCGAGGAGATCACGGTCACGACCACCGAAATGCGCGTCCGGCGCGTCAGCCATCGCGGCCGGGTTGCAGAATGGACCTTCAATCCGCTCTGGGTCCGCCTCGACATGGAAATGGACGAGGATTTTGGCATCGAGCATCTCTATCTGATCTCGCGCGGCCACCAGATCCAGATCGCCCGTTTCCTGGGACCGGACGAAAAGGCAAGTTTCTACAAAGGCTTGGTTGAGGCGCTGAATGCTGCCAAGCGCGGCCCGACCTACAATCCGGTCATCTGATCGCAGTCGGAAATCGGGTGGTTTAGTACCCCTGGCGCGCTTACATTTCCGGTCATGATGACACTCGCCATACATGACCAGCGCCTGGCCAGGCCGGGCTCCCAGAACGCCGCGCTGCGCGACTACGATTCGGTGCGCCGGGCGATCGCCTTCATCTCGGAGAACTGGCGCGCGCAGCCGGCCATCGAGGCAATGGCGGATGCAGCCGGCGTCACGCCGGATGAGCTGCACCATCTGTTCCGCCGCTGGGCCTCGATCACGCCGAAGGCCTTTATGCAGGCGCTCACCCTCGACCACGCCAAGGGGTTGCTGCGGGACTCCGCGAGCATCCTCGACGCCGCGCTCGACTCAGGCCTCTCGGGGCCAGGCCGGCTGCACGATCTCTTCGTCACCCACGAAGCGATGTCGCCGGGCGAATGGAAGAACGGCGGCGCGGGCCTCACCTTGCGCTACGGCTTCCACCCCTCGCCGTTCGGCACCGCGATCGTGATCGCCACCGATCGCGGTCTGTCAGGTCTCGCCTTCGCCGACCCCGGCGAAGAGAAGATCGCACTCGCCGACATGACGCGACGATGGCGAAACGCAACCTATGTCGAGGATCACGAAGGCACCGCACCGCTCGCGCAGCGCATCTTCGACACGAAACTCTGGCGGCCGGATCAGCCGCTGCGCGTAGTCATGATCGGCACCGATTTCGAGGTGCGGGTGTGGGAGACGCTGTTGAAGATCCCGATGGGACGCGCGGTGTCCTATTCCGACATCGCCTGCAACATCAACAATCCGAAGGCGTCGCGCGCCGTCGGCGCAGCCGTCGGCAAGAACCCGGTCTCATTCGTCGTGCCCTGCCACCGCGCGCTCGGCAAGAGCGGCACGCTCACCGGCTATCACTGGGGCATCACCCGCAAGCAGGCGATGCTGGGCTGGGAAGCCGGGCAGCTGGGGATGCAGTAGGCGAGATGCAGTAGGGTGGGCAAAGGCGCACAGCGCCGTGCCCACCATGCTTCCGCGATCGCCGACGGATGGTGGGCACGCTATTCGCTTTGCCCACCCTACGGGACCGAGCTCAGCCCGCCAGATCCAGCTTCGATGCCACCGTCGAATCCGCGTTGAGGCGATAGATGATCGGCACGCCGGTGGCGAGCTCGCGCTTCAAGATGCCTTCGGGCGACAGCTTCTCCAGCACCATGATCAGAGCGCGCAGCGAGTTGCCGTGAGCGGCAACAAGCGTGCGCTTGCCGTTGAGCACCCCGGGCAGGATTTCCTGCACATAATACGGCAGCGCCCGCGCCAGCGTGTCCTTCAGGCTTTCGCCGCCGGGCGGCGGCACGTCGTAGGAGCGGCGCCAGATCAGCACCTGGTCCTCGCCCCATTTCTTGCGCGCGTCGTCCTTGTTGAGGCCGGAGAGATCGCCGTAGTCGCGCTCGTTCAGGGCGAGGTCCTTCGAGGTCGGCAAGCCCGTCTGGCCGAGCTCGCCGAGAATGAGATCGAGCGTGTGCTGTGCGCGCGTGAGCACCGAGGTGTAGGCGACATCGAACACGAGGCCCTGCACCTTCAGCTTGCGGCCGGCTTCCGAGGCCTCCTTCATACCAAGCTCGGTGAGATCAGGATCCTTCCAGCCGGTGAACAGGTTCTTCAGATTCCATTCGCTCTGGCCGTGCCGCACCAGCACGAGAAGACGTTCGCTCATTGACTAGTTCCGTTGCTTGCTTTGCTCAGATGTCTGAAAGGCCGAGCACGTCGGCCATGGAGTAGTGCCCCGGCTTCTTGCCATGCGCCCACAGCGCCGCCTTCAGCGCGCCGTGCGCGAACAGCATGCGGTCCTCGGCGAGATGCGACAGCGTCAGGCGCTCGAACGGGCCGAGGAAGGTCACGCTGTGCTCACCGGCGACGGTGCCGCCGCGCAAGGAGGCAAAGCCGATCGCGCCCGGCTTGCGCGCGCCGGTGATGCCGTCGCGGCCGCGTTCCGCATTGTCCTCGAGCGAGATGCCGCGGCCGGCCGCTGCAGCCTGGCCCAGCATCAGCGCGGTGCCGGAGGGCGCATCGATCTTCATGCGGTGATGGGCTTCGACGATCTCGATGTCAAAATTCTCGTCGAGCGCCTTGGCGACGCGCTTGACCACGGCGGCGAGTAGATTGACGCCCAGGCTCATATTGCCCGATTGCACCACGACCGCGCGGTTGGTGACGCTCCTGATCACGGCATTATCGGAACTGGAAAGCCCCGTGGTGCCGATGACATGGACGAGCCCGCGCTCGGCTGCGATTGCGACATTGGCGATGGTGGCCGCCGGCACGGTGAAATCCAGAATGCCGTCGGCCTCCTTCGACATCGCCCAGAGATCGGCGGACACCGTGATGCCGTTGGCGGGCAGGCCGGCGAGCACGCCGGCATCCTTGCCGAGCAGCTCCGAGCCCGGCGCCTCCAGGGCGCCAGCCAGCACCGCGCCTTTGCTCTCGGAAATCGCCCGCGTCAGCGCACGGCCCATCCGGCCGCCGGCTCCAGCAACAATCAAGCGCATGTCAGACATGGTGTGATCCTCTCAGGGCCGTTGTAGCGGCGGGATGCAGTTCCGGCAACCGAAGCCCACCAGCACGCGGCGCGCTCCTATCCTCCCCTGGAGGGTAGGAAAGAGAAGATCGAACCTCAACCGTCCGACGGCTGTGGGCCGTCATAGCCCTCGATGATAATGAGGTCGGCGATCGCGTGCGGCTGGCGCACCTTGATGTTGGCCTGGTATTCCGGCGAGTTGTAGCAGGCGATCGCAGTCTCGTAGTCCGGGAATTCGATCACGACGTTGCGGGTCCGGCTGGCACCTTCGACCGTGGTGAACTTGCCGGCGCGGACGACGAAGCGGCCGCCCCATTTTTTGAAGATGGGACCGTTGGCGACGGCATAGGGCTTGTAGCCCTCGTCATTGCTCACATCGACGCGCCCGATCCAGTAGCCTTTTGCCATTGTTCTTCTCCCTGTGTTGTTGGTTAGCCTAGCGCCTGCGCGATCTCGGCCTGGATGGCGTCCGCGACTGCCTTGGGGTCCGTGGCTTCCACCACCGGGCGCCCGACGACGAGGTAATCGGCGCCCGCGGTGATCGCGCGACCGGGCGCCATGATGCGCTTCTGGTCGCCGGTTGCCGAGCCCGCCGGGCGAATGCCGGGAGTGACGAGATGCATCTGGTGGCCGACGATCTTGCGCAAGGCTCCGACTTCCTCGGGCGAGGACACCAGCCCATCGACGCCGAGCAGCTGCGCCTGCTGCGCGCGCGCTTCGACGAGCTCGGAGACGCCGAGCCGGTAGCCGGCCGCGTGCAGATCGTCCTCGTTGTACGAGGTCAGCACCGTGACGGCGAGGATCTTCAGGCGCGACGTGCCGCGGCCTTCGACGGCGCCCTTCATGGTCTGCGGATAGGCGTGCACGGTGAGGAAGGTCGCACCCAGCCTGGCGACACTCTCGACACCGCGCGTCACCGTGTTGCCGATGTCGTGCAGCTTGAGATCGGCAAACACCTTCTTGCCCTTGTCGGCGAGCTTGCCGATCAGCGGCAGGCCGCCGGCATAAGCGAGCTGATAGCCGATCTTGTAGAACGTGACGCTGTCGCCAAGCCTTGCGATCATCGCTTCCGCGGCATCAACGCTCGGCAGATCGAGCGCAACGATCAGGCGGTCCTTCGGGGCGATTTCGGCTGGCGTCATGTCACCTCACATCATGTGTTGGGAAATGTCGATCAACTGCCGCACCAACTCCTTCAACGAAGCGATATCGCCCTCGTCCTTCAACCTGTCCATATCGTCATAGGCCTGGTCGGCAAAGGCGAGCGTGAGCTGGCTGGCGATCACATTGGCGTGGCAGGAGGTCAGGATCAGCCGCAACGCCTGTAGCGCGCGGGCTGCACCGAGCCGGCTCTGTGAAGCACCGGCAAGCGCAAAGGCGCGGTTGCGGAACACTTCGCCGCGCGCCTCGTGGAGCTCATGCACGCGGCTCACCCAGTCGATCGCATTCTTCAGCAGCGGCGGCACCGAGGCATTGTATTCGGGCGAGACGAACAGCACGCCATGATGCGCGCCGATCATGCGCTTGAGATTGATCGCGTGCTTGGGCACGCCGGATTTGGCCTGGAGATCGCCGTCGTAAATCGGCAGCGGAAAATCGGCGAGCGAGATGCGGGTGACGTCAACGCCGGCGCGGGCGAATTCATACGCGGCGACCGCCGCCAGCTTCGCATTGTGCGAGCCGGTGCGGAGCGAGCCGGGAATGACCAGGATTTTCGGGGCTGACATCCGATCCAATACGTTCGGCGAAACAAGCCCGCCGCGCATCAGAGGAAGCCGGCGGAATTAGTCCTTGCGATACACCCAGACGCGGGCCGGCGGAAGGTTCATCCAGATCCGTTCCGAGGCCTCCGTGGTCACGCCGGGCAGCGATTTCGGGATCGGTGGCACCACCGCATAGGTGAACTGGACGAAGGGCGCACCGGGCGCGAGCGCCGTGAAGGCGTCGCGAATGAGCCGCAGCCGCGTCAGCATCGGTTTTGTGACCAGCGGCAGGCCGGAGACCACCGCGCTAGCCGGCGCGCTCAGCACGTTCCAGAGCGTGTCACGGAGGCGATAGGCATCGCCCTGCACCACCTTGGCCTGCGGATAGCGGTCGCGCAAAAGCGCGCAGAAGCCGGGATTGTATTCGACGAGGACGAGGCGCTTCTGGTCGACGCCGCGCTCGACCAGCGCCGAGGTGATGGCGCCCGTGCCGGGCCCGAGCTCGACCACCGGAGCATCCGAATTGACATCGACGTAATGAGCCATGGTTCGGGCGAGAAGTTTGCCCGACGGCATCACCGCGCCCATGTGGAGGGGCTTTTCGATCCACGACCTCAGAAAGCGCACCTCGTCGTCAAGACGAGGCTTCTTCAACGCACGCGCGGACGACGGCAATGGCATGTCTGGACCGGACGGGACGAGACCGCGTGACCGCGGCGTGTCAGAAAATGGTCACAAAGAGGTATAGGCCGAAGGCGATACGGTCAAGACGGCTCAACTCGCCCGATTACCGAAGAAATCCTTGACCTTGGTAAAGAAGCCCTCGGATTCCGGCTGGGTGTTGCCGGACGAGAGCTTGTCGAACTCGGCCAGTAATTCCTGCTGCTTCCTGGTGAGGTTCTGCGGGGTCTCGACCACGACCTGAACGTACATGTCGCCCATCTGGCGTGAGCGCAGCACCGGCATGCCCTTTGATGCAATGCGGAATCGGCGGGCGGACTGGGTTCCGGCGGGGACCTTCACCTTGGCCTTGCCCTTGTCGATGGTCGGCACCTCGAATTCACCGCCAAGCGCCGCGGTCACCATCGAGATCGGCACGCGACAATGCAGATCGGCGCCGTCGCGCTGGAAAAACTGGTGCTGGGCCAGCGACAGGAAGATGTAGAGATCGCCGGGCGGGCCGCCGCGGACGCCGGCCTCGCCTTCGCCGGCGAGCCTGATCCTGGTGCCGTCCTCGACGCCCTGGGGGATGTTGACCGACAGATTCCGCTCGCGGGTGACGCGACCCTGGCCCGAGCAGGACGGGCAGGCGTCCTCGATCATCTGGCCGCGGCCCTGGCAGCCGGGGCAGGTGCGCTCGAGAGTGAAGAAGCCCTGCGACTGCCGCACGCGGCCGGCACCGCCGCAGGTCGAGCAGATCTTGGGCTTGGTGCCCGCCTTGGCGCCGATGCCCGAGCAGGCCTCGCAGGTGACCGAGACCGGAATCTCGATCTGCGCGGTCTTGCCGCCAAAGGCTTCCTCGAGAGTGATTTCCATGTTGTAGCGGAGGTCGGCGCCACGCTCGCGGCCGCCGCGGCCGCGCTGTCCGGCCATGCCGAACAGATCTTCGAAAATATCGGAGAACGAGGAGGCGAAGCCCGCACCGAAACCGGCACCGCCGCCGCCGGGACCGCCCTGCTCGAAGGCGGCATGGCCGAAACGGTCATAGGCCGCGCGCTTGTCCTTGTCCTTCAGGACCTCGTAGGCCTCGTTGATCTCCTTGAACTTGACCTCACTGGTGTCATCCCCGGGATTGCGGTCGGGGTGAAACTTCATCGCCAGCTTGCGGAACGACGACTTCAACCTGGATTCGTCGGCGTCACGTTCGACTTCGAGGGTTTCGTAATAGCAGCGCTTGGCGGACGTGGACATGTTCAACTCGGTCTATCCAATCGCGATTCAAGTCGGGGCGAAGCAACGTCGCCACGTGACGATATAGGCAGCCTTCCGCCTTGCGGCAGAGGACTGCATGGCAACGTCGAGAATAACGGCTGGGAATTGATCGATCGTAACGGGCGCTCGTCCCGTCGAGCCCGACACGGCGGCCTCCCCCTTGAGAGGGGAGGCCAGTGCAGCGTGTGGGGTCCAAGCCGTCCGCATCATACCCTCTCGGGCTTATGCAGACTTCTTGTTGTTCTTGTCGTCGTCGACCTCGGTGAATTCCGCGTCGACGACGTCGTCCTTGGCCGCATCCCTCTTGGCGTCGGCCTCGGCCTGCTGCGTGTACATGGCCTCACCGAGCTTCATCGAAGCCTGGGCCAGCGTGTTGGTCTTGGTCTTGATCGCCTCGGCATCGCTGCCCTTCAGCGCTTCCTTGAGGTCGCTGACGGCATCCTCGATGGCGCGGCGCTCGGTCTCGCCGACCTTCGAACCGTGCTCGGCCAGTGCCTTCTCGGTGGAGTGCACCAGCGCGTCGGCGTGGTTCTTGGCGTCGACCGCCTCGCGGCGCTGCTTGTCGGCCGCGGCATTGGCCTCGGCGTCCTTGACCATCTTGTCGATGTCGGCTTCCGACAGGCCACCGGAGGCCTGAATACGGATCTGCTGTTCCTTGGCGGTCGCCTTGTCCTTGGCCGAAACGTTGACGATGCCGTTGGCGTCGATGTCGAAGGTCACCTCGATCTGCGGCATGCCGCGCGGAGCCGGCGGAATACCCATCAGGTCGAACTGGCCGAGCATCTTGTTGTCGGCCGCCATTTCACGCTCGCCCTGGAAGACGCGGATGGTGACCGCGTTCTGGTTGTCCTCGGCGGTCGAGAACACCTGGCTCTTCTTGGTCGGGATCGTGGTGTTGCGGTCGATGATGCGGGTGAACACGCCGCCCAGCGTCTCGATGCCCAGCGACAGCGGGGTCACGTCGAGCAGCAGCACGTCCTTGACGTCGCCCTGGAGCACGCCGGCCTGGATCGCGGCACCGATCGCCACGACCTCGTCCGGATTGACGCCCTTGTGCGGCTCCTTGCCGAACAGCTGCTTCACGACTTCCTGGACCTTCGGCATGCGCGACATGCCGCCGACCAGAACGACTTCACCGATCTCACCGGCGGTGACGCCGGCGTCCTTCAGCGCCTTGCGGCAGGGCTCGACGGTCTTCTGGACGAGGTCGTCGACCAGCGCTTCGAACTTGGCGCGGGTGAGCTTCATCGTCAGATGCTTCGGGCCGGTCTGGTCCGCGGTGATGAAGGGCAGGTTGATCTCGGTCTGCGTCGTCGACGACAGCTCGATCTTGGCCTTTTCAGCGGCTTCCTTCAGGCGCTGCAACGCGAGCTTGTCGTTGCGCAGGTTGATGCCCTGCTCCTTCTGGAACTCGTCGGCCAGATAGCCCACGAGGCGCATATCGAAATCTTCGCCGCCGAGGAAGGTGTCGCCGTTGGTCGACTTCACCTCGAACACGCCGTCGCCGATCTCGAGAATGGAAATATCGAACGTGCCGCCGCCGAGGTCGTACACGGCGATCGTGCCGGTCTTGGTCTTGTCCAGACCATAGGCCAGCGCAGCCGCGGTCGGCTCGTTGATGATGCGCAGCACTTCAAGGCCCGCGATCTTGCCGGCGTCCTTGGTGGCCTGGCGCTGGGCGTCGTTGAAGTAGGCGGGGACGGTGATGACCGCCTGGTCGACCTTCTGGCCGAGATGGGCTTCCGCGGTCTCCTTCATCTTCTGCAAGATGAACGCCGAGACCTGCGAGGGCGAGTAGGTCTGGCCGTCGGCCTCGACCCAGGCGTCGCCGTTGGAAGCCTTCACGATCTTGTACGGAACGAGCTTCTTGTCCTTCTCGACCATCGGGTCGTCGTAGCGGCGGCCGATGAGGCGCTTCACTGCGAAGAACGTACGCTCTGGATTGGTAACGGCCTGGCGCTTGGCAGGCTGGCCGACGAGGCGCTCACCGTCGTCCGTCACGGCGACGATCGAAGGCGTCGTGCGCATGCCTTCGGAATTCTCGATGACTTTGGCGTTCTTGCCATCCATTACGGCGACGCACGAATTCGTGGTGCCGAGGTCGATCCCAATGACCTTTCCCATGGTCCTGATATCCTTGTTTTTGCGGCAGGTTGGCTGGGCCCAGAAGGCACCCGAACCGAAACCCCCTAAGATCAAACATTCGCGATATTGCGATGGTTGACGCTCATATAGGAGGGGGGGAGGGGCCCGCAAGGACCGAGCGCAAGTTTCGGCCGTGAAAACATTGGGTTTTGGAAGATCATATCCGGGCCTCACCGTCCTTGCGGGTGAGGAAATATTAACAGGTTCGGCCATCTGCCAGCCCCGCCGCCATGATTGGCCCGGCCCTGTTGCCGGCGTGCCAAACCCGCTAAAAGGGCGCCGGCCGGACGGCCTCGCCATGGGCTGCCTCCCATGGGGCTGCTTCGCGCGACAAAGCGGCCCAATCGCCGACCATTGAACGGCCTCAATGTGAACCAATCAGAGTGCCCATGAAGCTGACCCGCCCCCTCGCCGCGCTCGCCCTGCTAGTTGCCACAGCATTTCCGGCGCTCTCCGCCGACGCCGTGTTTCCGCCTGGCTTGCGCCTCGGCATGGTACCGCTGGTCGGGCTGAACACGGCCAAGACCTTTCCGGGCTTCGAGAGTGAGGACGGCAGCGTCAAGGTGCTGATCACCGAGCTGCCGCCGGCGGCCTATGGCGAGGTCGTGGGCGCCTTCAACGCCAATCCGGCCGGCAGCAACGGCATCAAGCCGGACAAGATTGAGACGCTCGCGGGCCTTGCCTATTTCACCACCGAGAGCGGCAAGGCCGGCACGACCCCGGTGAGGCGCTATTCGATGATCGTGCCGGGCACCGGCTTCTCCGGCTATGTCGCCGTGCAGGTGCCCGAGAACGCGTCGAAGATCTACACCGATGAGGCGGTGCGGCAGATGTTTGCCACCGCCGTGACCCGCAAGGAGGTGTCGGCTGACGAGCAGATCGGGCTGATGCCGTTCAAGATCACCGATCTCGCCAGCTTCAAGGACATCCGCACGCTGGTCCCGGGCTCGAGCATCATCCTGGCCGACGGCAACGAGAGCTCGGGCTATGAATCTAAGCCGTTCATGATCCTCGGCCTGATCGGCGCGACGCCGCAGCAGGCTGACGACCGCGCCCGCTTTGCCCAGGAGGCGGCGCTCCAGATCCCCGGGGTGCGCGAGTCCCGCGTCACCATGTCGGAGCCGATCCGCATCAACGGCCAGCCGGGCTTCGAGACCCGGATCGACGGCGTTAGTGGCAAGGACAAGACGCCGGTGACCGTGGTGCAGTGGATCCGCTTCGCGCCCGGCGGTGCTTCGCTCCGCATCATCGCCAGCGCGCCGCGCGACCAGTGGCCGGACGCCTTCACCCGCTTCCGCGCCGTGCGCGACGGCATCCAGCCCAAGGGCTAGTTTCTTGGGGCTGACAGCCCAACCGCTCACCAGAGCCGGCTGCATTTTCGGGCTTTTGTTCGTACACGAACGGAACTAGGCTTCCCTCCATTGGATCATCCTGGAGGGGAGGCCGACGATGCTAAACCGACGACAGATCTTGGCGGCGCTGGGGACCACGGCCCTCGCGGGCCTCGCTCCATCAGCACTTTTCGCAGCGGCCACGATCAAGCCCGACAACACATCCGCGCTGCTCGTGATCGACGTGCAAAACTGCTTCCTGCCCGGCGGCAGCCTCGCGGTAAAGGAAGGCGAGCAGGTCGTGCCTGTGATCAACAAGATGGCGAAAGCGTTCTCGAACGTGGTGATGACGCAGGACTGGCACACGCCCGGCCACGTCTCGTTCGCTTCGGTGCATTCCGGCAAGAAGCCGTTCGAGACCATCGACCTGCCCTACGGCAAGCAGGTGCTGTGGCCCGACCATTGCGTGCAAGGCACCGACGGCGCCTTGCTGTCGAAGGACCTCTCGATCCCGCAGGCCGAGCTCATCATCCGCAAGGGCTTTCACAAGGACGTCGACAGCTATTCGGCGTTCCTCGAAGCCGACGGCAAGACCTCGACCGGACTTGCCGGTTATCTCAAGGGCCGCAAGATCAAGCGCGTCTTCGTGGCGGGTCTCGCCACGGATTTCTGCGTCGCCTGGACCGCGCTCGATGCGCGCAAGGCGGGTTTTGAGGTCTATGTCGTGGAAGACGCCTGCCGCGGCATCGACAATCAGGGCTCGCTCGCGAAGGCCTGGGCCGATATGGCCAAGGCCGGCGTGAAGCGGATTCAGTCTGCGGATATCGCGGCGAGCGCGTAAGGTTTTCGCACGGTCATTCCGGTTCGGCTCACGGAGCCGAACCCGGAAGCTCGAGATTCTCAGGTGCGCAATTGCGCACCATAGTTCGATGCGTCGCATCGCCCCGGAATGACACCTCAATTTTCAGAACGCGGCTTGACGCCGCTCAGTCCGCCTCGTTGCTGTTCGCCGCGGGCGCGGGCTTGGTGCCACCCTTGGCGACGCCGACCAGCGCCGGACGCAGCACGCGATCGCCGATGGTGTAGCCAGCCTGCATGACCTGCACCACGGTGCCCGCGGGCACCGACGCATCGGGCACCTCGTACATCGCCTGCTGGAAGTTCGGATCGAACTTCTGGCCCTGCGGATCGAACTTCTTCACGCCGTGCTTTTCCAGCGCGTTGAGCAGCGAGCGCTCGGTGAGCTCGACGCCTTCGATCAGCGCGATCAGGCCGGGATCGGCGGCGGCACGCGCTTCCGCCGGAACGGCGTCGAGCGCGCGCTGAAGATTGTCGGCAATGTCGAGCACGTCGCGGGCAAAGCCGGTGACGCCGTAGAGCTTGGAGTCAGCGACCTCCCTGGCGGTGCGCTTGCGCAGATTTTCCATCTCGGCCAGCGTCCGCAGCATGCGGTCGCGCGACTCGGCGGCTTCCTTCTGCAGCAATTCCACCGAACCCGGCTCGGGATCGTCGGGCATGATGTAGGGTTTTGACACCACCGGCTCGCCGGTCGCGGCGGTCGTGTCTTCGGGTTGCCGGTCTTGATCGGTCATCGGCTCTCTTTTCAAGCTCGTCTTACGGGATTTTGCTGGCCCGGATATCGTGCTTCGGGCGCTGAAAATCAAGCGCCCGTGATCGGCTCAAATGCCGGTCAGCCCCCCAGCAGCCGGCTGACGATGCGGGCGGCGTAGTCCACGGTCGGGATCACACGGGCATAATTCAGCCGCGTCGGCCCGATCACGCCCAGAACGCCGACGATGTGGCCGGCGGCATCCCGATAGGGCGAGATGATGGTGGACGACCCCGACAGCGAGAACAGCTTATTCTCCGAACCGATGAAAATCCGCACGCCTTCGGCGGTTTCGGCGCGCCCGAGCAGGTCGATCACGCCGCGCTTGGTCTCGAGATCGTCGAACAGCAGCCGCACCCGCTCGAGATCCTCCAGCGCGTGCAGATCCTCCAGCAGATTGGCGTGGCCGCGAACGATGAGCTGGCGGTCTTCATTATCGCCGCCGGACCAGCTCGCAATCCCGGCCGAGATCACCTTTTGCGTCAATTGGTCGAGCTCGGCGCGAGCCTCGCCGAGCGCGGTTTCCAGCTCGAGTCGCGCCTCGGCGAGCGTCCGGCCGCGAATCCGCGAATTGAGAAAGTTGCCGGCTTCGGTGATGGCCGAGGAGGGAACCCCCGGCGGCAGCGTCAGCACGCGGTTTTCGACCTGGCCGTCCTCGCCGACCAGGATCACCAGCGCCTTCTCGGGTTCCAGCCGGACGAATTCGATATGTTTCAGCCGGGTATTCGATTTCGGCGTTAGAACGACAGCCGCGGTGCGGGTGAGACCCGACAGCCGCGTCAGCGCCTGATCGAGCGCCGCCTCGACCGACTGCGCCTGGCCGACCGAGGTCAGCTGGCTTTGGATCGACTGCCGCTCGGCATCATTGAGGTCGCCGACCTGCATCAGGGCGTCGACAAAGAAGCGCAAGCCGAGTTCCGTGGGCAGCCGGCCAGCAGAGGTGTGGGGCGCATAGATCAGGCCGAGATGTTCCAGATCGGCCATGACGTTGCGGACCGAGGCCGGCGACAGCGGCATCGCGATCAGCCGTGAGATGTTGCGCGATCCGACCGGCTCACCGGTCGCGAGATAGCTTTCGACAATTTGACGAAAGATGTCGCGGGAACGCTCGTTGAGCTGGGCGAGGCCTGCGCGCGGCGCGATCAGATGGATCGGATCGTGATGGGCCACAGGGTAACTCCTCTCAGATGCTGATAATTTGTCCATCCCCGAGGGTTCTGACAAGCGTGGCGTTTGCGGGGTGGAAAACCGGGGGTGAAAAAGCCTTGTCTTCCCCCCTTGCCGCCCACCCTCACCCCACCTACAAGCACCGCGAATAGCCCTTTTCCGAGAGTTTTGGAGGAATTCCCATGCGGCCAAGCCGCCGTGCGCCCGACGAATTGCGCCCCGTGACGCTGGAGCGTGGCGTGGTCAAATATGCGGAAGGCTCCTGCCTCGTGAAGTTCGGCGACACCCATGTGCTGGTCACCGCTACGCTGGAAGACCGTTTGCCGCCCTGGCTGAAGGGCCAGGGCCGCGGCTGGGTCACCGCCGAATACGGCATGCTGCCGCGCGCGACCTCCGAACGCACGCGCCGCGAAGCCGCCGCCGGCAAGCAGAGCGGCCGCACCGTCGAGATTCAGCGCCTGATCGGGCGTTCGTTGCGCACCATCGTCGATCTCGAAGCGCTCGGCGAGCGCCAGATCACGGTCGATTGCGACGTGCTCCAGGCCGACGGCGGCACCCGCACCGCCTCGATCACCGGCGCCTGGGTCGCGCTCGCCGACTGCATCAACTGGATGAAGACGCGCAACATCATCAAGGCCAACGTGATGCGCGACAACGTCGCCGCGATCTCCTGCGGCATCTATCAGGGCAAGCCGGTGCTGGATCTCGACTATGCCGAGGATTCGGAAGCCCAGACCGACGCCAATTTCGTCATGACCGGCGATGGCCGCATCATCGAGGTGCAGGGCACGGCGGAACGCGAGCCGTTTACCCAGCACGAGTTCCTTGCGCTGATCGCCCTGGCGCAAAAGGGCATCGCGCGTCTCGTGGACTTGCAGAAACTGGCTGTCGCGTAGTCAATAGGCCCATGCACCGCCGAATCACCGGAAAGCTCGTCATCGCGACCCATAATCCCGGCAAGCTCGCCGAGATGAAGGAGCTGCTCGCGCCTCATGGCATCGAGGTGGTGTCGGCCGGCGAGCTCGGCCTGCCCGAGCCAGACGAGACCGGCAACGATTTCCGCAGCAATGCGGCGATCAAGGCGGTCGCGGCGGCGCAGACGTCGAAGTTGCCCGCTTTCGCCGATGATTCCGGCATCGTGGTCGATGCGCTCGACGGCGCGCCCGGCATCTACAGCGCGCGCTGGGCCGGACCGTCCAAGGATTTCGCTGCCGCAATGGCGCAGATCGAGCGCCTGTTGCAGGAGCGTGGCGCCACCACGCCGGACAAGCGCAAGGCGCATTTCGTCTCCGCGCTCTGCGTCGCCTGGCCCGACGATCATCTCGAAGAGGTCGAGGCGCGCGTCGACGGCACGCTGGTGTGGCCGCCGCGCGGCACCGCCGGCTTCGGCTACGATCCGATGTTCCTGCCGGATGGTTACGATCGCACCTTCGGCGAGATGACCGGCATTGAAAAGCACGGCCTGCCACCGCTCGGCCTCGGCCTGTCCCACCGCGCCCGCGCCTTCGTGAAACTGGCGGAGATCTGCCTTGAGCCGCGCTAGAGCGTTTTCGAGCGAAGTGGATACCGGTTCGCGCCAGGAAAACGCGTCAAAACAGGAATCCGAAGCCTTTGGCGTCTACGTGCACTGGCCGTTCTGCCTGTCGAAGTGCCCCTATTGCGACTTCAACAGCCATGTCCGCCACGCCGCGATCGACGAGGCGCGCTTTGCATCCGCCTTCGCCCGCGAGATCGAAACCACCGCGCAGCGCTCGCCCGGCCGCGAGGTGACCTCGATCTTCCTCGGCGGCGGCACGCCGTCGCTGATGCAGCCGGCAACCGTCGGCGCCGTGCTCGACGCGATCGGCAAGCACTGGAAAGTTGCCAACGACGTCGAGGTGACACTCGAGGCAAACCCGACCAGTGTCGAAGCCACGCGCTTTGCCGGCTATCGCGCCGCCGGCGTCAACCGCGTCTCGCTCGGCGTGCAAGCGCTCGACGATACCTCGCTGAAGGCGCTGGGCCGCATGCACAGCGCGCGCGAGGCGCTCGATGCCGTTGCGATCGCGCGTCGTTCGTTCGATCGCTATTCGTTCGACCTGATCTACGCCCGCCCCGACCAGACGCCGGCGATGTGGGCCGATGAACTGCGTCTCGCAATCGACGAAGCGGCCGAGCATCTGTCGCTCTATCAATTGACGATCGAGGAAGGCACGCCGTTCTTCGGCCTACACCAGGCCGGCAAGCTGAAGACGCCCGACGAAGCGGTCGCGCGCGCTCTCTACGACGTGACACAGGAGACCTGCGACAAGCTGGGGCTGCCTGCCTACGAGATTTCCAACCACGCGCGGCGCGGCGCCGAGTGCCGGCATAATCTGGTGTACTGGCGCGGCGAGGAATATGCCGGCATCGGTCCCGGCGCGCATGGCCGCCTCGACATCGACGGCACCAGGCACGCGACCGCCACCGAGAAGCGTCCCGAAGCCTGGCTGATGCGCGTCGAGAGCAGCGGCCATGGCGTTGTCACCGACGATCTTCTCAACAGCGAAGAACGCGCCGACGAATTCTTGCTGATGGGATTGCGCTTGGCCGAAGGTATCGACCCCGAGCGCTACACTGCGCTCTCCGGCCGCCCGCTCGATCCCAAACGCATCGCGCTACTGCGCGAGGAAGGCGCGATCACGGTGGATGCGACGGGCCGTTTGCGCGTCACGAGCAGCGGATTCCCAGTGCTCGACGCAGTGGTCGCGGATCTCGCGGCATAATGAGATCTCGTAGGGTGGGCAAAGCGGAAGCGTGCCCACCATTCCATGAAAATTTGTTGAGAGATGGTGGGCACGGCGCGCAAGCGCGCGCCTTTGCCCACCCTACAGCAGCTCGTTAAGCCCCAAAGCTCTTCGGCGAACCCGCGACTGCAACGCCGCCGCCCGTCGTCACCTTCATCACCGCGAGCCCACGCTCATTGGTGCCGTCGGCGCGGAAGCGGAACAGGCCGTCGATGCCGGCGAAGCCGGAGGGATTGGTGAGCACGTCGGACGAGAAGCGCGTGGTGCCCTGCGTGCGCGCGAGCGCTGCGACAAGCGCCACCGCGTCATAGGCGAGCGTCGCGGTGCGGATCGGTTCGGCACCATATTTGGTACGGTAGCGGCCGGAGAACGCGCGGAAGCCGGCTGGATCGGGTGCGGCATAGAGGCCACCCTGCAGGCTTGGGCTGGCATAGACACGCGGGCTGTCCCACAGGCCGGTGCCGAGCAGCTGGATGTTGCGCAAATTCGCGCCCGCTGCGGTCATTGCATCCGCGACCGCGACGACGGCATCGCCGTCATCGGCAATGAACAGTGCATCCGCGCTGCCGAGCTGCTGCGCGACGGTGCGCGCCGGCGTCGCGCGATCGGCGCCGTATTTCTCGAACGCGACGATGCGTCCGCCGCGCCTGGGCACTGCGGCCTTCACCGCGGCTTCGACCACATTGCCATAGGCATTGTCGGGCACGAGCACGGCGACGGAGCGTTTCCCGATACTGGCGGAATATTCGACGATGCGATTGACGTCGGACTCCGGCAGGAAGCTCAAGAGATAGACGCCGCGGCCTGCGATGCTCGAATCGGTCGAGAACGCCATCACCGAGATGCCGCGCGTGCGCGCGACCTGCGCCACGGCCGGGACCGACTGTGCGAACAGCGGCCCCAGAATGATCTCGGCACCTTCGTCGACCGCCTGCTGCGCACCAGCTTGCGCGCCTTGCGGGCTGCCATTGTCGTCCTTGATCAAGAGCTGGATGTTCGGGTTCTGGAACTCGGCCAGCGCCATCTCGGCGGCGTTGCGCATCGACTGCGCGGCAAGTCCGGCATTGCCGGCGGCCGAGAGCGGCAGGATCACGGCGACCTTCACCCCGCCGGTGCCGGCGGTCGTCGCCTGTTGCGGCGGCCCGGCCGGCTGGGCCGGCGGCGGGGATGAGCTGCTGAACGGGTTGGAAAACTGGCTGAGGCTCTGCTGCACGCCGGCGCAGGCCGACAGCAAGGGCGTGCCGAGCAGCAGGCCAAGCGCACTCCGCCGGGTCGTCCCCGACAAACGGGACCCGTCAACGGGAGACTTCAGATCACGCGGGCCCACCATGGCAGCTCTTCTTCTGATCTTCCGTCGCCGGCCGATCACAGCAAATCTTGCCGCGACAGAAGCCGCGGATTCAGGCATATTGTCGGCAAATAGTTAACCAAAACAAAAGGATAATGCCCGCTTAACGCGACTGCCTTACGTTCCTGGTTGGCTGCTCGCCGTCCGTCATCCAGCATCAAAGCGGGGTTTCCGCCACGAATATGGCGCTGACGCTTCATTTCCTAGGGAATGTGATGCCGGATGGATCACATTCCAGTCTTTCCTCGCCCCAGTTCAGTATCTTGCCCGGCACGATCTTTTTCGGGGGACCGGTTCCCAGCCCCGGGGATCATGCCTAAGTTCGTCTGATTATGCGCGCAAAGCCGGCCCCGATAAATACGACTGAAGCTACGGATGCCGCCCCGCGCGGTTTCTCCATCGACGCCCATCGGCTCGCGGTGCCGAAGGCGGCGGCCGGCCTCTATCTGGTCGCGACCCCGATCGGCAATCTCGGCGACATCACCCTCCGTGCGCTGCAGACGCTGGCCGGGGTCGACGTCATCTGCTGCGAGGACACCCGCATCACGCGGCGCCTGACCGAGCGTTACAATATCTCGGCGCCGCTCAAGCAATATCACGAGCACAATGCCGAGGCCGCCCGCCCAAGGATCCTGGAGGCGCTTGCCGCAGGCGGCTCGGTCGCGCTGGTGTCGGACGCCGGCACGCCGCTGATCTCCGATCCCGGCTTCAAGCTGGTCCGCGATGTCTGCGCAGCCGGCCATGCGGTCTATGCGCTACCCGGCCCATCCTCGGTGCTGGCGGCGCTGTCGGTCGCGGCCCTGCCGACCGACCGTTTCTTCTTCGAGGGATTTTTGCCGGCGAAATCCGCCGCGCGGCGGTCGCGCCTCACCGAACTTGCCCGCATCGACGCGACGCTGGTGATGTTCGAATCCGGCAATCGGGTGCAGGATACGCTCGCCGAGCTCGCCGAGATCATGGGCACGCGCGAGGCCGCAATCTGCCGCGAGCTGACAAAACTGCACGAGGAGATCTCGCGCGCGAAGCTCGATGAGCTGGCGCGCGAGGCGGACACGCTGGAGACGCGCGGCGAATTCGTGCTGGTGATCGCTCCGCCTGCCGCGGATGCCGACGTGCTGACACCGGACGCGCTGGACGATCTCCTGCGCGAGCAGCTCGCCACCCATAGCGTCAAGGACGCCGTCGCACACGCAGTCGCGCTCTCGGGTCGGCCGCGGCGCGAGGTCTATGCCCGCGCGCTCGAACTCGCAAAAGATTTGCGGGGCGGCGATGGCGAAGCCTAAGGATCCAGCGGATCCGAAACCGGAACCGAAGATCGCCTCGCCCGAGCGCGTCGCCGCGTTCCGCACCGGCATCTCCGCGGAGAGCCGCGCCGCTGCCTATCTGATGGCGAAGGGCTACCGCATCCTCGCCAAGCGCTACCGCACCCCGCATGGCGAGATCGACCTCGTGGCGCGCCGCCGCAACCTGATCGCCTTTGTCGAGGTCAAGGCGCGTGCCAGCTTCGATGAGGCCGCCTATGCGGTGACGCCGCGCCAGCAGCAGCGCATCATCGACGCCGCGCAGGGCTGGCTTGCCACGCATCCCGAGCATGCGGAATTCGAATTGCGATTCGACGCCATGCTGATTGCGCCGCGATCACTTCCACGCCATGTGTTGGCGGCATTCGACGCCTCGACCTGAAAGGCAGACCATGAAACTGAACGTCGCCGTCCAGATGGACCCCATCGCCCGCATCAACATCAAGGGCGATTCCACCTTTGCGCTGCTTCTGGAGGCGCAGAAGCGCGGCCATGGCCTGTCCTATTACACACCCGACAAGCTCTCGATGGTCGGCGACGAGATCGTCGCGCCGGTGCAGCTCCTGACCGTGCGCGACGAGCCCGGCGATCACTTCACTCTCGGCGAGCCCAGGCGCGAGGCGCTGAACGGCTTTGACGTGGTGCTGTTGCGCCAGGATCCGCCGTTCGATCTCGCCTACATCACCTCGACGCACCTGCTCGAGCGCATCCATCCGAAGACGCTGGTCGTCAACGACCCGGCCTCGGTGCGCAATGCGCCCGAAAAGCTGTTCGTGATGAACTTTCCGCAGTTGATGCCGCCGACCCTGATCTCGCGCGACCTCGAAGAGATCAACGCTTTCCGCGACAAGTACGGTGCCGTGGTGATGAAGCCGCTGCACGGCCATGGCGGCGCCGCGGTCTTCCGCGTGATGCCGCAGGACATGAATTTCGGCTCGCTCTACGACATGTTCTCGGTCACCTTCAAGGAGGCCTGGGTGATCCAGCAGTTCATCCCCGAGGTGAAGCTCGGCGACAAGCGCATCATCCTGGTCAATGGCGAGTTCGCAGGCGCGGTGAACCGCGTGCCGGCCGCCGACGACCTCCGCTCCAACATGGTGCGCGGCGGCGCGGCAAAGGAGACCGAGCTGACGCCGCGCGAGCGCGAGATCTGCGCCACCGTCGGCCCGGCGTTGCGCGAGCGCGGACTGCTGTTCGTCGGCCTCGATGTCATCAACGGCAACCTCACCGAGATCAACGTGACCTCGCCGACCGGCATCCGCGCCATCGCGCGGCTAGGCGGCCCCGATGTTGCGGCGAAGATCTGGGACGCGATCGAGCAGAAGCGGGCGAAGTAAGCAGCGGCGCTACAGACATCAACGGAAACATTGACCGCGCTTCACTAACCACCCATTCACCATGACGCCCCGCGCCTTGTGCGAATGCACGAGCGCGCCTGCGTGAATCTACGGGGCCGCTGGCCGCGCGGCTAACGCGGCATTCACCATCTGCCCAGAACCCGCGCCATCACTGACCATCACACTCGGCCTCGCAACACCCCTTATACTTTTACTCCCTACTCATCGATGCCGGGGAACCCGCCACGTGCGGTTCGAGTGCCCCGCGTAAGAGTAGAAGCGTATGAACACCGCACGCATTGTCGTTCTCGTCATCGCACTTGGCGCCGGCGGCGTCGCTGCGTATCTGGCGAGCGGCTACGACAACAAGCCCGCGCCCGCGCTCCCGGTGGCCGAGAAGCTGCCGACGGTCGAGGTGCTCGTCGCCAAATCCGACATTCAGCTCGGCCAGGCCGTGAAGGCCGAGGATCTGCAATGGCAGACCTGGCCGCAATCGACCGCGAGCGGCGCCTTCATCCGCCGCGACAGCAGGCCCGACGCGCAGACCCAGATCGCCGGCTCGATCGCGCGCGTGCCCTTGATGCAGGGCGAGCCGATCCGCGAGCAGAAGCTGGTGAAGGCCGACGGCTCCGGCTTCATGGCCGCGATCCTGCCGTCCGGCATGCGAGCCGTGTCCACCGAGATCTCCGCCGAGACCGGGGCCGGCGGCTTCATCCTGCCGAACGACCGCGTCGACATCGTCCTGACGCGACGCCTGAAGAACCCTGATGGCGCCAACACCAACAGCTCGACCGGCGGCAATGACCTGATCCTGTCGGAAGTCATCCTGACCAACATCCGCGTGCTCGCGATCGACCAGGCGCCGAAGGAGAAGGACGGCCAGAACGCCGTGCTCGGCAAGACGGTCACGCTCGAGCTCCGGCCCGACCAAGTCGCGACGCTGTCGGCCTCGCGCCAGGGCGGCGCGCTGACACTTGCATTGCGCAGCATCGCCGATGCCAGCGCCTCCGACGGCACGCCCGAGGACCAGTCGCTCAAACAACGCTCGAGCGGCGTGAACGTGATCCGCTACGGCGTGCAGGCGCGACAACTGACGTCACAGAAGTGATGGGGACATGATGAACTACGGGGGTAATCGGATGGGCCTGCGCATTCGGGGGAAGCGCGCTGGCTCGTTCCGGGCAGGGGCAATGCTGATGCTGGGGCTGCTCGCAGCCCCCGATCTCGTCCGCGCTGCGGATGCGCCGGTCGGAGACCAGGCGCCGATGCAGGCGCCGGATCTCGGCGTGTCGCCGGTCGCAACCATCGCGCCGGCGCGGACGCGTTCGCTGTCGCTCGGCGTCGGCAAGTCGGTCGTCATCGACCTGCCGCGCGAGGTCAAGGACGTGCTGGTGGCCGATCCCAAGATCGCCAATGCTGTGATCCGCTCAGCGCAGCGCGCCTATATCATCGGCGGCCAGGTCGGCCAGACCAACGTGGTGTTCTTCGGCGCCGACGGCCAGCAGGTTGCTTCCTACGACATCGCGGTCAAGCGCGACCTCAACGGCATGCGCACGGCGCTGCGCGCATCGCTGCCGGGCGTGCAGATCGAGGGCGTCGGCGACAGCGTGATGCTGACCGGCTCGGTGTCGAGCCCGGTCGAGGCCCAGCAGGCCGGCGACGTCGCCGCCAAGCTCGTCGGCGGCGCCGACAAGGTCGTCAACAACATCGTGGTGCGCGGCCGCGACCAGGTGATGCTGAAGGTCGTGGTCGGCGAAGTCCGCCGCGACATCGTCAAGCAGCTGGGTGTCGATCTCAGCGCCAGCCTGAACGCCGGCACCGCGGTGGTGAATTTCAACAATTCCAATCCGTTCTCGGCCAGCGGCGGACCGCTGGTCAGCGGCAACGGGCTCGGCGTCGCCGGCCTCGCCAAGGGCGTCGCCACCGTCAGCGCCACGATGCGCGCGATGGAAAGCGCCGGCGTGATGCGCACCCTGGCCGAGCCGAGCCTGACGGCGATCTCCGGCGAATCCGCGACCTTCATCGCGGGCGGCGAATTCCCGATCCCCGCAGGCTATTCCTGCGATCCGACCACGCATGTCTGTACCACCCAGATTTCCTACAAGAAATTCGGCATCTCCCTGAACTTCACGCCGGTCGTGCTGAGCGAAGGCCGGATCAGCCTGCGGGTGATGACCGAGGTCTCGGAGCTGTCGAACCAGAACGCCATCACCGTGTCGCAGGCACTGTCCTCGAGCTCGACCAATTCGATCACCATCCCCTCGGTCCAGACCCGTCGCGCCGAGACGACGCTGGAAATTCCCTCGGGCGGCTCGATGGCGATGGCCGGCCTGATACAGCAGCAGACCAAGCAGGCCGTCAACGGCCTGCCCGGCGTCGACCAGGTGCCGATCCTCGGCGCGCTGTTCCGCAGCCAGGACTTCGTCAACAACGAGACCGAGCTGATGGTGATCGTGACCCCCTATGTGGTGCGCGCGGTCGCCCAGAAGGAATTGTCGCGGCCCGATGACGGCTTCGCGCCGTCCTCGGATGCGCAGTCGGCGCTGCTCGGCCGCATGAACCGCCTCTACGGCATCGCCCGCCGCGCCGATCCGATCGACGGCGATCGCGGTGATTTCGGCTTCATCATCGACTGACACCAACGGTTTGGGGACCGGGCAAGACACGACACGGACAAGAGGGGATGAAGCGATGACGAAGACAAATGATCGACGTCGCAATTTGCGCATCGCGCTCGCGCTGACGGGGCTCTCCGTCATGCTGGGAGCCTGCAACACCACGGGCGACGTCGTCACCACCCAGACGGTACCGACCGACTACCGCATGCGTCACCCGATCGCGGTGCAGGAAGCCAAGCGCTCGATCGTGATCTTCGTCGGCAAGGCGCGCGGCGGACTTTCGACCGCGCAGCACGCCGACGTGATGGGCATCGCCCAGGATTGGGTGCGCGAAGGCACCGGCTCCGTCGTCGTCGACGTGCCCATCGACACCGCGAATTCGCGCGCGGCGGCTGCGACCTACCACGAAATCCGCGCCGTGCTCGGCAGCGGCGGCGTGCCGTCGCGCGCCATCGTCCAGCATCGCTATCGTCCCGAAGACCCCGTCCTGCTGCCGACCATCCGGCTGAGCTATTCCAAGATCGCGGCGGTGGCCGGCCCCTGCGGGCTGTGGCCAGAGGACATGGGACCGTCGATCCTCGATCCCGGCTACAACGAGAACCGGCCTTACTTCAATCTCGGCTGCGCCACCCAACGTAATCTTGCCGCGATGATCGACAACCCCGCCGACCTCGAGCAGCCGCGCGCGGAGACGCCGGCCTATACCGCACGGCGCGACATCGCCTTCGACCGCTACCGCAAGGGCACCTCCACCGCGACCGCTTATCCCGAGGCTGACAAGGCCAAACTCAGCGAAACAGGCAAATGACGGGCATCCACGACGAAGAGGCGGACGATCCGCAGCACCCCGAGGAGCACATTGCGCCGGTTCCCCGGATCTCGGTGCAGGCCTTTTGCGAGACCGAGCAGACGCTCGCCGCGGTGACCGCGGCCGGGCAGGACCGCCGTCTCGCCAAGGCGCATCTCACCGCCAGGAGCGGCGGCCTCGCCGCGGCAATCGATGTCTATGACACGATGCCGACGCCGAACGTCATCGTGATCGAATCCGACGGCACACGCGACATCCTCGAGGGCCTCGACGACCTCGCCGGCGTTTGCGATCCCGGCACCCGCGTGGTCGTGATCGGCAACCCCAACGACACCGCGCCCTACCGTGAGCTGGTGCGTCGCGGCGTCAACGACTACGTGGTCGGGCCGGTCGAAACCCTCGACGTCGTGCGCTCGATCTGCAGCCTGTTCTCGGCCTCCGAAGCCATCATCACCGGCCGCGTCATCGCGGTGGTCGGCGCCAAGGGCGGCGTCGGCGCCTCCACCGTCGCGCACAACGTGGCCTGGACCATCGCGCGCGACCTCGCGCTCGATTCCGTCGTGATCGATCTCGACCTCGCCTTCGGCACCGCCGGCCTCGACTACAACCAGGATCCGGCGCAGGGCATTGCGAACGCGGTGCTGTCGCAGGACCGGCCGGACACGGCGTTGATGGAGCGCCTGCTCGCCAAATGCACCGACCGCCTCAGCCTTCTCGCCGCACCGGCTACGCTTGATAGGGTCTATGATTTCGGCGCGGAGGCGTTCGATGCGATCTTCGACACGCTGCGCATGACCACGCCCTGCATCGTGCTCGACGTGCCGCATCAATGGTCGGCCTGGACCAAGCGCGCGCTGGTCAATGCCGACGACATCGTCATCGTGGCCGAGCCGGATCTCGCGAACTTGCGCAACACCAAGAACATGCTGACCGTGCTCAAGGCGGCACGGCCGAACGACCGGCCGCCACTCTATTGCATCAACCAGGTCGGCATGCACAAGCGCGCCGAGATCGACGTCAAATCGTTCGCCAAGACCATGGAAAGCCAGCCGCTGGCGGTGATCCCGTTCGATTCAAAGCTGTTCTCGACCGCCGCCAATAACGGCCAGATGATTGCGGAGGTCTCCAAGAGCCACCGCACCACCGAGCTGTTCCAGAACATGGCCAACCGCCTCGCCGGGCGCGGCGAA
Organism: Bradyrhizobium sp. S3.2.6; assembly: GCF_040546885.1. Taxonomy (NCBI): domain Bacteria; kingdom Pseudomonadati; phylum Pseudomonadota; class Alphaproteobacteria; order Hyphomicrobiales; family Nitrobacteraceae; genus Bradyrhizobium; species Bradyrhizobium sp. S3.2.6. Next base: position 257,208 of record NZ_JBEPOS010000001.1, on the reverse strand, counting down.
GTGAAGAAGCCGAAGCGTTCGCTGCTCGGACCGCTGCTGAAGAAGCTGAAGGGCAGGACCGGACGCGCATCCGCTCCGCATCGCAAGGCGTCGTAAGCGCAAGAGCGTTCTCGAGCGCGCAGTGCTCTCGGCGGCGGCGGATTACTTCTCCGCCCGCTGCTGCTGCTTCTTCGACAGCAGCTGGCGTAGCGCCGTGACCTTTGCCGCCGCCTGATCCGGCGGCAGATCGGCCTTCACGATGGTCTCGGCCTCGGCCTGCTTGCCTTCCAGCCCCAGCACCAGTGCGAGATTACCCCGCACGCGGGAATCGGCCGGGTTGCGCCGATAGGCGCGGCGCATGGTGTCCTCGGCCCGCGGCAGATTGTTCTGGAGCATGTAGGACAGGCCGAGATTGGACAAAACCTGCGGCTCGTCCGGCACGATCTTCAGCGCCGACGCATAATATTGCTGCGCTTCCTCGTTGCGGCCGAGCTGATCGAGCGCCGCGCCCTGCGCCGACAGGATGTGCCAGTCCGGATCCTCCGGCGTATGCGCCCGGCTGAGCACGTCGAAGGCCTGCTGGAAATTGCCGTTGTCGGCGAGCGCGCGACCGTAGCCGGCGAGCAGCGCCTTGTTGCTGGGATGGGCGAGCACGGCCTGCTCCATCACCGCGACCGCCTGGGCGCGCTGGCCGGTCTCGCGCAGCGCCTTGCCATAGTCGAGGGCGATGGCGGGATCGCTGGGCCTGGCGCGATAGCGCTCCCGCAAGCCGTCCATGTCGGGCTTGATGTCGGGCTTGGCGTCCGCCGTAGCGGCCGCTTCCGGCTTGCCACCGACGCCGAGCGCGCCGGTCACATCCTCCAGGCTCGTGGTCTGGCAGCCACCGAGGGCAAGCACCAGGAGCGCGGGAAGCAGGAATCTCGCCGGGGGAGAGGCAAGGGACGAACGCTTGGACATACTCTGATCACCGCCGGCGGACTGATCAGAGATGCTTTGCCGATTAACGCTAAATTCCCGTTAAGGACGCCCGCCTCTTGGGCTTAGTCGGTAAATTCCGCGCCGAATTCGCAGCCGATGCGCCAGCGCAGGCGGCATTGGCGGGAATAGTCGGGTGCGAAGATGATGGTGAATTGCGGCGGCAGTTCCAGGAATTCCGCCACGACCTTGACGCCGCCATCCGAGATATCCGTGATCGTGCAGTCCCGTGGCAGCGACCCCGCGCCAAAATGGATCTTGGCGAGCCGCGTGCACATCCGGCGTTCGCTTCTGCGGCGATTTGCAAGCATTTGAATTGTTCACCCGTTAGATCACGGCCCATCCCGCAGCCCTAGGAGTAGCGGACATTCATTGGAATGTGCTGAGCGCAGCCGCTCGCATTCGAGGCGTAGTCGAAGCTTAGTGTCTCCGTCCCGTTTACCGGTCGTTAGGAATCGCGGCGCCCTTGCCTTCGTTCTTGTATTGTTCTTGTCAGGGCCATCGCGCTCTGCTACCCCTAATTGTGCGAGGGGGCATCATGGTCCAGCGGGTTTCGACAGTCGCCTTTGAAGGGATCGAGGCCCGCGCGGTCGACGTGCAGGTGCAGGTCGCGCCGGGCCTGCCGGCGTTCGCCATCGTCGGCCTGCCCGACAAGGCGGTGTCGGAGGCGCGCGAACGGGTGCGCTCGGCCCTGATCGCGTCGGGCCTGGCGCTGCCGGCGCGGCGGATCATCGTCAATCTCGCCCCTGCCGACGTCCCGAAGGAAGGCAGCCATTACGACCTGCCGATCGCGCTCGGGCTGATGGCGGCGATCGGCGCGATCCCGCCGGATGCGCTGACGGGTTTTACCGTGCTCGGCGAACTCGGCCTCGACGGCTCGATCGCACCGGTGGCCGGCGTTTTGCCAGCCGCGATCGGCGCCAATGTGCGCGAGGAAGGCCTGATCTGTCCGGCGGCCTGCGGCTCGGAAGCGGCGTGGGCGAGCCCGGACATCCAGATCGTCGCCGCACACTCCCTGATTCAGATCGCCAACCATTTCAAGGGCACACAGGTGTTGTCGCGGCCCGTGCCGAAAGTCCACGAAGCAGCAAGCTCGCTGCTCGATCTGCGCGACATCAAGGGCCAGGAGAGCGCCAAACGGGCGCTGGAGATCGCGGCCGCGGGCGGCCATCACCTGTTGATGATCGGCGCGCCCGGTGCCGGCAAATCGATGCTGGCGGCGCGGCTGCCCTCGATCCTGCCGCCGCTGTCGCCGGGCGAATTGCTCGAGGTCTCGATGATCGCCTCCGTCGCCGGCGAGATCGAGGGCGGCGCGCTGACATCGCAGCGGCCGTTTCGCTCGCCACATCATTCCGCCAGCATGGCCGCGCTCACCGGCGGCGGCGCGCGCGCGAAGCCCGGCGAGATCTCGCTGGCGCATCAGGGCGTGCTGTTCCTCGACGAGCTGCCCGAGTTCGATCCGCGCGTGCTGGATTCGCTGCGCCAGCCGCTGGAGAACGGCGAGGTCTCGGTCTCCCGCGCCAACCACCGCGTGACTTACCCCGCGCGCTTCATGCTGATCGCAGCGATGAACCCCTGCCGCTGCGGCCATGCGTTCGAGCCGGGCTATGCCTGCAAGCGCGGCCGCATCGATCGCTGCGCCGGCGATTACCAGGCGCGCATCTCCGGTCCGCTGATGGACCGCATCGATCTGCGCATCGAGGTCCCGGCCGTGACCGCGGCCGATCTGATCCTGCCGCCGGCGGCGGAAGGCTCCGCCGAAGTCGCCGCGCGCGTGGCGGCGGCGCGCGACATCCAGCTCGCGCGCTACGCCGATGCCGGCCTGCCGCGGGTCCGCACCAATGCCGAGGCGCCGGCTTCCGTGCTGGAGGAGATCGCAAAGCCGGACGCACAGGGCCAGAAGCTGCTGCGCGATGCCGCCGAGACCATGCGGCTGTCGGCGCGCGGCTATCACCGCGTGCTGCGGGTTGCCCGCACGCTCGCCGACCTCGACGGCGCCGACAAGATCGGCCGGCTGCATCTTGCCGAGGCGCTGTCCTACCGCGCACTCGCGGAGGATGTGCGCCAGATGGCGTGATCGCGCAGCGCATCAACCCGGCGGTAACGAGTTTCCTTTACGCTCTGCAAACCATAGGCCCACAAGTCCAGTCCGGGCCCGGCGAGTAGAGCGTCATGTTGCGTTTCAAGATCCTGGCCTCGGTGGTTCCCCTGTTGGCGGCTGCGGTGTTCGCCCGCAACGAGATCACATCGGTCTCGCATCCTTGCATCGCCCTCGGCGACACCTCGGTCGAGCTGACATCCCTGTTCTGGACGGCCGGCGTCCATGTCGCCTTCACCGACGATGTGTCGCGGGCCACGGTGCGGGTCCAGATCACCGACGATGCGGATGCCGCCGACTTCGCAGTCGTGGACGACGGCGCAAGCGACGAGCCGAGCGCCTGCCAGGCCAATCCGGCGACGCGCCTCATCACGATTGCCGCGCAGCCGGTCGATGACGGCCCGGTCATTTATCTCTCCGCAGATGGTCCCGCTGACTTCCGTGTTTACGTCCGTTCGAAGACATTTACACAGAAGGAGGCCGCAGCCCTGATCGTCGGCGCTCATGGCCCCCACCCACTCCCCCTCCAGGCCGCTTCGCTCTGAAGCGTTAACACCTCGTCAACCCTGTTTGGAGGCCGCCGCAAAGCCGCAAGCTGTTCGCAAGGTCGGCGAGACATCGTCGCCAATGGCGGTGGCGGGTTTCGGATAAGAGTCGGGGTCGGTGGCAATGGGTCGGACGTTCCGGATCAAGGTGCGCATGCGCCGCTTCAGGCGACGGCATCCTCGAATTGCCTTTGCGATCCGCTCCTTCATGATCTTCTCGGCGACTTTCGGCGGCGCCTATGGCTTCGTCACCGGCAGCCGCGCGCCGAATTCCGGCTACGATCCCAACACCTTTGCGATCGGCGCGAGCTTCCTGTTTGCGCTGGCCTGCCTCGGTCTCGCGACGCTCAGCATGCGGCTGCGCTTCGTCAACAAGCGGATGCGCAAGCTCGCCGCCCACAACGAGGCGCTGATCGACCGCAATTGGGAGCTGAAGGAAGCCGAAGAGCGCGCCCGCAGCCTGTTCGAATCGCAGGGCGATCTGATCGTGCTGCGTGACCATCAGGGCCGCATCACCTTTGCCAACGACGCCTATTGCGCGCTGGCCGGACAGACGCGCGGTGCGCTGGTCGGCACGCGGTTCGACTTCGAGGTGCTGGAGCAGGGCGACAGCGCGCGCGAGAGCAACGGCACGCGCATCCACGACCAGAGAATCTCCACCCCGCTCGGCGCGCGCTGGATCGCCTGGCGCGAAGGATTCGTGCGGCTCGATGCCGGCCAGCCCGCCGATCTGCAGAGTGTCGGCCGCGACGTCACCGACCGCACCGAGACCGAACGCGCGCTGTCGGATGCGCGCGACCAGGCCAACGCCGCCAACCGCGCCAAGTCGCGGTTCCTCGCAATGGCCTCGCACGAGATCCGTACCCCCCTGAACGGCATCATCGGCATGGGCGGGCTGTTGCTCGACACCACGCTGACGCCGGAGCAGACGACCTACGCCAGGGCCGTGAAAACCTCGGGCGAAGCGCTGATGGCGCTGATCGAGGAGCTGCTCGACTATTCCAAGATCGAGGCCGGCAAGCTCGATCTCGACCAGCGTCCCTTTGCGCTCTCGACCTTGATCGAGGAGGTCACCGAGCTGCTGGCACCGCGCGCGCAGGCCAAAAACCTCGAGATCGCTTCCTATGTCGACGAGCGCCTGCCGCTGGAAGTCGTTGGCGATGCCGCACGGCTGCGCCAGGTGCTGCTCAATCTCGCCGGCAACGCCATCAAATTCACCGCAAGCGGCGGCGTTGCGCTGATCGTCGAGCCCGGCATCTGGCCGAACGAGATCAGCTTTCTGGTCCGCGATACCGGCATTGGCATCGTGCCAGAAGCACAGTCGCGCATCTTCCGCGAATTCGAGCAGGCCGACGACCGTGTCGCCCGCACCTATGGCGGCACCGGGCTTGGCCTTGCCATCAGCGAGCGCATCGTCAAGCGCATGGGCGGTCGCATCACGCTGGAGAGCGCACCGGCTCAGGGCTCGACCTTCGAGGTCGCAATCCCGCTCGCGCCGTCGCATGGAAACACCGGACAGACCGCGTTTCCGAGCCCGGACCTCGCCGGCAAGTCGATCCTGCTGGTGGCCGACGGCATCGAGGCGTCTCTGATCGCACGGCGGCTGGAGCGCTGGGGCGGCCAGACCTGCCTGGTCGCGGATGCGGCCGTGGCCGAAGCGCTGCTGCCGGAACGCCCATGGCATGCTGTGGTGGTCGATCGTGCGCTCGGTCCGGCTGTTGCCGATCGCCTGGGCGAAGTCGCCCGCGCTCATGCGACGCAGCGGCTCGTGCTGCTGACGCCGAGCTCGCGTCATGAAAAACTTTCGCCGGCCTTCACCGGCTTCCTCGTCAAGCCACTGCGCACAGCCTCCCTCGCCGCGCGTCTCGCGCTGACGCCGGAAGTCGCCTCGCCCGACCTCGCGCCCGAGCCTGTCGAGCCGGCCGCGGTCACAACGCCTGCCAACGGCCTCTCGATCCTGGTCGCCGAAGACAACGAGATCAACGCGCTCTTGATGCGGTCGCTTCTCACAAAACTCGGTCACCGCGTCGTCATCGCGGTCCATGGCGAGGCCGCGCTGGAATCCTGGCTCGCGGCCAGCTCCGCCGGTACGCCCTATGATCTGGTTGTGATGGACATCCAGATGCCGCAGCTCGACGGCATCGAAGCAACCAAACGCATCCGCGCCCATGAGGCCGCCACCGGCGGCCACCACACGCCGATCCTCGCGCTGACCGCGAACACGCTGGTGGAAGATCGCTACGCCTGCTTCGAGGCGGGCATGAACGGGTTTCTCATCAAGCCGCTCGATCGGGAGAAGCTGGACGAGGCGCTGGCCGGGCTGGCGGCGTCACGGCGTCTGGTGGTGTAGGGAGGTCTCTCCGCCGTCATTGCGAGCGGAGCGAAGCAATCCAGACTCTCACCGCGGAAAGATTCTGGATTGCTTCGCTGCGCTCGCAATGACGAGTGTGTTGCCTACAGCCTTCGCAGCGCCACGCTCTCCACCGCGTGATCCGCGGCCTTCTTCAGGATCAGCGTCGCGCGGGGGCGGGTCGGCAAAATGTTGTCCTCGAGATTGGCGAGGTTGGTGCGCTCCCAGATCGCGGTGGCGGTGGCGGTGGCCTCCTCGTCCGACAGGAGCGCATAGCGGTTGAAGTAGGATTTTGGATTGGTGAACGCGGTGTCGCGCAACGCCAGGAAGCGCTTGATGTACCAGCGCCGCAGCGCCGCCTCGTCGGCGTCGATATAGACCGAGAAGTCGAAGAAGTCGGAGACCACGGGCACCGCCTTGCCGTCGCGCGGCAGCTTGCCGGTCTGCAGCACGTTGACGCCCTCGACGATCAGGATGTCGGGCTGGTCGATCTCGGCCCATTCGTTCGGCACGATGTCGTAGGTCAGATGCGAATAGACCGGCGAGCGCACGTGGCGGCGGCCCGACTTGATGTCGGACAGGAAGTTGAGCAGCAGCGGCAGGTCGTAGCTCTCCGGAAAGCCCTTCTTCTGCAGAATGCCTTGCTGCTCGAGCAGGGCCTTCGGGTAAAGGAATCCGTCGGTGGTGATCAGGTCGACCTTCGGACGCGGCGACCAGCGCGCCAACAAGGCCTGGAGCACGCGGGCCGTGGTGGATTTACCGACCGCAACCGAGCCGGCGACGCCGATGATGTATGGGACCTTGCGGTCGCGGATGTTGAGGAACTGGCGCTCCGCGTAGTACAGGCGCTGCATCGCATCGACATAGATCGAGAGCAGCCGCGACAGCGGCAGATAAATGTCCTCGACCTCCTTGAGATCGAGGCGATCGTGCAGCGAGCGCAGCCGGTCGAACTCGCCCGGCTCCAGCGTCATCGGCGTGTCGTCGCGCAGCCGCGCCCATTCTTCGCGCGAATAGACGCGGTATGGATTATATTGCTGCTCGGGTGCGCGGATATCCATGACGCGACCTTCTCCGTAAAGAACTTGGCTAGCTGCCGCTCTTGCGAGACGCTTTCTCTTCCAGCCCGGACATGTTCGTACGCTTGTCCAGCGCCGCCTCCACCTCTTCCAGTTTTACGCCGCGCGCCTTGAGCAGCACAAGGAAGTGATAGAGCAGGTCGGCACCCTCGGCGATCAGATGATCGCGATCGTTTTCGACTGCTGCGATTACGGTTTCGACTGCTTCCTCACCGAACTTCTTGGCGCAATGTTCGGCGCCCTTGTCGAGGAGCTTACGGGTATAGGAGCCCTCGGCACCGGAGGCCGCGCGGGCATCGATGGTGACGGCGAGATCGTGGATCGTGAAACGCGGCATACTGAAGACCCGAAACGCGCGTCTGGCCGGTTGGGCCAGTCCCGCCGGTTGATGTAGCACTTTTATGAACGGAAGTCGTCAGGCATCCAGCCGCATGGGTAGTCCGCGCCGGGCCATGTGCTCCTTGGCTTCGCGGATGGTGAATTCCCCGAAGTGGAAGATCGAGGCGGCCAGTACGGCGGTGGCACGCCCGTCGCGGATGCCATCGACGAGGTGGTCGAGATTGCCGACGCCGCCGGAGGCGATCACGGGAACGGGAACGCTGTCGGCAATGGCCCGGGTCAGCGGAATATCAAAACCCTGCCTGGTGCCGTCACGGTCCATCGAGGTGAGCAGAATTTCACCAGCGCCGAGCGAGACCACTTCCTGGGCATATTCGATGGCGTCGATACCGGTCGAGTTGCGGCCGCCATGGGTGAAGATCTCCCAGCGCTCGCCGCCGCCGGCGCGCTTGACCCGCTTGGCATCGATCGCGACCACCACGCACTGCTCGCCGAACTTTTCGGCGGCTTCCTTGACGAACTCGCGCCGCGACACCGCGGCGCTGTTGATCGAGACCTTGTCGGCGCCGGCGCGCAACAACGTCTTGATGTCGTTGACCTCACGGACGCCGCCGCCGACGGTGACCGGCATGAAGCAGGCTTCCGCCGTGCGGCGGACCACGTCGAGCATGATGCCGCGGTTTTCATGGGTCGCGGTGATGTCGAGGAACGTGAGCTCGTCGGCGCCGGCGGCGTCATAGGCGATCGCCGCTTCGACGGGGTCGCCGGCATCACGCAGATCGACGAAGTTGACGCCCTTGACGACGCGGCCGTCCTTGACGTCGAGGCAGGGGATCACGCGCACCTTGAACATGTGTCAGCTCCCGGGCGCGTTGCGGATCAAGGAGAGGGCGGCGGCGGGATCGAGGCGGCCGTCATAGAGCGCCCGGCCGGCGATCGCGCCGGCGAGCTTCTTGGCGCGTGGCGTCAGCATCGCCTTGACGTCCTCGATCGAGGCAAGACCGCCGGAAGCAATCACGGGAATCGAGATGCTGTCTGCCAGCGCAATGGTCGCATCGAGGTTGAGGCCCTTGAGCAGGCCGTCGCGCGCGATGTCGGTGAAGACGATGGCGGAAACGCCGGCGTCCTCGAAACGTTGCGCGATCTCAAGCACCGTCACTTGCGATGTCTCGGCCCAGCCTTCGACCGCGACCTTGCCGTCACGCGCGTCCAGCCCGACCGCGACGCGGCCGGGGAATTTTTTCGAGGCCACCTTCACCAGCTCCGGATCCCGCACCGCGGCCGTGCCGATGATGACGCGGGTGACGCCCTTCTCGAGCCAGGCCTCGACAGTCGCAATATCGCGAATACCGCCACCGAGCTGCACCGGAATCTTGATCGTCTTCAGCATCGCCTCGACGGCCTGCGCATTCACCGGCTTGCCGGCGAACGCGCCGTCGAGATCGACGACGTGGAGATACTCAAAGCCCTGCGAGACAAAGCTCTCGGCCTGGGCTGCGGGATTGAGATTGAACACGGTCGCGCGCGCCATGTCGCCTTGCTCGAGGCGCACGCACTGGCCGTTCTTGAGGTCGATGGCAGGAAAGAGAATCACGGCTTCCATCGCAAAAAGTTCGAGATCAGGGCCAGGCCAAAACGCTGGCTCTTCTCGGGGTGAAACTGCGTGCCGATGGCGGTGTCCTTCGCGACGATCGCGGTGACAGGCCCGCCGTAGTCGGCGCGCGCGAGCACGTCCGCCTCGTTGGCAGCGTTGAGGTGATAGGAGTGCACGAAATAAGCGTGCTGGCCCTTGGGCCCGAGCGGCAGCTTGTTCAACACCGGGTGCTCCCTGAGCACATCGAGCGTATTCCAGCCCATGTGCGGGATCTTCAGGCTTTCATCGCGCGGCGTGATCTTCTCGACGTCGCCGCCGATCCAGTTCAGGCCTTGCGTGATGACATGCTCCTTGCCGCGGGTGGCGAACAGCTGCATGCCGACGCAAATGCCGAACATCGGCCGCGCCTTGACGCGCACGGCTTCGGTGATCGCCTCGACCATGCCGTTGACGGCATCGAGCCCGCGCCGGCAATCGGCAAAGGCGCCAACGCCCGGCAGCACCAGACGATCGGCGCTGTAGGCCTGATCCGGATCGCTGGTCACGAAGACCTTCTGCGGATTCTCCATGCCGCGCGCGGCACGCTCAAACGCCTTCGCGGCGGAATGCAGATTCCCGGAACCGTAATCGATGATGGCGATGCTCATCTTGACCCTCCCGGTTCTGGAAACAATCCAATGATGCCGCCGGCCGGAATCGGCGGCGGGTTGGAAAATTGCTGACCCGGCAAATTGCGGGTCGGCGGCGGCCCGCCGCGATCGACGGCCCATTGATCGTTGACGATGCCGCGCTGTGTCTTGCTCCAACGGTCGAAGAAGCGCCGCTCGGCGGTGTCCTCGTCGTCAGCGACGACGACGTCGAGCTGCCGCCACTTGCCGCGCGACAGCGTCCAGCGGCGCAGGCTCGAGGCCTCGAAACCCATCAGCAGCGCGACGATGGTGTTGGCAAGGAAGATCGAGCTGCGGCCGACGCCGAGGCTGTGCAGCCCGGCATCGAACGCGGCGAGAAAGACGATCCAGCCGATCAGGGCCAGCCAAAGCCTGTTCCAGGCCAGCCAGAACGGCCCAAAGATCATCGCCCAGAAATGGAAGCCGTCGCGCACGAACACGAATCTGTCGGTCGCGCGCAGGTCGGCCCCGGCTGGGGTGGGAGCATGAACTGTGTAGACAGGCATTTTCGATGCCCCGTTCTCGAGAATTGAGCAGATGCCGCCGGCGGCGTTTGATTAACCGACGGAGATGTCAGCCGCCGAGCGAGCCCTTGGTGGACGGGATCTCTCCCACCGCCTTGGGATCGATCGCAACCGCCGTGCGCAGCGCCCGCGCCAGGCCCTTGAAGCAGGACTCGGCGATATGGTGGCTGTTATCGCCATATAGGGTCTCGACGTGGAGAGTCACGCCGGCGTTGATGGCGAAGGCCTGAAACCACTCGCGCACCAGCTCGGTGTCGAATTCACCGATCTTGTCACGGGGGAAGTCGGCCTTGAACACCAGGAACGGGCGGCCTGAGATGTCGATGACCACGCGCGTCAGCGTCTCGTCCATCGGCATGTGCACGCCGGCATAGCGGGTGATGCCCGCCATGTTGCCGAGCGCCTGCCTGACCGCCTGGCCGAGCGCGATGCCGGTGTCTTCGGTGGTATGGTGGTGATCAATGTGCAGGTCGCCAACCGCCTTGACCGTGAGGTCGATGCGGGAATGGCGGGCGAGGAGATCGAGCATATGGTCGAAAAAGCCGATGCCGGTCGCGATATTGGCCACGCCGGTGCCATCGAGGTTCACGGTGACCTCGATGTCGGTTTCCTTGGTCTTGCGCTTGATCGTCGCGGTGCGCATTGAAAGCTGGTTTCCATCCTGGCTTGAGGGCCGAAAACGCCAGTCTATTAACAGCCAAATGACGCCTTCGCTACTGCGGGAACGGCTGGCCGGGCTCTACTTCTGCCTATGGTGAGCGAAATTGGGCCCGGAGCGGCCCGTTGTGCGCCCGCTCTCGACCCCCTAAATCAGGCCGGACAACGAGGGTCATTTATGCAGGATTCCCAGAACAGCTCGCCGGTCTGGCACGGCACCACGATTTTGACCGTCCGCAAGGGCGGCAAGGTGGTGGTCGGCGGCGACGGCCAGGTCTCGATCGGCCAGACCGTGATCAAGTCCAACGCCAAAAAGGTCCGGAAACTCGGCAAGGGCGACGTTATCGGCGGCTTCGCCGGCGCCACCGCCGACGCCTTCACCCTGTTTGAGCGGTTGGAGAGCAAGCTCGAGCAATATCCGGGGCAATTGACCCGGGCCGCGGTCGAGCTCGCCAAGGACTGGCGCACCGACCGCTACCTGCGGCGGCTGGAGGCCATGATGATCGTGGCCGACAAGGACGTCTCCCTGGTGCTGACAGGGACCGGCGACGTGCTCGAGCCCGAGGCCGGCGTCATGGCGATCGGCTCCGGCGGCAATTATGCGCTGGCCGCCGCCCGCGCCCTGATCGACACCGACAAGGACGCCGAGACCATTGTCCGCCGCTCGCTCGACATCGCCGCCGACATCTGCGTCTACACCAACCGCAACGTCACCATCGAAGCGCTGACGGCCGGGTAGGGCATGGCCCCCGCCTACACGTTCCGCCCGATGACCGCGGCCGATCTGCCGCTGGTCCGCCGATGGCTGGGCGGGGCGCATGTACGGGAGTGGTGGGGCGATCCGGACGAGCAGTTCGCGCTCGTCAGCGGCGACCTCGACGAACCCGCTATGGACCAATTCATCGTGTTGGCCGGGATGCGGCCGTTCGGCTATCTTCAATGCTACGACCTGACCGCCTGGAATACGGGCTTCGGGCCGCAATCGGAGGGCACGCGTGGGATCGATCAGTTCATCGGCGAAAGCGACATGATCGGGCAGGGCCACGGTTCGTCGTTCATTCGCCAATTCGCCGAGGAGCAGTTGCGGCACGGCCTGCCGCGCATCGTCACTGATCCGGACCCGCGCAACCGACGCGCCGTGCGTGCCTACGAGAAGGCAGGCTTCGTCCGCGACCGCATGGTCGATACGCCGGACGGAGCAGCGCTGCTGATGGTGCGCGAGAATTGACGCTAACAAGCACGCACGAAAGCAAGCTCGCCGTCCCGCCGCTCGCCTGGGCCGGCATCGCACTGCTCCTGCTGGCGCTTCAGGCCTCGATCCTGCTTGCGATGGGCCGGGTGCCGATCTGCACCTGTGGCTACGTCAAGCTGTGGCATGGCGTCGTCAACAGCTCGGAAAATTCGCAGCACATTGCCGACTGGTACAGTTTTTCGCACGTCCTGCACGGCTTCCTGTTCTACGGGCTGACCTGGCTGCTGTTCGCGCGCGTCGCGTTCCTGGCACTCGCCCTTCCAAGTCTTTCCTGGCCGGCGCGGCTGATCATGGCCATGCTGATCGAAGGCGCCTGGGAGATCGTGGAGAACTCGCCGTTCATCATCGAGCGCTACCGCGCCGGCACGATCTCGCTGGACTATTTCGGCGACAGCATCGTCAATTCGCTCTCGGACACGCTGTTCATGGTGCTGGGGTTCCTCGCCGCACGCACGCTGCCGGTCCCGGTGACGGTCCTTCTGGGGCTCGCCTTCGAAATCATGCTGGCGCTCCATATTCGCGACAATCTGACGCTCAATATCCTGATGCTCATCCATCCGATCGAGGCCGTGAAGCAATGGCAATCCGGTCCGCCGATCATTTGACGGTCAAAAAAGCGGCTTGTCCCCGCCGGCTTCTGATCCTAGCTAAGGTCCCATGACAGACTTCTCTCCCCGCGAAATCGTTTCCGAACTCGACCGTTTTATCGTTGGCCAGGCCGACGCCAAGCGCGCCGTCTCGATCGCGCTGCGCAACCGCTGGCGCCGGCAGCAGCTCGAAGGTTCCTTGCGCGAGGAAGTGCTCCCGAAGAACATCCTGATGATCGGGCCCACCGGCGTCGGCAAGACGGAAATCGCGCGGCGGCTCGCCAAGCTCGCCAACGCACCGTTCCTGAAGGTTGAGGCGACAAAATTCACCGAGGTCGGCTATGTCGGCCGCGACGTCGAGCAGATCGTGCGTGACCTCGTCGAGGTCGCGATCGCCCAGGTGCGCGAGCGCAAGCGCAAGGACGTGCAGGCGCGCGCCCAGCTCGCAGCCGAAGAGCGCGTGCTCGACGCGCTGGTCGGCGCCAATTCCAGCGCAGCGACGCGGGAATCCTTCCGCAAGAAGCTGCGCGCCGGCGAGCTCAACGACAAGGAGATCGAGGTCGAGACCCAGTCGTCCGGCAGCGGCATGCCGATGTTCGAGATCCCGGGCATGCCGGGCGCGCAGATGGGTGCGATCTCGATCGGCGACATCTTTGGCAAGTTGGGTGGCCGCAGCAAGACGCGGCGGCTGACGGTCGAGGGCTCGCACGAGATCCTCATCAATGAGGAATCCGACAAGCTGCTGGATACCGATCAGCTGACGCTGGAGGCGATCAGCGCGGTCGAGAACAACGGCATCGTGTTCCTGGATGAAATCGACAAGATCTGCGCCCGCGACGGCCGCGTCGGCGGCGACGTCTCGCGCGAGGGCGTGCAGCGCGACCTGCTGCCCCTGATCGAGGGCACAACGGTCTCGACCAAGCATGGCGCGGTCAAGACCGACCACATCCTGTTCATTGCCTCCGGCGCCTTCCACGTCGCAAAGCCGTCCGACCTGCTGCCGGAATTGCAGGGCCGGCTACCGATCCGCGTCGAGCTGCAGGCGCTGACCCGCGACGACATGCGCCGCATCCTCACCGAGCCCGAGGCCTCGCTGATCAAGCAATATGTCGCGCTGTTGCAGACCGAAGGCGTCACGCTCGACATCACCGACAGCGCCATCGACGCGCTCGCCGACGTCGCGGTCGCCGTCAATTCGACCGTCGAGAACATCGGCGCGCGGCGGCTCCAGACCGTGATGGAGCGGGTGCTGGACGAAATCTCCTTCACCGCCCCCGACCGCAACGGCGAGACCGTCCGGATCGATGCCGATTTCGTGCAGACGCACGTCGGCGACCTCGCCAAGAACGCTGATCTGAGCCGGTTTATTTTGTAATTCCGGGCGACCGCGCTATTGATGCGGCGTGACCGCACGCATCCTGCAAAACCCCTGGCGCCTTCTGCTCGCGATTAACGCTGCCGTGATCGTCGGCGTGCTCGTTCACAAGATCCAGCTGCCGCCTTACGTCCCCTACATCCACCTCCTCGTCGACTACCATTTCGGCTTCATCAAGCGCGCGCTGATCGGGGCGATCGTCGCGCTGTTCACGGCCAAGGTGCCGGTCTGGCTGGTGTTCGCGCTCGGTGGCGCGACGTGGCTGGCGACGCTGGGGCTGTACGCAAGACTGTTTCAGAAGACGTTCGGCTTCACGGCGAAGACGCTGCCGCTGTTCGTCTTCATCGCGGGATCGCCGTTCTTCCTGAAGAACTTCATGCACACGCTCGGCCATTTCGACATCTATGGCTGCGTGCTGGCGATCATCCTGCTGCTGATGCCCGCGGGCTCATTGCTGTTCGTGGCGACGGCCGCGCTGTTCTCGATCATCCTCGTCCTGATCCACCACATTCATCTGCTGATGTATGTGCCGACGATCATCACCATCGTCGTAGTCAGGCACTATCTCGCTTGCGGCCTCAATCGCGGCAATCTCGCGTTCGGCATCGTCGCCCTCGCCGCGGTCTCTGTGCTGTTCTTCGCCGCGCAGTTCCTGGGGACGATGCCGATCCCCGAAGCGGATTTCGTCGCCTATCTGAAGACCCGGACGGCCGATCCCTCGCGCACCGATCTCTTACAGTTCAGCTACATCTGGTATCAGCCGCTGGCGAAGGAGATTTCGGACACCTGGGCTTGGCTGCCGCACAACATCCCTGGCATTCCCGTGTTCGCCCTATTGATCTGGCTGCACACGCCGCTATGGCGCTATTTTTCTGACCTGATCGGCTCGCTCGCGCACGAGGCCCACCGACGCCTCGTCATCGCGGCGCTGATCGGCGTCAGCTTCGCCTATCTCATGATGTTCGCGATGGTGTTCGACTATTCGCGCTGGATCTCGAACTGGGCCGTCTGCATGTTCCTGATCCTGCATGCGGTGAAGATGCTGCCGACCAGCAAGGAGGCGCCGCTGATTCCGGCCGAAGACCAGAAGACCAACATCTTCGGCTTGATCATCACGCTGATCCCGCGCGTCGGAATCGTCCGGCCGTTCTAGGATCTCGCCCGTCTGATCCGCACATAGAGCGCGCCCTCGCCGCCATGACCGATCCCGGCTTCCTCGAACCCGACCACGAAGGCGCGGAATTCCGGCAGGCTCAGCCATTCCGGCACCTGCCGGCGCAGCACGCCGCTTTCGCCGCCGCTGCGGCCTTTGCCGGTGATGACCAGCACAAAGGTCAAGCCGTCGCGGTGCGCGCGGTGCAGGAAGCCGGTCAGCGCGCGGTGCGCGCGCAGCTGGGTCATGCCATGCAGATCAAGCCGCGCCTCGATCTCGCTGCGGCCGCGCGACAGTTTTGTCCGCTCGCGCTTGCCGAGCGGGGCAAGCGGCGGCATCGCCGGCTTTGACGGACGCGGGGCGAGCGCTTGCGTCAATGGCCGCGGCGACGGCGTTGGCTTGGCAACAACCGCTGTGGGCGACGGCTCGGCGCGCGACGCGACGTGCACCTTCGTCGCGCGATGCTTCCGCAGCGGCTTGACCTGCTTTGCAACGAGCTCCCACAGCTCGCGGTCTTCCTCGCTGAGTCCACGCCGGCGCGACGAAGGACGCGGAGGATCCAGCACGGGCGGACGGGACGATCGTTTCATTGCTGGTGGGAACGACTTTTCATGTGCCTGCGCGGTTCGCGGACAGGTTCTATCACAGGACGCGGCGCCGGCAGCGGCACCGGGCCGGCAATTGCGACAGTCTCGCCCTTCGCCGGGTCCTTGGCCGGATCCTTGGCCGGATCCTTGGCCGGATCCTTGGGACCAGTCTGCGGAAACAGCTTTGCGATCTTCTCCGACGGCCGCGGATCCGGCACCGGCAGCTTTGCTGCGCGGACGCCGGGGTCGAGGCTCTTCGGCACCAGCATCACGAAATGCATGGGGTGGCGCAGCCGGCCCGAGACGCGGCCGGCGTCGGCGCCCGCGCCAAAATAGAGATCGGCGCGCGCGGGGCCGATAATGGCCGAGCCGGTATCCTGCGCAATCATCAGCCGATGGAACGGGGTCCTGGCACGGTCGGACTCGATCGGCAGCTCGCCTTCGATGAAGAACGGCGTGCCGTAGACATGGAGGGATTTGTCGACCGCGATCGAACGGCCGGCGGTCAGCGGGATGCCTTGCCCACCGACGGCTTCGTCCTTGTCGGACAGATTGACCTCGCGGAAGAAGATGTAGGCGCGGTTCTGGCGCCGCAGCTCCTTGGCGCCGTCGGGGTTCTGCGCCATCCACTCCCTGATCTTCTGCATCGACATCTCTTCCTTGGGAATGATGCCACGCTCGATCAGGACACGCCCGACGGCCGTGTAGGGATAGCCGTTGTAGGAATCGTAGTTGAGCCGGATGGTGCCGCCGTCGTCGAACTTGATCCGCGCCGAGCCCTGGATCTGGGCGAACAGCAAATCGGTCGGGTCCTTCAGCCAGGCGATCTCGAGCCCGCGGCCGGCGATCTTGCCGTCCTCGATCTCGCCGCGGTCGTAATAGGGCACGAGCTTGCGGCGGCCGATCTTGCGGTAGACCGATCCCTTGTTGGGCAGGCTGACGGAGGCCTGATTGTAGCCGCGCACGAACAGGTTCGAGGGCCGGCGATAGACCGGGACGTTGTAGACATCGGTCTGCGTGCGCGATCCCTCCAGCACCGGCTCGTAATAGCCGGTGACGAAGCCGTCGGGCTCGCCGAGACGCGAGATCCGCAGCGGCGAAAAATTCTCCTCGAAAAAAGTCCTTGCCTGGGCGTCGTCGGCCGGCTCGAGCGATTTGGCGGCCCGGCACGGTTCGCTCAACGAGCCGCCCAGTGCCTTCTGTTCACCCGCGCCGGTCTGCGCGTTGATCGAGCGGCAGCTGGCGCGAAAGGTCTTGTAAGCCGCAAGATGATCGTCATCGCTCCAGCCCTTCACGTCCGCCCAGGCCAGCGGCAGGTATTGTGCGCCGGGAATTTCGAACGGCAGAGGGAGCTGCGGATAGGGCAACGCGCGCGGCGGGATCGCGGCGACTTCGGGAACGTGATGGTAATGGCTGCGGGAATGGCGCCGCGCAGCCTCGGCGCCAAGCGAAAACGAAGCCAGCACGACGACACCTGCGCAAAGCGCCGTCGCGCTGTTCTTCAGAAAGATATTAGTTCGCGCTTCCGGTGCCAACCAGCTTCCAGTTCGGATCGCGAGAGGTGGTGTCGCGGGCGAAAGTCCAGATGTCGGTGATGTCGGCGACCGTGTCGGCGCTGCCGTCGACGATGTTGCCGGCCTTGTCACGGGTGGCCGAGATCATCTGCGAGACGAAGCGGATGGTCAGCTGTGCGGTGCGGTCGCGCAGCTCGGCGCCGGCCAGCTCGGCCTTGTCGATCGAGACGAAGCGCGTCTCGGTCTTCTGCTCGTTCTTCTCGCGGTCCTTGATCGCGGCGTCGAAGCTCTCATAGACCTCGGACGACAAGAGGTCGCGCAGCGCGCGGCGATCGCCATTGGCGAAGGCCAGCACGATCATCTCATAGGCGCCGCGGGCGCCCGAGATGAAGTGGCGCGGATCGAAGGTGGAATCCCGCTCGACGATCGCGTCGAGGCCCTGGGCGAGCGCAGTGCCGGGCTCGGTCAGGCCCTTCCAGCGGTCGGAAGGCGGGGTCGGCTCGGCCGTCGGGGCCAAGGGCGCCTGGTCGATCACCTTGCCCGGCATGGTCACGACGTTCTTGTCCGGGGCACCACCCAGCGCATTGCGAGCCGCGCGGTCGAACGGCGGCCGCTCGTTGCCGGTCCGCTGCCCCAGCACGCTGCGCAGTCGCAGGAAAATAAAGACCGCCAACGCCAGGAAAATGATGGTGTAGATGTCCACGTGGTATTCGCTTTCTGGTCTTCTCGAGAAGGGGGTCGCCGGGAAAATCGATCCGGCCAGTAGACCGTTCCATACGGGAACGGCAAGTCTACATCGCCCTTTTGGGTCCGCGCGTTACGTCCGCCGGATGTAGGCACGAAATTTGGCCCGGCCAATGGCGCCTTTTGGCACAGCGCGGAGTGTAGCGCGTTTTATGCTTAAGGGGAAACCCGATCCTGCCCGGAAATCGCGCATCTTCAAGCGTTTAACCTGCGATTTCGGGTTCCGGGCGGATCAAGCGTCACGGTTGCGGGCGCGGGCCGGATCGATCCTCCGGAGCCGTTCGTCCTTGTGGAATGAGGCGGCCCTATGTTAGCCAACCGCCGCGAAATTCAGCCCAAATCGGGTAAGGAGACACTTCGATGACCAACGGTAACGGTACCCCTCCCGAGGCGGCCCAGGCTCCCCAGCTCAACGTGCTGGCGCAATATACCAAGGACCTCTCGTTCGAAAATCCGAACGCACCGACCTCGCTGCAGCCGCAGAGCCAGGCGCCCCAGATCAACATCCAGATCAATGTCAGCGCCAACAATCTCAGCGAATCCGAGTTCGAGGTGACGCTGTCGGTCGAGGGCAAAGCCGAGAACGCGGGCAAGGTGATGTTCTCGTTCGAGCTCGCCTATGCCGGCGTGTTTCGGATCGTCAATGTGCCGAAGGAGAACCTGCACCCGCTGGTCATGATCGAGTGCCCGCGCCTGCTGTTCCCGTTCGCCCGCGAGATCATCGCGACCGCCGTGCGCGACGGCGGGTTCCCGCCGCTGATGCTGGACCCGGTCGATTTCGTCGGTCTCTATCGCCAGAACATGGAGCGGCAAATGGCCGCCGGTGGTCAGGCCGGCCAGGCTTAACTATAGGCCTAACCAGCCGGATTGACGGCAGCTGGAGCGGGCAAGAACTCGTTCCAGATCGCCTTGTCGCCGAGCGTTGCGATGAAAGCCCGATGGGCTTCGCGCTCGGCGTCCGAAACCCGCGGCGCGAGCGGCACCGACCGCTGCCGCCGCGGCGCATCGCCGGCGGCATTGACGCGAATGTCCTGGGAGTCCGACGCCAGCAGCAGCTGCGACTGCCGCGCCCCGACCAGATCGACATAGACTTCTGCGAGCAGTTCGGAATCGAGCAGCGCGCCGTGCTTGGTGCGGTGTGAATTGTCGATCGCGTAGCGCGAGCAGAGATCGTCGAGCCGGTTCGACACACCGGGATGCTTGCGCCGCGCCAGCAGCAGCGTATCGACCAGCCGCTCGCGCGGGATCGCGGCGCGCTTGATCCGGTCGAGCTCGGCATTGATGAAGCTGATGTCGAACGAGGCGTTGTGGATCACCAGCGGCGCATCGCCGATGAACGCCAGGAAATCGTCGACGACCTCGTGGAACAGCTGCTTGGTCGACAGGAACTCGGCCGACAATCCGTGTACGGCAAAGGCTTCCGCCGGCATGTCCCTTTCGGGATTAATATAGACGTGAAACGTCTGTCCCGTCGGCATGCGGTTGAAGATCTCGACGCAGCCGATTTCAACCAGCCGATCGCCGCGGAGCGGATCGAGGCCGGTGGTTTCGGTATCGAGAACGATTTCACGCATGATTTTGAGGTGCCGTGCAAGAAGCCTTGTAAGTCGGCGAATCAGGCTCGCCGCTGCGGCATCTTAACGACCTCGGCCAGGATGTGCGTGATTTGCGCGCGCACCGGCTCCAGTCCGTGTGAGGTATCCACGACGAAATCGGCCCGCTTGCGCTTTTCAGCGTCCGGCATCTGCTTGGCGATGATGGCGTCGAGCTTGGTCTCATCCATGGTTCCCCGCGCCAGCACCCGCTCGCGCTGCAGTTCCGGCGAGGTCGAGACCACGACGACGGCGTCGACGCGCTTCTCGCCGCCGGTCTCGTACAGCAGCGGTATGTCGAGAACCACAACCGGCGCCTTGGCGGCTTCCGCATCGGCAAAGAATTTTTGCCGGGAGGCGCCGAGCATGGGGTGAACGATCTGCTCGAGCTGCTTGATCGCGGCCGGATCGTGCACAACGCGCGCCGACAGTTTGGGACGATCGACCTTGCCGTTCGCGGTGGTGCCGGGGAAGGCGGCCTCGATCGCAGGCGCGGCCTCGCCCTCATACAGCCGATGGACGGCGGCATCGGCGTCGTAGACGGGCACGCCAGCCTCCGCGAACAATTTTGCGGTGGTGGATTTGCCCATACCGATCGAGCCGGTCAGTCCGAGAATCCGCATCAGCGCAAAGCCATCCCTGTCAGTTACACCGCAATGAGCCGCTCACGCCGCAGGAACGCAAGCAGCGGCAGCAACGGCAGGCCGAGAATGGTGAAATGGTTGCCCTCGATGCGCTCGAACAGATGGATGCCGAGGCCTTCGAGCTGATAGGCGCCGACGCTCGTGGTGACGGCATCGCCGGCGGCGTCGAGATAGGCCGAAAGTTCGCCCTCGGACATCTGCCGCATGGTCATGCGGGCGACCGACACATCCTCGAAGACAATCCTGCCGTCACGGGCCACCGCGACGGCCGAATTCAGCTCGTGGCTATGGCCGGCGAGATCGCGCAATTGTGCCAGCGCCTGAATGCGACCGGCAGGCTTGTTGAAGAGACGGTCGCCGAGGGCGAGCGTCTGGTCGGCGCCGATCACATAACTTCCGGGACGATGGGCCGAAACCGCCTTGGCCTTCTCGCACGCCAGCAGCAGGCCGATTTCGCGCGGGTTTGAAAGTTTTGACGCAGCCTGAATGCCGCGCTCGTCGATGTCAGCGGAAACGGTCTCGAATTCGAGCCCGGCGTTCGCCAGCAGCATCTTTCGTGCGACGCTCTGCGAGGCCAGGATCAACGGAGTTTTGCCGCGCCACAGATCCATTTTCGAGAACTATTCCCAAGGCTATTCAGATGGCAGACTATTCAGATGGCCGGTTGCGTTGGCGATCGCTATAGAGCTTCATGATCGCCGCCGCGGTTTCCTCGATCGAGCGCCGCGTGACGTCCAGCAGCGGCCAGTCATGCTTGGCGCTCAGCTTGCGCGCAAACGCGACCTCCTCGGTGACCGACTGCCTGTCGGTATAGGTGTCGCTGCCGGATTCGGCGCCCATGGAGAGCAGGCGGTTCTGACGGATCTGGATCAGACGCTCCGGCGTCGCATGCAGGCTTACCACCAGCGGCCGGGTCAGCGTCTCCAATTGCGCCGGCACGGGAATGCCCGGAACCAGCGGCACGTTGGCGGTGCGGATGCCGCGGTTGGCGAGGTAGATCGACGTCGGCGTTTTCGAGGTGCGGGACACGCCGACCAGGACGACGTCGGCCTCCTCGAGCCCGTCGACGTGCTGGCCGTCATCGTGGATCATCGTGTAGTTCAGCGCGTCGATGCGCTTGAAATATTCGGCATTGAGCACGTGCTGCGCGCCGACGCGACCCGTGGTCGCTGCTCCGAGATAGGCTTCGAACAACTGCATGACCGGGCCGATGATCGAGAGGCTCGGAACGTTGATGTTTTTGCACTTGTCCTCGAGCCGGGAGACCAGGTCTTTCTCCAGCAGCGTGAACAGCACGATGCCGGGCGCTTCCTCGATCTCGTCGAGCACGCGATCGAGCTGCTTCTGGCTGCGCACCAGCGGATAGACATGCTCGACCGGCGTGACGTTTGCGTACTGCGCGGCGACGGCGCGGGCGACCGTGATCAGGGTCTCACCGGTGGAGTCCGAGACGAGGTGCAGATGGAAATAATTGTTCGAGGTCGGCACAAAAACTCTTTGTATGAAGGCGGTGTGGTTTGTGGATTTCTGTGGACCTTAACCGCTCGGAAAGGGTTGCGCGACACCAGGGGCGGGACAAGTGCCAATTTTCTTCACACCACTGCCCATCGGAACAAGTTTGGGAGCCTTCCGAGAGGGAAACGGGATTGCGCGGACAAGTCCCTTGATAAACTGCGGATCAAAACGCGCAAGCCTTTGAGCCCGGGTGACTTATCGGGGTCAGGCAGGAACCGCATTGGACATGTTGATGGATGTGAACAAGCGTCTACGAAGTGGCGGACGGCATTGTGTGAGTCCAATCCACCGTCACTCAGACTCAAACCTTAAGAATCTAAGATTCTTTATTGGAGAAGGGCGCTCCAGAGAGATATGTGTGCAGGTGAGACCTTAACGAGTTCTTACTATCCCCAGATCGCCGGACGGCTGGGCGCAAAGGCGGACGCCGGACATGTTTGAAGACGTCTACCTCTGGATCAAGGCGCTGCACGTGATCGCGGTCATCTCATGGATGGCCGGCATGCTCTATCTGCCGCGGCTGTTCGTCTATCACTGTGAGGCCGAGATCGGCTCGAAGCAGTCGGAAACGTTCAAGGTCATGGAACGCCGTCTGCTCAAGGCGATCATCAACCCCGCCATGATCGTCACCTGGCTTGCCGGGCTCTACCTCGCCTGGGCCGGCCATTGGTTCACTTTCGGCTGGCTGCACGTAAAACTGGCACTGGTGCTGGCGATGTCCGCCGCCCACGGCTTTTTTTCCCGCTGGCTCAAGCAATTCGCCGCCGACAAGCGCCCGCACAGCCAGAAATTCTTCCGGATTATCAATGAGGTGCCGACCGTCCTGATGATCATCATCGTCATCATGGTGATCGTGAAGCCGTTCTAGGCAGGAATCGTGAATGATCGCTCAGCGCTTCGGCTTGCGGAGTGACAAGCGATTTTCTATATTAGCGATATCCCACCCAACGCAGGCGGATGTGGTTGGTCCGAGCTTTCCAGAGGCCGGACACCGCATCAGGTTTGAAGCCCCCACCGGCGCTCTCCTTGCCAGACCTGCGGACCTTACCTTCTCGCGTCCGCATTTCAGAGCCTCCTCGCACCCCTCCCAAGGTTACCCCACAGGACCACCCCAATGCGGGAAATTAAACTTCAGGACCTCAAGTCGAAGACGCCGGCCGAGCTTGTCTCGTTCGCGGAAGAGAACGGGGTCGAGAATGCCAGCACCATGCGCAAGCAGGAGCTGCTGTTCGCCATCCTCAAGCAGCTTGCGCTGGCCGAGACTGACATCGTCGGCGAGGGCGTCGTCGAGGTGCTCTCCGACGGCTTCGGCTTCCTCCGCTCGCCCGATGCCAACTATCTGCCGGGCCCGGACGACATCTACGTCTCGCCCTCGCAGATCCGCCGTTTCGGCCTGCGCACCGGCGACACCATCGAAGGCCACATTCGCAGCCCGAAAGAGGGCGAGCGTTATTTTGCGCTGCTGAAGGTCAACACACTCAATTTCGAGGACCCGGAAAAGGCCAAGCACAAGGTCAATTTCGACAACCTCACGCCGCTGTTTCCGAATCAGCGTTTCCGCATGGAAATCGACGATCCGACGCGAAAAGACTTGTCTGCAAGGGTGATCGACATCGTCGCCCCGATCGGCAAGGGCCAGCGCGCTTTGATCGTCGCGCCGCCGCGCACGGGTAAAACCGTGCTGATGCAGAACATCGCGCATTCGATCACGCACAACCATCCCGAATGCTATCTGATCGTGCTGCTGATCGACGAGCGTCCGGAAGAAGTCACGGACATGCAGCGCTCGGTGAAGGGCGAGGTCGTGTCGTCGACCTTCGACGAGCCGGCCGTGCGTCACGTCCAGGTCGCCGAGATGGTGATCGAAAAAGCAAAACGTCTGGTCGAGCACGGCCGCGACGTCGTCATTCTGCTCGATTCGATCACGCGCCTCGGCCGCGCCTACAACACCGTGGTGCCGTCATCCGGCAAGGTGCTGACCGGCGGTGTCGACGCCAACGCGCTGCAGCGCCCGAAGCGCTTCTTCGGTGCCGCCCGCAACATCGAGGAGGGCGGCTCGCTGACCATCATCGCGACCGCGCTGGTCGATACCGGCAGCCGCATGGACGAGGTCATCTTCGAAGAGTTCAAGGGCACCGGTAACTCGGAACTGATCCTCGACCGCAAGGTCTCGGACAAGCGCACCTTCCCGGCCATCGACATCTCGCGCTCCGGCACCCGCAAGGAGGAGCTCATTACCGACAATCAGGTGCTGAAGAAGATGTACGTGCTCCGCCGCATCCTGAACCCGATGGGCACCATGGACGCGATCGACTTCCTGCTCGACAAGCTGCGCTCGACAAAGAGCAATTCGGAGTTCTTCGATTCCATGAACACCTGAGATCAACACCTGAGCCAGGGTGCATCAAGAGCTTTAAGGGCGCCTTCGGGCGCCCTTTTTTGTGCGGCTTTGCTGCAGCGATTGCGCAGCATTACGGTGGGATCGGCGTCGGAGCCAAGTCTGTCTTAGCCTATTGATATATCTGAATAATACTTGACTTCTCCTTAGCCGACCTGGTGCGCGAAGGCTTTTTTTGCAGCAGCAAAGCGCTGCGGTTATGTTGCGGTGCAATATGGTCGTTGCTGCGGGTTGGGATGCAGCAACACGGGTTGCGGTCGCCCGAGAACGGGCCGTTTGCCTTTTTCCGTCGAGCCGGACAAATAGGCCATGCACCCGCGAGACCAGACCATCTTTGCGCTGTCGTCCGGCCGTCCGCCGAGCGCAATCGCCATGGTGCGTGTCTCAGGCCCGCAGACCGGCCTGGTGCTGACGACGCTCGCAGGCAAGTTGCCGGCGCCGCGGCAGGCCAGCCGCCGGCTGCTTCGGGACGGCGCTGGCCAGCCGATCGACGATGCGATCGTGCTCTGGTTTCCGGGGCCAGGGACTGCGACCGGTGAGGACGTCGCCGAATTCCACGTCCACGGCGGCCGCGCCGTGCTGGCCGCGCTCCTTGCTGCTATTTCCAAAATTCCGAATACGCGCGCAGCCGAGCCCGGGGAGTTCACGCGGCGCGCGTTCGAGAACGGCAAGCTCGATCTCACCGAGGCCGAGGGCCTCGACGATCTCGTTCACGCCGACACGGATCGCCAGCGCCGCCAGGCGCTACGGCAGCTGCAGGGCCTGCTCGGCAATCGCGCACGCGACTGGCGCGAGCGCATCATCGAGGCGTCGGCGCTGATCGAGGCGGGCATCGATTTTTCCGACGAGGGCGACGTGCCCGCGGAATTGATGGCGCCGGCCGTGAAAGCGATCCAGGCGCTGCACGATGAAATTACAAAGGTCCTTGCGGCACAGGCACATTCTGAACGCCTGCGTGATGGCCTGGTGGTTGCGATCGCAGGCGAGCCGAACGTCGGCAAGTCGACGCTGATGAATCAGCTCGCGCGCCGCGAGGTCGCGATCGTGTCGCCCCACGCCGGCACCACGCGTGATGTGATCGAGGTGCAGCTGGATCTCGATGGCTATCCCGTTACCGTCATCGACACTGCCGGCATTCGCGAGACCGACGATCCTGTCGAGCAGGAAGGCGTGCGCCGGGCGAGGGCACGGGCTGAGGACGCCGACCTCGTGCTGTGGCTGGTGGAGGGCGAGCGCGCCGTCGATCCGTCCGGCGGCCAGATCTGGATCGTGCGCAACAAGATCGATCTCGGGGGAGCAGGGTCACCCGGCGAGTTCGGAATCTCCGCGAGCCGAGGCGACGGCATTCCAGAGCTGGTCGAGGCCCTCGTCAAATTCGCGGCCGAGTTTTTCGGAACCACCGAGGGCGCGTTGGTGGCCCGGGCCCGGCAACGAGATCTGTTGGGCCGGGCGTCGGACAGCTTGCGCCGGAGTCTGGAGCTTGTAGAAGAGGGCGAAGAGCTCGCCGCCGAAGAGCTGCGAGCTGCCGCCTCTGCCCTGGGCCGGCTGCTCGGCCGGGTGGACGTCGAGGACGTCCTTGGCGCCATTTTCCAGAAGTTCTGTATCGGAAAGTAGCGCTAGTTCTTTAGTGTAGAACTAGTCCTTGTTCCGTTGCTTGGGTTTTAGGGTTTCACGTGAAACAATTCCCCTCTTGGCTCGCGCGCCGTCCGCAGTTCCGCCGGGCGCTCGCGTTTCACGTGAAACAATAGCCATCCAGCGCACTTCCTACTGTGCATGGGGTTGTTTTCGCGAAGCCGCGCCGGCTCTCTCCGCGACCCCGTTTCACGTGAAACAGCCACCGCGCCCAGTTTCTACTTCCGGCTTTCCTGCCGCTGAGCTAGAAGTCCGCACATGCGACCAGAGCAAGAGAGTTTCGACGTCATCGTGATTGGCGGTGGCCACGCCGGCTGTGAAGCTGCGACTGCCTCCGCTCGGATGGGTGCGACGACCGCTCTGGTGACGCACCGTTTCTCCACCGTGGGCGCGATGTCCTGCAATCCCGCCATTGGCGGTCTCGGCAAGGGCCATCTGGTCCGCGAGGTCGATGCACTCGATGGCCTGATGGGGCGGGTCGGCGATGCCGGCGGCATCCAGTTCCGCGTTCTCAATCGCCGGAAGGGTCCGGCGGTCCGCGGTCCGCGGGCTCAGGCCGACCGAAAGCTCTATGCGGCCGCGATGCAGGCCGCGATCCGGGAGACCGAGGGCCTCGTCGTCATCGAAGGCGAGGCGGACGAGCTGATCGTGGTCGATGGCCGCGTCACCGGACTGCGCCTGGCCGACGGTCGGGTGCTCCGGGCAGGGGCTGTCGTCATCACCACCGGCACCTTCCTCCGCGGTCTGATCCATCTCGGCGAGAAGAACTGGCCCGCCGGCCGCGTCGGCGAGGCCCCGGCAATGGGTCTTTCCGCCTCCTTTGAGCGCGCCGGCTTCACCCTTGGACGCTTGAAGACCGGGACGCCGCCCCGTCTGGATGGTTCCACCATCGACTGGTCCGCGGTCGAGATGCAGCCCGGAGACGAGCCGCCGGAGCCGTTCTCGGTGATGACCGAGCGGATCACGACCCCACAGATCCAGTGCGGGATCACCCGGACGACGGCCGCCACCCACGAGGTGATCCGGGCCAATGTCCATCGCTCTCCGATGTACTCCGGCCAGATCAAGAGCTCCGGTCCGCGCTATTGCCCCTCGATCGAGGACAAGATCGTCCGCTTCGGCGATCGCGATGGCCATCAGATCTTCCTGGAGCCGGAAGGGCTCGACGACACCACCGTCTATCCCAACGGCATCTCGACCTCGCTGCCGGAGGAGGTCCAGCTCGCGATCCTCGCCAGCATCCCCGGTTTGGAGCGGGTGAAGATGGTCCGACCGGGCTATGCCATCGAGTATGACCACGTCGATCCCCGCGAACTCGATCCGACCCTCCAGACCAAGCGTCTGCGTGGTCTCTTCCTGGCCGGGCAGATCAACGGCACGACGGGATACGAAGAGGCCGCCGGGCAGGGCATCGTAGCCGGTCTCAACGCGGCACTGTCCGCCAGTGGGGCTGCACTGACGGTGTTTGACCGTGCAGATGGCTATCTCGGGGTCATGATCGACGACCTCGTGACCCGCGGGATCAGCGAGCCCTATCGGATGTTCACCTCGCGGGCCGAATACCGGCTGACCCTGCGGGCCGACAATGCCGATCAGCGCCTGACCGAGAAGGGCATTGCGCTGGGTTGTGTCGGCAGTGCCCGGACCCGGCATCATCGCGCCAAGATGGATGCCCTGAACGCGGCGCGGACGCTGTCGAAGTCGCTGACCATCACCCCGAACGAGGCGATCAAGCACGGACTGTCCCTAAACCGGGATGGCCAGCGCCGCTCGGCCTTCGAGCTGATGGCCTACCCGGATATCGGCTGGAGCCAGATCCGCACGATTTGGCCGGAGCTGTCCTCCATTGATCCCGTCATCGCCACCCATCTCGAGATTGACGCCAAGTACGACGTCTATCTGGAGCGCCAGACCGCCGACGTCGAAGCCTTCCGCCGCGACGAGGGGATGGTGCTGTCGGAGGTCGACTACCAGCAGGTTCCGGGTCTCTCCAACGAGGTCCGCGCCAAGCTGGAGAAGGCGCGGCCGTTCACGGTCGGCCAGGCCGGTCGGATCGACGGCATGACGCCAGCGGCGCTCGGCATCCTCGCGGCCTATCTCCGCCGCGAGGCGCGCAAGAGTACCAATGTGACTTCCGAAGTAACTTCCAAGGCAATCGCATAGGCGTTTCACGTGAAACAGCGCGGACCGGGCGGGGACAAACCGCTAACCCGACGATCCGGAGCAGGTGAGGGCGCGGCTCGTCGATCCGAGCCGGCATCGACCAAGCCGAAGATCGACAAGGCCAACGCCAACGATCAGGCGCTCGACGCCGTCATCGCCGCCGACAAGCGTGAGGCGTTGAAGCTCGCGCCCGTTTCACATGAAACGGAGGTGCGGCTCGATCGCTACATCGCCCTGTTGCGGGAATGGCAGGCCAAGACCAATCTGGTCGCGCCCTCGACTCTGCCGCAGCTCTGGACCCGGCATATCGCCGACTCGCTTCAGCTCCTGGATCTCGCGCCGTCAGCTAAACGCTGGGCCGATCTCGGCAGCGGTGGCGGCTTTCCCGGCGTCGTGCTGGCCTGCGCCATGGCGGGGACATTGGGCGCCAGCGTCCATCTCGTCGAGCGGATCGCCAAGAAGGCCGCCTTTTTGCGCGAAGCCGTTCGCGTCACCGCATCTCCGGGGGTCGTACATCTCGCTGAGATCGGGGATAATGTGGATAGAATCACCGGCCCCGTCGATTGCGTCACCGCCCGTGCGCTGGCTCCGCTACATCAGCTCATCGGCTTTGCGGAGCCGCTGATGCGCCAGGGTGCAAAAGCGCTGTTTCTCAAGGGTCAAGATGTAGAGGCTGAATTGACCGACGCCGCTAAATATTGGAATATTCAGCCGCAGCTCTACCAAAGCCGGACCGGTGACGGTTGGATCGTCGAGCTGACTTCAGTCGAACGGCGCGGGTGAACGTTCAGGGGTTGGGGAAATTTCGATGACCGTGATTGACGAGCCGCAGCAAGACCAGACCGCCGAGGTCCCGCATGGTCCCCCGCGCATCCTGGCGCTGGCGAATCAGAAGGGCGGAGTGGGGAAAACAACCACAGCGATCAATCTCGGCACGGCGCTCGCAGCGATCGGCGAGCGCGTTTTGATCGTCGATCTCGATCCGCAGGGTAACGCCTCGACCGGTCTCGGCATCGATCGCCGCAACCGCTCGTGCTCGACCTATGACGTGCTGATCGGCGAATCCAGCTTGCGCGAAGCGGTGGTCTCGACCGCGGTGCCGCGGCTGCACATCGCGCCCTCGACCATGGATCTCTCGGGCCTCGAGCTCGAGCTTGGCACCACGCCCGGCCGCGCCTTCAAGCTGCGCGACGCGATCGGCGCGCTCAACAACAACGTCTCGCCGGAGGCCGACTACACCTACGTGTTGATCGACTGCCCTCCGTCGCTCAACCTGCTCACGGTCAACGCGATGGCTGCGTCGGATGCGATCCTGGTGCCGCTGCAATGCGAATTCTTCGCGCTCGAAGGTCTGTCGCAATTGCTGCAGACGGTGGAGCAGGTGCGCTCGACGCTCAACCCGAACCTGTCGATCCACGGCATCGTGCTGACCATGTTCGACTCGCGCAACAACCTCTCGAACCAGGTCGTCGCCGACGTCCGCCAGTTCATGGGCGAGAAGGTCTACAAGACCATGATCCCGCGCAACGTGCGCATCTCGGAAGCGCCGTCCTACGGCAAGCCGGTGCTGGTCTACGATCTCAAATGCGTCGGCAGCGAAGCGTACTTGCGGCTCGCCACCGAAGTGATCCAGCGCGAGCGCGAGCTGCGGACGACGCACTGACGTTGCCGTAGGGTGGGTTAGCCGAAGGCGTAACCCACCATTCTGCCGCCGCGAACAAACCAATGGTGGGTTACGCTTCGCTAACCCGCCCTGCGATTCGAAATTCAGTTCTGGAGTGCTGCAGCGTGAATCCAAGGGAGCTGGCGATGGCCGACGAAGCACGTTCGCGATTGGGCCGAGGTCTTGCGAGTCTGATCGGTGACGTCGGCGGCGAAGCTCAGCACGTCGACCGTCCGCGCGCGCAGCGCAAGGTGCCGATCGAATTCATCAAGGCCAATCCGCGCAATCCGCGCCGCACCTTTTCGGACACCGAGCTCAAGGAGCTCTCCGAGTCCATCAAGCAGCACGGCGTGATCCAGCCGATCGTGGTGCGCCCCGTGAAGGGCGCGCAGGATCGCTTCGAGATCATCGCCGGTGAACGGCGCTGGCGCGCCTCGCAGATGGCCGGCCTGCATGAAGTGCCGATCGTGCCGGTCGACATCAGCGACAGCGATGCGCTGGAGTTCGCGATCGTCGAGAACGTGCAGCGCGAAGACCTCAACCCGATGGAAGAGGCGCAGGGCTATCACGCACTCGCCAATGAGTTCAAACGCAGCCAGGACGACATCGCAAGAGTCGTCGGCAAGAGCCGCAGCCACGTCGCCAACATGATGCGACTGACAAAACTGCCGGCCGAGGTGCAGGCCTTCATCGCGACCGGCGAGCTAACCGCCGGTCACGCCCGCGCGCTGATCGGCGTGCCCGATCCGCTCGCCGCCGCCAAGCGCATCGTCGCTGAGGGCCTCAACGTCCGCCAGGCTGAAGCGCTCGCGCATGAAGAGGGCGTGCCGGAGCGCAAGCCGCAAAAGGCCCGCGCCACCGGCGGCAAGGAAAAGGACCCTGATACGATCGATCTGGAGAAGCGTGTCAGCGACGCGCTCGGCCTCAAGGTTACCGTCAGTCATCGCGATCCCGGCGGCTCGGTCCAGATCAGCTACCGCAACCTCGATCAGCTCGACGAGGTGATGAAGCGGCTGGCGAAGGGCGCGCTGTAATTCACCTTCAATGTTGGTAGGACGCCCAACTCTCCCCACTCGTCATTGCGAGCGAAGCGAGGCAATCCAGAATCTCTCCGCGGACGGATTCTGGATTGCTTCGTCGCAAGAGCTCCTCGCAATGACGGGGAGAGAGCGCGGTCCTAATTAGCCCCGCCGCTTCGCGTTCGCGGCGATAGCCATCAGCGTGCGCTGGGCGATGGCGGCGGCCAGCGTCGATTGCTTGCGGGTGTCGAGCGCGGCGGTTGCGAGCTGCTCGATGATGCCGGCGAGCCTTGCCACGCTGAAATTGCGCAGCGCGGTTTCGACCGCAGGCTTTCGTGAAAAATGCAGCCGCGGATATCCGCCGTCGAGCACGGCGGAGGCCGGCGTGCCGTCGGCAATCGCGAGCGCGGATTTGTGCAGCCATGCCGCCTGGCGCTGTGCCGCCGAGATGATTACGCCGGGATAGGTGCCGGCGATCATGGCCTTTGCGAATTCGGTCTCGACGATATCGGGCCGGCCGGCGAAGGCGCCGTCGACGATCGGATCGAGCTTCAGCTCGGACGCGTCGGCGACGACCGACATCACGTCATCCAGCGTGATCTCGCCTTTGCCGTGGGCGTAGAGCGTGAGCTTGCGCAGCTCGTTGCGCGAGGCCTGGCGGTCGCCGCCGAGGAACGACATCAGCGCGGCGCGGGCATCCTGGGCGATACGCAAATTGGCGATGCGGAGCTCATCCTCCATCAGTTTTGCCAGGTCGCGCTCGGTGTCGGGATAGCAGCCGATCGCCACGGCGGTCTTCGCCTTCTCGCAGGCCTTGCGCAGCGGGGACTCCGGGCGCAGCTCGCCGGCCTCGATCACGATGCGGCAATCCTTCACCGGCATCTCAGCCAGCGTGTCGACGCCGCTGGCAAAGCTGCGCGAGCCGGCGCGGATGCGAATGGCGCGGCGACCGCCGAACAGCGGCACGGTCATGGCCTCGTCGACCAGGCGCGAAGGCTCGGCGGAGAGCTCGTCGCCATCGAGCTTGACCAGCGAGAATGGATCATTGGGATCATCGACCCCAGAGGCGATCAGCGCATCGGCGCGCTCGCGCACGAGGCCGGCATCGGGACCATAGAGCAGGATGATCGGGCGGCCCGCATCGGGGCGGGCGAGGAAGGCATCGATCTCTTTTCCGCGCAGTGCGACCATGACCTAGATCGTCATGCCAGGAAGCAAGCTCAAGTGCCTGCGGTGAAGAACGCGGCGAGCCGGGTGTTGATGTTCTCGGCGATCTCGTTGGCGGCACGATCCTCGGCATCACGCACCGCGCGGTTGCGGGCGAAGCGCTGGTAGGAGCCGGGCATGTCGTAGGACACGCGCGAGAACGTCGTGCCGGTCATCACCGACTTGCCGGTCACGACCTCGATCAGATTGTACTGGCAGTCGATGCCGTAATTCTCGCTGTTCGGCAGGCCGGTGGCGGGATCGACGATCAGGGACGACTTGCTGGAGGTGAAGCGGATCACCAGGCGGTGGGTCGGCGGCATGCCCGTGGCCGAGCCGTAGAGCTTGAACGCCAGCGCGTTGCGGACCTCGACCCCGACCCGGGCTTCGCGGGAGGCGTTCGCCTTGTCGATCGGCGGCAGCTCGACGCCCATCAGCTTCTCACGCAAGCCGGGGGTGCCGTCGGTATGCTCGGCATACATCGGCTGGAAACAGCCAGCCGTCAGCGCCGCCAATGCGGCGACCGCCAGCAAGCGGGCTGCGATACGGATCCTAGCCGACAACATTCACGATCCTCTTGGGGACGATGATCACCTTGCGGACGGGCTTGCCGTCCAGCGCCAGCTTTACAGCATCGAGGGTCAAAGCGGCAGCCTCGATTTCCGGATTCTGGGCCGCTGTTGCAACCGTGACCTCGCCCCGCTTCTTGCCGTTGACCTGAACCACAAGCGTCACGCTGTCTTCGACCAGCAAATCGCGTTCGATTTGCGGCCAATTGGCCTCGGAAACCAGCCCGGGCTGGCCCAGACCATTTTGAAACAAGACTTGCCAGCACTCCTCGGCCAGGTGCGGCATCATCGGGGAGAACAGCTGAACCAGGATCTGGCTGGCTTCCCGGATTGCCCAAGCCAAATCTGGAGTGAGGTCAGCGGCTGGCTGGCCGGGGCGCTGCAGCACCTCCGAGAACGTATTCGTGAATTCACGGATATGGGCGAGGCAGACGTTGAAGTGGAGCCGCTCGACGCCGGTCGTGACCTTGTCGAGCGCGCCGTGGGCGGCCTTGCGCAAGGCGGCCGCGTCCGGACCGAAGGCGGCCGGCCGGGTCGCCGGCGCGATCTTGCCGAGTTCCACCGAGTCGTTCACCAGCCGCCACAGCCGCTGCACGAAGCGCGAGGCGCCCTGGACGCGCTCGTCGCTCCAGATCACGTCGCGGTCGGGCGGAGAGTCCGACAGCATGAACCAGCGGGCGACATCGGCGCCGTAGGTCGCGATGATGTCGTCGGGGTCGACCGTATTCTTCTTCGACTTCGACATCTTCTCGATCGCGCCGATCTGGATGTCCTCGCCGGTCGCAAGCAGCGTCGCGCGGCGTCCGTTGCCGCCAACCTCGACCTTCACCTCGGCCGGCTGCACCCAGGTGCCGTCGACCTTCTGGTAGGTCTCGTGCACCACCATGCCTTGCGTGAACATGCCGGCGAACGGCTCGTCCAGCGCGATGTGCCCGGTCGCCTTCATGGCGCGGGTGAAGAAGCGGCTGTAGAGCAGATGCAGGATCGCGTGCTCGACGCCGCCGATATACTGGTCGACCGGCAGCATCCGGTTGGCGACCGCAGGGGTCGTCGGCGCGTTCTCGTTCCAGGGATCGGTGAAGCGCGCAAAATACCAGGACGAATCCACGAAGGTGTCCATGGTGTCGGTTTCGCGCAACGCCTTAGCCCCGCATTTCGGGCAGGTGACGTGCTTCCAGGTCGGGTGATGATCGAGCGCGTTGCCCGGCTTGTCGAAGCTCACATCCTCCGGCAGCACCACCGGCAGGTCGGCATCCGGGACCGGCACCACGTCGCACGTCGGACAGTGGATGACGGGAATCGGGCAGCCCCAATAGCGCTGGCGCGAAATGCCCCAGTCGCGCAGGCAGAAATTGACCTGACGCTCACCGACCGGCGTGTTGCCGCGCAGCTCGCTTTCCAGGCGTTTTGCAACTTCCTCCTTCGCCTGCTCGATGGTCATGCCATCGAGGAAGCGCGAATTGATCATGCTGCCGTCACCGTCATAGGCCGTGTCTGATATGACGAATGTCTTGGGATCCTGGCCCTCGGGGCACACCACCGGCGTGTTGCCGAGATTGTACTTGTTGACGAAATCGAGGTCGCGCTGGTCATGCGCGGGGCAGCCGAAGATCGCGCCGGTGCCGTATTCCATCAGCACGAAGTTGGCGACATAGACCGGCAGCTTCCAGCTCGGATCGAACGGATGCACCGCGCGGATGCCGGTATCGAAACCCTGCTTCTCCGCGGTGTCGATGATCTCCTGCGCGGTGCCGATCTTCTTGATGTCGGCAATGAACCGCGCAAGCTCGGGGTCCTTCGCGGCTGCGGCCTGCGCCAGCGGATGATCCGACGAGATCGCCATGAATTTCGCGCCGAACAGCGTGTCGGGGCGCGTCGTGAAGATCTTCAGCTCGCTCTCGCCGGCAGGCGTGGTCACCTCATCCAACGCGAAGCGGATCAGCAGGCCTTCAGAGCGGCCGATCCAGTTGCGCTGCATCAGCCGCACCTTGTCGGGCCAGCGGTCGAGCCCGTCCAGCGCGGACAGCAATTCCTGCGCGTACTTCGTGATCTTGAAGACCCACTGGCTCATTTCCCGCTGTTCGACAACAGCACCTGAACGCCAGCCGCGGCCGTCGATCACCTGCTCGTTGGCGAGCACGGTCATGTCGACCGGGTCCCAGTTCAGCTTGCGCTTCTCGCGCTCGGCGAGACCTGCGGCCAGCATGTCCAGAAACATCTTCTGCTGATGCTTGTAGTAGCCGGGATCGCAGGTCGCGAATTCGCGCGACCAGTCCAGCGACAGCCCGATCGAGCGGAGCTGCTTCTTCATCGCGGCGATGTTGTCGTAGGTCCAGGCTTTCGGAGCAACCTTGCGCTCGATGGCGGCGTTCTCGGCCGGCAGGCCGAAGGCGTCCCAGCCCATCGGGTGCAGCACGTTGAAGCCCTTGGCGCGCATGAAGCGGGCCAGCACGTCGCCAAGCGTGTAGTTGCGGACATGGCCGATATGGATGCGCCCGGACGGGTAGGGGAACATCTCCAGCACATAATATTTCGGCCGCGAATCGTCATTCTTCGAGACGAAGATCGCCTGTTCGTCCCATTGGCGTTGCCAGCGCGGTTCGGCGTCACGGGCGTTATAGCGTTCGGAGGTCATGGAATCGTTGCGTTTTCGTGGTTTCGGCCGGCTGAATTGGCCGGACTAGGCCATAGAAGTCCTCGGGCGGTCAATGGGTTGCCGCTGGACGCTATGCCCCGCAATGCTGTTCCGCAAAAGTGCGGATGAGGGGATTGGGATCGGATTAAGGGGTGGGTGCGGAGAGCGAGCTCGATCGCGCCGAGGCTGTGGGCTAGAGCATGATCCGGAAAAGTGTGCAGCGGTTTTCCGAAAAGATCATGCTCAAACAATAACCGCTAGCCCGCCATCGCGATTCCAGCGGGGCTGCCCTCGATCCGCAGAATGCCGTGCTCGACGACCTTGTTGCGGCCGCGATGCTTGGCGGCGTAGAGCGCAGCGTCAGCAGCTTCGATCAGGTCGCCCGGACGCAAGGCCTCGTTCGGCCGTGTCGCCGCAACGCCGATCGACACCGTGACCACCATGTGGGCGGAGGTGATGTGCGGCAGGCAAAGCTTCAGCACTGCCGCGCGGACTTGTTCTCCGATCTCGACCGCGCGCATCACGTCGGTGTTCGGCAGCAGCAGGCAGAATTCTTCGCCGCCATAGCGCGCCGCAAAGCCCATCGTGTCGCCCGCGATGCCGGACAGCGACTCGCCGAGCCGGGTCAGGCACGAATCGCCTTCGAGATGGCCGTAGGTGTCGTTGAACAGCTTGAAATGATCGACGTCGATCATCAACAGCGCGAGCTCGCTGCCATATTGCTGCGCGCGCATCCATTCGAAGTCGAGCCGGCTCTGGAAGCCGCGGCGGTTGGCAAGTCCCGACAGCATGTCGATCGAGGCCATCACCGTCAGCCGGTCGTTGCTCGCGATCAGCTCGCGCTCGCGCTGGCTGAGCTGGGCGGCCATCGCGTTGAAGGCGCGCGCCAGCGGCACGAATTCGGAGGGCAGCCGGTTGCGCGCCGCGCGGGCCGACAGGTCGCCCTCGCCGAGACGCTTGGCCATGTCCGCGAGCATCTCGATTGGCTTGATCACCAGCTTCTCGGCGGCGATCAGCGCGCCGAGCAACACGAACACGACGACGAAGGCGAGCTGGAGATAGGCGGTGCGGATGTCGCGGCTGACCGCCGCGGATACCTTGTCCTCGTCGATGCTGGCGATCAGGCGGGCATTGGTGCCGGCGATGCGGGTGTAGCTGACCGCGCGGCGTGAGCCATCGGCGGCGAGGAACGACAACGAGCCTTCGTCCTGGTCGGAGCGCAAGGCCATGTCGGCGATCGCCGACATCAGCGGCATGTTGTCGAGC
The DNA here is from genome assembly GCF_040546885.1 of Bradyrhizobium sp. S3.2.6. Lineage (NCBI taxonomy): Bacteria > Pseudomonadati > Pseudomonadota > Alphaproteobacteria > Hyphomicrobiales > Nitrobacteraceae > Bradyrhizobium > Bradyrhizobium sp. S3.2.6. The sequence continues at coordinate 220,886 of NZ_JBEPOS010000001.1, read as the reverse complement.
GGACGTCCGACCGCGCTGTGCTGGTCGGCGGGCGCAGCCAGCACGGTGCCGGCGCTGTCGACCAGCACCGCCGTGATGCCGGCGCGGCCGCCGAGATTGTTCATGACCTTCGACATCCAGTCGAGGTTGACGGTTGCGAGCACGACGGCATCGGCAACGCCGCTGAACGCGGAGACCGGATAGACCGCCATGACGGTCGGCGACTGCACGGGCCGCGACAGGATGAAGTCGGACAGCACGAAGCGGCCGGTCTCCTGCGCCAGCTGGAAATACGGCCGGTCGGAGAGATCGAGGCCGACATACATATTGTTGGTCGCGCACTGGATGCGGCCGTCCTGGCCGGCGATCAGGAGCGTGCGAATCCAGGGAAGGCTCGTCGGCAGGCTCGCGCGCAGCACGTCGCAGCTCTTGCTGACGCCGCCGGCGGAGGCGCGGATGAAGGCTTCCGATTTCAGGATGGTCTCGACCGACGAGATCACTTCGCGTTGCGCGTCGGCGCTATGCCGTGCCACCGTGGTGAACTCGGCCGTGGCCTGCGCAATCTGCTTGGTGCGGGTGTCCTCGAGCGAACGAATGCGCTCGAGCATCAAGGGCGCGACCAGAATCACCGCGAGCAACGCAAGCCGGGCCCTGATGCCGAGGACCTGCTTGAGTTTTGCTCGTTTGCGGTTGAAACTAACGTTTGCCATCTTCGCTGCCCCCGCGGGCAAGGTAAAGCGAAGGGTTCAAAAACTCTTTCTTGAACTTGGTAAAATTGGAACTACCTCCGTTACTCCTGCAGTTGATCGACGTCATGACAGAAGCCAATGCCGCGCCGGTAACCGGCGATTCACCAAGCGCGCTCGCCGCGGTCGAAGCGGAGATTGCACGCGCCTGCAAGGATGCGCGGCGCGATCGTGCCTCCGTGACGCTGATCGCGGTGTCCAAGACTTTCGCGGCAGATGCAATTATCCCCGTTATCGGCGCCGGACAGCGCGTATTCGGCGAGAATCGCGTGCAGGAGGCCAAAGGCAAGTGGCCGGCGTTAACGTCTGTTTACTCCGACATCGCGCTGCATCTGATCGGGCCGCTGCAATCCAACAAGGCGAAAGAGGCGGTGGCGCTGTTCGATGCCATCCATTCGGTCGACCGTCCGAGCATTTGCCAGGCGTTAGCCAAAGAAATCGAATCCCAGAACAAGCACCCGCAACTCTTCGTCCAGATCAACACCGGCGAGGAGGCGCAGAAAGCCGGCGTCGCGCCCGGCGAGGCCGACGCCTTCCTCGCGAGCTGTCGCGACACCTACGGGCTGACGATCTCCGGCCTGATGTGCATCCCGCCAGTGGAGGAGCCGCCGGCGGCGCATTTCGCGCTGACCGCCAAGATCGCCGCGCGCAATGGCTTGCAGAATTTGTCGATGGGCATGAGTGCGGATTATGCGACCGCGATCATGCTCGGCGCCACCCATGTGCGCGTGGGAAGCGCGATCTTCGGGCATCGGTGATAGCCGTTGGCGAGGGCCGGGAGCCAACACGAGCTCTCTCATTCGTCATTGCGAGCGCAGCGAAGCAATCCAGAGTCCCTCCGCGGAAAGATTCTGGAATGCTTCGCTGCGCTCGCAACGACGGCGGAGTACGCCGCACCTACGCAAACCTCACCGACACCTTCCCCAGCACGCCGAAATCCACCGCAAAGTGATCGCCGGCCTGGATCGGCAGTGGCGGATGGCACGTGCCTGTCGTCACCACCTCCCCTGCCCGCAAGGTGATGCCGAGTCCGCGCAGCTCGTTGGCGAGCCAGGTCAGTGCAACACGGGGATCGCCGAGCACGTTCTTGCCGTGACCGACATAGCGCTCGCCGCGCAACGTGATCTGCGGCCGCTCTTCGACGAGATCCATCGCGCGCCAATTGGCTGATGTCGCGGCACCCAGCACGAACAGATGCGCGCAGGCATTGTCGGCGATCAGCTGCGCCTCGCCGACGCTGGCAAAATCGGCGAAGCGCGAATCGGGGATCTCGATCGCGGGATGCAGCGTGTCGACGGCGGCAAGCACCTCGTCGATACTGTAAGGCACCGGTCGCGGCGCCAGGTCGCGTCCCATGCGGAAGCAGAATTCCGGCTCGCCGACGCGCATCGCGTTGCCCTTCATCGATGCGGTGCCGCCATCGGCGATGACAGTGTCGCGCATGATGCGACCAGCGAGCGGGCCTGCGACATTGATGTGCTTCTGTCCGGCCTCGCTCGTCGCGGCGATCTTCCAGCCGAACACTCGATCGCCAAGCGCGGCCTGCACGGCGTAACCGTCAGTGCGGCTCTGCGGCCGCAGCCGCGTCTCGAGCGCGTCAAGCTTGCTGCCGTCACGCCAATGCTGGACGAGGACCTGCGAGGCGGCGGCGATCTGATCCTGGTCGAGCATGTGTCCTCACCCGATGATGATTTTTGTTCTTGGTCCTATCAGCCGCAGCAGTTGCAGCATCGCCGCCTTGGTCATGGAGACGCAGCCCGCGGTCGGGCCGAAATTGTCGCGCGCCAGATGCAGGAACACCGCACTGCCGCGGCCGGCGATGCGCGGCCGGGTGTTGTGGTCGATTTCGATGATGAAGTCATAGAGCTGGTCGGCGCGCTTGAGCCGGTCGCCGCCCTCGCCCTCCCCGCGCCGGATCCACTGGTTGTAGTGGCGATCGCCGGGATCTTCGCACCAGGCGTCGGTGTCGCCGATGGTTCGCGCCGGTAAAAAAGTCTGCGGCCGGCTGTGCCGGTCGCCCCGCCACCACAACCGTCGGGGCCGAAAATGGCCCCTGGGGGTGCCACCGTCGCCCTCGCGCTTGTTGGCCAGAATGCCGCCGCGGCCCAGCGCCACCGGAATCGTCAGCTGTCCGGCTGTCAGCCAGCCCCGCCGCGGATTGCCGGCGGCAGGCTTAACGCGGATCGCCGAGAGCTGCCGGGAGCGTCGATTCATAAGATAAGCGCTTGAACTGGCGTCATTTTTCATGTGAACGGGCAGTGTCGAATTCATTACAGGACATTCATCAGTCCGCCCTGCTATTCTGGGTTAGAGTAATTCCGGCTTGTGAATCGGTAACAGCCCACTACTTCAACACGAACAACAATAAAAACGGCAACCTTTAAACTTCCCATCACGGCTGGGTGCGGCATGCATGCGCGCCCGGTCGACCCCAAAAGGATGATCCCCTATGGCCAATGCCCGCAAGATCCTGATCGTGGATGACGATACCGATCTGCGCGACACGTTGGTGGAGCAACTATCGCTACACGAAGAATTTGAAGCCTCAGCCGTCGACACTGGCGCCAAGGGCGCCAGCGCCGCAAAGGCCAACGCCCCCGATCTCGTGCTGATGGATGTCGGCCTTCCCGACACCGACGGTCGCGAAGTTGTCCGCTCGCTGCGCAAGGGCGGCTTCAAGGCGCCGATCATCATGCTGACGGGGCATGATACCGATTCCGACACGATTTTAGGGCTGGAATCCGGCGCGAACGATTATGTGGCCAAGCCGTTCCGCTTTGCCGTGCTGCTGGCCCGCATTCGCGCCCAGCTGCGCCAGCACGAGGCCAGCGAGGACGCGGTGTTCTCGGTCGGCCCCTACTCTTTCCGCCCCGGCTCCAAGATGCTGACCGCCGCCAATGCGCGCAAGGTCCGCCTCACCGAGAAGGAAACGGCGATCCTGCGCTTCCTGTACCGGGCCGGCCAGATGCCGGTCTCACGCGAGACCCTGCTCCAAGAGGTCTGGGGCTACAATTCCGGCGTCACCACCCACACGCTGGAAACCCACATCTACCGTCTCCGCCAGAAGATCGAGAAGGACGCCGCCAATCCGGAGATCCTGGTGACGGAAGCCGGTGGCTACAAGCTGGTGCCGTGATACGCTTGGGGGGCGTGCGAATCGTTTTAGATCGCGTGCCCTTGAGCCTCGGATCTGAATGTCAATCGACGACGACGTAGCGCTGCTCGAGCGGGTCCCGACACTGCGCCTGTTGGGAGACGCCTCGTTGCGCATGCTGGCGATCGGCTCCGAGCAGCGTGACTTCGTCCGCGGCGACATCCTGTTCAATCTCGGCGACGATGCCGACGCCGGCTTCGTGGTCCAGCGCGGCGCCTTTCGCGTCGATGACGGCGCCGGCGCCGAGATGATCGCAGGTCCCGGCACGCTGATCGGCGAGCTCGCGCTGGTCGTGCCGATGAAGCGGCCCTCGGGCGCGGTTGCGCTGGAGCATTCCTCCGTCATCCGCGTCGCGCGCAGCCTGTTTCAGCGCGTGCTCGAAAGCGACCCTCCCGCCGCACTCCGCCTTCGCGACGAGTTCGCGGTTCGCTCCAGCCAGATCGCGAGCGATATCTTGATGGCCGGTGCGAAGCTGAGCACTTGAGCGCGGCGGATTTCGCCGGGCCCTGCCCCGCAGATTTCATCCTCAGTCGAATTCATACAGCGCGCTGCGGTCGTCCTGGTAAAGCCGCCGCAGTCCCGGCATGACCGCCAGGTGCGACGCATCGACGTCGAGCAACCAGACATAGTCGAAGCGATCGCGCGGAATCTGCGCGATCCTTTGCGCAAGCGTAGTGCTCAGATCGCCGTCGCAGTCGCCTGGGACGACCTCGATGTACTGAGACGGATCTGCGTTGAACGCGGTGCCGCGCGCACGGAGGGGTGTCAGCAGCTGTTGACCACCCGATGCATCCCATTGCGAATTGACGAAGGCGTCCCGCCGGACGATGGCGAGCGACCCCAGATGCGCGACACGCGGTGCGCGCCATTGCTCGCAGGTCGGCGGCCTGGTCAGGACCGCGATGCTCGCGCCGCGCGGGACGTCCTTCAGGGCCTGCAAATGTTGCGCGTAACCGGAATCATAGGCCGCAAATCCGACAGCCATGGCGACGATCCGTATCGCAAAAACCGTCAGCGCCGTGCCGGCAATGACGGCGGAGCCGCGCTGCATGCCGTCGGTGGGCGCGATGGCGGTGAGGCCGATCATGAAAAAGATGGGCCACAGCCGGACATCGGCATAGACCGCGCCGAACATCTCGCCCGGCATCAGCAGGATCAGCACGAGGAAGCTCGCTGCTCCGACCAGCAGTGGCGGGTTCACCCTAACGGCGCGGCTGCGGATTCCAAAGTACAGCAGGCCAATCGCCAACAGCAGGCTCAGCGTATCCAGCCAGACATTCTGGTCGCGCAGCGTCCATACCAGTCCAAGGATCTTCGTGCCGATGTCGAAGAAATGACCCGTCAAGGCGGCGCCATTGCCTTGCCGCCAGACAATCATGAGCACGGCAGGAATCATGATGGGCCAGGCGCGTCGCAAGATGACCATCACCATGGAAGGCCACGCTGCCGGGGCGCGATTCCAGCCGCGGCAGAGCTCAAAGGCACCGACGAGGACGACCAGAACGACCCAGCCATAAGCGTGGGCAAGCCAGACCAGAGAGGCGGCCGCAGCGAACAGCGCGGCGCGCAGCACCGAGCCATTCTTCCCTGTCGTCTCGACCCAGGATGCGAAAACGTGAAACGCGAGCGAGCAGCCAAGCCAATAATTCACGAATCCGAGCTGGAACGGATAGGACATCGCGAACCATGCGGCCGCGAGGGCAAAAGGCGTAAGCTCCCCATGCAGCGCCCGGCTGATACGCCCGATCGCAGAGATCATGAGGAGCGGAAGCGCCAGCGCAATCAGCCAGGCGGCGCGTTCGACGCCGAGCATCGGTGCCAGCGGAGCGATGAGCAATTCGACGCCGAGATTGCCGACCAGCTGCCAGTGAAAATCCCAGTTCTGCTGGAGCGCCGGCGAGTCCGCCAGATGCAGCTGCAAATGGTAGCGGCCGATATGGGCCAGGAAATCGATCAGCGGCGGCGTGTGCACGAACCAGAAGGGCATCGTGCTCAGCAACATCAATCCCGGCACGACGAAACGCGAATTCCACCATGCGCGAACCGGTGGTTCTGAGTGCTCTGACGGCGCGAGCGTGCCCATCCTCGTCTCCGAAGGCCTAAACGTCCAGCGTCACCGTCACCGGCACGTGATCAGACGGTCGCTCCCAGCTTCGCGCATCACGCAGGATTTTGAAATCGCTGACAGCGTCCTTCAGCGCGCGCGAGACCCAGATGTGGTCGAGCCTGCGGCCGCGGTCGCCGACGGTCCAGTCGGCGGAACGGTAGCTCCACCACGTATAGACCTTTTCCGACGGCGGGATGCGGTCGCGCGCGACGTCGACCCATTCGCCGGCGCGCAGTGCGGCCTGCAGCTTTTCGGTTTCGATCGGCGTGTGCGAGACGATCTTCAGGAGCTGCTTGTGCGACCACACGTCGTTCTCGTGCGGCGCGACGTTGAGATCGCCGACCAGGATGTGGCGATCCTCTCCGCGCGGATGCAGCGGTTCGCACGCCTTCATCTCATCGAGAAAGCGGAGCTTGTGGTCGAATTTCTCGTTCTGCGCGGGGTCCGGAATGTCACCGCCGGCGGGCACGTAGAAATTGTGCAGCACCAGCGGCTTTGCAATGTTGGCCTTCTCGCCGAACGACACCGAGATATGACGCGAATCCAGCTTGTCGCAGAAGGTCCGGATGTCCGTGGACTCAAACGGAATCTTCGAGACGATGGCGACGCCGTGATAGCCCTTCTGCCCGTTCAACGCGACGTGCTCGTAGCCGAGCCGCTTGAAGCGCTTCAGTGGAAAGGCGTCGTCGATGCACTTGGTCTCCTGGAGGCACAGCACGTCCGGCCGCTCGCTCTTGAGAAGCTTCGCGACCAGATCGATGCGCAGCCGCACCGAATTGATGTTCCAGGTTGTCAGGGAAAGACGCATGAGAATTGCGTCTTAGCAAGCTCTCGTAGGGTGGGCAAAGGCGCAAAGCGCCGTGCCCACCGTCTTTTCTGGGTTTGGATCGAATGGTGGGCACGCTTCGCTTTGCCTACCCTACGGCACCACGGGATTTACCCCGGTGACGGCACGCTGTAATTGGTGAAGTCGATCTTGAACATACTGGGATCGAGCTTCTTGCTCGTGTCCAGATTATAAACCGCGAATGTGGTGTCGTAGCCCTGAGGATCGGTCACCGTCCATTGCTTCAACTGGCCGTCCTTGGCGCCGAGCATCAGCAAGAGGCGACTGGTGCCGACCAGCGCCTGCTTCTCCTCGATGGTGACGCTGATGAAGAGGTCGTCGGCTGTGACACTGACGACGTTGGTGTCCTTCATCAGGTCGATGCGATCGGATAGCAGGAAGCGGAGCGGTGTCTGTGACAGCGGATAGACGTCCTGCGTCGCGAGCTTGCGGTCCCGCACCACGAGGGAGGATCCATCGGCAACGATGTCGATCGGGCTCGGCGGATCATATTCGACGCGCATCTTGCCGGGCTTCTGGATGTAGAAATCGCCCTGCGTCTTGCTGCCGTCGGGGCCGACCTGGACGAAATTCCCGACCAGCGTCGACAGCGAGGACAGATAGGCGCTGACCTTGGCCGCCTGCGCCTTCTGGTTCGCATCGAAGGTCTGGAAGATGCTGCTAGGTACGTTGCGGCGCGGATCGGGAATGACCGGATTCGGTGGCGCCTGCGTCGCGCCCGTGATCGACGGTCCGCCCGAGGGCGGAGCAGCGTCGCGGCCCTTCGGCGCGGGTTTCGGCACGGGCACGGTCTGTGCAAACGACGCCGCGGTCACCATCGCGGCGGTGACGAGAAGCACGCCCGCCACGCGCGCGCTGCGCGCAGCGAAAGAGGCGGCGAATCGAATGTCCGGATGTTGGGTCAACGCGTCGTCCTGTGTGGCTGGGCGTCGTTTTAGCGTGATTTCGGGCAAAAGCAGATAACGTTTTTGCGTGAAATAGGACTTTGAGGCGGCTTGCCTCACATATGGCTGTCTTCTTCCTCGACCAGAATCTCGCGCTTGCCGGCGTGATTGGCGGGTCCGACGATGCCTTCCAGTTCCATGCGCTCCATCAGCGATGCGGCGCGATTATACCCGATTTGCAGGCGGCGCTGGATGTAGCTGGTCGAGGCCTTGCGGTCGCGCTTGACGATGGCAACGGCCTGCTGGAACAGGTCGCCGCCACCATCCGCGCCCATGCCGCTGGCGTCGAACACGGCGCCGTCCTCGTCCTCGGTCGGCTCTTCGGCCGTGACCGCTTCCAGATATTCCGGCTGGCCCTGCGTCTTGAGGTGGCGCACCACCTTCTCGACTTCCTCGTCCGAGGCAAAGGGGCCGTGCACGCGGCTGATGCGGCCGCCGCCGGCCATGTAGAGCATGTCGCCCTGGCCGAGCAGCTGCTCGGCGCCCATCTCGCCCAAAATGGTGCGGCTGTCGATCTTCGAGGTGACCTGGAAGGCGATGCGGGTCGGGAAGTTCGCCTTGATGGTGCCGGTGATGACGTCGACCGACGGACGCTGCGTCGCGAGGATCACATGCAGGCCGGCGGCGCGCGCCATCTGCGCGAGACGTTGAACGGCGCCTTCGATGTCCTTGCCGGCGACCATCATCAGGTCGGCCATTTCGTCGACGATGATGACGATGTAGGGCAGCGGGTCGAGCGAGAGCTTCTCTTCCTCGTAGATCGCCTTGCCGGTTTCCTTGTCGAAGCCGGTATGCACGGTACGCGTCGGCTCTTCGCCCTTGGCTTTCAACTCGCCCAGGCGCGTGTTGTAGCCGTCGATGTTGCGCACACCGAGCTTGGCCATGTTCTTGTAGCGCTCTTCCATCTCGCGCACGGCCCATTTCAACGCGACCACCGCCTTCTTCGGATCGGTCACGACGGGAGTGAGCAGATGGGGAATGCCGTCATAGACGGAGAGTTCGAGCATCTTCGGATCGACCATGATCAGCCGGCACTGATCCGGGCGCAGCCGATAGACCAGGCTGAGGATCATGGTGTTGATCGCGACCGACTTGCCGGAGCCGGTGGTACCGGCGATCAGCATGTGCGGCGTGCGCGCGAGGTCGATGATGACGGGATCGCCGCCAATGGTCTTGCCGAGGCAGAGCGGCAGTTTTGCAACCGTGTCGATGGTCTCCTTGGCAACCAGCAGCTCGCGCAGATAGACCTTTTCACGATGCGCGTTCGGCAGCTCGATGCCGATGGCATTGCGACCGGGAACGACGGCGACGCGCGCAGACAATGCGCTCATCGAACGCGCGATGTCGTCGGCTAGCCCGATCACGCGCGACGACTTGATGCCGGGTGCCGGTTCGAGCTCGTACAGCGTGACGACCGGACCTGGATTGGCCTTCACGATCTCGCCGCGCACGCCGAAATCCTGCAGCACGCCCTCGAGCGCACGCGAATTGGCTTCCAGCTCGGCCTTGCTGAGCGGCTGGCGATCGCCGGCCTTGGGCGCAGCCAGAACGGACACGGACGGTAGCTCGAACTTGTCGGAGGATTTCCTGGACGCGGGTTTCGGTGTAGCCTTCTTGCGCGACGCGCGCGCGGGCGCTTCCCCTTCCTCCTCCTCGTCTTCCTCTTCTTCGTGCTCGTGGTCGTAATCCTCGTCCGCGGACTGCGGTGAGATCGGGGGCGCGGCGCGGCCGCCGAGATTGGGTTCCTGCCGGCTGAACGAAACTGCCTTGGTCTTCGATCCGCTCGAGACCAGCGAGCGATAGGCCGCGCCGAATAGCCAGATCAACCGCGCCTTGGTGCTCATCAGCGCGTGGAACAGCCAGCCCAGCGACACCGAGCCACGATCGCTCTCCTCGTCTCCGTCGAGCGGCTTGTCGTCGTCCTCGATCTCCGCGAGCTCTTCGTCATGCTCGCGTGCGCCGAGCCCGCAGGCGATCAGGAAGGTCGCAGCCAGCGCGACGAACAGGATGATTCCGAGCACCATGCGATAGATTGCGCCGGGCGGCCCGAAGATCACCGCGGGTGCGCGCACCAGCGCATCGCCGACCACGCCGCCAAGCCCGGTCGGCAGCGGCCAGGCGCCACCATGCGGCCAGCAGCTGACAAAGCCTGCCGCGATCACGGTGCAGAGAATCCAGCAGCCGAGCCGCAGCGCCTCGCGATCGAATGGGCGATGGGTCATCATGCGCCAGCCCCACACCGCAACCGTCAGGATCAGCATGATCGCGCCGAGGCCGAGGATCTGCATCGCGAGGTCGGCGCCGATGGCGCCGGCATAGCCGAGAACGTTGTGGATCGGCCGCGAGGTCGCGTGGCTGAGGCTCGGGTCCTGCACCGACCAGGTCATCAGCGCGGCGGACGCGACGCCCGAGAGCGTGATCAGGCCGAAGCCGGTGAGCTCGCGCACGCGCCGGCTCAGCGCCTCGCGGATCGAGGGCGGCAGATGGCCGACCAGGGGAATGACACGTTCGATTGCCGACATGCTCATGGGCCCGCCTAACCCAGAGTTTCGACCAGCCGGTGCAGCGCCTGCGCCGTGGTCTCACTATCCTGCACCAGCGCCAGGCGAATGTAGCCGGCACCGGGATTGAAGCCGTCGGGCTGACGCCGCGCCAGATAGGAACCGGGCACCACGCGCACGCCGGCTTCCCTGAAAAGCCTGAGAGTCACGGAGACATCGTCGCCGATCTCGGACGTATTGAGCCAGACGCAGAAACCGGCGTCGGGCCGGCGATAGCCGTAACGATTGCCGATGATCTGGTCGGCGAGATCGAACTTGATCCGGTAGAGCCTGCGGTTCTCCTCGACATGCGCCTCGTCGCCATAGGCAACGGTCGCGACATGCTGAAGCGGCACCGGCACCTGCGGCGCCGCGATGTTGCGCAGCTCCAGGAACATGCCGATCAACTTCTTGTCGCCGGCAGCGAAGCCGACCCGCAGGCCCGGCAGGTTGGAGCGCTTCGACAGCGACTGGAACGCGACCACGCGGGTGAAATCGGGGCCCGCGCATTCGAGCGCACTGCCCGGTGCTTCCCGGGTGTAGATCTCGGAGTAACACTCGTCGCTGAGGATCACGAAGTTGTAGCGATCGGCGAGGCTCTTCAGGCGCGTGAAATAATCGCGCGACGCGACCGAGCCCTGCGGATTGGCGGGTGACGCCAGATAGAACGCCACCGTGCGCGCGAGCGTCGCTTCGTCGATGGCGTCGAGATCGGGCAGGAAGCCGTTTTCGATGGTGGTCGGCAGATAGACCGGCTCGCAGGCCGCTGCGCCGGCCCCGGCGCCATAGACCGGATAGAACGGGTTCGGCATCAGGATGGCGGGCTTGCCTGGACGCGGGCCGACATAGCGCGCTGCTGCGATCGCGGCGAGGAACAGCCCCTCTCGGCTGCCATTGAGGACGAGAATCTCGCTCTTGGGGTCGAGCGGTCGCGGCAGCTTGAAGCGCGACGACAACCAGGCGCCCGCCGCCTGGCGGAACGGCTCGGTGCCCTGGTTCATCGGGTAACGGCCGAAATCGGCGATGTGCTTGGCCAGCACCGGACCGACGAAGTCAGGCACCGGATGCTGGGGTTCGCCGACTGCGAGCGAAATCAAAGGCTTGCCAGGCTGGTGCGGCGCCAACAGCTCGTTCAGCCGGACGAAGGGCGAGCGTTCGTCGTCGGAGCTTCCACCGGCTAGCGGCGCACGGGATGAAGCGGTCATAGCCATTCTGGGCGCCAGCACTCTTGGAACGGCCGGCACATGGATATGCCGGCGGGAAAGCGGTTCAGTTCACCATAGATAGGGCGAGGTTAAGACGCGATTAACCATCGGCAGGCCGACCCGTCCAGAGCGGGAATAATGAGGCCGGATAACAACGGGATGCATGGTGCTCAGGGCCCCCGCTTCTCGTCACACGGACGCGACGTCATGGCCGGGCTTAGTCCCGGCCATCCACGGCCTTTCCTGCCGCACCAAGAACGTGGATGCCCGGGACAAGCCCGGGCATGACGAGTTTCCCGACATAGGCCCGTTCAGTGCGCTGGCAGCTTCTCGAACGTCGCCATGCCCGCGGGGATCGCGTGGAACTCCTGCTTGTCGCAGGTGTAGATCGCCATCTGGGGATGGAACTGTTTCGGCTCGTCCAGCGTGCCGACCTTGAGGATCGCGGCCGGCAGGCCCGGAACCTTCGTCACCAGATGCGTGCCGCATTCGGCGCAGAATTCACGGGTGACGGCGCGCTCCAGATCCTTGCGGGTGAACTGCTTGGGGTGGCCGGTGATGTAGCTAAAGCCGGCCCCCGGCATCGCGATGAAGGTGTTGGGCGCGCCGCCCGAAATGTACTGGCACTCGCGGCAGTGACACTGGGCCTGCATCATCGGATCGCCCTCGGCCACGTAGCGCACTTCGCCGCAATAGCATCCGCCTTCCAAACGCATGACGACCTCCCGTTTTGTTGTTCGTTGCGGCCGTTATTTCTGCGCCGGCAATCTGGAATGGCAATCCTTTTCTTCCTTGCGCAGTCAAAAAGAATCCCGCCAGAAAAAAGGGGCTCCAACTTGCGCTGGAGCCCCTCAACGGTCGGGGCATTGCCGGGTATGTGCCCAAACCGTAGTTGTGGACGCGATCCCCGAGGAGAGATCGCGTCCGGGAGGACTGGTTACATGTTGTAGGCGCGCTCGGTGTGGTCGGTGATGTCGAGACCTTCACGCTCGCTCTCGACATTGGCGCGGAGGCCAACGATCACATCGACGACCTTGTAGAGGATCGCCGAACCGACGCCCGACCACACCAGCGTGGTGCAGACGGCTTCGATCTGGGAGATCATCTGCGCCGCGAAGTCGTAATCGGCAACCTTGGGCGGGATCGCGGTGTAGTCGATGATGCCCGCGCCACCGAGAGCCGGATTGACCAGGATGCCGGTGCCGAGGGCGCCGATGATGCCGCCGATGCAGTGCACGCCGAACACGTCGAGCGAGTCATCATAGCCGAGCGCGTTCTTCACCACGGTGCAGAAGAACAGGCAGACCACGCCGACCACGAGGCCGAGGACGATCGCACCCATCACGCCGGAGAAGCCGGCGGCAGGCGTGACGGCCACGAGACCCGCGACAGCGCCGGAGATGATGCCGAGCACCGACGGATGACCCTTCACGATCCACTCCGCGAACATCCACGACAGCGCGGCGGCTGCGGTGGCGACGAAGGAGTTGGTCATGGCGAGGGCTGCGCCGCCGTTGGCCTCCAGGTTGGAGCCGGCGTTGAAGCCGAACCAGCCAACCCAGAGCAGCGAGGCACCGATCATCGACATGGTCAGCGAGTGCGGAGCCATCAGCTCCTTGCCGTAGCCGGTGCGCTTGCCGATCAGAAGCGCGCCGACGAGACCTGCGATGCCGGCGTTGATGTGCACCACGGTGCCGCCAGCGAAGTCGATCGCGCCCTTCTTGAAGATCCAGCCGGCGTCGGCGTTGATCTCGTCGAGCTTGGCCTGAGCCGCAGTCTTCGCTGCGCCATCAGCCGCGGCAGCGAGAGCCTTGGCTGCATCCTGGATCGCGTCCGGGCCGGGCCAGTACCAGACCATGTGCGCGATCGGGAAGTAGATCAGCGTGACCCAGAGCGGGATGAACAGGGCGATCGCCGAGAACTTCATGCGCTCGGCGAAGGCGCCGACGATGAGGGCGGGCGTGATCGCCGCGAACGTCATCTGGAAGCACACATAGACGAGCTCCGAGATGTTGGCGTCTACCGAGAAGGTCGCGGCCTTCGAGTCGGTGGTGACGCCCATCATGAAGGCCTTGGAGAAGCCGCCGATGAAGTCGGAGCCGCCGGTGAAGGCGAGGCTGTAGCCGTACACGGCCCAGATCACGGTGACGATGCAGACGGTGTAGAACACCTGCATCAGGACCGAGAGCATGTTCTTGGAACGAACGAGGCCGCCGTAGAACAGCGCGAGACCCGGGATCGTCATCAACAGCACGAGCACTGTCGATGTCAGCATCCAGGCGTTATCCCCCTTGTTGACCGTTGGCTCGGCATAGGCTGCGGTCGCAGCGAACAGGCCGACTGCGAGAGCCGCCAATCCCGCGCCATAGGGACGCTTAAACGTCATTTCATTTACTCCTGATTGAATTTTGGTTGAGCGCGAAATCAAAGGGCCGCGGCGTCGGCCTCGCCGGTGCGGATGCGGACCGCATGGTCGAGGTTGATGACGAAGATCTTGCCGTCGCCGATCTGTCCGGTTTTCGCAGCCGAGGTGATGGCGTCGATGGTCTTGTCGACCTGCTCGGAGGCGACAGCGACTTCGATCTTGATCTTGGGCAGGAAGCTCACGGCATATTCGGCGCCGCGGTAGATTTCCGTATGGCCTTTCTGGCGGCCATATCCCTTGACTTCCGTCACCGTGAGACCGTGAACGCCAATGGCGGTCAGGGCGTCACGGACTTCTTCCAGCTTGAATGGCTTGATAATCGCCATAACAATTTTCATGGGTCCTATCCCCGCTTGGGCCCGGTCCGGACGTGGCCGGGCGTTTCTCGACTGGTTCGCCACGAGGGAGAAGTTCACTACGCGGGCACAGCCGGGACCGTTAGAATCAAATGCCGTGCCAGATCGGGCGGCTTGCCTAACGGACTATGAAAGCGGGGCTTTTCGCGTTTGGCGGGCATTGCGGTGCAGTGCGCCATTACGTCGCGCTCAATCCCTGGTCAGGCCTGATCAAAAAGCAGGCATGACAGGCTGTCGACACATTTGCTGCTCACGCGTCGGGCAGCTGAGAGGTAACTGACTACAGAAGATGCTGGCGGAAGGGCGTCGCCATGCTGTGAAATATCGAAGCGGCTCGCGGCATGCTCACGGGATACGCGCAACCGACCTGGACCGTCAGGCCGGCTCGCGCTCCGCAAAGACCCGGTCGATCAATCCCCATTCGACCCCCTGCTGCGCGGTCATGAAGTGGTCGCGGTCCAGGGTCCGTTCCACCTCCGCCTCGGAGCGCCCGCAATGCTGCGCGTAGAGCCGGGTGATGCGCCGCTTGGTTTCCTGCATTTCGTTGGCATGGATCAGGATGTCGGACGCCTGGCCCTGGAAGCCGCCGAGCGGCTGGTGCACGTGAAGGCTCGCATTGGGCAGCGCGGCGCGGTGACCGGGCTCGCCGGCCATCAGCAGGAACGACCCCATCGAGCGCGCAGTGCCCATGCACAGCGTATGAACCGGCGCCTTGACGAACTGCATGGTGTCGTACATGGCGAGGCCACTGGTGACCACGCCGCCATAGGAGTTGATGTAGAGATTGATCGGCCTGTTCGGATTCTCCGCCTCCAGGAACAGCAGCTGCGCGCAGACCAGTCCCGACATCGCATCATTGACCTCGCCGTTGAGGAAGATGATGCGCTCGCGCAGGAGCCGCGAATAGATGTCGAAGGATCGTTCGCCGCGGGCGGATTGTTCGACAACCATAGGGACGAGCTGAAGCATGTCGCGCATCGGCGACCTCCATGTCTGCAGGTGATGAAGTCTTTTGTTGTTAGGCCGCCGCGCGCATCAGGCAGCAATTGCTGTTGGCCGGCTGCGGCAGCGTTACATCGCAGGCCTGCTGAATGATGCGGAAGCGGGTGCCGCCGTCTTCGTTCGGCTCGATCCTGAAGATGACGTGGCTCTCGCGAAACGGCGGCTCTGAATCACGAAGCCGATAGCGCACCTCTTCGCCTGCGATCGTTGATTCCGGCTCGGCGCCCGCAAGGTCGCAATCCGGCAGCCAGCGCTCGCGCAAGGCCGGAATGGTCACGGCGCGCCAGACCTTTGCCGGCGGTGCTTCGAAGTCATATTCGAGCACAAGTTCTGCGTCGGAGGGATCAGGCTTTGCTGCGTCGCTCATTGATCCATATCCTTCAAGAGATCGGCGAGTGTTTCCATGCGCTTCGGCCAGTAGGCGCGGTAGCGCGCTAGCCATGCCCCGATGGCGACAATTCCGTCCGGGTCGACTGCGTAATTCACAAAGCGGCCCTGCCGCTGCTCGCGCACGAGGCCTGCCTCGCGCAGCACTGAAAGGTGCTGCGACATCGCCGGCTGGCTGATCTCCAGACCGTCGCGCAAAGCGCTGGCATTCAGGCTTCCGCCAGCGAGCTTCTCAAAGACTTTTCGGCGCGTCGGGTCGGCCAGCGCCTTGAAGATGTTGGCTTCGATCATGACCAAACATAAGCACTTACTTATGTGTTGCGCAAGCCCCGATTACTGAAGCGCCTCGCCGTGCTGCGAGATATCGAGGCCCTCGAGCTCGTGCTCGCGCGACACGCGCAGGGGCACCAACAGGCCGACCAGCTTGAGCAGGACAAAGCTCACGCCCGCCGACCAGACGAAGGTGACGGCGACGCCGTAAAGCTGGATCAGCAGCTGCTGCGGATGGCCCTCGAGCAGGCCGGCCGTGCCGCCGATCGCGCTGGTCGCGAACACGCCGGCGAGCAGCGTGCCGGTCAGTCCGCCGATGCCGTGGACGCCGAACACGTCGAGCGAATCGTCGTAGTCGAAGCGGTGCTTCAGCCAGGTGCAGGCCCAGTAGCAGATTCCGCCCGCGGCGATGCCGATGACGATGCCGTGCCACGGCGCGACGAAGCCGGAAGCCGGCGTGATGGTGCCGAGGCCTGCCACCGCGCCCGAGATCATGCCGAGCACGGAGGGCTTGCGCCGCGACGACCATTCGATCGCGCCCCAGGTCAGCGCGCCGGAGCAGGCCGCCAGATGCGTCGCGATGATCGCCATCACCGCGCGCGAATTGGCAGCACCGGCCGAGCCGCCGTTGAAGCCGAACCAGCCGACCCACAGCAGGCCGGTGCCCATCACCGCGAGCGAGAGATCGAACGGTGACAGATTTTCGGTGCCATAGCCGTAACGCCGCCCCATCACCTTGGCCGCCACGAGGCCGCCGGTGCCGGCCGACAGATGCACGACGAGGCCGCCGGCGAAATCCAGCACGCCCATGCTGTTGAGGAAGCCGCCGCCCCACACCCAATGTGCCAGTGGAATGTAGACGAAGATGAACCAGGCGACCGAGAACAGCAGATAGGCGGAGAAACGCATCCGGTCGGCGACCGAGCCCGCCACCAGCGCCACCGTGATGATGGCGAACGTCATCTGGTACAGCATGAACAGCGCTTCCGGGATCGTCTTCGCTGCCGGGTTGACGCTGTCCATGGTCATGCCGGCGAGGAACCAGCGGTCGAGTGAACCGATCCACGGCCCGCCGCCGACGAAGCACAGCGAATAGCCGAACGCGACCCAGAGAATGGAGATGATCGTCACCGCGGCAAGGCTTTGCGCCATGGTCGCGAGCACGTTCTTCTTGCGCACCATGCCGGAATAGAACAGCGCAAGCCCTGGGATCGTCATCATCAGCACCAGCGCGGTGGCGACGATCATCCAGGCAGTGTCGGCGGTGTTGATCTCGGAGCCTGCGGCGTGCGCCGGCGACGCCATGACCAAAGCAAATCCGATCGGCGCAGCCATAGCAGCTGCGCGGCGTAACAATCCCGCCATGTCATTCCCCCCGGGCATCAATTGACGTCGCACGCTGTGGCATCGTTGCCCGGTGCGATCGAACAAGGCTGTATCAGAGCGTTTTCGAGCGAAGTGGATACCGGTTCGCGTGAAGAAAACGCGTCAAGACAAGAAGTTTAGAGCGCGTCGCTGTCGGTCTCGCCGGTGCGGATGCGCAGCGCGTGGTCGATCGGTGTGACGAAAATCTTGCCGTCGCCGATCTGCCCGGTGCGGGCGGTCGCGGTGATCACGGCGACCGCCTTGTCCGCGACGTCGGAGGCGACCGCGATCTCGATCCGCAGCTTCGGCAGGAAGTTCACGACATATTCCGCGCCGCGATAGATCTCGGTGTGGCCCTTCTGACGGCCATAGCCCTTCACCTCGGTCACGGTCATGCCGTGGACGCCGATCGCCGTCAGGGCCTGACGGACCTCATCGAGCTTGAAAGGTTTGATGATCGCGACGACGAGTTTCATGATCAGGCCTGTTTCCCGGGATGCGCCGCGCCGTATGTCCCCGGCGCTGCGTCAATTTGGCATCTTTCCGGGCAAATGGCACAAAAAACTTGCAGGTTGAAGCGGAAAAACGTTCGGAGGTGTGAACGGCCGCCTCTGTACAGGGCAGCCGTTCATCCTTCACAATGCATTTTTGGCATGGATGTGGTGAACCCGCACCTGCCCAGCGGTACAAAAGTATTTTGGGGGGCGCGTCATGGCGAGTTGGTTCTACGCATCCGAAGGCAAGCAGCAGGGGCCCTACCCGGAGGGACAGTTCCGCGACCTCATTACCCAGGGCGTCGTGCGCGGCGACACGCTGGTGTGGTCCGAGGGCATGGCGGGCTGGCAGAAGGCGGCCGAAATTCCGGGATTGATTGGTGGCGGCGCGCCGCCGATCACTCCGGCCGGAGGGCCGCCGATGATGGGCGGCGGTGGCTATACCGGTGCGGGTAGCGCTGCCGGCGGATCGCTGTCGGTCGATTTCGGTATCCTCGACTTCACCTGGCGCACGCTGGTGATGCTGATCGGCTCGTGCTTCATCATCCCGATTCCGTGGCTGTTCGTCTGGTACACGCAATGGATCGTGTCCTGCGTGAGGGTCCCGGGCCGTCCGAACCTCTCCTTCACCGGCACTGCCATGGCGATCGTGCCGTGGTTCTTCGGCTTCATCGTTCTGGCGATTGTCGTCGGCTACACCGGCATCCAGATTTTGAGCACGGCACTCTACATCGCCCAGATCGTTCTCTACTGGATGCTGCTGAAATGGATGGTCGCGAACATCGCCTCCAACGGGCAGCCGGTCGGCCTGAGCTTCACCGGTTCGGTGCTGGGCTATATCGGCTGGAACCTGCTGTTCGCGATCTCCATCATCACCATCATTGGATGGGCCTGGGTCGCCGCAGCCCAGCTGCGTTGGGTCTATCGCAACATCCAGGGCACGCGGCGCGAGATCATCTTCAGGGGCAGCGGGCTCGGGATTCTCTGGCGCGGGATCGTGGCGGCGATCCTGTGCGGCTTCATCATCCCGATCCCGTGGGTCTATCGCTGGATCATGAACTGGTTCGCATCCCAGACCGAGCTCGCGCCGCGCGGGTCGCTCTAGCGATCAGCTCCTCCGCTCGCGCACCGAGCCTTCCTGCGCGACGGAGGCGACCAGCGTGCCGTCGGGCTTGAAGATCGAGCCGCGGGTCAAGCCGCGGCCGCCTTGGGCGCTCGGCGAATCCTGCGCGTAGAGCAGCCATTCGTCGGCGCGGAACGGGCGGTGAAACCACATCGCGTGGTCGAGGCTCGCCGGCATCATGCGCTTGTCGAACAGCGTGCGGCCGTAGCGCGCCATGATGGCGTCGAGCAGCGAGAAGTCCGAGGCATAGGCGAGAGCGCACATGTGCAGCGCCGGATCGTCCGGCAGCGTCGCCGCCGTCCTGATCCAGACATGGATACGGCCGTCCTCTATCTTCTGGCCGAAATAACGGCCGAGCTCGACCGGGCGCAGCTCGATCGGGCGATCCGATTCGTAGTAGCGGCGGATGAAGTCCGGCATCTCGCGGAACATCGGCTGCTTCGCCACCTCCTCCGCCGTCAGCTTTTCCGGTGGCGGCACCTCGGGCATCTTCTCCTGGTGGTCGAACGCGGTCTCCTCCTCGGCATGGAATGACACCATGATCGAGAAGATCGCATTGCCATGCTGGATCGCGGTGACGCGGCGGGTCGAATAGCTCTTGCCGTCGCGCAGCCGCTCGACCTGGTAGATGATCGGGATCTGCGGATCGCCCGGCAGGATGAAATAGCAATGCAGCGAATGCGGCAGCCGGCCCTCGACGGTGCGGCAGGCCGCGACCATCGCCTGTCCGATCACCTGCCCGCCGAACACCCGCTGCCAGCTCGTCTTCGGGCTGTTGCCGCGGAACAAGTTCACCTCGAGCTGCTCGAGATCGAGGATCGAGATCAGGTCGATCAGGCCTTTGGACATCGGATTCAGCTTTCGCATCGTCAGTGCCGGCTCGCTGCTCCGGAATGACACAATGGGGCGTTCCGCCCTTGTTTCACCGCACTGTTTCGCCCACCTCAAGTCTGCTAGCAAGTCCAAGAATTGGCCGGGAATTTTTAGTATGTCACAGAGTAGCATAGTCATTGGCGGCGGCGCGTTTGCCGGCCTGGCGCTCGCGCTGGCGTTGCGCCAAGGGCTCGGATCCGAGATTCCCGTCATCGTCGCCGACCCCGCGCTCGCCACACGGCCGAGCCGCGATCCCCGCGCGACCGCCATCGTCGCGGCCTGCCGCCGGCTGTTCGAGGCGCTCGACGCCTGGGACGATGTCAAGGCTGAGGCCCAGCCGATCCTCGACATGGTCGTCACCGATTCCAAGCTCGAGGACGCCACGCGTCCGGCATTCCTGAATTTCGCCGGCGATGTCGCGCCCGGCGAGCCCTTTGCGCACATGGTCGAGAACCGCCGCCTGATCGATGCACTGGTTGTCCGCGCCGAAGCTGAAGGCATCGATCTTCGCGCGACGACCGTTGCGTCGTACGATACCAGCGCCGGCGGCATTGACGTCATGCTCGGCGATGGCAGCAGGATTGCCGCAAGCCTGTTGGTCGCGGCCGATGGTGCCAAGTCAAAGCTGCGCGAGCGCGCCGGCATCGCCACCCATGGCTGGGAATACGATCAATCCGGCATCGTCGTCACCGTCGGCCACGAGCGCGATCACGAAGGCCGCGCCGAAGAGCACTTTTTGCCCGCGGGTCCGTTTGCGATCCTGCCGTTGACCGGCAAGCGATCGTCGCTGGTGTGGACCGAGCGCCGCGCAGAGGCCGCGCGCATCATTGGCTTAAGCGAAGAAGAGTTTCACGGCGAGCTCGAGCAGCGCTTTGGTTTGCATCTCGGTGAGGTGAAGGCGCTCGACAAGCCGCGCGCGTTCCCGTTGTCCTATTTCGTGGCGCGCTCCTTCGTGGCCGAGCGCCTGGCGCTGGTCGGCGATTCCGCGCACGTCATTCATCCCATCGCCGGACAGGGCCTCAACATGGGGCTGAAGGATGTCGCCGCACTGGCCGAGGTCGTGGTCGATGCCGCGCGGCTCGGCATGGATCTCGGTGGCGCCGACGTGCTCGATCGCTACCAGCGGTGGCGCCGTTTCGACACCATGGCGATGGGCGTCGCCACCAACTCGCTCAACTTCCTGTTCTCGAACAAGTCGACATTGCTGCGCTCGTTGCGCGACATCGGCCTTGGCATCGTCGACCGCACCCCGCCGCTGAAAAATCTCTTCATCCGCCAGGCGGCGGGCTTGACGGGCGAGATACCGAAGTTGCTGAAGGGCGAGGCGCTGTGAGCTACTCGCCATTCCCTGTTCGCTATCCTCAATCGATCTTGCGCGCCTCTTCCGGCAGCATGATCGGGATGCCGTCGCGGATCGGGTAAGCGAGCCTGGCGCTGCGCGAGATCAGCTCCTGCTTGGCGGAATCGAATTCCAGCGGGCCCTTGGTCAGCGGGCAGACAAGGATCTCCAGCAGTTTTGGATCGACGCTAGGTTCGGGGCGTTCGGTGGGCGCGTTCATCAGGATCTCCGGCGATCGGTTGCATGTAGCATAGAAAATCGCCTCCGCCCATTGCGGCGGCCGGAGCGTTCAGGCGGAAATCATCTTCTGGATCTCGTCGAGCAGGCCCTGGAGCCGCGCGGGCGGCACCGGCGGGCCCGACAGCGCGAAGCCGAGGAAGGTCCAGTACAGGATCTGCGCTCGTCCTTGCGCGGTTGCCGCGGAGAATCCGCGTCGTTGCAGCAGCGCCTCGATATAGTCGAGCCTGCGGCGGTCGATGGCGCGGACGGCCGCTTGCGCCGCCGGATCGAACGCCGCCCAGTTCCGCACCGCGCGCTCCAGATCGAGCCGGGCGCCAAACGTCCTGCGCAGCAGCGCCGTCAGTGGCTCGTCGCTGTCGGCCTCGACACCGGCGATGATCTCTTCGGCCGCGATCTCGCGCCAGCGTTTCAGCACGGCCGCATGGAACGCGCCGAGATCGGCAAAATGCCAGTAAAAACTGCCGCGGGAGACGCCGATGGCCTTTGCCAACGGACCGGCCTTCAGCGCGGTGAAGCCGCTTTTGGTGAGCGCCTTGAGGCCCTCCTTGATCCAGTCGTCGGCGCAGAGCTGGTCGGTCATGTCAGGTTCCGAAATTCTGACCATACACTAGTGTATTGACAGGTGTCGCGCCAGCGCCTATCTCACCGTACACAGATGTATGGAGGCCCCGATGCGTGATCTCTTGCTCCAGTGCGCCGGAATCCTCGCCATATTGGTGGCCCTCATCCACGGCATCCTCGGCGAGACCAAGGTCTTTCCCCGCGCCACGATCGAGCCACCGCGGCTCCGCACCCTGATCCGCCTGGTCTGGCAGGCCTCGACGGTCGCGTGGATCGGCTGCGGCATGCTCCTGATCGCGACGCCGTGGATGGAGTCCGCGCCGGCGCGCCGCTGGATCGTCATCACCATGGTCTGCGTGTTCGGCTTCTCTGCCTGCGCCAACGCATGGGCGACACGCGGCCGGCACTTTGGCTGGATGGCGCTGAGTGTGGTCGTGGTGATGGCGGTGGCCGGCTACTGACGCCGGAACGGCCGGTCACGCATTCGAGCGGAGCGGTGTCATGGAAGATCGTGTTCGGCTGACCATCGTGGACGGCGTGGCCCATGTCCGGCTCAATCGCCCGGACAAGATGAATGCTCTCGATCCCGCGATGTTCGAGGCGCTCATCGCGGCCGGAGCGCAGTTCGGTGCGCGCGGGGAGGTCCGCGCCGTCATTCTCTCCGGCGAAGGGCGGGCGTTCTGCGCGGGCCTCGATCTGGACCGGCTTCTGGCGACGACGAAAGGCGATTCGCTGATCCCGTCAGCCGACCTGACACAGCGAAGCCACGGCATCGCAAACTATGCGCAGCATCTCGTCTGGCTCTGGCGCGAGTTGCCAGTGCCGGTGATTGCCGCGGTCCATGGCGTCGCCTTCGGCGGTGGGTTCCAGCTCGCGCTCGGCGCGGACCTTCGTTATCTGGCGCCGGCGACACGGCTCGCCGTCATCGAGGCCAAATGGGGACTGGTGCCCGACATGGCCGGCACGCAGTTGATGCGCCACCTCGCCCGCGAAGATGTCGTGCGCGAGCTGACCTATACCGGCCGCGTGTTTTCGGCTGACGAAGCGCTGGCCTATGGTTTTGCGACAGGGCTTGCCGACGATCCGCTGGCCGCCGCATTGACAGTCGCGCACGAGATCGCAAGCCGCAGCCCCGATGCCGTGCGTGCTGCCAAGCGGCTCCTCAATCTCGCCGCGACCTCGGACGTCGCCACAGGCCTCGCCGCCGAGACCGCCGAGCAGGCCGCGCTGCTCGGCACCCCCAATCATGTCGAGGCCGTCAGCAGCAATCTTGAGAACCGCGCACCACGATGGAGGTGAAGCATGGCGTTGACACTCGTCACCGGCGGCACGGGCCATCTCGGCAGGGAGATCGTCGATCGCCTCATTCGCGATGGACATCGCGTCCGATTGTTTGCGAGATCACCGGAGGCCCGCTCGGACGTCGAATGGACCAGGGGCGATCTTGCCACGGGCGCCGGCTTGCGGGACGCGTTGCGTGACGTCGACACCGTCATCAATGCGGCGACCTATTCGCCGATCGCGCGGCGAGGCGGTATTCGGCCGGTCGATTTCTTCAGTTCCCCTTCCGCCGTGGATGTCGAGGGAACGGAGCGATTGCTGTCGCTTTGCCAGGAGCAATCCGTGCGGCACTTCCTGCATGTGTCGATCGTCGGGCTCGACGAGGCCACGTTGCCCTATGCACGGGTCAAGCTCGCCGGCGAGCAGCTGGTTCGCGCTTCCGCACTGTCGTGGTCCGTCGTTCGCGCGATGCCGTTCTATTATCTGCTCGACAAGATGCTTGCGGGCCTCGCCTGGCTTCCACTGTGGCCGATGCCGACGACGCCCTTCAATCCCGTCGATGCCTCCGATGTTGCCGATCACGTGGTAGCATGCGCCTTCGACGGGGCGCGCGGCGAGCGCGCGGAGATTGGCGGTCCCGAAGATCTCAGCGTCGCCGCGCTGGCCGGCCAGTATCGGGATGCGCGAGGCCTGCATCGAAAAATCCTGCCGATACCCATGTCCGAGACAAGAGCGCGTCGCATGGGCTTTGTCGTCAGTCAGGGCGTGCGCGGGCGCCTCGCCTGGGCAGACTGGCTGCGACGCCAGTATCCCGGCGCGCGCCATGCGGCCTAGCGAACTTCGCCACGTTCGCGGACGAATCCGAGCCGTGAGGCGTAAGGCCGCAGCGAGCGGCCAAATAAGCGTTGCGCGCGGAGCGCGCTGACGTTTTGACGACGGTTAGAATATCTCTAACGCTGGGCCGATCCGAACCCGGTTGACTTCATCCTATGCTTTGTTTCCTTCGGGCGCGCTTCGCGCACACGACAGAGGAGGAGACATTCGTGAGAGTCATTCGTGTTCTTGCCATTGCACTGACGGTGGGGATCGGCATGGGGTCGGCGGCGATGGCCGACGGTTTCAAGAACTGCACCAAGCTCGACAAGGCATCGTGGAAGCCGGCTGGCGATGCCGAAGCCAAGGCCAAGGCGGCCGGCTACGAGGTGCGGCGTTCCAAGATCGAAGGCTCGTGCTATGAGGTCTATGGCGTCAAGGAAGGCAAGCTCTACGAGCTGTTCTACAGCCCGGAAGATCTCAGCCTGAAGCACACGATTGCCAAGTGATCTGCGCCAAGTGATCTGATGCCAAGTGAACTGATGCCAAGTGATCCGCGTTAAGTGAACGGCGCAAGGTGAACCGAGGCTTATGAACGAAGCGGTACCCGAAGCGAGCGGGGCGTCCAACAGGACCCCCGCGGACAAGGCCACTTCGCGGACGGTCGAGGTCTGGGACCTTCCGCTGCGCCTCTGGCACTGGGCCCTCGCGGTCAGCGTTCTGGTCGCGTGGTTCACGCCAACCGTCTATGACGGGCTTCACCGCATCGTCGGCTATGGCGTGATCGGGCTGTTGGCCTTCCGTCTGGTCTGGGGATTCTGGGGAAGCCGCTATTCGCGCTTTCGCGTGATCGGTGTCAGGCTCCGCGCGGCGCCCTTCTATCTCTGGAATCTGCGACGCGGCATCACCGGCCGCTATATCGGGCTCAATCCTGCCGGCACCTTGATGTTGGTCGCGCTGCTGCTGTCGCTCGCAGTCTCGGCAATCACGGGCGCGATGTCGGTGACCGTCACCTTCTTCGGCGTCTGGTGGATCGAGGACACCCACGCTTATGCGTCGGACGCCGTCATGGTCCTTGTCGTGCTGCACGTCGCCGGCGCAGCGCTGATGGGAATGCTCCAACGCGAGAATCTGATTCGCGCGATGATCACGGGACGAAAACGCATCCGCCATCATCCCTGAGCGGGATGTGTTGTCCTGGACGGAAGGATTGCACCGCCGTTATCCCGCAGCGCATATAAGCCACGTAGTTCCACGGGAGCTGAACCCCTCACCCGCACCGAACTACCGCCCATTGGCGTCTTTGCCAGGCAACGTTTACCTCACGATAGGCATGCAACCGGGCATTGTGGAAAATTAACGCGGCGAAAGCTCACTCCGATCAATTGTCGAAGCATTGACGAGGGAGCGATTTCAATGTTCCGCGTTTTTACCTGCCTCACAGCCGAGCATGATTGGCGGCTTGTCATGCTCGCCGGCTTGGTCTGCTTCGCTGCAAGCATCGTGGCCGTCAGTATCTTTCATCGCGCGATTGCCTCGCGAGCCAGGAGGCGGCTGATCTGGATTGCGATCGCAGGCGCCGCCATCGGCTACGGAATCTGGGCTACGCATTTTGTTGCAATGCTCGCCTACGAGCCTGGCGTCCAGACCGGTTACGGCATCGCGCTGACAGGGCTGTCGCTCGCGGCCGCGATGATCTTGACCTCGGTCGGTTTTGGCGTTGCGGTCAGCTACTCCGGCCGATGGCGCGCAGCTGCCGGCGGCGGCATCATCGGCGCTGGTATTGCGAGCATGCACTATCTCGGCATGTGGGCCCTCGAAGTGCCGGGTCGCGTGACCTGGTCGCCCGGGCTGGTGTTCATCTCGATCGCCCTCGGCATGTTGCTGGGCTACGCTGCACTCGCGATCGCCCTGGGTCACAAGGGTAAGTGGGGGACCTTCGCCGCCGCGTTGCTGCTGACGCTCGCCATCGTGTCGCACCACTTCACGGCCATGGGGGCTGTGCAGATCGTTCCGGACCCGACGCTGAACAACGATACCTTGTCGCTTTCTCCCGCCTTCCTCGCCGTGGCAATCGCGGGTGTGGCCCTGTCAGTGCTCGGGATGAGCCTTGTCGGTGTGCTGGCGGATTCGCGCCTTGCGACCAGAACCAGCAGATTCAAGGAAATCATCGGCCAGCTTTCGATCGCCCGGCAGCAACTCGAAGGTTCGCAAAGAGAGCTCCAGGAGCAGAAGCTCAGGCTCGATACGGCCATCAACAATATGGTTGAGGGCGTTTGCATGTTCGATGCGGAGAAGCGACTTGTCATCTGCAACGAGCGTTATGCCCGGCTCTACCGGCTGCCGCCGGAATTGCTGAGAACGGGGACACCGCATACCGACATCATCCGGCATCGCATTGTGAACGGTATCCTCAAGGGCGACACAAGCGAGGGCGCGGCCGAGCAATTCGTCTCGAAACTGGCCGCGTTGCCGTTCGATGCGGTCTCGAGCAGGATCGACGAGTTCGCGGACAGGCGGTTGATCTGCGTCACGCGGCAGCCAATGGCCGGCGGCGGGTGGGTGGCGACGCATCTCGACGTCACCGAGCAGCGCCGGTCCGAGGCCAAGATCACTCATATGGCGCAACACGATGCGCTGACCGATCTGCCGAATCGCGTGCTGCTCAGAGAGCGGATGGAGCATGCCATTGCAGTTACGCGCAATGGCGGCCTCGATCTTGCGGTGCTCATGCTCGATCTCGATCGCTTCAAGGAAGTCAACGACACGCTGGGACATCCGGCGGGCGATTCCCTGTTGCGCGCCGTCGCGGCGCGTTTGCGCGATTGCACCACGGAAACCGCGTTGATCGCCCGCCTCGGCGGCGACGAGTTCGCGGTGATCGACTACGTGACCAACCCGGCCGTGGAGGCGGCCTCGCTTGCCGAAAGGATCATAAAGGTGCTTCGCGAACCCTTCGATCTCGGCGATCATCGGGTCACGGTGGGCACCAGCATTGGCATCGCCATCGCGCCGCGCGATGGCGATGATTCCGACGTGCTCATGAAGAGCGCGGATCTCGCCCTCTACTCGGCCAAGAGTGGCGGACGTGGCGCGTTCCGTTTCTTCGAGCCGGAACTCGACGAGCTCATGCATGCGCGACGCAACCTGGAGCGCGACATGCGGGATGCGATTGCCGGCGGTGAATTCGAGCTCCACTACCAGCCATTTGTCGTTGCCACGACCGGCGAGATCCGCGGCTTCGAGTCCCTGCTACGCTGGCATCACCCGAAGCGAGGTCTGGTCATGCCCAGCGAATTCATCCCGCTTGCGGAAGAGACCGGCTTGATCGTGCCGCTGGGAGAATGGGTCTTGAGGACCGCCTGTGCGGAAGCCGCCAAATGGCCTGCCGATCTCAGAATTGCGATCAACCTGTCTCCCGCTCAATTCAGGAGCAAGGAGCTTGTCGCGGTCGTTATCGGCGCGCTGGCCGGTTCGGGCGTTGCGCCGCACAGGCTTGAGCTCGAGGTCACCGAGACGGTGATCATGCATGATAGCGAAGCCGTCTTCGCAGCACTCGGTCAACTGCGCGAGCTCGGTGTGCGAGTAGCGCTCGACGATTTCGGCACCGGCTATTCATCGCTGAGCTTTCTGCAGAGATTCCCATTCGACAAGATCAAGATCGACCGCAGCTTCGTCAACGAACTATCCAGCGCGAGCGAAGAGGCGCAGCACCTCGCGCGAGCGGTGGTTCGTTTCGCAGTCAGCCTCGGCAAGACGACGACGGCCGAAGGCGTCGAAACGAAGGAGCAGCTGGACATTCTCCGCGAAGAGGGGAGCGTCGAAACCCAGGGCTATTATTTCAGCCGGCCGATGCCTGCATCCAGCGTCGCAAAAATGCTGCGGCGAGGTGCCAGGGCAGCCATCCGTGCTGCGTGAGTATTCAGGCGGTCACTGCAGCGGCGGATCGCCCGAGGTGCGCTTCTTGGCGAGGTCCATCTCGGTGACCGCGATCAGGATCTCGGCGCGGGTCTTCAGGTCAGGCGCTTCCAGCATCGCCTGCTTCTCGGCGGGGCCATAGGGCGACATCATCGCCAGCGCGTTGACCAGCGCCTCGTTGGGCGCGCTCTCTACGCCTTCCCAGTCGACCTTGAGATTGTTGGCCTTCAAGAAATCCGCCAGCGCCACCAGCAGCGCCTCGCGGTTGACCTCGTCCTCGCCCATCCGCGCGGTGAAATCGTCGGTAAAGGCGAAGAAATCGACCTTGCACTGGCGGTAGGCGGTCAGCACCTCGAGCTCCTCGAGCACCCTGAAGCGCGCGACGCCGGTGAGCTCGAGGATGTAGCGGCCGTCGCCGGACTCGGCGAGCTGGGTGATGCGGCCGACGCAGCCGACCCGGAACAGCGCCGGTCTGTCGGAATTCTTTGGCGAATGCGCCGCATCAGGCTGGATCATGCCGATCAGGCGATGGCCATCGCGAAAACTGTCGTCGACCATCTCGAGATAGCGCGGCTCGAAAATGTTGAGCGGCATCTGGCCGCGCGGCAACAGCAACGCGCCCGGCAGCGGAAACACCGGAATGATTTCCGGAAGGTCGGCGGGCCCGCGATATTCGATGTTGATCGGCATCTGGTCCCCGCTGACGTCGCCGGCACGTTTTCCTTATGAAAACAGGATCGTCGACAAGCGCTTGCGTCCCTCGACGGTTGCCTCATCCGTGCCGCCCCAGGCCTCGAAGAACTGCACCAGCTGCTTGCGGGCGCCGTCGTCGTTCCATTTGCGGTCGCGCTTGACGATCGCGAGCAGCTGCTCGGTGGCGGCGACCCGGTTGCCCTGCGCGTTCAGCGCGGTGGCGAGGTCGAAGCGTGCCTGATGATCGAGCGGATTTGCGGCGACTTTCTGTTCCAGCTCGGTGATGGGGCCGAGCTGTTCCGCCTGTTCGGCGAGATCGATCGCGGCCTGCACGGCCTTCACGGCCGGATCGTTGCGCTTGGATTCCGGTACCATGGCCAGCGTCTGCTTGGCCTGCTCCATCGCACCGGAGGTGACGTAGCATTTTGCCAGGCCGGCGAGTGCTGCGATGTTGGTCGAATCATACTGGAGCACTTCGGCGTAGATCTGCGCGGCGGCTGCGGCGTCGCCCTCGGCGAGAACGGCCTCGGCCTCCTGCAGAATCTCGGCGACGTTGGGCTCGCCGGGCGCAGTGACGCCCTTGGTCAGCTTTTCGATGAAGGCATTGACCTGGCTCTCCGGCACCGCGCCCATGAAGCCGTCGGCGGGCTGGCCGTTGACGAAGGCGATCACGGCCGGGATCGACTGGATGCCCATCTGGCCCGGAATCGCCGGATGCTGGTCGATGTTCATCTTGACCAGCTTGACCTTGCCCTTGGCGGCCTTGACCGCCTTCTCCAGCACGGGCGTGAGCTGCTTGCAGGGACCACACCACTCCGCCCAGAAGTCGATCAGCACCGGCTGGCGCTTCGATTCCTCGATGACGTCCTTCACGAAGGTCTGGGTGGTGGTGTCCTTGATCAGATCGGCCGCAGCCGGGACTGCGGCTCCGTTACCCTGGTCGATGATCGTCACGGGATCCCCTCGTCTGATGTCTGGAATGGCGGGTCTTTAGCACGTCGCCATCGCATATGCTTCGGTGTCGGCCCTAAAATTGGGCCGGGTCGGCCGAATTTCAATCCACCGGCGTCGATTCGGCGGTTCCGGGATGTTTGGTGGCGATTCGGCCGGGTTCGGGCTCATATTGGGGCTCCGAAAGCCAATCTATGCCGCCGGTAGCTGTTGCATTCGCCCTCCGCTTTTGGCATACGACAGCCGTTGCCGGCGCGTCACGCGACCGACACAGGATGCGGGTGTAGCTCAGTGGTAGAGCACGACCTTGCCAAGGTCGGGGTCGAGGGTTCGAGCCCCTTCGCCCGCTCCAGTTTTTTCCAGAGCATCCAAAATCCCGTAAGCGCAATTCGCTTCGGCCTGTCTCGAGCGCTGCTGATCAGGGAATCAATCCCGAGACGCGGTAGGCCTCGATGGAGCGATCGTAGACCGAGATATCGTTGCGACCGCGCGCAATCAGCTGTGCGCCTGCGACCGCGGCATAAATCGCCATCGAGCGCTCGTTCCTCTCCTCTTCGCTGGGAGATGGCTTGGTGGTTGCCAGCACACGCGCGATCCATGCGATATTCATGCGCGGAAAACGATCGATCTCGTGCCTCACTTCTTCAGGGAGATCATCGAGCTCGGCGCTCATGACGCCGCTCAGGCACATGCGATTGCCGTTGGCCAGCGCGGCACGAAAGATCCCGACGTAGCGGTCGAAACAGGTACGCGGATCGGGTGCCGTGGCGAGAATCTCCTCCAGATAGGCGGCACCCTCCTCGGTGTAGCGCCGCGCCAGGGCCACGCCGAGATCGCCCTTGGTGGGAAAGTGGTAGTGCACGCTGGCGCTCTTAATCCCGACCTCCTTGGCCAGCTCGCGGAAGCTCAGCGCCGTGTATCCGCGCGCTTGCACAGTGGCCCGCGCCGCCGCCAGGACGGCTTCCCGCATGTCAGTTTTGGTTTTTGCCATCGGTTTCATTACCTATCGATCGATAGATAGCTGTTGACCGCCCCGATGAAAAGGGCCTATTTGGTTTTCAGTAGCCTATCTATCGATAGACAGATAAAAGGTGACAAATGAGAATCTATGATCGTCCAGGCTTTCCCAACCCCGCCCGCATCCGCATCGTGCTTGCGGAAAAGCAGCTCGACTCTCAGGTCGAGTTTATCCCGGTCGACCTTATCGGGGCCGAACACAAGAGCCCTGCGTTCCTGCAAAAGAACCCCTCGGGCGTCTTGCCCGTTCTTGAGCTGGACGACGGCACCTTCATCTCGGAATCCACGGCGATCACCGAATATCTCGATCACATGGACGGCCACCCGACGCTGACGGGCACGACGCCGAAACAGAGAGGGCTGATCCATATGATGCAGCGGCGCGCGGAGGCCGAACTGATCGATCCGGTCGGCGAGTACTTCCATCATGCGACACCCGGTCTCGGCCCGAAGCTTCAGGCCTTCAAGAGCCTCGACTGGACCGGCCGCGCCGAGTGGGGACGACGGCAAGGCGAACGTGCTCGCGCGGGAATGACCTATTTCAACGCTGTGCTGGGGCAGCAGCCCTACATCGCCGGCGAGGTGTTCTCGATGGCGGACATCACCATCTTTGCCGGTCTGCTGTTCGCGGATGCCGCGGGCCTCACCATTCCCGAAAACTCTCACGCCCTCCTCGCCTGGCGCGCACGAGTTGCCGAATTGCCCAGCGTGAAGCATCGCAGCGGTCGGGCGTTTCTCGCCGACGATGCGCGTCGCCTCGGCCTGTGATTGACCGGCGGCAGTTTCGGGCACAAACGATTGCCGGTTGGCAGGCTGGTGCGTGAGGCGGGCTGGACCAATTCAGCCCGCCCTGCGTGCCGCCGGAACGCCGTTCGGGAGGTGCAATGACAATCCTGATCACCGGCAGTGCCGGCCACCTCGGAGAGGCCATTCTCCGAACGCTCCGGCGTCGCGGGTCATCTGCGCGCGGGGTCGACCTGAAGGCATCGCCCTTCACCGACGCGGTCGGCTCGATCGTCGATCCCGGCTTCGTCCGGGCGCAGATGGACGGCGTCACCGCCGTCATCCACAGCGCGACGCTGCACAAGCCGCATGTGGCGACCCACAGCAAGCAGGACTTTGTCGATACCAACGTCACCGGCACGCTCAATTTGCTCGAGTCGGCCACGGCGGCCGGCGTGAAGAGTTTTGTCTTCACCAGCACCACCAGTGCATTCGGCTCCCAACTCCGGCCGGAGGCGGGCCAGGCCGCGGTGTGGGTCACCGAGGATCTGCCGCCAGTGCCGAAGAACATCTACGGCACCACAAAGCTGATGGCGGAAAGCCTGTGCGAGCTATTCTTTCGCGAGCGCGGACTGCCGGTCGTGGTGTTGCGGACCTCGCGGTTCTTTCCGGAGGACGACGACGATCCCGCAATGCGATCAGCCTACCCGCTGGACAACGCGCAAGCCAACGAGCTGCTCTATCGACGGCTGGATATAGCGGACGCGGTGAGCGCCCATCTGCTCGCCGCGGTACGCGCGCCGGAGATCGGGTTCGCCCGCTATATCGTCTCGGCTACAACCCCGTTTGGACAACACCATCTCGCGGCGCTCGCACGTGACGCGACCGGTGTCGTGCGCGAGCTCTACCCGGATTGCGCCGAGTTCTATGCGGCACGCGGCTGGCGGCTATTTCCCGGGATCGACCGCGTCTATGTCAACGATCGCGCGCGGCGCGAGCTGGGCTGGCACCCGGAATTCGATTTCGCCCATGTGCTGCGCAGCCTGCGCGATGGCTCCGATTTCCGCAGCTCCCTGGCGCGCGAGGTGGGAGCGAAGGGCTATCACGACACGCCATTCGACGATGGACCGTATCCCGTCGCCAAATAGTCGCCGCTTTCGTCAATTCGCACGATGTTTCAGACGTGTGGCCAGTGTCACCGCGCATCGTCCGGCTTCCGCCGTTCTACTGTGCATGGGGTTGTTTTCGCGTTTTTGGATTGGTCGACCATTCTGCTGCTCTCAAAAGAGGCACGCGCCATCTCGATTTCGCGTTGCAGCGAGCTTGTCGTCGTCGCGGAGGGCAGCTGCAACGCATGCGACGCGCTTCTCTCCGGTCGCAGATGTGCTAACCTTTTTGGGTCTGCCTCTCTGACAGACTCCGAACTTCGCCTCTCGACTATCCAGAACAAAATAACGTGCAGCCCTGACGGCTGCCTTAGGGGAGTGACGCGATGACATCGATGATCCATCGATCCGTGTTGGCGCTTGCGGCCGTGGCCCTTCTTGCCGGGACCAGCGCCGGCAGTGCACAGGACAAAAGCAAACCGCTGAAGAAATACGAATCCGGCACCAAGGAATTCTGGACCCATCCGCCGGATGACTGGTTCCTCGGCGACGAGAACGAGGCGCAGAAGGGTCTCGCGCCGCCCTCGGGTCCGCCGACCGGCGCCTCCGATGCCGAGCTCGCCAACATCATCAAGAAGGTGAAGCTGCCGGCGGGCTTCAAGATGGAGGTCTACGCCTCCGGCGTGCTGGCCGCGCGGCAGATGGCCTGGGGTGACAAGGGCACGCTGTTCGTCGGCTCGTTCGGCCTCGGCAACGTCTATGCCATCAAGGACAACAACGGAAAGAAAGAGGTCAAGACCATCCTCAAGGGGCTCAACATGCCCACCGGTCTGGCCGTCAAGGACGGTGCGCTCTATGTCATCGCGGTCGACAAGCTGATCCGCTACGACGACGTCGAAAACAAGCTCGACAACCTCGGCGAAGGCAAGGTCGTCTATGACGACATGCCGTCCTATGCCGCGCATGGCTGGAAGTACCTCGCGGCCGACAAGGACGGCTGGTTCTACATTCCGTTCGGACCGCCCTTCAACGTCGGCATTCCCCCGACCAGTCTCTCGCAGATCCGGCGCGTCGATCCCAAGACCGGCAATGCCGAAGTCTATGCGCTCGGCGTTCGCAACTCGGTCGGCGGCGACGTCGATCCGCGCACCGGAAAATACTGGTTCACCGAGAACGCCCGCGACTGGGTCAGCGACGATCTCCCCTCCGACAAGCTGAACATGATCTCCAAGCTCGGCGAGCATTTCGGCTATCCCTACTGCCACCAGGGCGACCTTCCCGATCCGAAGTTCGCCATGGGCCACAAGTGCTCCGAGTTCACGCCGCCCGTGCTGAACCTCGACGCCCACGTCGCTCCGCTCGGCATGAAGTTCTACACCGGCGACCAGTTCCCGGCCGAATACAAGAACAACATCCTGATCGCCGAGCACGGCTCCTGGAATCGCCACAAGTACCAGGGCGGCCGCATCGTGCGCGTCATCGTCGGGCCCGACGGCAAGAACGCCAAGCAGGAGGTGTTCGCCTCCGGCTGGATCGAAGGTGACCAAGGCTATCTCGGCCGCCCCGATGACATCATCCTCGCCAAGGACGGCTCGATCCTCGTCGCCGACGACTGGGCCGGCGCGATCTATCGCATCAGCTACAGCAAGAAGTAGCGCGACATGACCAGGAGGCTGCGGTGGCCGAGAGGCGCCGCAGCCTCTTTCATTTCAAAGTCTCACGCTGTCGTTCCCAATCGGAATTCCTTCCATGCGCCGGCAGTTCATCTCGCACACAATCAGCGCGGCTGCGCTCCTCACGCTTGGCGCCCTTTCCGCAAGCGCCGCGGACAATACTGCCGTCCAGGAGAAGGCTGCCGTTTGCTCCGGCTGTCACGGCGAGAACGGTATCTCGCAGACCGAGAACATTCCCTCGCTGGCCGGTCAGCCCGATCAATTCCTGCAATGGCAGCTCGTGTTCTTCCGCGCCGGCTCGCGCAAGAACGAGCAGATGCAGCCGATTGCCGCGGAGATCACCAACGAGGACGTTCGCAATCTCGGCGCCTATTTCGCGGCCATGACGCCGCCGAAGGCAGCAGACGACAAGGATCCGGACCTGTCGAAAAAAGGCGCGCAAGTGGCCGCCGGCCGCCGCTGCGCCTCATGCCACACGGATAGCTTTGCCGGCACCAAGGCCGTCGCGCGGCTCGCGGGTCAGCGCGAGGAATATCTGGTCAAGGCGCTGCACGACTACAAGACCAGCCAGCGCGTCGGCGGCGGCGTCGCCGCGATGGCCGATGTCGCCTATCACATGAGCGATGAGGAAATCACCGCCGTCTCGCACTATCTCGCGTACTTCAAATAGCGCTCCGCTTCGCTGCGCTTGTCCGGGACGACAGCGATTACCCCGCCCGCTGCTTCTCATACGCCTTGAGATGCGTGTACGCGATGCGCAGCTTCGGAACCGGGACCTTGGCGGCGTCGGCGCGGGCGATGAGGTCGCCGATCACATGATCGGCCTCGACCGGAAGACCCGCCTTGATGTCGCGGAACATCGAGGCCGTCATCGGCGAACCCTCGGTGGTGAGATTGCCCTTGACGCGCTCGAAGAACGGACCGCCCGGCGTGTAGCCCGACGCGGTGGCGATCGAGCTGGTTTCATCGAGCATGCCGAGCAAGAAGTCGCGGCCGCCGGGCGCGGCGAGGATGTTGCCGACCGAGGTGCGCATCAGGCTGGTGCTTGCGGCGAGCGAGGACAGGAACACCCACTTCTCCCACATGTCCTGCATGATGTTCTGGCTGGCAGTGGCCCCAACGATGCCGCTCTTGAAGGCTTCGTCGATCGCCTTGACGCGATCCGACAATTTGCCGTCGCGCTCACCGTAGTTGATCGACTGCATCGGCTGCAGCTGCACCACCTCGCGCTTCTCGTTCAAGGTCGCGGCGATGGCGCAGAGACCGCCGAGCACGCGCTCCTCGCCGAACTTGGCATCGAGCGTGTCGAGATGCTTCATGCCGTTGAGCATCGGGATGATCGCGGTGTTCGGGCCGACTGCGGCGGCGAATGACTTGATGGCATCGTCGAGGTCGAACGCCTTGCAGCTGAGCAACACGACGTCGAATTTCTCCTTGAGCGCTTCGGCCTGCACGGTCGGCGGGTTCTTCAGTGTCACGTCGCCATTCGGGCTCTTGATGACGAGACCGGCACTCGCAAGCTCGTTGGCGCGGCGCGGCCGGACCAGGAATGTGACGTCGCGGCCGGCCTGCAACAGCCTGCCACCAAAATAGCCGCCGATGGCGCCGGCGCCGACCACGAGGATACGCATTGTAAAGCTCCGTTGAACGAGGCGAATGGCGAGTAGGGAATAGCGAATAGGGCGAGAGGCCGCAAATGACGAGTCACAATTTCACGACTCGCTATTCGCCACTCGCTATTCGCCACCTTCCAGCACCATCTCCTCGACCTCCCGCAGCTGCTCCTTGCCGAAAAACATCTCGTTGCCGACGAAGAAGGTCGGCGAGCCGAACGCGCCGCGCCCGACCGCCTCCTCGGTGTTCTTGATCAGCTTGCCTTTCACCTCGGGCTCCTGGGCGCGGGCGAACAGCTTTTGTGCATCGAGGCCCGAAGACGCCAGCGCCTTGGCTGCGACCTCGAGGTCGTCCATCTTCTTCGGCTCGCGCCACATGTGGTGGAAGGCGGCGTCGACATATGTCTCGAACACGCCCTCGAGCTGCGCCGCGATCGCGGTGCGCATCAGGTTCAGCGTGTTGACGGGGAAGTTGGGATTGAAGACGTAAGGCTGGACCTTGAAGCGCTTGACGAAGCGCTCGGTCTCGACAGCCTGGAATTCGCGCTTGTTCTTGACGCCGGCGAGCGTCTCGGCCGGCGATTTGTTGTTGGTCGACTTGAAGATGCCGCCGAGCAGGATCGGCACATATTCGAATTTGACGCCGATGCGCTGCTCGATCGCCGGGATCGCCAGATGGCTGAGATAGGCGTTCGGACTGCCGAAATCGAACAGGAATTGCGGGGCTGTGCGGGTCAAATTCGTTCTCCCTAAAGTCACTTTTCACCCATTGTGGCGCAGCGCGCGTCACAGGTCTACCGTTTAATGATGGTCATAATATCTCGCTGATCAGACCAGGCGCCGGATCGCCTTCTTGCGCCACACCAGCAGGTAATAGCCCATCTGCAAACCGAACATGGCGCAGAACACGATCGGATAGGCCGCCCACACGCCCTTTAGTCCCACGGTGCGGCTCAGGATCACCGCAGCCGGCAGCTCGATCGCGACAATGGCGAAGATCGACAGCAGCATCGGCGTCAGCGCAACGCCGGCGGCACGCATCGCGCCGGAAAACGTGGTCGCAAGGCCGAACGGCACCGAGCTCCACAAGGCGACAAAGAGTAAGCTTTTCGCCAAGTCGAGCACGGTGCCGTCGGTGATGAAGATGCCAAGCACGGCGCGCGGCGCGAGATAAATCAGCGCCACGAGCCCGCCAGTCAGGACGAGGTTGAACGCAAGGCCCGTACGGACGATACCGTCGAGCCGCGCCCGGTCGCCGCCGCCGATGGCTTGCGCGCCGAGGATCGAGACCGCGATCGAAATCGACATCGCCGTGAACTGGGTGTAGCCCATCACCTGATTGACCGCGCCATAAGCCGCCGTTGCGTCCGAGCCGAAGCCGTTGACGAGGCCGAGCAGAACCAGTTCGGCGATCGCCATGACGACCATGCCGACCGCACTGGGTAATCCAATGCCAAGGATTTGTCCGATCACAGCACGATTGAGCCGCACATGGCGCAGCAGTGCGACGTCCGGCGCGAGCGCATGCTTCTTTCGTAGCAGATACGCCGCCAGCGCGGGCAGCGTCACCGCATTGGAGATCGCTGCCGCCAAGGCCGGGCTGGTGATGCCGAGCGCCGGCAGCCCGAATGCGCCGCGGATCAGCATCGGCGTCAGGATCAGGCCGATCGCAGTCGACAATGCCAGCGCGAGCAGCGGTGTCACTACGTCGCCAACGCCGCGGATCATCGCCGTCATGAGCAGGAACACGAATCCGAGCGGCATCGTCAGCAGCATGATGCGGGCATAGGCGCTTGCCTGGTCGAGAATGTCCGTGGGTGTCGCGAGCGCCATCATCAATTGCCGGCTGAACAGGCCGCCGGCCAATCCGACAGACATCGAGAGCAGCAGGCCGACTGCGAGCGTCGTGCCGACGACGATTCTGATCCTCCCGTGCTCGCCCGCGCCGAAGGCCTGCCCGATCAGCACGGTGGCGCCGGTGCTCAGGCCCATGACGAAGGCGAACAGAAAGAAAAACACCGGGAAGAACGTCGAGACCGCGGCGAGTGCGTCGACGCCGATCATCTGGCCGAGATAGACATTGCTGACGGTGCCGAACAGCGATTGCAGCGCGTTGCTCAGCATCAATGGCGCGAGGAAGCGCAGGAAGCTTTTCCAGAGCGGTTTTGGAGCGGACATGGATGTGCCTTTCATCGGGGCGAGCAAAGCCGTTGCCGCGCGCAGCACGCGCGGCTTGGCCGTCTGGGGTTGTTGGAGATCGCGCCTAGGCGCGGTCGCTATAGGCGAGCTTGACGATGTGGTCGCGGATGTCGGCCGGCCAGTCGGCGATCAGTCCAGTGAAGCGCCGCCTGTCATCCGCAAACAATGCACGCGAGGCTTCCTCGAACTGCGCCAGATTGCCGGCCATGGTCGACATGAAGTGATAGGCGGCATCGCGCGCCTGCCGATCGCGGTCCTTGTCGCCGCTCGCGCGTCGCGCGTCGTCGACGAGTTTTCGCAAGGCGACCGAAGCGCCGCCGGGCTGCGCGCCGAGCCACTCCCAGTGCCGCGGCAGCAGCGTCACCTCGCGCGCGACCACGCCGAGTTTCGGCCGGCCGCGGCCGCGCGGTTCGGATGGTGGAGCAGTCTCCTCAACTGGCGGCGGGATCAGCTTCGCCAGACGCGCCAGGACCTCGCGGTCCCCGCCGCGCAGATCGAAGTCGATCGATCTGCCGGTGGCGTCCTCGAAGATGATGATGGGCTCGTCCGGCCGTGGCGCCACGCGCTTGACGACCAGCGCGACCTCTCCTGCCGGCCCGGACACCAGGCGACGCTGGCCCTGAAAGGCGGTGAAAGTTCTCTGCATTGAAATCATTGCCATATTGACGACGTTGGCCGCTTTAATATCCGGGTAAATTGCGAAGGTCAATATACCCGGATGAAAACATCCATCCGGATGGCTCGACATTGCGGTCTCGGGCTGGCAGGTACGCGACCGACCGACCACGCCTAGTAACCTAAGGATCTCGCGATGCTGACCGTCCACCACCTCAACAATTCGCGCTCGCAGCGGGTGCTGTGGCTGCTCGAGGAGTTGGGCGTGCCCTACGAGATCGTGCGCTACCAGCGCCAGCCCGATATGCGCGCGCCGAAAGAGCTGCGCGCGATCCACCCGCTCGGCAAGTCGCCCGTCATCACCGACAACGGCAACACCATCGCCGAGTCCGGCGCGATCATCGAATATCTCATCGCGACCTACGGCAACGGCCGGCTGATCCCGCCGCCAAACACGCCGGAGCGGCTGCGTTTCACCTATTGGCTGCACTATGCGGAGGGATCGGCGATGTCGCCGCTGCTGCTGAAGCTGCTGTTCACGTTGATGCCGAAGCGCGCGCCGGCGCTGCTTCGCCCGCTGGTGCGCAAGGTCTCGAACCAGGCGCTGACCGCGCTGGTCAATCCGCAGCTCAAGCAGCACATGGATTATTGGGAAGGCGAGCTCGGCAAGAGCGAGTGGTTTGCCGGCAATGAATTCACTGCAGCCGACATCCAGATGAGCTTTCCGCTTGAAGCAGCGCAAGCGCGCGGCGGGCTCGAGCAAGGCCATCCCAAGGCCATGGCGTTTCTTGAACGCATCCACGCGCGGCCGGCCTATGCGCGTGCCCTCGAGAAGGGCGGGCCGTACCAGGTGGGACGGTAGTTGGTCTCACCGATCCAACACTAGTCCGCGTGCAGCACGCGGCCACGCGTCTCCGGCAGCGCGAAGGCGGCGGCGAAGAACAGCACGTAAGCCACCACCGCGAAGATCGCGATCGCATCGGCAAGCGATGTCGACGCTGACAGAGCGCCGACGAGGAATGGAAACAGCGCGCCGATGCCGCGGCCGAAATTGTAGCAAAAGCCCTGGCCGGAGCCGCGCAGCCGCGTCGGATAGAGCTCGGTCAGAAACGCGCCAATGCCGGAGAAATAGCCCGAGGCGAAGAAGCCGAGCGGGAATCCGAGCACCCACAGGATCTCGTTGGTCAGCGGCAGTTGCGTGTAGAGCAGCACGATTGCCATCGCTCCGATCGAGAAGATCAGGAACAGATTGCGCCGCCCGATCCGGTCGGCGAGCCAGGCGCCGACGAGATAGCCGATGAAGGATCCGATGATCAGCGTTGACAGATAGCCGGTCGAGCCGACGATCGACAGATGACGCTCCTTCGTCAGGAATTGCGGCACCCAGAACGTGACGGCGTAGTAACCGCCCTGGCAGCCCGTCGCCATCAGGGACGCCAGAATGGTGGTCTTCAGGATCGGCCCGGAGAAGATCTCCCAGAGCGGCGGACGATGGCCGCTCGCGGCCTGCTTTGCACGGGCCTCCGCCGCGATCTCCGGCTCGGCGACGGAGCGGCGGATATAGAATACCAGCAGCGCGGGCAGCGCGCCGATCACGAACATCCAGCGCCACGCCGTTTCCGCCGGCAGAGCCGAGAACAGGATCGCCTGCGACAGCACGGCAAGGCCCCAGCCGACCGCCCAGCCCGATTGCACCGAGCCGACCGCGCGTCCGCGATATTGCGGCCGGATCGCTTCACCCATCAGCACGGCGCCCGCGGCCCATTCGCCGCCGAAGCCGAGGCCAAGCACGGCGCGCGCGATCAAAAGCTGCTCGAAATTCTGCACGATCGCGCAGACCAGCGAGAAGAACGAGAACCAGATGATGGTGATCTGGAGCGTCCTGACCCGGCCGATATGGTCGGAGAGATAACCGCCAAGCCAACCGCCGATGGCGGAGGCCAGCAGCGTCACCGTGCCGGCAAGGCCGGCCGAGGCCGCATCGACCTTCCACAGTGCGATGATGGTGCCGATCACCAGCGGATAGATCATGAAGTCCATGCCGTCGAGCGCCCAGCCTGCCGCGCAGGCCCAGAACGTCCTTCGCTCCGGCGCATTCATGTCGCGGTAGAAGGCGAGAAGGCTGGTGTCCTCGATCTCGGCGCGTTCGATGCGCTCAGTCGGATCGGCTATGGTCATGTGCGTTTCCCCGGCAGTGTCTTTGGCCGGGCGGTGGTAGCACGCGCGGCGCCGGGCGCAAGCCGGCGCACGGTCGTACCATGCAGGGGCAGGGTTACTGTCCTGCTGCTTCCGCGCCGCGCGAGCGCGGGTCCGGCGCGCCGAGGGGGCCGTTCGGCGTCACGAGAATCGAGTTGGCGGAGGTCTGTCCCATCGGCTCGACGATGAGATGGTCCATCGCCTTCAGCTCAAACAGCACATCGTCGGGAAAGCCGCGCTCGACGCGCACCTCGTCCGGCAGCCATTGATGATGCAGCCGCGGCGCGGCCACCGCGGCCGCGACGTCCATCTTGTAGTCGAGCACGTTCACGATCACCTGGAGCACAGTCGAGATGATGCGGCTGCCGCCGGGCGAGCCCGTCACCAGCACCGGTTTGCCGCCCCTGAGCACGATGGTCGGCGACATCGAGGACAGCGGCCGCTTGCCGGGCCCGGGCAGATTGGCCTCGTAGCCGACGAGGCCATAGGCGTTGGAGGCGCCAACGGCGGCAGTGAAATCGTCGAGCTCGTTGTTCAGCAGCACGCCGGTGCCGTCGGCGACGAGGCCGACGCCGTAGCTGAAGTTCAGCGTATAGGTATTGCTGACAGCGTTGCCGCTGGCATCGACGACGGAGAAGTGCGTGGTGTTGCTGCCTTCGCGCGGCGCGGGCGGGGCGGAAACGATCTCTTTCGACGGCGTCGCGCGATCGATCGAGATGTTCGCACGCAGCTTGGCCGCATAGCTCTTCGCCGTGAGCGTTTCGATCGGTGCATTGACGAAGGCGGGATCGCCGAGATAGCGCGCGCGGTCAGCATAGGCGCGCTTCATGGCTTCGATCAGCAGATGCAGCGATGCCGGTGAGCCCCGCTTCAAATCGGCGAGCTGAAAGCCTTCCAGGATGTTGAGCGATTCCACCAGCACGACGCCGCCGGACGATGGCAGCGGCATCGAGACGATGTCATAGCCGCGATAGTTGCCGCGCACCGGCGCGCGGACCACAGCCTGATAGGCCTTCAGATCAGCCGCAGTCATGACGCCGCCGGCGTCGGACACCGCCTTGGCGAGCTTCTCCGCCACCGGACCCTCGTAGAAGCCGCGCGGCCCTTGCGTAGCGACACTCGCCAGCGTGTCGGCGAGATCGCTCTGCACCAGCCTGTCGCCTTCGCCAAAGGGCGCGCCGTCCGGCTTTGCGAAAATCCTGGCCGAGGACGGCCAGCGTGCCAGCCGCGGGTACCAGCCCGGCAGGGTATCGGCGATGTCATCGGTGACGATAAATCCGTCGCGCGCAAGCATGATCGCGGGTTCGAGCAATTGCGCCAGCGTGAACTTGCCCGAGCCATATTTCTCGAGCGCGAGCGCCAGGCCCGCGACCGTGCCGGGCACACCGATGCCAAGTCCGGAATCGCGCGACTTGGCGGGATCAGGCTTGCCGTCGGGTCCAAGGA
The DNA here is from genome assembly GCF_040546885.1 of Bradyrhizobium sp. S3.2.6. NCBI lineage: Bacteria > Pseudomonadati > Pseudomonadota > Alphaproteobacteria > Hyphomicrobiales > Nitrobacteraceae > Bradyrhizobium > Bradyrhizobium sp. S3.2.6. Next base: position 178,685 of record NZ_JBEPOS010000001.1, on the reverse strand, counting down.
ATATCTGCGCCGTGGTCGCTGCTGGCGCGGTCTCGCGATAGTCGATCGCGATGTCTTCATTGTGCTCGGCGGAATGGATCACCATGAAGCCGCCGCCGCCGATATTGCCGGCACGCGGATAAGTCACGGCCATCGCAAAGCCGGTCGCGACGGCTGCATCGACGGCATTGCCACCACGCCGCAGGATGTCGGCGCCGACCTGCGCAGATATCTTCTCCTGCGCCACCACCATGCCGTGCTCGGCGGGGATCGCATGCACCGTGTCGAGCGCCGGGGAGACATAAGCCCGCCGCGCATCCTGCGCAGCCGCCGATGCAAGACCAAACGCCAGAGTGGCGATGAGTGCGAAAAAAGTCCGCCGTGTCGAAAATGATGCCATCATCAAATTTCCGCCGGGCCTTCAGGCCAATCCAAATGCGTCGCTATAATGCTATACGGTTGGGCTAAGAGAGACAAAACTGTTTGTGATGAGGACTGCTTCATGACGACAATCGCCCCGGCGGCGTGCATGGCCGCCGCTCCACGGACCTATCCGCCGCGCGCCGCCGTCGTCAGCTGGATCTTCTTCGATTGGGCCGCGCAGCCCTATTTCACGTTGATCACGACCTTCGTGTTCGCGCCTTATTTCGCCACCGGCATCGCGTCAGATCCCGCCACGGGCCAGTCGCTCTGGGGTTTTGCGATGGCAGCAGCTGGCATGGCGATCGCGCTATTGTCGCCCGTGCTTGGCGCCATCGCGGATGCCTCGGGCCGCCGCAAGCCGTGGATCGCCGCGTTCGGCACAGTGCTCGTGCTGGCCTCCTGCGCGCTGTGGATCGGCAAGCCCGGCGATCACGCCATCATTCCGCCGCTGCTGATCGCGGTCGCGTTTGCCAGCGTCGGCGCGGAGTTCGCCACCGTCTTCAACAATGCGATGATGCCGACACTGGTGCCGCCGGAGCGCATCGGCCGCCTCTCCGGCACCGGCTGGGCTACGGGTTATATCGGCGGCATCGTCAGCTTGATCATCGTGCTCGGCTTTCTCGCGGCCAATCCAGAGACCGGCCGCACGCTGCTCGGCTTCACGCCGCTGTTCGGGTTGGACCCCGCCACGCATGAGGGTGATCGTGCCGCTGGACCGTTGACCGGGCTGTGGTTCATCATCTTCGTGACGCCGATGTTCCTGTTCACGCCGGACTATCCGGCAAAGCTGCCGGTGCGCGAGGCGCTACGCGAGGGCCTCTCCGATCTGAAGCAATCGCTGACGAGTTTGCCGGAGCAGAAGTCGCTGGCGGCGTTTCTGCTCGCCAACATGATCTACACGGACGGCCTGGTATCGCTGTTCGCGTTCGGCGGCATCTATGCCGCTGGCACCTTCGGCTGGCACACGATCCAGATCGGCACGTTCGGCATCATCCTCGCCATCGCCGGCACCTTTGGTGCGTGGCTCGGCGGCAAGCTCGACGACTTCCTTGGTCCGAAACGCGTTATCGCCGGCAGCATGCTGATCCTGCTGCTCTCGGTGGCGGCGATCCTGCTTGTCGATAAGGACAGTGTGCTGTTCGTCAAGGTTGCGCCGCCGCAGCCGGGCGGCCCGCTGTTCGCTGCCGCCGCTGAGCGTGCCTATATCGTGCTGGGCTGCCTGATTGGCGCGGCTGGCGGCCCGCTTCAGGCGGCATCACGCACGCTGCTGATCCGCCTCGCGCCGAAGGACCGCATCGCGCAGTATTTTGGTCTGTTCGCGCTGACCGGGAAGGTCACGTCCTTCACCGGACCGCTGCTGATCGGCGTGATCACCGCGGCAACCGCGAGCCAGAAAGCCGGCATGGCCGTGCTGGTGGTGTTCTTCGTCGCGGGGCTCGCGCTCTTGATGCGGGTGCGAGAGTAGGTAGCCCGGACTTCGCTTCGCTCCATCCGGGCTAGGCTGATCAATCAGTGCCTGAAATGCCGCGTGCCGGTGAACACCATGGCGATGCCGTGCTCGTCGGCGGCCTTGATCACCTCGTCGTCGCGCATGGAGCCGCCGGGCTGCACCACGGCGGTGGCGCCGGCTTCGATGCAGGCGAGCATGCCGTCGGCGAACGGGAAGAATGCGTCCGAGGCCACGACCGAGCCCTTGGTGAGCGGCTCGGCAAGCTTCAGCTCATTGGCCGCATCCTGCGCCTTGCGCGCCGCGATCCGCGCTGAATCCACGCGGCTCATCTGGCCTGCACCGATGCCGACGGTGGCGAGATCCTTGGCGTAGATGATGGTGTTCGACTTGACGTGCTTTGCGACCCGGAATGCGAACTTGAGGTCGCGCATCTCGGCATCGTCAGGCGCACGCTTGGTCACGACCTTGAACGTCATGTCGTCGACGACCGCGTTGTCGCGGCTCTGCACGAGCAGACCGCCCGCCACTGTTTTTGCGGTCAGGCCCGGTGCACGCGGATCGGGCAAGCTGCCGGCGAGCAACAGCCGAAGGTTCTTGCGCGCGCCGATGATGGCGATCGCTTCCTCGCTCGCATCGGGCGCGATGATCACCTCGGTGAAGATCTTTGTGATCTCCCGCGCGGTGTCGGCGTCGAGCGCCCGGTTCATCGCGATGATACCGCCATAGGCCGAGGTCGAATCGCAAGCCAGCGCTTTGCGATAGGCATCAACGAGGTTCGCGCCCTCCGCGACGCCGCAGGGGTTGGCGTGCTTGACGATGACGCAGGCAGCGGTGCGCTTCGCGTCGAACTCGCCGATGCACTCATAGGCCGCATCGGTGTCGTTGATGTTGTTGTAGGACAGCTCCTTGCCCTGCAGCTGCCGTGCGGTCGAAACGCCCGGGCGCTTATCGGGGGTTGTGTAGAACGCCGCGGTTTGGTGCGGGTTCTCGCCGTAGCGCAGCGACTGGATCAGCTTGCCGCCGAAGGCGCGGAAATCGGGCGCGTCGATTTCGAGCTGACGGTTGAACCAGTTCGAGATCGCGGCGTCATAGGCTGCGGTGCGCGCATAAGCCTTCGCGGCAAGCCGCCGCCGCAGTGTGAGCGTCGTCGCGCCCTTGTTGGCGGCGAGCTCGTCGAGCACGGCCTTGTAGTCGTCGGCTTCGACCACGACGGCGACGTCGTCATGGTTTTTGGCGGCGGCGCGGATCATCGCGGGGCCACCGATGTCGATGTTCTCGATGCAGTCCTCGAAGCCCGCGCCTTTGTCGACGGTGGCCTCGAACGGATAGAGGTTGACGACGAGGAGGTCGATCGGTGCAATACCGTGCGCCTTCATCGCCTCGGCGTGCTCCTTGTTGTCGCGGATCGCCAGCAAGCCGCCATGCACTTTCGGATGCAGCGTCTTGACACGCCCGTCCATCATCTCGGGGAAGCCGGTGAGGTCGGAGACGTCCTTCACCTTGAGGCCGGCTGCGGCGATCGCTTTCGCGGTGCCGCCGGTCGAGACCAGCTCGACATCATGCGCGGCAAGCGCCTTGGCGAATTCGATCAGGCCGGTTTTGTCGGAGACGGAAAGCAGGGCGCGGGTGACGCGGCGGGGATGGTCAGTCATGAGCAAGATCCTCTGTCTTAAGGAGTGTCTATGCCCAGGCGCGCGGCGGATATGTGTCGCGCTTCCCGATGGTGCTCCATCCAAGGTCGCCAGTCGCGCGAACGAGCGCTCGATAGCAGCTTTTGGCCGTTTTCACAACGACGAGATGGGGCGGATCGTGCCTGTTACAGCGGAAGTTCCGGCTCGCGCCGGGCGTTGCGGCGGGCATTGGTGATCGCGGGAGAGGCCGTGGAACGCACAAAGCTCCAGCGGATAGAGGGCGCCTGGCGGGCATCCTGGCGGATCACGATCTGCGCGGTGCGGCGGGGGCCGTCATTGCCGGCCAGGAACACACTGTCCTCGAGGTCGACCTTGTCGTCGAGCGCTTCGAAGGTCCAGACGTCGCGGTTCGGCAGCACCAGCATGACGCCGCGGGCATCCGACAGCCGGCTCGCCTTCACCGCGGGATGCAGATGAAAGCGCAGCGCGAAATCGGCGTCGGCGCCCTTGATGCGCGCTCCTTGCGGCGGGGAGAGTGTATCCTCACCGTCGATGCGCCCGCCGTCATTGGCGATCATCAGCACGCGGCGATGGATCACGCCGAACTTGGCGAGATAGCCGTCATGCGAGGTCGTGAGCAGCGTGCCGTCCTGCAAGATCTCGCGATAGCTCTCGACCTCATGGGGGCCGCTGACGATCGGCGAGCCGCGCAGCAGTCGCTTCATCGCCGACATCTCGACGAACTGGCAGGACGACGTGTCGCGATAGGTGAGGGTCGAATGCGCCGCGGTGCCGCGCGCGAACGGCCGCCAATTGTCGCGGCCCGTGGTCGGCATGCCGCAATTGGTGACGATGCGGCTGATGCCGGAGGACAGCTCGAACGACAGGCAGCCGGCATGTGCGTCGTGGCTGACGCCAGGCGGCGGCGGCGGGCCGGTGTCGATGATCAGCGTGGTCGGGCCGGCATCGAGGCGCTGGAAGCCGGTGTGCGGCATGTTCGCCATCGGGGTGCCATGGGTGTCATCATAGGCGAGCAGCGTGGCAAGCAGGTCCGAAGACGTCGCGCTCATGGCGTTGAACAACGCGAAATTGCCGTCGCCGTGCCGGAAGAAGCGCAGCATCGGCATCATGCGGTCGATCGCATTGAGCAGCGCCGGCGGCGGCGCGATGTTGCGGGCGGCAAAAGTCTGCCGCAGCGGCAACAGGTCGATCAGCAACTCGATCAGCGCGCCCGGGTTGCGCGAGATATGGCCGCCGTCGGGGAGAATCTGCCGCTGCAATTCGTCGGAGAGCTTTTTCGACGCGCTGCGGATGTTACGGGCCTGGTTGGCGAGGCAGAGCGTCGTGTAGCACAGCGCGATCTGCACCTGGAGCTTCGGCACGCCGTCAGGAATGTTGACCATGGTGTAGCGCAGGAAGCGGATCTCGCGTGCGAGCGCGCGTAGATAGCGGCGGTAGAATTTGTTGTCGGTGTCGTTGAGCACCAGCGGTGCCTGCGACAATAGCGAGATCACGCGCCGCGCCAGCACGTCGGCGCGGCGGGCGACGGGCCGGCGCCTGTTGGCGGGGTTGCTGATCCAGTCCTCGACCAGCGCGCGTGCATTCGCCCGGGTCAGCGCGGTGTCGGCGGCGCGTAAGTGCCGCAGCCAGCCGAAGCCGAGCAGCGCGACCTCCCAATCCTCCGAGGGCGGATCGAGATCGAAGATCGAGCGGCCGTGGCAGTTGACGATCTTGCCGGCGAAGACGAAGCGCCCGGCATAGATCTCGGCGGCGCGTGTCGCATCCGCGGTGCGCAGATCATGCGGCGCAATGATCAGCCGATCGGTACGGGCCGGCCACACCCGCGACAGCGCAACGGAGCCGCCGCTCGCGCGCGCGAGCATGTTCCGCGCGAAGCGGTTCATCACCAGCGTCGAGATACGTCTGCGTTGAGCGACCGACACGCCTTGCCTTGAAGGGGGAGAGGATTCCGACGAATCCTTATTAACCCCAAAATCGACCGGCTGACACCACCTTGAATGGCCCCGAATCAGTCCAGCGGTAGCAAAATCCGGTGCAAAATCAGGATTTAACGAGCCGGGCCGCAAAAAATCCGTCGAGGCCGCCGAGCTTCGGGTCGGCGTGCGGCAGGTGGCTCGGCAGGGTCCGGAGATCGCCCTCGGCGGTGATGATCTCGTCGAGCCCGAAGACCTCGCTGGCATCGATCGGCACGCGGCGAAGCGCAGGCTCTGCGGCCAGCAGCGTGGCGACGGCCTGCTCGCCTTCCTCTGGTTCCAGCGAGCAGGTGCAGTAGACCAGCATCCCGCCGGGCTTGAGCAGCGAGACGGATTTGCGCAGCAGCCGCTGCTGGAGAACGGTCATCGCAGCGACGTCGGAATCCTGGCGCAGCCACGCAACATCCGGGTGCCGACGGATCGTCCCGGTCGAGGTGCAGGGCGCATCGATCAGGATTCCATCGAGGCCATCCGCCGGGCCCGCCCATTCCACGGCGTCAGCGACGACAGTCTCGGCCTGGAGCGACAGCCGGTTGAGGTTCTCACGCAAGCGCGCCACCCGGGCCGGCGAGCGGTCGATCGCCGTGACATGCGCGCCGGCCTGCGCCAGCTGCGCGGTCTTGCCGCCGGGTGCAGCACAGAAATCGGCAATGGATTTGCCTTTGATATCACCGAACAGCCGGACCGGCAGCGCGGCGGCGGCGTCCTGGACCCACCATTGTCCTTCGGTGAAGCCGGGCAGCATCGTCACGGCGCCGTGCAGCACGGTGCGCACCGATCCGGTCGGCAGCACTTCGCCATGCAGCCGGCTCGCCCATTGTGCGGCGTCGGACTTCACGGTGAGATCGAGCGAAGGTTCGTGGCCGAGCGCGAGCGCCATGTCCCGTGCAGTCGCCTCGCCGTAATGCGCGCTCCAGCGCGCCAGCAGCCAGGGCGGCAGGTCCAGCGATTGCGTGGCGACCTCCTCGACCAGCGCCTGGCCTTCGCGCGCGCAGCGGCGCAGCACGGCGTTGACGAGGCCGGCATAGCGCGCAGCGCGCCGGTCGGATTGCACCAGGCGAACCGAGAGATCGACCGCGGCGTGATCGGGCACATCCATCCAGAGGATCTGGGCGGCGCCGATCAGGAGCGCGCTCTGCGCGCGCGGTGCGTCGGAGGGAATGCCTTTGTCGAGCAGGCGCGACAGCACATGGCCGAGCGTGCCGAGGCGGCGAAGGATGGTTGCGACCAGCCGCCGCATCAGCGCGCGGTCTCGGTCGGCGAGGGTCTTCAGTCCGGGATGGGCGCCGGAACCGTCGAGCTGGTCATCGAGCGTGCGGCGCTTGTGCAAGACGCCGTCGACGATGTCGGCAGCGATCCGCCGCGCCGCGAGACCGGGCACTTCGGACGGAGGGGCGAAACGTTGAGATGGCATGCGGACGTAAGGTTCTGAGCGAGCGGCAGTTCCGCCAATATGGGCGCATGCCTTAAGAACACCAGCTGTGGCATGCGAATATGCCAAATGTAAGAATGGATCTCTGGCGATTTCAGCCCGTCGCGGCCATTTCAGCAATGCGTTATTGGACGTCGCGCCATCCTCGATCCTGCGCTAGGACACCCGGCAATGAGTGACCAGCCTCCCGTTCCCGATCGCAAGTCCTTGCCGCCGGCGGCCCAGCGCGCGCTGGCCGAAGCCGAGGCGCGCCGGCAGGCTGCCGCGGCGCACGCCGAGGCGGCGCCGAAGGAATTGCAGGGGCCGAAGGGACCCGAGCCGACACGCTACGGCGACTGGGAGCGCAAAGGTATCGCTTCGGACTTCTGACGCGTTGGCCTTCTCAGGCACCGGTTGTTTGACGCTCTCTTGCCGGCCCGCCCGACTCAGCCATAGCGTGCGCGGATGTCGCGCTTCGACCCCAGCCATCCCTATCGGCCTTCGTACAACGGCTCGCCATTCGGCCGCCGTTTCTCGGGGCTGCTGCCGTGGATGTTCGTGGTCGGAGTCGTCGTGGCGGTCGTGCTCACCTTCCGGCACGGGACGAATTGGCCGGTTCCCTATCCGGCCAACGAGCGCACGCAGGACGCCGAGATCATCCTGCAGCAGGCCGGCAATCCCGACAGCCGCCTGCCGATCGACGTCATCCGCACCATCGACGGCGACACCTTTCTTGCGCGCGTGCATCAACGCGACGGCCGCGAGCTCGTCGCGCGGGTTCGCCTGCGCGGCATCGATGCACCCGAGATGAAGGCATCCTGTCAGGACGAGCTGGACAAGGCGGAGCACGCCACCGCGGCGCTGCGCAATCTGCTCGGCCAGGGCGGCGTCACGATCTACAATCTCGGTTCGGAGAAATACGGGCGCGTTCTCGCCGATGTCGCAACAAAACGGACCGCCAGCGTTTCGGCGGCGATGCTCGCGGGCGGCTACGCGCGCAGCTACAATGGCGGCCACCGCGACGGCTGGTGCGCGCGCGGCTGGCGCTTCTGGCAATAAAAGAGCCCCGTCGAAACGCGGCTCTTTCAATCTCTGTTTTGGTTGCGACGGTCAGCGCGCCACGACCACCGTCGTGCCGACGGAGACGCGGCCGTAGAGATCGGAGATGTCGTCGTTGAGCATGCGGATGCAGCCATAGGAGACGAAGCCGCCGACCGAGCCCGGCACGTTGGTGCCGTGGATGGCATATTCACCGCCAGCTAGTGTCATCGCCGCGACGCCCATCGGGTTGCGCGGCGAACCGCCCGGGATGACGTCGGGAAGCTGCGGCTTGTCGCGCTTCACCTCGGCGGGCGGCGACCAGGCCGGATTGCGGTACTTGCCGTCGATGCGGGTGGTGCCGGCCCACTGCTTTCCGGATTTGCCGACGCCGACCGGATAGCGCACGGCGTGGCCGTCATCGAGAATGAGATAGAGCCGGCGCTCGCTGGTTTTGACCACGATCGTGCCGGGCGAATAGTTGGCGACGTGCGTCCCCACCATCTCCGGCCGCGCCTCGGCTGCCGTCGACATCAAGACCCCAGCCGCGACGGTGGCGGCCAGCGCCAGTGCAATCTTCATCGACATCAATTTTCCCCTTGCCCCGAACGGATCGTCCAAATTCACGCAAAACCGGCAATTGCCCGTTCGCCCAGACATTCTTAACCGCGCCTGTTAACCGGATGGTTTCCACGCGCGGCCGCCAAGGGCGGACCAGCAGGGGGAACAAAGGAAATGTTCGAAATAAAGTAAATGACTTGAAAACAACACCAGGCGGGAAAGATGCGGGGGCGGCGGCGCGCGCCCTGACAAGTGCGTGAGGGTGTGAACGGCGGTTGTTTCAAGCGGTCTCGTGTCCCGGACAAGCGTAGCGAAGCGGAGCGCCGATCCGGGACCCAGAAGGCCACACGTTCTGCCGCTGTATGGGCCCCGGCTCAGCAGCGCACCGCACCGGACGGTGCTTCGCATCGCCCGGAGCGCTGCGCTGCGTCCGGGGCACGGAGCGTGGCTTTACGCCGACTTCTTGTTCTGCCGGTTCTTCACGAGATCATCGACCACAGCGGGATCGGCGAGGGTCGAGGTGTCGCCGAGGCTGCCCGGCTCATCCTCGGCGATCTTGCGCAGGATGCGGCGCATGATCTTGCCGGAGCGGGTCTTGGGCAGCCCCGGCGAGAACTGGATCTGGTCGGGCGCGGCGATCGGACCGATCTCCTTGCGCACCCAAGTGACGAGCTCTTTCCGCAGTTCGTCGCTCGGCTCGACGCCCGCCATCAGGGTGACATAGGCGTAGATGCCTTGGCCCTTGATGTCGTGCGGGTAACCGACCACGGCAGCCTCCGATACCTTCTCATGCGCGACCAGCGCGCTCTCGACTTCTGCGGTGCCCATGCGATGGCCGGAGACGTTGATGACGTCGTCGACGCGGCCGGTGATCCAGTAGTAGCCGTCGGCGTCGCGCCGGCAGCCGTCGCCGGTGAAGTATTTGCCCTTGTAGGTCGAGAAATAGGTCTGCTCGAAACGGGCGTGATCGCCATAGACCGTGCGCATCTGGCCCGGCCATGAACGGGTCAGGCAGAGATTGCCTGATGTCTCACCCTCCAGCACCTTGCCGTCGGCATCGACGATTTCAGGCACCACGCCGAAGAACGGCTGCGTCGCCGAGCCCGGCTTCAGCTTGGTCGCGCCCGGCAGCGGCGTGATCAGAATGCCGCCGGTCTCGGTCTGCCACCAGGTGTCGACGATCGGGCAGCGGTCGTCGCCGACGACGCGGTGATACCACTCCCAGGCTTCCGGATTGATGGGCTCGCCGACCGAGCCGAGCAGGCGCAAGCTCGCGCGCGAGGTCTTCTTCACGGGCTCGTCGCCCGACTGCATCAGGGCACGGATCGCGGTCGGCGCGGTGTAGAAGATGTTGACCTTGTGCTTGTCGATGACGTTCCAGAATCGCGAATTATCGGGGTAATTCGGCACGCCTTCGAACATCAGCGTGGTCGCGCCGTTGGCGAGCGGCCCGTAGAGAATGTAGCTGTGCCCGGTGACCCAGCCGACGTCGGCGGTGCACCAGTAGATGTCGCCGTCGTGATAGTCGAAGACGTATTGATGCGTCATCGACGCAAACACGAGATAGCCGGCCGACGTGTGCAGCACGCCCTTGGGCTGACCGGTCGAGCCCGAGGTGTAGAGGATGAACAGCGGGTCCTCGGCGTGCATGTGCTCGGCCCGGCATTCGGTCGTCACCATCGCAGCCGCCTCGTGGTACCAGAGGTCGCGCGTCGGGTTCATGTCGATCTTGCCGCCGGTGCGCTTGACCACGACGACCCAGTCGACACCGTCGGCCTTGGCGAGCGCCGCGTCGACATTGGCTTTCAGCGGCACCTTCTTGCCGCCGCGCAGGCCCTCGTCCGCGGTGATGATAACCTTGGATTGGCAGTCGTTGATGCGCTGCGCGAGCGAGTCCGGCGAGAAGCCCGCGAACACCACGGAGTGAACAGCGCCGATCCGCGCGCAGGCCAGCATGGCATAGGCCGCTTCCGGGATCATCGGCAGGTAGATGGTGACGCGGTCGCCTTTCTTGACGTTGCGGGTGCGCAGGATGTTGGCCATCCGGCAGACCTCGTCGTGCAGCTCCTTGTAGGTGATGTGCCTCGACTGCGAGGGATCGTCGCCTTCCCAGATGATCGCGGTCTGGTTGGCGCGTTTGGCGAGATGCCGGTCGATGCAATTATGGGCGACGTTGAGGATGCCGTCCTCGAACCATTTGATCGAGATGTTGCCGGGCGCGAAGGAAACGTTCTCGATTCTAGTGGGTGTGTGCATCCAGTCGATGCGCTTGGCCTGCTCGGCCCAGAAGGCGTTCGGGTCCGCGATCGAGCGGGCGTACATGTCCTTGTACTTGGCCTGATCGACCCAGGCGTGCTTGGCCAATTCCGCGGGGACGTCGTAAATCTTCTCGGACATGTTTCCTTTCCCTCCACATACGGCAAGCCAACGCTGGCGAGGCGCAAGCCGACTTGATCGTTGAACCGATTATGCGTCGGGCTAACCGGGCCCGACAAGGAGCACAAGCTGGACCTTTGGTCAGCGGCCGGCCATGAGGAGAATCAAGCCGCAAAAGACCGGCTGTCGCACATGTGAAACAGGCTGGGCAGAGGTTTTCGGCTCTTTACCCAGATCTCCGGAATAGGCCTGCGCAGGGCGCCCATGCGTCGCAGGCGGTATTTAGAAACCTCTTTTCACTGATTCGGGACTCGCAATGCGGTTCGGAACACCCTAAGTGGCTAACCCGTGTCCCAAGAGACCTTCCAAGCGACCCTTGGAACAAAAATCAGAACAGCGACATTGACCGGCAACAGGCAGGGCTAAGGTTTAAGACTATGATGGATCAGCGGAATCTCGGGACGATGCGGCCCGCTTCGGCCGATCCTGCTGCCATTGCGCTGGCCAAAGCCCTCGGACAATGGCCGAAGGTGGCCGGTTCCACACGTCCCAGCCCCAAAAAAATGTTCGACTCGGCGCCCGCGGCGACGGTCGAGGCGCTGGCCAAGGAGCTGGGCCTGCGGCTCGGCGCCCAGAACGAGCTGACCATTCGCCGCATCCGCCGCGGCAAGGGCTATTCCTTCGTCCGCCCCAACGGCGCCCGCATCCGCGACGCCCGCACTATCCGCCGGCTCCACGCCATGGCGGTGCCGCCGGCCTATCGCGAGGTGCGCTACTCGGCCGATCCGAGCACACATCTTCAGGCGGTGGGTCGCGATGCCGCGGGCCGGCTGCAGTATCGCTATCACGCCGACTGGGAGAAGGTGCGCGAGCACCGCAAGGCGCATCGCCTGGAGAAGCTCGTCGGCGCGCTGCCCAAAATCCGGCGCAAGGTCTCGGCGTTCCTGTCTGGCGACGAGCCGACGCGGGAATTCGCGCTGTCGGCGGTGATCGAGCTGATTGCGCGTACCGCGATCCGTCCCGGCAATGAATCCTACGCCCGCCTCAACGGCACCCGCGGCGCCACCACGATGCTGAAGTCGAACGTCACGCTCGAGGACGATTGCTTCGTGCTGACCTTCAAGGCGAAGGGCGGCAAGGCCGTGCGCAAGGAGTGCGACGCGGCCAAGCTGGTGCGCGCCATCGGCGTCCTCAACGGTGTTCCCGGCAAGCGCATGTTCCAGTATCGCGATGCTTACGGCATCGTGCGCGCGGTCAGCACCACGCAGGTGAACGAATTCCTGCGCGAGATCGCCGGCATCAAGATTTCGCTGAAGGACTTTCGCACGCTGATGGCCTCTGCCGTAGTCGTCGAGTCGCTGTCGCGAATCACGCCGGCGACCAGCCAGCGCGGCCGCAAGAAGCAGGTGCTCGACGCGATCTGCGCCGCCGCCGACAAGCTCTCCAACACGCCGGCGATCTGCCGCAAGAGCTATGTCCACGACACCATCGTCACCGCCTTCGAGGACGGCATCCTGGAGCGATTCGCCGCGACCATGAAGGGGCAGCGCTCGCAGGCCCGGCGTGAGCAGCTTTTGCAACAGGTCGTCGCGACCGCGGCGGTTTAATCCGCCGCAGCGCTACACATTGTCCGAAACACCGTTGTCGGGGCCGGGATCGCGGCCCGCAGCTGCGCTTGTGAGTCGGTCCAGATAATGCGCCCACCCTCTCGCATGCGCGGCCACCTGCTCCTCGTTCGGCAGCCCGCTATGTGTCATGCGCAGCAATGTTCCGCCGTCGCGTTCGATCAGGTCGATCTCGACCAGGCTCGAGCCGGGCGGCACTTCCTGACCGCCCTCCCAGCCGAACGTGTAGGCCAGACGGTGCACCGGCACGACCTCGCGGAAGGCGCCGCGGGCGACCACGCCGCGCGGGCCGATACCGCTAAGCAGATAGAGCCCGCCGGGATGCGGCTCGGTGGTCGCATCCGAGCCCATCCAGCTCAGGATTTTCGAGGGGTCGGTCAAATAGGCGAAGACGGTGGCGCGCGGGGCTGCGATCTGGGTCTCGCGTCGCAATACGAACGGCTCGGTCATCGGCGATGATCCCCTAGGCTGATTTTGGGACATGGCGCCGCCACAGCGCCCCGTCAAGGATTACCCGTGACAAAGGCGGCCGGTCTTCGCCATCATCAGCCGATGCAGCTCTCCCCGACCCTCGCCTGGCTTGTTGACGCGGCCTCCGACAGTGCCGGGGCCGATCGCCTGCTCGCGGAACTCGGTGCCCATCTGATCGCCGACGGCCTGCCGCTCGCGGCCGGCGCCCTGACGCTGGAGGTGCCACATCCGCTGATCGCGAAGCGAACCTGGTTATGGCGTGCGGAGAACGGCCGGGTGATCGAGGCGCTTGGCTTTGCACCGGGCGGATTGGCGCCCGATCCGCCCAACGATGCTGGTCGCCGCTGGTTGCGCGACATCGCAGGCGGCGAGGTCCACGAAGAGATCGTCGGACGGCAAGATGGGCCGTTGCTGGGCTGGATCGGGCCGCGACAGTTCACGGCAGACGAGATCGAGCAATTGCGCCGGGCCGCGCGCTTTGCCGCAACGCCCCTTGCCGTGCTTGCCGCGCGCGCCACGTTGCGGGCAACGCTGGACGGTTATCTCGGCAAGCGCAGTGCAGAGCGGGTGCTGGCGGCGCCGTTGCGACGCGATCTCGGCGAGACCATTCAGGCCGCACTGCTTTACGCAGACTTGCGCAATTTCACGATCCTCTCTGAAACCACGCCGCCCGCCGATGTCATCGCGGCGCTCGACGCCTGGTTCGATCGCATCGCCGGTGCCGTGCATGCCTTCGGCGGCGAGGTGCTGAAGTTCATCGGCGATGGCGTGCTGGCGATTTTTCCGGTGATCGACGCCGCGCCGCGTCAGGCCTGCGATTCAGCCCTCCGTGCGGCAGGTGCGGCGAGGGCCGGCATGGCTCATCTCAATGAGGAGCGCCGCGCACGCGGCCTGCCGCCGCTGTCGTTCGGTGCCGCACTTCATCTCGGCGAAATGCTCTGGGGCAATATCGGCGCCGCCAACCGGCTGGACTTCACCGCGATTGGTCCCGCCGTCAACCTCGCGAGCCGGCTCGAAGGATTGTGCAAGCCGCTCGGCCGGACCGTGCTGGTGTCGGGTGCGCTTGCCGCCGAGACGGACGCGCAACTGGTACCGCTCGGAACGCGTGCGCTGCGTGGGATCGCTTCGCCGTGTGAGGTGTTCGCGCTGCCGGAGGCGTGAACGACAGAGGAGACTATAGTCCGCCCATCTTGCAAACCAGCTTCCATTCCTCGGCCGTCACCGGCTGCACCGACAGACGCGAATATTTCACCAGCGCCATGTCGGCGAGTTTTTTCTCGGCCTTGATCGCGGCCATCGTCACCGGTGTCTTCAAGGGCTTGTCGGCCCTGATGTCGACGCAGACGAACTTTTCGGTCTTGTCGGTCGGATCCGGATAGGCCTCCTTGATGACTTCCGCGATGCCGACGATCTCCTTGCCCTCGTTGGAATGATAGAAGAACGCCTTGTCGCCCCTCTTCATCGCGACGAGGTTCTGGCGCGCGGTGTAATTGCGCACGCCGGTCCAGGCCTCGCCCTTGGCGCCCTTCGCGACCTGCTGCTCCCAGGACCACGCCGACGGTTCGGATTTCACCAGCCAGTACGCCATGTTCATTCCTCTGCCTTGAACGGCCGTGTCAGCAGCCCCGAGATCGCGGCGTCGATCGTGCTCCTGCCGCTCAGGATCGCTGCGACCGCCTCTGATACTGGCATCTCGACGTTTTGCGAAGCCCCGAGTTCGATCAGCACCGGCGCGGTGAACTCGCCCTCGGCAAGCTTGCCGGCGGGCGGCTGCTCACCGCGTCCGAGCGCGAGGCCGAGCGCGAAATTGCGCGATTGTGGGCTCGAGCAAGTCAGGATCAGATCGCCGAGGCCGGACAGGCCGGTGAGCGTCTCGCTGCGGGCGCCGAGTGCGCTGCCGAGCCGCGCCAGTTCGCTGAAGCCGCGCGTGGTCAAGGCGGCGAGCGCGGAGGCGCCGAGGTTGCGGCCGACCACGATGCCGGCGGCGATCGCGAGCACGTTCTTGGCAGCGCCGCCGATCTCGACGCCGCGGACATCCGTGGTGTGATAGGGCCGGAAAGTCGCCGAGCCCAGCGCCTGCACCAGCGCGCCCGCCAAGGCCTCATCCTTTGCCGCCAGCGTCACCGCCGTCGGCAGGCCGCGCGCGACATCGTCGGCAAAGCTCGGACCCGACAGGATTGCGGGCAGCGCATGGGGCGCGGCTTCCGCGATCACATCGGTCATGAACTTGTGGGTGCCGTGCTCGATGCCCTTGGCGCAGGCGATGACCGGCACAGGCGTCGAGACGTGCGAGGCCACCATGTTGACCGCGCCGCGCAGATGCTGCGCCGGCGTCGCGATCAGCAGCATATCGGCACGCGCGGCGAGCGACAGCTCGCTCGTCACCATGATCTCCGGCGCGAGCCGCACGCCGGGCAGCCGCGGATTGTCACGGGTAGATGCGATCCGCGCTGCATGTTCGGCGTTGCGCGCCCACAGCGTCACGTTCCGTCCGGCGCGTGCGGCCACCGTCGCCAGCGCCGTACCCCAGGCACCCGCGCCGATCACCGCGACGGACCGGAACGCAGTCATGGCGCGCTCCCTCTACTCCCTCTCTCCGCTCTTGCGGGGAGAGGGTTGGGGTGAGGGGCCTCTATCCACAAAGACGGCGAGATCTGGAATCGCGGAGAGCCCCCCTCACCCGGATTGCATCTACGATGCAATCCGACCTCTCCCCGCAAGCGGGGCGAGGTGAAGCGGAGCTCGTGGCCGCACCACAGCATTCAGTATCCCGCCCGCGTCTTGCCGTAGCCTGCCGGCGCGGTCGCATTGGCGTCGAGCAGCCAGCGCGCGCGCGGCTGCGCCTCCATCGTATCGGTGATGCCGAGCGCGAGGCGTTCGGCGCCGGCCCAGGCGATCATCGCGCCATTATCGGTGCAGAGTGCGGGCGGCGGTATGATCAGCTGCGTCTGCGCTTCGCGGGCAACGTCGAACAGCGCACCGCGGATCGCCTGATTGGCGGCGACCCCGCCGGCTGCGACCAGCGCGTGCGGCGCGCCGAATTGCTCCCGGAAAAGTCTGAGACCGACCCGCAGCCGGTCGGCCGTGGAATCCAGCACCGCGGCCTGAAAGCTCGCGCAGAGATCGTTGACGTCCTGCGGCGCGATCTCAACCAGCCGGTTCGCTTCGGTGCGGACTGCCGTCTTCAATCCCGACAGGGAGAAGTTGGCATCGGGACGTCCCTGCATCGGCCGCGGGAAGGCGAAGCGCGCCGCATCGCCGTGCGCGGCCGCGCGTTCGACCTGCGGGCCGCCTGGATAGGGTAGGCCCAGCATCTTCGCGACCTTGTCGAAGGCCTCGCCGATCGCGTCATCGACGGTGGTGCCGAGCCGCACATATTGGCCGACGCCGGTGACCGCGACAATCTGGGTGTGGCCGCCGGAGGCGAGGAACAGGCAGTAAGGAAATTCTACGCCATCGGTCAGACGTGGCGTCAGCGCATGCGCCTCGAGATGATTGACCGCGACCAGCGGCGTGTCGTGCACCATCGCGATCGCCTTTGCGGTGGTCAGCCCGACGATGACGCCGCCGATCAAGCCCGGGCCCGCAGCGGCCGCGACGCCGTCGAGCTGGGCATAGTCGATGCCGGCTTCGTGCATGGCACGGTCGATGATGCCGTCGAGCACGTCGACATGGGCGCGCGCCGCGATCTCCGGCACCACGCCGCCGAAGCGGGCATGCTCCTCGACCTGCGACCGCACGATATTGGACAGGATCCTGCCGCTGCCGTCAGGCGCGCGCTCGATCACGGCCGCCGCGGTCTCGTCGCAGGTGGTCTCGATGCCCAGTACCAGCATTGGCGAATTGTTATCCAATTTGCGCCCTTGCGCTCATCCGTAAAGCAGAGTTCTGGTACGTCCGGTAGCATTCCGGGGTTGGCTTGCGCAATCGTCACGCGCCGTCCTCCCTCGCGAATGCGTCGCCGCCACGTGGTCCGGGAACACAAGCGATGTCCATTCTTGTCACACGGCCGCATCCCGACAATGAGGCGACGGCGGAAAATTTGCGCGCGCGGGGACATGTGGTGTTGCTCGCGCCGGTGCTCAAGTTCGAGCCGGTCGCTTTCCATGACGAGAGTGAGACGGGCTATAGCGCCATCATCGTGACATCGGCCAATGCGATCCGCGCCGTCGTGCCGCAATTGCGGGACCTCGGCCTCTTGGAGCTGCCGCTGTTCGCGGTCGGCGAGCACACGGCTGCCGTGGCACGCGAAGTCGGCTTCGCGGACGTGATCGTCGCCGGCGGCGATGCCGCTTCCTTGCGCGACAAGGTGATGCAGAGCGCGCGCGCCAAGGTGCTGAAGAAAAAGAGTACGCTGCTTTATCTTGCGGGCGCCGATCTGTCGCGGGATCTCGGCGGCGAGCTCGGCGCGGAAGGCTTTAGCGTGGTCACTCAGACGACCTACCGTATGGTGCCGGTCAAGCTTCTGCCGCGCGACGTCTGCGACGGCTTTGCCGCGCATGGCATCGCGGCGGTGCTACACTACTCCCGGCGCAGTGCGCGGGCCTTTCTGGATGCGGCCCGGGACGAAGGCGTCGAAATCTCGGCGCTGGCGATCCCGCAATGCTGCCTGTCCGAGACGATCGCCAGCGTGCTGCGCGATGCCGGGGCGTCGCAGGTCCTGGTGGCCGCGACCCCGGACGAAAATGCCCTGTTTGACGCCTTGGAGCGTGCGTTGCGGACCCGTTTGGCGTAAGAGGACGGGCCGAATCCGAGGCAATCGGGCTCGTCTCTGGTAGGAAAGTGTGAGGAACCGTCACGATGGCCGACGACAAGCCTGAAGACGCAGGATTGGCCCCCGAGTCCGGCCGTGCCAAGCGCACCCCGCCTACCATCGACCTCGAGGCGACCGAAGTCTCCACCCAGCCGCAGGATGTGGCGGGTGAACCGGAGGCGCAGCCTTCGGCCGAGCGGGCAAACGCTGAGCAGGCCGGTGCTGAAGACGCCAAGGTCGAGACGGCCAAGGTCGAGGCAACCAAGGCCGAGCCGGAGCATGGCGAGGTGCAGGCGGCCGTTGCATCGGGCGCCATTTCTCCCTGGATCATCGCGCCATTTTCCGGCGCGGTTGCAGCCGCAGTCGTGATCGCGGTCGGCTGGGCGTTGGGTTGGCCCGCGGTGCAGGCGCCGCCGGCCGCGCCGCAAGTGACGAGTGCCACGGTCGATGCGCTGAGCGGACGTGTCGCCGCAGTCGAAGCCAGGACGGGCAAGCCCGCCGCCGATCCGGCCGTCGTCGCGCGGCTCGATGCGCTGGAGAAATCCGTCGGCACCCTGCGCGGCGACATCGCCAATTTGCGCGCGCAATCCGACAAGACCGCGAGCGCACTGAACGACGCGAAATCCGCGTCGGGCGACGCGGCGGCCTCGTCCGGCCTCGCCGCCCTCGACGACCGCATCTCCCGGCTCGAGCGCGCCAGCACCACCGCGCGCGCGGAGCTCGCACAGCAGGGCGAAAAGATCGCCGATGCCAAGGTGATGGACGACAAGTCGTTGCGCTACGTGGTCGCCGCCACCCTGCTCGACGTTGCCGTTCGCCACAATGATCCCTATGAGGCGCAGCTCACTGCTGCGCGGTCGCTCGCGACCAAGCCCGAACTGCTGAAGCCGCTTGATGCGTTTGCCGCGTCAGGGATTCCGACGCCGGTCGCTCTGACCCGCGAGCTCCTCAACATCGTGCCGAAATTGTCGCCGCCGCCGGAGGCGCCGAGCAGCAGCGCCGGCATCGTCGAGCGCCTTCAGGCGGGAGCGTCAAAGCTCGTCCGCATCGAGCGCACCGACGGCGTCGGCAATGACCGCGGCGCCATCGTCGCGCGGGTCACGGCCGCGGCGCTGCGCAACGATTTCGTCGAGGCGCGCCGCGAGCTGAAGACGCTGCCCGAGACCGATCGCGTGCCGGCACAAGCCTGGCTCGAGAAGGCCGACGCGCGCGATGCCGCGCTCGCGGCGTCCCGCAAATTCGCCGACGACGCTCTCGCTGGTCTCGCCAAGCCTGGTCAATAGGCCTGGTCAATAAGATTCGCGCAACGATCCGCGCGTATAGGGATAGCCATGCTTCGCATCGTTCTCTTCCTTGTTCTGATTGCGCTCGCAGGCGCCGGCGCGGCCTGGGTTGCCGATCAGCCCGGCGATGTCGTGCTGACCTGGGGCGGTTTCCGGGCTTCACCGAGCATTCCGGTGTTCGTGCTCTGCCTCGGCATATTCGCAGTCCTGATCGTCTTGCTCTGGAGCATCCTGACCGTGATCTGGCGCGCACCGGGGCGGATGCGCCGCCGCCGGCATGAAAAGCGTCATGCCCGCGGCCGCCACGCCATCACCCACGGCCTGCTCGCGATCGGTCATGGCGATACTGCGCTCGCCCGCCGTCACGCCGAAGCGGCGCGACGACACGCGCCGAACGATCCGCTTGCGCTTCTCCTGCACGCGCAATCGGCTCAGCTCGACGGCAATCGCGACGCGGCACAGCGCGCCTTCCGCGCCATGGCCGAGCGCGAGGATACCCGGCTGCTCGGCCTGCGCGGCCTGTTCATCGAGGCGCAGCGCGCCGACGATGCGGTCGGCGCCGTGATGATCGCGGAGGAAGCGATCAAGCTGTCGCCGTCCTCGACCTGGGCTTCGCATGCGGTGCTCGGCTTCCGCTGTGCGCGCGGCGACTGGAGCGGCGCGCTCGCGATCCTGGATTCGAACCTGTCCGCGGGCCTGATCGACAAGCAGGGCTACCGCCGGCAGCGCGGCGTGCTGCTGACGGCGCGCGCGCTGGAATTGGAGACGATGGACCTCGACGTCGCGCGCGAGAGCGTGATGGAAGCCGTCAAGCTCGCGCCGACCCTGGTGCCGGCGGCGGTGCTCGCCGCGAAATTCGAGAGCGAGGCGCATCAGGTGCGCCGCGCCATGAAGCTGGTCGAGGCTGCCTGGCTTGCCAATCCGCATCCTGATCTTGCCGACGCCTATGCGCATGTCAAACTCGGCGATGCCGCGCGGCAGCGCCTGCAGCGGATCGAGACGCTCGCGGCGAAAACGCCGGCGGACAAGGCCGGCCATGTCGAGGGCCAGCTTGCGATCGCGCGCGCCGCGATCGATGCGTCCGAGTTCGCCCGTGCGCGCAAGGTGCTGGCGCCCTACGTCAACGATCCGACCCAGCGCGTCGCGCTGCTGATGGCCGAGCTCGAGCGCACCGAGCATGGCGACGGCGGCCGTGCCCGCGCCTGGACCTTGCGCGCGGTGCGCGCCCGTCACGACCCGGCCTGGACCGCGGACGGCTATGTCAGCGAACGCTGGCGTCCGGTCTCCCCGGTCACCGGCCGGCTCGACGCCTTCCAGTGGCAGACGCCGGTGGCGAGCCTGCCTTCGGACAAGAGCACGACGATCGAGTCCTCCGCCTTCGAGGAAGCCATGCTCGCGGCCCCCCCGCCGAAGCGGGTAACCGTAGCCAACGATGCGCCGGCGGAACCGGCCGTGATCGCACCTATCCCGACCCCGGCCCCTGCTTTGGCCGCGCAGGACAACGCGCCTCCGGCGGTCGAGGAAGAACCGGTGGTGACACCTGCTGAGCCGGTCGAGCCGGTCCCTGAGGCCGCCGAATCATCGCCGCTGGCGGCAACCCCGGTGTTCCGGGCCCGTGCCGACCTCGGCAAGCCCATACAGGCGCCGATCCAGGCCATCATCCCGATCGTTCGGGCGCCGGATGATCCCGGCATCGATGACGACGGTCCGAGCGATGAATTTACGGAACAAATCGGTACATCCAAGGCCCAGGCCGGCGGTTGGCGCGGATTCTGGTCGCGCTGGGGCGCGTGAGCCGCATTCGCCTGCCGCTTGTCCTTGCCAATCCGGGCCATGCCCGATATCAGGAGCGCGTATCGGGGCCGGCATCGCCCGGGCCCGGCAGGGTTCGCCGCAATAGCTCAGCTGGTAGAGCACGTCATTCGTAATGACGGGGTCGGGGGTTCGAGTCCCTCTTGCGGCACCAGCACTCAGATTTCATCCGATCGTCACAAGCCCAGGTTTTGCCCACTGACGCCCGCGCGCCCGTGATCGCGCTCGATGCTTGTGTCACTGCGGTGCGCTGCTGAAATCGGAGACGGCAGCCGGCGTGATTTTCATCACATAACCTCCCGCGGCCCTCCCGTAGTGTCCTGGTCACGCAAACACGGGGAATTTTCACATGCGCAAGATCATTCTGGTTGCCGCCATGGTTCTGGTCTCTGCATCTGCCGAGGCAGGCGGCGCACGCAGCCTCTCGCTGGCCGCGGCCAATGAGCAGGCCCCGGCTGCACAAGCGGCCGCGCCGACGACCGCAACGACCGAGGTGAGCGAAGTCGCGCCAGTGTCCGACGCTCCGAAATATGTCGATCGTCCGCCGGCGGTTTCGGCCACGGCACCGGCCGCGGCGAACACGACGACGTCGGCGCCTGCCGGGTCCCAGCCTGCGCCCAAGTCCACCGCGAAAGCCGACAAGCCCAGGCACACGCGGACCTGGACCGAAGGCCGCATCATCAGCGAGCTGCACCGCCACGGCGTCTACTGGTAAGCGGCGGCGTGACACTCCCAAAATGGAAATGGCCGGGCTGAGCCCGGCCATCATGCTCGTCGAAACCTGACGCGCTCAGCGCTGCGAAACCGTCTGCACCACGCTCGAGACCGGGCGCGCGTTGGTCGCGCTGGACGCAGGCACCTTCAACTCCCTGAGCACCGCTTCGTCATACTCGGGCAGCGAGTCGAATGTCGTCTTCGCCTTGATCTGCACGACCTTGTAGCCACCGGCCTTGAGGCGCGCGAGCAGCGTCGGCAGCGCTTCGCCGGTGCGCTTCTGGAAGTCATGCATCAGGATGATGCCCTTGCCGAGCTTGTCGAGCTTGGTCATCACGTTGCTGATGATCTTGTCCGGCGTGCTCTCCTTGCGGAAATCGAAGGAGTCGACGTCGGTCGAGAAGATTCCGAGGTTGCGGCTGCCGAGATAGCCCACGAGCGCCGGATTCTGCTGAAGCTGCGGGAAGCGGAAGAACGGCGACGGATTGGTGCCGAGCGCCCATTTCACCGCACTGAATCCCTTCTCGATTTCGTCCTTGGCTTCCTGCTCCGTCATCTTCTTGCCGTTGAGATTGACGTGCGACCAGGTGTGCGCGCCCACCGTGTGGCCTTGGGCCAGAACCTGACGCAGGATCTCCGGATGCCAGGTGGCGTGCTTGCCGACCGAGAAGAACAGGCCCTTGGTGCATTCATCGGCCAATGCCTTCAGCACGGCGGGCGTGTTGTGCGGCCACGGACCGTCGTCGAAGGTCAGCACGACCTCCTTGTCGGCAAGGAAATCAAACTGCTTGAACTGCTCGAAGCCAAAGCCCGGGCCGCCCGTCGTGTCGATTTCGACCACGCGCGAGACGCCCAATGCATTCGGATTGGTGCAGGTCGTCGTCTGCTGAACCGGTGCCACCGCCGGTGCGGGCGCTGGCGCGGACCCGGCGGCAGGAGCGGCGGGTTTGCCCGCGAGCGCCGCAGTGGTCTCGACGTCGTCCTTGGCGGCAAGCTTGGCCGGCGCCGGCAGAGGATCGGCCGCACGGGCGGCTGTTGTCTTGGGAGCGCCCTGGTCGGCGCGCGAGGAATAAAAATACCAACCTCCGGCGATCACGACCGCCGCAAGGACACTGGCCAGCATCAGGCCCAACGCATTACGCATCGCTACTCTTTCCAAATACGCAACCAAACCAGCGGAATTGCCCGCGCGCCCGGCCATTAATGCGAAGGAACAGTTAACGTGACACCAACACGACAGCGGTTGCAGTGGAATTTCAGGTGGATGCGCCAAAGTGACCGATGTCACGGAGAGTGGGCCGCCCGTGACGGTGATCACAGTGGAAAGGATTTTGGAGGAGCATGGTCATTCCCATCAACAACGGGCCCGCTTCCCGCGGTGCCAATGGGAGCTTCGAATGACCACCTCGTCCTTCACCGCCAAGATCCGCGACACCGGCCTGGCTCTGGGCTTTGCCGCCATCGTCTCGATCATCTCGACCACCTCGGGCTTCGCCTTCTCGGCCGAAGCGCAGCAGATGTGCACCGGCGACGCCTTCCGCCTGTGCTCGTCGGAAATCCCGAACATTCCGAAGATCACCGCGTGCATGACGAAGCATCGCTCCGATCTGAGCGCCGGCTGCCGCGCCGTGATGGACAAGGATCTTGCCAAGGGCGCCTCACGCAAGGTCGCTGACGCCCAGGACGGTCAATAACAGCGCAACGATAGCGTCGTTGCGTCGGTTAGCTCCCCACGCGATGTGCCCCGGCGTCAAGCCGAGGCCACGCGGCAATCAGCCTGCAAAGTCAGCCTGCCAATAAAGCCGTTGCGGCTCCTGCATCACCGCTCTAGCTTCGCCCGCACATCTTTCCGGGTACAAGGTATTACGCGATGAGCCGATTTCTTTTCATTCTTCCTTTGATCCTGTGCGCATCCGGCGCTTCAGCGCAGCAGCAGCCCGGCCACGACGCCTGCGCGCGCGACGTCACGCGTCATTGCCGCGCCGTGATGAATAGTGGCGATAGCGCCGTGCTCGCCTGCCTGAAGCAGAACCGCGCCAAGCTGAACAAGGCCTGCGACAAGGTGCTGACGGAGCACGGGCAGTAAAGGCCTACGTACTGCTGCCCGCCGCTGTCGCGACCACCGGCAGCACCTCGGCGTTGGCGCGATCCGGCGTCTCTTCCTTCCAGCGCACCGAGCCGAACGGCCGCTCCAGCATGCGGCGGATCCGCACCGGATCGGGGCCGATGTGGAAATCGATCGCCTGCTGATGCAGCGCGCGTTCGGACTGGGTCGAACGGTTGCGCTGGCGTAAGTAATCGAACCAGGTCGGGCAGTGATAGCGCTCGGTCCACAATTCGGGATCGGCGATGTCCCGCGCGATCGACCAGCCATAGGCGCCGTTGCGCTGCCGGGAGAGCTGCACGTCCTGCATCACATTGTGGAAGGCGCGCGCGTTCGCTTGGGAGACGCGATATTCGATCTCCACCACCAGCGGTCCGCTGCGCCCGGTCAGCGACAGCTTGACTTCGGGATCGGCCAGCACCTCGGCATCCTCGTTGCGGGCGCCGACGCGCGGCATCGCAAGCCAGATTCCCAGCAGCGGCGAGAGCAGCATCAGACCGGCGGCCACCAGCAACGCGACCTCGACGCCGGCATAGTCGGTGAGATGGCCCCAGCCCCAGGCGCCGATCGCGATGCCGCCGGAGATCGAAGCCTGGAACGCGGCGAGGGATCGCCCCGCGACCCAGCGCGGCGCCGAAAGCTGCACACCGATATTGAACAGTGCGACGGAGGCCATCCAGACCGCGCCGGCCAGCACCAGCGCAGCCGCGGTCAGCACCGGCTCGCTGGAGAGCGCTAGCGCCGCCATCGCAAACGCCATCGTGATCGTGCAGGCGCGGATCGCGGACTCGCCGCTCATGCGTTTGCGCAATTCGTGGATGTTGAGCGCGCCGACGACGGCGCCCATGCCGAAAGCGCCGAGCATGATGCCGTAGGTCTGCGCGCCGCCATGCAGGAGGTCGCGCGCGACCAGCGGCATCAGTGCCATCACGGCACCGCCGCACAGGCCCATCACCAGCGTACGCAACAGCACGATCTTGATCGGCGGCGAGTTGGTGATGTAGCGGAAGCCCGAGACCATCGCGCGGTTGAGTCTCTCCCGCGGCAGACGTGAGGGCTCGGTCGTCCGCCGCCAGAGCAGCAGCACCACCAGCAGCGGCAGATAGAGGATCGCGTTGCAGGCAAAGGCGGCCACCGCCCCGAGCGCGGCGACGATGACGCCGCCCACCGCGGGGCCGAAGCTGCGTGCGATATTGTAGCTGATGCCGTTGAGCGCGACCGCCGATGGCAGGGCTTCGGGCGGCACCTGCTCGCTGACCGAGGACTGCCAGGCAGGTCCGAACAGCGCATTGCCGCTGCCGACTACGAAGCAGAAGGCCAGCAGCGTCTCCGGGGTGATAAGCTTGAGCCCGGCCAGGACGGTGAGGGCGGACGCGCCGATCAGCGCGATCATGAGCGAGACCAGCGTCACGATGCGCCGGTCATACATGTCGGCGATGGCGCCGGCCGGCATCGAGATCAGCATGATCGGCAGCATCAGGGCGGTCTGCACCAGCGCCACCTTGTCGGCGGAGGCCGCCATCTGCGTCATCGCCCAGGCCGCGCCCACGCCCTGGATCAGGAGGCCGAGATTGGAAAGCAGGCTCGCGAGCCAGATACGCCGGAACACGGTATACCGCAGCGGCGCCGCAATGCCGTCGGTGGAGCGTCTCTGGCGGTTGGTCTGCTCGGTCATATCCTCTTACAACTCGTCTGGCAGAAATGACTTCAATGATTTCGGCATCTCCAGTGATGCCTGCGAAAGTCCTTCGCTGTCCAGTGGTTAGGCCGCTATAAGCGGTGCAAAGACATGGTTCTGACGGGGAGGAACAGATGAAGCTGTCACGACGGACGATCCTGCAGGGTGCGGGTGGCCTGGCTTTCGCGGTTGCGAGCTTCCGCGGCGATGCGCTGGCGCAAGCGCCATCCGCGGCCCGGAGTCCAGACAACAACCCTGAGGTGCCGCCGATCCTGTTCGTCCATGGCAATGGCGACTACGACGCACTCTGGATGACGACGCTGTGGCGGATGGAATCCAACGGCATCGCGCGTGACAGCATGATGGCGATCAATTTCACCAATCCCAGCGCGCGCAGCGACGATACGGTCGAGCAGGCCAACCGCTCCTCGACCGAGGATCAGCGCCGCGAGCTTGCCGCCGCCATCGCCGAGCTGAAGCGCCGCACCGGCGCGTCGCGCGTCGCGCTGGTCGGCAATTCGCGCGGTGGTAACTCCATCCGCAACGTCATCAAGAACGGGGGCGCCGGCGACGTCAGTCACGCCGTCCTGTGCGGCACGCCCAATCACGGCGTGTTTGCGCTCGATGATCTCCTCGGCAGCGAGTTCAACGGACGCGGACCCTTCCTGCGCGGCCTGAACGACGGCGACAGCGAGGTGACGCCGGGCACGGCTTTCCTTACCCTGCGCAGCGACGGCATGGACAAATATGCGCAACCCGATGGCCGCTTCATGGGCAAGCCGGGCATGCCGACAAATGTCACCGCCGAGGGGCCGGAGCTGAAGGGCGCGACCAATCTCGTGCTCGGCACGATCGACCATCGCGAGACGGCATATCACCCGCGCGCTTTCCGGGAGATCTACAAGTTCATCGCCGGCCGCGAACCTGCGCGCATCGCGATCGCGCCAGAGCAGACCGTTCACATCAGTGGATTGGTCACGGGCGCGGTAGACGGTGTGCCGACCAATCGCCCCGTGGCCGGGGCGGTGGTGGAGATCAACTATGTCGACCGCGAGAGCGGGGAGCGAAGGGGCGATGTGGTGCACCGCGCGACGACGGGCGCCGACGGCCGCTGGGGGCCGGCCACGGTCGATCCGACCTCGCCGCTCGAGATCGTCCTGACTACGCCGGACGCCCCGATTACGCATTTCTACCGCTCGCCCTTCCCGCGCTCCTCCGACGTCGTGCATCTGCGCGCCGCGCGCCCGTTCATGCCGGCGGACAAGGACGCCGGCGCGGTCGTGATCATGACACGCCCGCGAGGCTATTTCGGCCTGCCGCGCGACATCGTCCTGTTCGACGGCCAGGAGCCCGCCGACGTCCATCCGGGCGTGCCCACGGATGCGGCAGCAACCCTGCGCCTTCCGGCCAGCGAGGTCGGGCGCAATATCGTGGCCCAGTTCAACCAGGAACGAATTGTGGCACGCGCCTGGCCGGCCTCCGAGAACAGGATTGCGGTTGCCGAACTGACTTACTAGCTAATTGCCTGCGTGAGGTCTGCGGGAGAGAGCCATGAACATCGCCAGCGTGCGTCGGCCCATCATCCCCCCGACCCCGCCGCGCGCGCCGGACAATCTGTCGTTCTTCGGCCGGCTTGCGGTGATCAAGCAGAACATGATCGCCACCTGGGGGCAGCGCGCCTATGAGGAAGAGATCATCCAGGGCCGCTTCCTCCTGCACAAGAGCTTCATCCTGAACCAGCCGGATGCGATCCGGCACGTCCTGCTCAGCAATTACGAGAACTATACGCGGACACCGGCGGGCATCCGCATGCTGCGTCCCGTGCTCGGTGAAGGTCTCCTGCTCGCCGAGGGCCACGCCTGGACGCATCAGCGCCGGACGCTCGCACCCGCCTTCACGCCGCGCGCCACCGCCAATCTCGTCCCGCACATGACGGCGGTGCTCGACGAGACCATCGCGAAGCTGGATGCGCGCACGAACGAGCCGATTGATCTGCGCGAGATCATGCAACGCATGACGCTGGAGATCGCCGGCCGCACGATGTTCTCGTTCGGCATGGACCGGCACGGTCCGACCTTGCGCAACTTCGTCATGGAATATGCCGAGCGGCTCGGGCGGGCCTACTTCCTCGACATGGTGCTGCCGGTCTCCTGGCCGACGCCGATGGATCGAGCCCGCGCCCGCTTCCGTACCCGCTGGACCGAATTCGTCGCGATGCTGATCGCCGAGCGGCGGGCGGCGGGCAAGAATGAGGGCGCGCCGCCGCGCGATCTGTTCGATCTCATGAACGAGGCGCGCGATCCTGAAACCGGCAAGGGCTTTTCAGACGAGCAACTCGTCGACGAGGTTGCGACCATGATCCTCGCAGGTCATGAGACGACCGCGACCGCGCTGTTCTGGGCGCTTTACCTGCTGGCGCTCGATCCTGATACGCAGGAGGAGGTCGCCTCCGAGACAAGCGGCGAGCATCTCGACAGCATGGCCGATATCGACCGGCAAAAATTCACCCGCGCCGTGGTCGATGAGACCATGCGGCTCTATCCGCCGGCCTTCCTTGTCGCCCGGGCCGCGCGCGGCAAGGACGTTGTGGCCGGTGCTAAGGTCAGCAAGGGCGACATCATCATGATCGCGCCCTGGCTGCTGCACCGGCACGAGAAGCTGTGGGATCAGCCGAACGCGTTCATTCCAAAGCGCTTCATGTCGAAAGAGGCGCCCGATCGCTTCGCCTATCTGCCGTTCGGCGCGGGCCCGCGCGTCTGTGTCGGCGCGCCGTTCGCGCAAGCCGAATCCGTGCTGGCGCTGGCGCGACTGATCGGCGCGTTCCGCGTCGAGCTGGCCGACACAATTCCCGTGATCCCGCATGGTGTCGTCACGACCCAGCCGGATCACTCACCCATGTTCCGCATCACGCGCAGGTGACAGGCGTTCGTCTGGCTAATGGCGTGATCCACCCTAGATAGAGTTGCGCCATGAGCGATATTCAAGCCCAGCTTTCGGTCCTGAAGCAGACCGCCGACCCGAAGGCGGTAGATGCGATTCAATACCTCATCGGCCACGGTGAGGATCACGAGCTCAATCGCGTCAATGTGCTCGACTTCTCCAGGCAGCATGGCGTGGATGAGGAGCGCGCGATCTCGGCCTTCCTGCATTCGGCACGGCTCGGGTTGTTCGATCTCGGCTGGAACGTGCTGTGCCCGGGATGCGGCGGCGTGCTGGGGGCGCACTCGACGCTGAAGGCACTGAAGCCGGACGATTATCACTGTGCGCTTTGCGCCTGCGGCTACAAGGCCTCGGTCGATGACCAGGTCGAAGTCTCCTTCACGGTGAATCCGCGCGTGCGCCATATCGCGGCGCACGACCCCAACTCGCTTCCGGTGTGGGAGTATTTCAAGCAGGTGTTCTGGAGTTCGGGCGTCGACTTCAACAAGGAGTCGTTTGCCACGCTCGCCAACGAGGTGACGCTCGATACGATGGAGTTGCCGGCCGGCGAGAAGGCGACGATGTCGCTGCAACTGCCGAACGATTTCATCATCATCTTCGAACCGGTGACGCACGCCGCCCATTTCATCGACGTCCAGGGGGAGCCGACCAAGGACCGCCAGCAGCTCGCCATCATGTACAACAGGGTGCAGGCTCCGACCGGCACCGCGACGATGCGGCCGGGCCCGCTGCGGCTATCGCTGGAAAACCAGGCCGGCGTCCGCGTGCTGCCGTCGGTGTTCATCGCGGCCGAAGCGCTCCATCATCTGATCGGCAAGCGCAAGCCGTTCCTTACCGCCAAGCGGATGCTGTCGAACCAGACTTTTCGCGATGTCTTCAAGGCGGACAATCTCAGTCTCGACCAGCGGCTCCAGATCACCTCGCTGACCTTCCTGTTCACCGACCTCAAGGGCTCGACCGCGCTCTACGAGCGCGTCGGCGATCTTGCCGCTTTCGATCTCGTGCGCGCGCATTTCCATGCGCTGCTGGAGATCATCTCGTCCGAGAAAGGCGCGGTGGTGAAGACGATTGGTGATGCCGTGATGGCGACGTTCGTCCGTCCCGAGCATGCCATCGTCGCGGGCCTGCGGATGCGCGCGGCGATGGACCAGCTCAACAAGCAGCGCGGCACCGCTGATCTCATCGTCAAGATCGGCATCCATGAAGGTCCGTGCCTCGCGGTGATGCTCAATGAGCGGCAGGATTATTTCGGCCAGACCGTCAACATCGCCGCGCGCGTGCAGAGCCTGTCGACCGCGCGGGAGATCCATATCACCGGCCCGGTGCTGGATGCGCCGGCGGTCGCCGAGGTTTTGCAGCAACGTGCCATCAAGCCGATCCAGAAGCAGGCAGCGCTGCGCGGCATCGCCGACAAGATGGTGGTGTACGAGATACCGTGAGGCCTTTGCGCATTAGCGCTACCCAGATTGCCGAAACGTAATGCAGCGCGCGGAACTGACGCATGTTGCGCCGGTTGAGTTTCCCACTCATATAATGCCGGTAGCGGCTGCGTTCCTCGCGGCGTCATCGATTCAGGTAGGATCTTATGCTCGACGGCCTGCGCCAATTCATCGCCGACATTGTTGCTCCTCATGCCCAGGACCGCGCCTTCGGCGATAGCGATTATCGGCTGGCGGCCACCGCACTCCTGGTCCACGTGGTTTCGCTGGACGGGCAGCCGACGCAGGCCGAGCAGAGCAAGCTGCACAATCTGATCGAAAGCCATTTTAAGCTCGACCGTGGCGCGGCCGACCGGCTGATTGCGGATGCGACTGAGGTCGAGGGCGAGGCGGTCGATCTTTATCACTTCACCAGCGCGATCATGCGCTCGCTCGACGAAGAGGGCCGCAAGCGCATCGTGCAGATGATGTGGGAGCTGGTCTATGCCGACGGCGAGGTCACCGAGTTCGAGGACAACGTCGTCTGGCGCGCCTCCGACCTGCTCGGGATTTCCCAGCGCGACCGGATCGATCTCAAGCACGCGGTCGCGAACCGCGCCGGCGGTCAGGTCAAAGATGGCGCGCTCGGCGGCTGAGCTGTCGCCAACGCGGCATGATTTCCGGTTGTATGGACCACATGACGAAACTTTAATGTAGCCTCCGGACCTCGCGTTTCCGGATTCCCCTGTAAATCCGCGGTTTCTTCTGCTCCCTGTTGTCCGCTCAGGCCGCCATGCTGCCAGCGCCGCTTGCCTGTCGCGCGCGGCCTATGCTCCAGTTCCGCCATTACGAAGGTCAAAAACTTCAATTCAAGAGACTGCGATCGTGACTGAGCGGGTAACCTTGATCACCGGCGCCTCGGCGGGCATCGGCATGGAGCTGGCGCGTGTGTTCGCCGCGAACGGACACCGGCTCGCGCTGACGGCGCGACGTGCCGACCGGCTCGAGGCGCTCGCAAACGAGCTCACCGCCAAGTGTGGCAAGAAGCCGATCGTGATCGCCTGCGACCTGCAGCAAGCAGATGCCGGCGAAAGGATCGCTGCCGCGCTCGCTGCCGAAGAGGTCGAGCTCGACAATCTCGTCAACAATGCGGGCTTCGGCGTGTTCGGCGACGCCATCGAGCGCGACCGCGACGAGCAGGTCGGCATCGTCGACGTCAACGTCCGCGCGCTGACCGATCTGTCGCTGCGCTTTGCCGATCAGCTCATCCGGAACAAGGGCGGTCTGCTCAATGTCGGCTCCGTCGCGGGCTTCCTGCCCGGTCCCGGCATGGCGGTCTATTACGCGTCCAAGGCCTATGTGATCTCGCTCACCGAGGCCCTGCGGGCGGAGCTCGCGCCGCGCGGCGTTCGTGTCACCGTGCTCTGCCCGGGTCCGGTGCCTACCGAATTCCAGGCCCGCGCCGGCGTCGGCTCCGGGCACGATACGGCGATTCTCAATGTCCCCGCCGCCGATGTCGCGCGGCAGGCCTATCGTGGCCTGATGGCGAATAAACGGGCCGTGCTGCCGGGTCTCGGTATCAAGATCGTGCCGTTCGCACTGCGTTTCTTCCCGCGCGGCTTCATCCTGTTCGCCACCAGCCGGTTCCAGCGGCAAAGACGCTAGAGCCCGTTCCGATGGAATCGGAACAGCTCTGGCTTCTTGTTTGACGCGTTTTCTTGACGCGAACCGGGATCCACTTCGCTCGAAAACGCTCTGACGAACGCCCGAAGCACCCGTAGTGGCCCGGAGCTTGCTTCAATGTCGGGGCGTGTGTGCGCGAACTCACACGATGTTAACCGTCGCTTAGCTATGCTGGCGGCTTGAACCGATAGCACTCGCAGAGACCATGTCGTTTCGGACGGACAGGTTTGGTGGCGCAGAATTGGTGTCCTTCCCCAGAAGGACGCCGAGCGCGGCCGCCTCAGAGCACCCTCTGCCGGTTCTGATCGTCCTGCACCAGGAATCCTCGACGCCCGGCCGCGTCGGCAACGCGCTGCGCGCGCTCGGCCATCATCTCGACATCCGCAGGCCGCGCTTCGGCGATCCGCTGCCCGACACGCTCGACCGGCATGCCGGCGCCGTGGTCTTCGGCGGCCCGATGAGCGCTAACGATCCCGACGACTACGTCCGCCGCGAGATCGACTGGATCCAAATTCCACTCCGCGAACAGCGGCCGTTCCTCGGCATCTGCCTGGGCGCGCAGATGCTGGCGATGCAGCTCGGCGCACGCGTCGCGCCGCATGCACAGGCACTGACCCAGATCGGCTACTACCCGATCCGCCCGACCGCGGCTGGCCGCGCGCTCTGCGCGGACTGGCCGGCGCAGGTCTATCACTGGCATCGCGAGGGATTTCAGTTGCCTTCCGGCGCCGAATTGCTTGCGGAAGGCGATGATTTTCCGATCCAGGCGTTCCGCACCGGCAATGCCTTCGGCGTGCAGTTTCATCCCGACGTGACCTACGCGATGATGCATTGCTGGACCACGCGCGGCTATGACGGTCTCAGCGCGCCTGGCGCGCGCGAACGGCATCATCATTTTGCCGATCGCGCGGTCTACGATGCCGCGGAACGCGTCTGGCTCGATCGTTTCATCGACGGCTGGCTGGCGTACCGGCCTGTGCTGGCGCAAGCCGCCGAGTGATCGCGCGTTCGCGCAAGTCCTTGGTGCAAGTCCTTGGCGCAAGTCCTTGCCTCATCCCTGGATATGCTAGGCTCGTTGCCAACGAGCGCGCGCGAACGCGTGCCGGCCAGACCCTCAGTGGGGCGACCATCGAGGCGAACCGGGAGATGATGGTGGCGTTGAACGGCAGCGATTTTCGCGAGGGGGTCGCAAGCTTCATGGAGAAGCGGCCGCCGCGCTTTACGGGGAAGTAGGGAAGCACTCCGTGGATAGGTCCGCCGTCGCCCTGCGGGCTATGCCGGGACAGCCTTCGCTCACTTCGCTGCGAGGTAGCTCGGCTGGCTTGCCTAGCCGTAGCTCGCGTAGCGAGCGAAGGCTGGTGGAGCCAGGCGGGATCGAACCGCCGACCTCGTCATTGCGAACGACGCGCTCTCCCAGCTGAGCTATGGCCCCTTTGCTGGCCGCTCTGGTAAACGCGGCCGACAACCGGGCGCCATTTAAGTCCCTGCCAAGGTCAAGTCAAGGACGGGTGCAACCCGGTTTTAGCCATCCGGGCACCGACCTCCCTTGTTTGGGCCGGGGGGAACCGGTATCTAGCCAAGACCCGTCCCACGACTGGCCCAGAGAGTGTTTCGCTGATGCGCCCGATAGTCTTCATTCTGATCCAGATCATCAATCTCTACATCTACCTGCTGATCGCATCGGCAATCCTGTCCTGGTTGATCGCGTTCAATGTCGTGAATACCCGCAACCAGTTCGTCGGCGCGGTCTGGGAATTTCTCTATCGGATTACCGAGCCGGTCCTCGGCCCTATCAGGCGCCGGCTGCCTGCGATGGGCGGGCTCGATCTGTCTCCGATCGTCGCCTTCTTCGTGCTTTGGCTGATCCAGCTCTATCTCGCCGAGTACGTCTATCCGAACGTGCCCTAGTCCGGCGAAACCGTGATGGAGCCTCGATGGATCCTTGGCGGATCTCCACCACGGGCGTCAGCATCGCGTTGCGGGTGACGCCGCGGGGCGGACGTGACGGCGTCGACGGGGTCGAACAGCTCTCCGACGGCCGCAGTGTGCTGAAGGTGCGTGTGCGTGCCATCGCCGATGGCGGCGAGGCCAATCGCGCCGTGCTGGTGCTGCTGGCGAAATCGCTTGGCGTACCCAAGGCCAGCGTCACTCTTTTGTCGGGGACGACGTCGCGGCTGAAGCAGGTCGCCATCGCGGGCGATCCGGCACGACTTACCGAGGCGTTGCGCGAGCTCGCTTCCGTCAAATCGACAGGCATAAGGAACTGACATGACGGCCACGATCATCGATGGAAAAGTCATCGCCGCGGACCTTCGTGCGCGCGTCGCGGACGAGGTCGCCCGCGTCAAGCGCGACCACGATCTGGTGCCGGGCCTCGCAGTGGTCCTGGTCGGCAACGATCCCGCCAGCGAAGTCTATGTCCGCTCCAAGCATACGCAGACCCAGGCAGCCGGCATGGCCTCGTTCGAGCACAAGCTGCCGGTGGACGTCTCGCAAGCCGATCTGCTGGCCGTGGTCGCAAAGCTCAATCGCGATCCCGCCGTGCACGGCATTCTCGTGCAATTGCCGTTGCCCAAGGGGCTGGACACAGAGGCGGTGATCAATGCCATCGATCCTGCCAAGGATGTCGACGGCCTGCATCCGAACAATGCCGGGCGGCTCGCCGGCGGCTTCGCGGCGCTGTCGCCCTGCACCCCGCTCGGCTGCATCATCCTGACCAAGAGCGTGCACCCTTCCCTCGAGGGCATGAACGCCATCGTGATCGGCCGCTCCAATCTGGTCGGCCGCCCGCTGGTGCAGTTGCTGCTGAACGAGAACGCGACGGTGACGATCGCCCATTCGCGCTCGCGCGACCTGCCCGGACTCGTGAGGCAGGCTGATCTCGTCTATGCCGCGGTCGGCAAGCCCGAGATGGTGCGCGGCGACTGGCTGAAGCCGGGTGCGACCGTGATCGATGTTGGCATCAACCGCATGCCGAAGGCCGACGGCAAGACCCGCCTCGTCGGCGATGTCGCCTATCAGGAAGCGCTTGGCGTTGCCGGTGCGGTGACGCCGGTGCCGGGTGGCGTCGGCCAGATGACGGTCGCCTGCCTGCTCGTGAACACGCTGCGCGCAGCTTGTGCGATCGCGGGGGTGCCAAGGCCAGCGGTGTAGTTCACCTCGCCCCGCTTGCGGGGAGAGGTCGGCGCGAAGCGCCGGGTGAGGGGGACTCTCCGCGAGTCCAACGCTCACCGTCCTTGCGGAGACTCCCCCTCACCCCGACCCTCTCCCCGCAAGCGGGGCGAGGGAGAACAGCTCACGCCTTCTTTTTCTTCTCGCGCTCGATGCCTTCGAGGATCAGCTTCTGCGCTTCCTCGGGGCCGCCCCAGCGCATGATCTTCACCCACTTGCCCTTCTCGAGATCCTTGTAGTGCTCGAAGAAGTGCTGGATCTGTTGCAGCGTGATATCGGGCAGGTCGGAATACGACCTCACCTTGTCGTAGCGCTGCGTCAGCTTTGACGACGGCACCGCCAGAATCTTCTCGTCGCCGCCGGCCTCGTCCTCCATGAACAGCACGCCAACCGGGCGCACGCTCATGACGGCACCGGGGATGATGGCGCGGGTGTTGATGATCAGCACGTCGCAGGGGTCGCCGTCATCGGACAGGGTGTGCGGGATGAAACCGTAGTTTCCGGGGTAACGCATCGGCGTGTAGAGGAAGCGGTCGACCACCAGCGTGCCGGCTTCCTTGTCCATCTCGTATTTGATCGGTTCGCCGCCCACGGGGACTTCAATGATGACGTTGACGTCCTCAGGGACGTTTTTTCCGATCGAGACCGCATCGATACGCATTAAATAGGCTCCGTTGTCGCCGAGGTTAAATCGCGCCCGGCAGCGATTTTGGCGCTGTCATACGCGGGCTTGGCCCCCCAATCCATCGTGTTTTTTGAAATAATGAATCCAGCGATCACCGGCGCAAAAAGCAACGGTATCGACGAATTGGCAGCGCTGCCGATTAAGGTTTCAGCAGGTCAATTGGTCCAGGCGAAGGCAACCTTGTCGAGCGACTTCGGCCCGAACCGCTCCGATGAGCGTGCCACCATGCGGCCACCCAGCGCCCGGTAGAACTCGGTCGCCGGATCGTTGTCCGAGAGCGCCCACACCACCATGCTCTTCAGATTGCTCTGCATGAGGTCGCGGCGGGCGGCGGTGAACAGGCGACGGCCGAAGCCGAGGCCCTGAAACTCGGGGCGCAGGTACAGCTCGTAGATCTCGCCGTCGAAATGCAGGCTGCGGGCGCGATTGCGGCCGTAGTTCGCGTAACCCGCGATCTTGTCGCCGAACACCAGCACGCTGACGCGGCTGCCCTTGCGGATCGCGCTGTCCCACCACTGCGGACCGCGACGGTTGATCAGCTTCTCCAGCTCGGCGCCGGGAATGATGCCCTGATAGGCGGAACGCCAGGCTTCGTCATGGGTGGACGCCACCGCAGTTGCATCTGCAGCTTTGGCCGGCCGGACCTCGATCAGGGTTGTGCTCATGGAGGCGATCAAACCAAGTCGCCGCGCCGGCGGCAAGACCTATCGTTAATTATCGGTTAACCTGTGGACTTTCTGCATCAGTATTTTAACCATGTTGTACCGAAAAAAGACAAGCCGCCATTTCGAACGGCAGTGGTCTGCCATGCGCCGGTGCAAAACTCCGCGGTCTCAGCGAACGAACGGCGATGGCAACGCAGAAAGTCCGCCCAGAGTGATTCGTTCCGAATACTCTGGCCTGTGTCATCCGTGTTCGTCCTCGGTCATTCATGCGGCTCCTCGATACCCTTGCTCTACTTCTGCTGTCTGTGCTGACGGCGCAGCCTCTGAGCGCGCAGGTCACGTTCGGGGCAGCGGGCGCAGAGAGCGAGCCGTTCCGGCGGCAGGAATGGCGCGTGCCGTCCCCGGATACCGACATTGCCGCACGCGCGCTGCTGTTTCGTCCCGCCGGTGCCGGTCCGTTTCGGCTTGCGGTGATCGCACATGCGTCGACACAGAACGTGTTGCGTCGCGCACAAATGCCGCAGCCGGAATATCGCGCACTCGCAGCGTTTCTCGTCGCGCGCGGCTTTGCCGTGCTGGTGCCGGAGCGACTCGGCCATGGCGCGACCGGCGGCCGCTATGTCGAGGACCAGGGTGGCTGCGACGAAGCGGACTACGCACGCGCGGGCCGCGCGACAGCGGAGCAAATTTCGCTCGCGCTGGACTATCTGCAAAAGCAGGCTTTTATTCGCAAGGATGCTGCGGTCGTGATCGGACACTCCGCAGGCGGTTGGGGCGCACTGGCGCTCGCGAACGCCGACCCGAAACGGATTTCCGCGATTGCAGTATTTGCGCCCGGACGCGGCGGTCACGCCAATGACGAGCCGAACAAGGTCTGCGCGCGACATACGCTTCTCGCTGCTGCGGCCGAATTCGGCAAGACGGCGCGCATTCCCGTCACATCGCTGGTCGCAGTCAATGACAGCTATTTTGCGCCGGCATTTTCGAAAGAGCTGGCGGATGCGTTTCGCAGCGGCGGCGGCCAGGACGATGTTCGCATCCTGCCGGCCGTGGGCAGCGAAGGACACTGGATGATCGAGACCGAGGCGGGCGTTCAAGCCGCAAGCAACGAGCTTGGGCGTGCGCTGAAGCTGGTGGTGGCGAAGAAGCCATGACGTTGTATTTCCTGGTCGCGCCCCCGATGTTGGACAATCGCTGATGCATAAATGGCCCGATGACGACGTGATTCTGTTCGACGGCGTCTGCATTTTCTGCTCGCGCTGGGTGCGGTTCGTCGCGCAGCGCGACACGACGAAGCGCTTTCGGTTCACGCCGATTCAATCGGACTATGGGGCAAAGCTCGCGCGGACGTTCGGCATCGATGCCGATGATCCCGATACCAATGCGGTGGTCCATGGCGGCGAGGTGTATATGAAGTCCGACGCCGCGCTGACCGTGCTGTCGCTGCTTTCCGGCTGGGGTTGGGTGCGCGCGCTGTTCGCCGTGCCGAAGCCGCTGCGCAATGCGGTGTACAGCCTCATCGCACGCAATCGCTATCGCATTTTTGGGAAGTATGATGCGTGCTTCGTTCCCGATGCCGATTTGCGGGCACGGGTGATCGAGTAGCTCGCAATGACGGAGTGTGCAGTTACGGCTTGCCAAGAGCCGCCAGCACTTCCTTCGCCGCGCGCTCGCCGCTGTCCCGCGCTCCATGCGCCGTCGTGAAGAAGTTCGGCGACGTCGCTTCGCCCGCAAAGAACAATCGCCCATCCACTGGCGCGGCCAACACCGCACGGTCGCCGGCGTGCCCCGGCAGCGCGTGCGAGTACGACCCTCGCGCAAACGGATCGCGCCCCCAGCGGGACTCGTACAGCGGCTTCAGCTTGCGGCGGATGTCGTCGCCGAGAAAGCCCGCGATCTCGTCGATGCTGTGCGCGGCGATGGCGCCGTCGCCGGCGGCTTCGAGCTCCCTAGCAAAGCTGCCGCCGAAAAAGCCTTCGATGCAGGGCTGGCCGAACGGGCGGATGTGATAGGTGCCCATCTCGGTGCGCATGCTGGCGCCGCGCAGGTTTCCTTCCCTGGGGAAGGCTTCGGCGTCGTCGAGTGCCAGCGTCACCTTGTCGTCGACGCCGAGCGGCAGGCCGCGCGCTGCGTCGACTTTGGCCGGTAGCGGCGGCGAGAAGCGGATCGCCTCCTCCGCGATCAGGTTGGTCGGAACGGTGACGATCACCTTGTCCGCGGCCATCGTGCCCTGTGACGTCTCGATGCGGACCTGTTTGTTCGAATGATCAATCAGCGTGACGCTGCAGTTCAGGGCCACCGGGCAGGGCGCGCCATAGGCCGCGATGAGCGCGCCATAGCCGCGGCGGACGCGCCAGTTGAGCTCGCTGTCCTCATAGGCGTCCCAGTCGAGCGTCGACATGTCCTTGAGCTCGCAGCCGTTGATGTAGGTCGAGATCGCGTCGATCATGGGGTTCCAGCGATTGCCGGGCTCGAGGCTGCGGCTGGCGGGCTCGTCCTTGCCCTTTTGCGCGGCCTGCCAGAGCCGCTGGTAGAACGCGTCCATCGCGCCCATGAAATCGTCGCGCTCGCCTTGCGGAAAGGCATTGCCATAGGCGCGCTCGCGCCAGGGCGGCAGGTCCTTGTTGAGCTCGAATTCGAGCGCGCGTGCGATTGGAACGAACGAGTTCTTGTCGGCCGAGTGCAGCCAGCCGCAGCCGACGTCGAAGGTGATCTCGGGTGAGGCCTGCACGGTCCAGGCGCGGCCGCCGAGCCGGTTGCGCGCCTCCAGCACGATCACCGAGAGGCCTGAACCGCGCAGCGCATGTGCTGCGCCGAGGCCGGCTGCACCGGCACCGATGATTGCGACGTCGACGGAAGAGGGGAACGACATGGGTGGCCTCTAGCACGTCTCTGGTACGCGCTAAAGTCACCACAAATCAGGTGTCATCACCCGCGAAAGCGGGTGATCCAGTATTCCAGAGGCAGTCGTTAGAGGGCCGAGAGAGCGCGGCGTACTGGATTCCCCGCTTTCGCGGGGAATGACAGCGAGCGAGAACGTGGCTTACGCCACCGCTTCCTTGGACTTTTCCGCGCGCTTGCGCTCGTTCGGGTCGAGGTGCTTCTTGCGCAGGCGGATCGACTTCGGGGTGACCTCGACGAGCTCGTCGTCCTCGATATAAGCGAGTGCCTTTTCGAGAGTCATGCGGATCGGCGGGGTCAGGCGCACGGCTTCGTCCTTCGAGGTCGTGCGGATGTTGGTGAGCTGCTTGCCCTTGAGCACGTTGATCTCGAGATCGTTGTCGCGGGTGTGCTCGCCGACGATCATGCCCTTGTAGACCTTCCAGCCGGGCTCGATCATCATCGGGCCGCGGTCTTCC
Source organism: Bradyrhizobium sp. S3.2.6 (assembly GCF_040546885.1). Classification (NCBI taxonomy): domain Bacteria; kingdom Pseudomonadati; phylum Pseudomonadota; class Alphaproteobacteria; order Hyphomicrobiales; family Nitrobacteraceae; genus Bradyrhizobium; species Bradyrhizobium sp. S3.2.6. The sequence continues at coordinate 139,461 of NZ_JBEPOS010000001.1, read as the reverse complement.
AGCTTGAACATGGCGTAAGCCACCGCTTCGCCCTGGTCGTTGGAGATCAGCACGCCATTGCGGCGGCCCTGGATCTCGCCCTTGTACGGGGCATAGCCGTGGAACAGGCGGTTCATGATCGCGGTGCCGCGGGTGTCGGTCAGCAGCTCGCCCTGGTAGCCGATCAGGCCGCGGGTCGGCGAGTAGAACACCAGGCGCAGGCGGTTGCCGCCGGAGGGCTTCATCTCGACCAGCTCGGACTTGCGCTCGCTCATCTTCTGCACGACGACGCCGGAATGTTCCTCGTCGACGTCGATCACGACCTCCTCGATCGGCTCCATGGTGGCGCCGGTCGCCTCGTCCTTCTGGAACACGACGCGCGGGCGCGACACCGAGAGCTCGAAGCCCTCGCGGCGCATGGTCTCGATCAGGATCGCGAGCTGCAATTCGCCGCGGCCGGACACTTCCATCGCATCCTTGTCGGTGGCCTCGACGACGCGCAGCGCGACGTTACCCTCGGCTTCGCGCAGCAGGCGGTCGCGGATCATGCGGCTCGTCACCTTGTCGCCTTCGGTGCCGGCGAGGGGAGAGTTGTTGACGATGAAGGACATCGACACGGTCGGCGGGTCGATCGGCTGCGCCGGCAGCGGCACCTCGACGGTCGGGTCGCAGAAGGTGTCGGCGACGGTGCCCTTGGTCAGGCCGGCAATGGCGACGATGTCGCCGGCTTCGGCTTCATCGAGCGGCGTGCGCTCGAGACCGCGGAATGCCAGGATCTTGGTGATGCGCCCGGTCTCGACCAGCTTGCCGTCGGCATGCAGCACCTTGACCTGCTGGTTCGGCTTGAGAATGCCGGACGAGATGCGGCCGGTGATGATGCGGCCGAGATAGGGGTTGGCCTCGAGGATGGTGCCGATCATCCTGAACGGACCTTCCTCGACCGTCGGCGGCGCGACGTGGCGCAGGATCAGGTCGAACAGCGGCTCCATGCCCTTGTCCTGCGGACCCTCGGGGCTTTCGGCCATCCAGCCCTGCTTGGCCGACCCATAGAGGATCGGGAAGTCGAGCTGCTCCTCGCTGGCGTCGAGCGCCGCGAACAGGTCGAACACCTCGTTGATGACTTCGGTCGGACGCGCGTCGGGACGGTCGACCTTGTTGATGACGACGATCGGCTTGAGGCCGACCTTGAGCGCCTTGGAGACCACGAACTTGGTCTGCGGCAGCGGGCCTTCGGCGGCGTCGACCAGCACAAGCGCACCGTCCACCATGTTCAGGATGCGCTCGACCTCACCGCCGAAATCGGCGTGGCCGGGAGTGTCGACGATGTTGACGCGGGTGTCCTTCCACTGCACCGAGGCCGCCTTGGCCAGAATGGTGATGCCGCGCTCGCGCTCCAGGTCGTTGGAGTCCATGGCGCGATCCGTCACCTTCTGGTTCTCGCGGAAGGTGCCGGATTGCTGGAGGAGCTTGTCGACGAGGGTGGTCTTGCCGTGGTCGACGTGGGCGATGATGGCGACGTTACGAAGATTCATGAGTGAGCTTCTTTGCGATCGGACAATGGGTTAAGCGCGATCTCGCCGGTCAAGCCGGGACCTCTTCACGGATAACGCTGGAAACGTGGAAAACGGGGCCTGCTACGCCCAAAAAGGAAACCCGGCCATATCGACCGGGCAGCCTACGCGTTTGCGGCGCAATATAAGCAAAAAGCGCCAAAAAACAATGCGTTCTTTCTGGGTTGGTTGATTGAATTTTGCCCGGGAATCCCCGGGGGTTAGGGACGATTCTGGGCCAAATCGGCCCTTTAACCCGTGGTGGCCGCCGCAATCAGCCCTGAGCGGAGCCGCGGTCCGGCTGCTCGGTCGGATAGACCCCGCGCAGCACCTCCTCGAAGTGCATCTTCACGGCGTCGTTGCAGAGGCAGGCGCGCAGGCGCAGGCCGGCATGGTTGCGGACCAGGATCGAGCCGCGCCGCGTGTCGAGCACGCCTTCGGCCCTGAACGATTGCAGCACGCGGCTCGCATAGCTGCGCCCCACCCCGAGCAATGTGGCGAGCTGCTCATGCGTCAGTGGCACGCTGCTCTCGTCGCCGGTCCGCTCCATCGCTGCCAGGATCCATTTCGCCGTGCGCTGCTCGATCGAGTGGATGGCGTTGCAGGCGGTCGACTGGAACATCTGCGCCAGCATGCAATCGGCGTAGCGGGCAAAGATATTGCGCAGCGATGGCGAGCTCAGCTTGGCTGCTTCCAGCTTGGCGACATTGATGCGCACAAACGGGCCGCCGAATTTCACGCAGATGCGGGTGTAGGCCGGCAGAAATCCTTCGCTGACGATGCCGCCCACCGCGCCTTCGCGACCGACCAGAATGGTCTCGACGTCACGGCCGTCCTCATTCGGGACCAGAAACGTCGCGAGCGAAGGCCCGCAGGGAAAATGCACGACCTGGACGTCGTCGCCGGGACTGTAGAGCAGATGGTTCGCGCCGACGTCGTCGAGGGTGACATGGGGCGCGAGCAGCGCATAATCCGCCGCGTTCAGGCGCCGCAAGAGATTGTTGGCGGGGCGGCTCTCGATCTCGTTTGCCAGGCTGATACGCGCGTCCATCGTGAACTTTCCCTCCTCCTCTCCACATTAGCGGGCTCGGTTCACGGCTTGTGTGCACATGTGGACAGACATCAAAACTGTTCTGTGGTGAGTTTCGTTCCGGGAACCCTCCGATGTGGGCTTGGGCGCAGGCGTCGGGATGAGGCCGTCCAGATTGGTGAAAAACATGCAGCCCTCGATAGCAGCCAGGATCATGATACCTGCTTCCCCGGACCGTTCGGCCGACGTTCCTGCCGATGTTCTCATCGTCGAGGACGATCCGATCATCGCCATCGATTTCGAGGATCGACTGCTCGGCTTTGGTGTGACGAGCGTGCGCACCGTGGCGTCGGTGGCGCAGGCGCTGCAGGAGATCACGGCACGCGCGCCCGACTTCGCGCTGCTCGATGTCGAGCTGATCCGCGAGAAGAGCTTTGCAATCGCCGAGCGGCTCGCCGCCCTGGAAATCCCTTTCGTCTTCGTCACCGGCTACGGCGCGGAGACCGGCATCCCTGCGCAATTTGCCGCGCGTCCGCGGCTGCAAAAGCCGTGCTCCAGCGATGCGCTGGAAGCGGCGTTGCAGGCGCGCGACGCGTGACGGCGCGGTAGCCTCAGGCCTGCTTCGGATCGAGCGTGGTCGACCACAGCGCGACGTCGGCGCGGTCGCGCAACGTCACAATCATCTGGCCCGAGGCACCGTCGATCTTGACGTGACCGAAGAACTGCATGCCGGCGGACGGCGGCAGGTTCTGCTTGTCGAGGCCGGGCGCCTTGATGAAGCGCACCTCGGGGCCGAAGGTGTTGTCGAGCTCGTTCGGACCGAACGTGCCGGCATGCAGCGGACCCGAGACGAATTCCCAGAACGGCTCGAAATCCTGGAACTGGGCCTTGTTGGGATCGTAATAATGCGCCGCGGCGTAGTGCACGTCCGCGGTCAGCCACACCGTGTTCTTGATCGGTGCCATCTTGATGAAGCGCAGGATGTCGGCGATCTCGAGCTCGCGGCCGCGGGCCGGACCGTCGCCCTGCGCGAATGCCTCGGAGCCCTTCTTGTTGGTCGCATCGTCATAGACGATCAGGCTGAGCGGCATGTCGGAGGCAATCACCTTCCATGTCGCGCGCGAATTGAGCAGGCCACGCTTCAGCCACGCCATCTGCTCGGGCCCTAGGAAATAGCTGGCCGGGCCGTAGTCCGACTCGAGGTTGGCGCCGTTCGGGCCGCGATAGCTGCGCTCGTCGAGCACGAACACGTCGAGATGCGGGCCGTAGGAGATCTGGCGATAGACCCGGCCCGGCTCGTTGATGCTCTCGCGCATCGGATACATCTCGTGGAAGGCGCGGCCCGCGCGCGCCGCGAGCAGCGAGATGTCGCGCACCTTGTAGGTCGCCGGCAGATCCTTCGACAGCGACCAGTTGTTGGTCACCTCGTGATCGTCCCACTGCACGAAGATCGGCACCTCGGCATTGAAGGCGCGGACATTGTCGTCGGTGAAATTGTATTTGTGCGCGGCGCGGTACTCGTCCAGCGTCTCGGCGACCTTGGCCTTCTCGGGAATCGTGACGTTCTTCCAGATCTTGCCGTCGGCAAGCTTGACCTCGGAGGGGATCACGCCGTCGGCGTAGATGGTGTCGCCGGAATGCAGCAGGAAATCCGGCCGGTGTTTTCGCATGGCCGCGAAAGTGACCATGCCGCCGTCGTCGGGATTGATGCCCCAGCCCTGGCCGGCGACGTCGCCGCCCCAGACAAAGCTGACGTCGCGGCGGTCGGCGGGCGCCGTGCGGAAGCGGCCGACCACGGGCTCGCCTTCGATCGCGGTGTGGGAGAGATCGCGGAAGCGGACGCGGTAGAAGATGTCCTGGCTGGCAGGAAGATTGTCCACCAGCATCTTTGCGGTGAAGTCGCTCTCGGGCAGCGCCGCGATCGGCGGCAGCGCGCGGGCGTCCTTGAAGGACTCCGTGGTTGCCACCTCGACCAGCATCTTCGCGGGCCGGTCGGTCCGCGCCCAGACCACGCCGCCGTCGACTGTGACGTCGCCGGACTGCACGCCATGGGTCACCGCCGGCCGGTCGGCCGCGCGCGACAGATGCGGCATCGCGATCGCGCCAAGCGCACCGGCGCTGGTGCTGAGGAAACGACGGCGGGAAAATTTGATCTTCATGGATCGCTCGCTGGCTAGCAGTCTCGCGCGCATCTCGCGCCGTCATTCCGGGTTAGCGCTCTGCGCGCCCCGGAATGACAGCGGAAGCTATATTGAGACAATGTGACGCGGCGATTACGCGCGCAAGCGTTTATGCGTTGCCGGCGGCCCGGAATTGCGTGCCGGCGCGTTGCAGGTTCTGCGGCATGCTGGACAGCACGGCCTTGCGGTCGGCAACCGCAGTGTGGAACTGGTCGAGCACGATGTTGAAGGCGGTCAGCGCGCCTTGCTCGATCGCGCCGTGGTCGTAGCAGCGCAGCGTGTCGCGCAGGATCTCGTCGGCCTCGGCCTGCATCTGGTCGAGGTCTTCGGCGGTCTCGCTCTTGCGGGCGGCGGCGAGCATGTCGAGCAGCCGTTCGCGCAGATGGCTGTTGTTGTCGCGCTCGTCCTTCCTCAGATAGCCCGCGAACCACGCACCGAGCGAGCCCATGGCGGAAAGCGCCATCAGGCTCCACCAGATGTAATCGCTGTACTTGTCGAGGAAGGTTTTCTCCTCGCCGTCGACGAAAGCGGCCGCGCCCGGATGCACGGGGATCACCGCGTCCTTGTCGGTATCGGGCGTCTCGATCTTCGCGGCCTGCGGGAATTCGGTCAGCAATTGCTGGCGTACCGCGAAGAGCTGCCGGGTGAAGGCCGCGACGGTGGTCTCGGACAGGCCTTTGCGCGCCACGATGTGGTGCGAGAAGCTGATGGTCTTGACCTCGTCGTCCGGACGATCGGGCGAACCACCATAGGTACCCGCAGGAATCTCCGACGCTTCATAGACCGGATGATTCTGCGCGATCGCGTCCGCCGAATCGATTGCGAGGAAGGTCAGCGTGCCGCCATCCTTGGCCGATGCGGCAATCGCATCCGCCGTGATCTTGCTGTTGACGGGGCCCGCCGCGAGGTAGACGTCGGCCTTCTGTGACTTGATCGCCTCGGCAGCTTCATTGGCCGGGAATTGCACGATCTCGACCTTGGCGGGATCGACGCCGTATTGCTGCAGGATCACCTTGAGCAGATTGACGTTGGCCTGCGTGCGGCCGACCACGCCGACACGATGGCCGGCGAGCTGCGCGATCTTGGTGATTTTCGCGCCCTTCTTCTTGCCCTTGCCGGGCACGGACCACAGCACCGCGACGTTCTTGCGCAGCGTCGCGACGGCTTGGGCGTTCTTGGGGACATTGAGATCGCCGCGCACGATGGCGAGATCGGCCTTGCCCTCCGCGAGCAGATCCGCGCTGGCGGTGGCGCCGTCAGTCTGGATCGGGCGCAACCGCACAAAGCCTTTGCTCTGCGCAAAGGCCTGCGTCAGTGTCTGCACCACCTTGACGTCGTCGCTGTTGGCGGGACCGACCGCGATCTTCAAGGTCACCGGTCGCATCGCGAAATAGTAGCCGCCGGCCAGTGCGCCGACGATTGCGAGCACCAGCGCCAGAGACACGAGTGCCGTCTTCCGCGCCGCGGATCGCGGCGAAGGCGGAGAGGACGTTTCGGCCAGGTTGGCGTCCCCGGTCATCGATCTCCCAAACAGGCGCTTCAGGCTCAGTTTCATCTTGGCCGGCGATTTACGCCCGCAACTGTAGCAAATTTCTTGTCCGGCGGGGTTACATCTCCGTCATGGTTAGCGGATCGGCCAAACCCCGTATGAACCCCGGCCGTAGGCACGGTGTTAGGGTAAAGTTCCCCTGAAAACGGAGGCGATCATGGCAGAACGGCTATCGGCGGACGCACGCAGGCAGGCGCTGGGCGGTATCCCGGGCTGGGCGGAGGTCCAGGACGGCAAGGGGATCGGGAAGACCTTTGTCTTCAAGGATTTCAACGAGGCTTTCGGCTTCATGACCCGCGCGGCGCTGGTCGCCGAGAAGATGGATCACCACCCCGAATGGCGCAACGTCTACAAGACGGTCGAGGTGGTGCTGTCGACCCACGACGCCGGTGGCGTCACCAAGCTCGACATCACGCTCGCCACGGCCATGAATGCGATCGCCAAGCTGACGCAGGGCTGACGTCTTGCAGGGGCGGGCCGCGTCCCCATCTTGTGATCGACACGGGATGCGGCCATCCGCCGCGTCCGGCTGAACGGGAGTTTGTCGAACATGGCTGCCGAGCACAGCGTCGGCTTCGAGCCGGCCGATCGGCTCGCGGAAGATCGTGAAAGCGTGCGCCGCCGCTTCTGGCGCAAGCTGAAGCGCGTCGTCGCGCATCTACCGTTCGCCGAAGATCTGCTCGCCGCCTATTACTGCGCGTTCGACCGGCAGACGCCGCGCCATGTCCAGGCGTCGCTGCTGGGCGCGATCGCCTATTTCATCTTGCCGTTCGACTTCATTCCCGACGTGATGCCGGTGCTCGGCTTCACCGATGACGCCGCCGTGCTCGCCACCGCCATTCGCATGGTCGCCAGCCATATCACGTCGGAGCACCGCGACGCGGCGCGCGCTGCGCTGAAGCGCGGGGTGGATGAGGCGGAAGCGGCGTAGCAGACGCTATTGGCGGCACGTCGTCGCCACACCCACTGCCGTCATCCCTCGCGAAGGCGGGGAATCCAGTACGCCGCGGCCTCTCGATTCAATCTCCGGCGTCTCGGAGTACTGGATCGCCAGCCCCAGTGCGCAATTGCGCACAAGGCGGGCGATGACGGCGAGTGTGTAGCTGCTCGCTACTTCTTTTCCGCGCGCGCCTTCTCCGCATCCCACGCCTGGAATTGCCTGAACAGCGTGTCCCTGTCTGCGTCGGACACTTTCGCGGCTGCGGGGGCCTGCTTCAGGAATGCCTCGAAGCGTTGCTGTGTCACCGGTTCGACGCCGTGCCGGTCGAGCCATTGCTGCGCCACCGGCAACCTGTTCCAGCCGGACAGAGGTGCCGCGAGCGAAACCTCCTTCCATTTGGGATGGAACGGCGGGTTCTGAAGCGCGGGGAATTTGGTGAAGAACGCGTCCACGAACAGCGCGAGCTTGCGATAGCGCTCGGTGTTGGGCGCCCAATTATAGGCCGCGAGCACGGCGGGCACCGCGATGGTGTCCACGCTCTCGCCGTCCTTGATCAGGTTGGGGTAGTCCTTGGCGGTCAGCGTCGTCGGCAGATAGTCGTTCTGGAGCGGCTTTGCGTAGTCGACTTTCGCAAGGTGAAAGCGGCCGTCATTGCCGAAGGTCGAGACCGATTTGTACGGCTTGCCGCCGACCACGATCACTGCATCGATCTCGCCGGCTTTCAGCTTTTCCATCGCGATGCGCTGCTCGACATAGACGAACTTGGCCCTGATCCCGAGCCGCTCGAACACGGTAAGCGCGGTAACAAAGGTGCCGCCATTCGGCAGGTCGACGCTCACCGTCTTGCCTTCGAGGTCTTTCAGCGTCGCGATCGATCTCGGCGCGATCACCTGCATCTCCTCGTTGTAGAGTTTCGTCACATAGGTGAACTGCCGCTTGATGTCCTTGGCGAAGCCTTTGCGTTCGAGATAGTCGAGCGTATCGGCTCGCACGATTCCGAGATCGACGCCCTGCAAAAACAGGATGTCGGCGACGCTCTGCACCGAGCCACGGCCGACGATCGGCAGCACCCGGATCTTGTTGCCGTCGTCGAGCACCGAGGCGAGGTCGGCGCCGAACTGCACATAGGTGCCGCCGATCGTGCCGGTAATCAGCGTGACGGTGTTGGCGTTGAGCGCCTGTTTGGTCGAGGTCGAGCCGAACTGGAAGATGGCCTTCAGGCTGTCCGAGACCTTGGCCGGATCATATTCGGTCTGCTCTGCGCGTGCGGTGTAGGCACAGATCGTCATGATGGCGGCAAGCGCCATTTTCAAAGCGTTACGCATGATGTCCCCTGAAGCGTTCTAGTTCGAGAGAAGAGCGAGGCGCTGCTGCGCGTCCGCCGATCCGAGGGCTGCGGCCCTCTGGTACCAGTCGCGCGCCGCGGCGGCGTCGGCGGTGATGCTCCGCGTGTCCTTGGTGCCCAGTACGATTGGATCATAGGTCTGCGCCAGCAGGAACGCAGCCGTCGCATCCTGCGCATTCGCCGCGCGCTCGAGCAACAGCCGCGCCGCGGCGATGTCGCCGACGGTCATTAGGCTCCCGGCGCGCGCCATCAACCCGGCCAGCGTGTCGGCGTCGAGGGTCTTGGCCGGCGGAGGTGACGCGGGCTGTTCGGTGACAGATGCCGGTACAGGCGCAGGTGGCTGAGCCTGTAGCGCGGTCTGGTAGGCGGTTGCGATCGCCTCGCGGCTCGGCGCCGTTGGCGCGGACATGTCCAGTGCGTCAGCACTCGCCAGCATCGTGTTGGTCACACGCGCGGCATCCTTGACAGGACTCTGCCGTGCGGCGGGCGGATTGGCGGAAGCTGCGGCCTCGTCCGCGGCCGCGCCCATCCACGACTTGGTGTTGATGGAGAGCAGCCGGTTGAGGTCGGACTGAAACAGCGCGACCGGAACCGCGATGGCCGCCGCCGCCAGGATGGAGGCGAGAATGCGCGGGACGATCCTGACGCCGGTGCGCAACTCGCGTGGCGCGAATTCGCGCGGATCCGGCGGGCTGAGCGGATCGGACAGGAAGAGTGGAATCGGATCGTCCGGAGAAAGTTCGGCCCGTGCGGCGCGTGCACGGATATAGGACGCGGTAGGCGGATGTGATGCGACTTGATCGGAGTCGAGCGACCTCGACCCCCTGGACTGACGGAAGGCCGTCGTCTCCATGGTGATGCTCCCCAATACTGACACAACGCGGGGCATTGCCGGTTTCAGTTTTCTTGTTTGTTGTCCAGGAGCGCCCTGCAAACTGGAACCGGTAAATCGCAATTTGAATCAGCCCAAAAAGCGACGGCGATTGGGGCGAATCGGGAAATATTCGGGTTTCATTACGGCGAGGCGGCGAAATGCACCGCAATTTTAGCGGGAATGGTTGAGAGGGATTTTACGGACAACGGTGGGCATGCTGTCTGTCCCGCACTCGCTGTCATTCCCCGCAAAGGCGGGGAATCCGGTACGCCGCGGCCTCTCGATTCAATTACCGGCGTCTCGGAGTACTGGATCGCCCGGTCGAGCCGGGCGATGACAGCGGGCGTGTGCGGTGACACACGCCTCCACCCGCATTCTCACGGATGCAAGATCACCTTGCCCATGGCCTGACGACCCGCAAGCACCTTCAATGCGTCGGCGGTCTGCGCCAGCGGGAAGGTGCGGTCGACGTGGGAGGAGATCTTTCCTTCCGCCGTCCACTTCACGAGCTTCTCGAGATTGGCGCGGTTCTTCTCCGGATTCTGCCGGGTCCAGGCGCCCCAGAACACGCCGCGGATGTCGCAGCCCTTCAGCAGCGCGAGGTTCAGCGGCATCTTCGGAATGTCGCCGGCGGCAAAGCCGATCACGAGGAAGCGGCCTTCCCAGGCAATCGAGCGCAGTGCCTGCTCGGCATACGCACCACCAACCGGATCGAAGATGATGTCGACGCCCTTGCCGCCGGTGAGTTTTCGCAAGCCTTCCTTCAGATCTTCCTTGCCGTAGTTGAGCGTGAGCTCGGCGCCATGTGCTTTGGCGAATTCGAGCTTCTCGTCCGACGAGGCGCAGGCGATCACCTTCAGGCCCATCAACTTGCCGAGCTCGCAGGCAGCGAGGCCCGTGCCGCCGGCAGCACCAAGCACCGCGAGCGTCTCGCCCGGCTTCGGGCTGGCGCGATCTTCCAATGCATGCAGCGCGGTGCCGTAGATGATGATGATGCCGGCCGCACGGTCATGGTCGAGATTGTCGGGAATCTTCACGATCGTTGCCGCCGGCAACGCGATCTTTTCGCGCGCGCCGTTATGGCCGCAGGAGGCGACCACGCGATCGCCGACCTTGAGGTCGGTGACACCGGGGCCGATGCTCTCGATCACGCCCGAGACTTCAGCAGCCGGCGAGAACGGAAACGGCGGCTTGATCTGGTACTTGCCCTGAATCATCAGGATGTCGAAGAAGTTCAGCGCTGCTGCCTTGATCGCGATCACGGCTTCGCCGGGACCAGCCACCGGATCCGGCACATCGGCAAGCACGAGATCGTCGGGCTGGCAATATTGCGAGCAGAGGATGGCTTTCATGGCGGCACCTTCTTGAGAGAACTTGGCGTTTCAGCGAATTATAGTTGGCCCGTTTCTGCCGGATTTAGCACGGCCCGACAATCCAGTTTCTTTGCCCAAAGCGATGCGCAGGCCTATCCTCACGTCATTGCGAGCGGAGCGAAGCAATCCAGAAACCGTACCGCGGAAATAGTCTGGATTGCTTCGCTGCGTTCGCAATGACGAAGCAAGAACAAAAGGGAGGATTCAAACGATGTTTGAAACAGGTCTGCTCAGGGGCAAGCGCATTCTCGTCACCGGCGGCGGCTCGGGCCTTGGTGCCGCGATGGGACGCCGCTTCCTCGCGCTCGGCGCCGAGCTCGTGATCTGCGGTCGCAAGCTCGACCGGCTGGAGGCAACCGCGAGCGAGATGCGCGCGCAGAGCAGCGGCAAGGTCACGACGATCGCGTGCGATGTTCGCGATGGTGTCGCCGTCGACGAGATGATGGATGCGATCTGGCGCGAGGCACCGCTCGACATCCTGGTCAACAATGCGGCCGCGACCTTCATCGCGCAGAGCGAGCATCTGTCATTCCGCGCAGCGGACGCGGTCCTGGCGCCGACCCTGCATGGCGCGATGTACTGCACGCTCGCCGCCGGCAAGCGCTGGATCGACGGCAGGCACAACGGCGTCGTGCTCTCGATCCTCTCGACCTCGACCATCACCGGCCGGGCCTTCACTGTTCCCTCGGCGATGGCGAAGTCAGCGGTGCTGGCGATGACCAAAAGCCTCGCGGTCGAGTGGGGCCCGAAGGGCATCCGCACCGTCGCGATCGCGCCCGGACCGTTCCCGACCGCCGGTGCATCGGGCCAGCTTCGCCCCGAGGGCCGCGACGAGGGCTGGACCGCGCGAAATCCGATGGGGCGCACGGGCGAGCACAGCGAGCTCGCCGACCTCGCCAGCTTCCTGGTCTCGGACCGTGCCGGCTACATCAACGGTGAGATGGTGGTAATCGACGGTGGGGCGCATTTGCGCAGTTCCGGCGCCGAAGATTTGTTGCGCTGGACCGATGCACAATGGGCCGAGCAACGTGCCGCGCGGTCCAAAGGCTGACCCGCTAACTGCCTTCCCAAATTGAACTTTTCCGGCTATCCCTGCGACGGGGACAAAGCACGGCCGGGCCATCTTCCAGTCACAATATTGAGGGAACCACTCCAGCATGTGGCGGGTGCTGATTTTAGCTTTGATGACTGGCGTGACAGCCTGTGGAATCACCGGTTCCGCGCGGGCGCAGACGCCGCAACCGGCGCCGAAGGCTGCGGCAAAGCCGGCCGCTGCCGCCGCCAAGACGGCAGCCAAGCCCGAGGGCAAGCCGGTTGGTCCTGCCGCGGCGGTTGCGGGCGGCGCAGAGCCGACCCTGATCGGCCAGTTCGGCACCTGGGGCGCCTATTCAGCGACGCCCAACGGCAAGAAGGTCTGCTTTGCGCTGGCAAAGCCGTCGTCGTCGAAGACCAATCCGCCGAACCGGCCACGCGATCCCGCCTATGCCTTCGTCTCGACCCGCCCGGCCGAGAAGGTGAACAACGAAGTCTCGGTCATGATCGGCTATGCGCTGAAGCCGGGCTCGGAATCCTCGGTCGAGGTCGGGGGCGCCGCGTTCGCCATGTATACGCAGGGCGACGGCCTCTGGATCAAGAATGCGGCCGAGGAGGAGCGGATGGTCGAGGCCATGCGCAAATCCGCCGATCTCGTGGTCAAGGGCGTCTCGGCCAAGGGGACGGAGACGACCGACACCTTCTCGCTGAAGGGCCTCGCCCAGGCGCTCGACCGGATTTCGCAAGACTGTCGACGATAAGACTGCCGACGATAAGATTGCAGGCGTTAGGGCTGCGGGCGAGAAGGTCGCAATCGGCCGTTCCGGTTGCTATATAGGGCCGGTTCCAAGTTTCTCCGTCATTCCGGGATGGTCCGAAGGACCAGACCCGGAATCTCGAGGTTCCGGGTTCGACGCTTTGCATCGCCCCGGAACGACAAGCCATTAGGTCCATCCAATGCAACCGACGACCGAGCCGCGCGACGCAATCCTGGTGGAGAAGACTCCACTCGAAACCTATGTGCCCCCGGCGAAGCCATCGCTGATCGGTCTGTCGCGCACCGAGCTTGCCGATCGCCTCGGCGACATCGGCGTCGCGCCCGCGCAGCGCAAGATGCGCGTGCAGCAGCTGTGGCACTGGCTGTATTTCCGCGGCGCCCAGAGTTTCGACGACATGACCTCGATCTCGAAGGGCATTCGCGCCGAGCTCGCAGAGCATTTCACGGTCGATCGGCCCGAGGTCGTGGCCGAGCAGATCTCCAACGACGGCACCCGCAAATGGCTGCTGCGGCTGCCGAGCGGCGACAATGTCGAGAAGGCGCATGAAGTCGAGTGCGTCTATATCCCCGAGACCGATCGCGGCACGCTCTGCGTCTCGTCACAGGTCGGCTGCACCTTGAATTGCTCGTTCTGCCACACCGGCACGCAGCGCCTGGTGCGCAATCTCACCGCCGGCGAGATCGTTGGCCAGATCATGGTGGCGCGCGATCGCCTCAATGATTGGGCCGATCGCGAGGACGGCACGCGCCGCGTCACCAACGTCGTGATGATGGGCATGGGCGAGCCGCTCTACAATTTCGATGCGGTGCGCGATGCGCTGCTGATCGTCGGCGACAATGAAGGCATCGGCATCTCCCGCCGCCGCATCACGTTGTCGACGTCGGGCGTGGTGCCGAACATCGTGCGCGCCGGCGAGGAGATCGGCGTCATGCTCGCGATCTCGCTGCATGCGGTGCGCGATGAGCTGCGCAACGAGCTGGTGCCGCTCAACCGCAAATACCCGATCAAGGAGCTGCTGCAGGCCTGCCGCGATTATCCCGGCGCCTCCAATGCACGCCGCATCACCTTCGAATATGTGATGCTTAAGGGCGTCAACGATTCGCTCGACGATGCAAAGCTGCTGGTCAAGCTGCTCAAGGGCGTCCACGCCAAGATCAACCTGATCCCGTTCAATCCCTGGCCCGGCACGGCCTACGAATGCTCGGACTGGGACCAGATCGAAAAATTCTCCGAATACATCTTCAACGCCGGCTATTCCTCGCCGGTGCGCACCCCGCGTGGCCGCGACATCCTCGCCGCCTGCGGCCAGCTCAAGTCGGAGACGGAAAAGCTCAGCGCGCGCGAGCGCCAGGCGCTGCGCGCCATGGCGATGACGGATTGATGATGCGCGGCCGCGCTCTCGCATCCTCGTCATTGCGAGCGCAGCGAAGCAATCCAGAGTCTTTCCGCGGGGGCAGACTGGATTGCTGCGCTTCGCTCGCAATGACGGAGAGGGCAGTGTCATGTCCCTGATCGGTCGCCTCATCGTCATCTTCATCGGTTTCCTCGCCGCCTGTTTCGTCGGCGGCATGATCGTCGTCGTTGCGCTGCTGTTTCCGGAATTCTCCGATCTCGGCGCCGGTCCCGTCGATCAGGGCACGATCGACATTATGCTCGGCTTCGGCTTCATCTTCGTCTCCGGCTTTGCGCTGGTGCCGGCGGCTGTGATCGTCGCGATCACCGAAGCGCTCTACATCCGCAGTGCGCTTGCCTATGCCGTCGGCGGCGGCTTGGTCGGGCTCGCCTGCTATCTCGGCCTCGTTCCCTTCCACTCCGACACGTTGCAGTTCGAGGGCATCGTGCGGCGCCATCTGGAGATCATGACCGGCGCAGGCATCGTCGCCGGCGTGGTCTATTGGCTGATCGCCGGCCGCAACGCCGGCGCCTGGCGCCAGCCGTTGCCCCCGCGCCAGCCGCCTCCACCGCTGCCATTGAATTCAAGGCCGGATGCACAGTAATTCGTGCCGTCATTCCGGGGTTTTCATCCCCGTTCCACTCCGCTAAACCGCGCGCCATGAACCGGACTGGACTCTTCATCGCCCTGGCGCTGTGGCTCGTGATCGGGGTTATCTTCGGCCTCTATCCCGAGCTCGATCTCAAGCTCGCCGCGCTGTTCTTCGATCCCGGGACAAAAACCTTTCCGCTCAAGCTGAACGTCTGGGCCGGCATCGCGCGAGACGCTGCGATGTGGATCTCCTGGGCCTTGGTGCTGCCTTCGCTGGTCGCACTCGTGGTCAAGATGATCCGGCCCGATCGTCCCTTGATGGTGTCGGGGCGCGCGATCGTGTTCCTGCTGGCCACGATCATCCTGTCGGCCGGCATTCTCACCAACCTCACCTTCAAGTCCTATTGGGGCCGGCCGCGGCCGGTGGTGGTGACGGAGTTTGGCGGCGACCAGCAGTTCGTGGCGTGGTGGGATCCGCGCGGCGATTGTGCGCGCAATTGCTCGTTCTTCTCGGGCGAGGGTGCGACCGCGTTCTGGACGCTGGCGCCGGCTGCGCTCGCACCACCACCATGGCGGCCGCTTGCCTACGCCGGCGCGGTAGTGTTCGGCGCCGCGACCAGCGGGCTCCGGATGGCCTTTGGCGGGCACTTCTTCACCGATGTCGCGACCGCCGGCCTCGTCACCTTCGTCGTGATCTGGTTCGGCTACGCGCTGATCTACCGCTGGCCGCGGACCCGGTTTTCGGACGAGGCGGTCGATGCCGCCCTGACCCGGCTGAACATGCCCGCCTACCGGCTCCGCCAGCGCCTGTTCGGTGGCAAGACCGGTCCCGCAGCGTCGATTTGAGCCATTAAATGCGTGCTCAGGTCAGCGAAATTTGATATTCGCGCGGTCAAACCGCACAAGCTATCAGCCCCGCAAGACCCGATTGGAAGCGCCATGACCACGATCCTGAAAAGCCTGCCCAAGGGTGAGAAAGTCGGCATCGCGTTTTCGGGCGGCCTCGACACGTCAGCGGCGCTGCTCTGGATGAAGCAGAAGGGCGCGCGCTGCTACGCCTATACCGCCAATCTCGGCCAGCCTGACGAAGCCGATTACAACGAGATCCCGCGCAAGGCGGAGGCGTTCGGCGCCGAGAAGGCCGTGCTGGTCGATTGCCGCACCCAGCTCGTCCACGAAGGCATCGCCGCGATCCAGTCGGGCGCCTTCCACATCTCGACCGGCGGCATCACCTATTTCAACACGACGCCGCTCGGGCGCGCCGTGACCGGCACGATGCTGGTCGCGGCAATGAAGGAGGACGGCGTCAATATCTGGGGCGACGGCTCGACCTTCAAGGGCAACGACATCGAGCGCTTCTACCGCTACGGCCTGCTCACCAATCCGGGCCTGCGCATCTACAAGCCCTGGCTCGACCAGCAGTTCATCGACGAGCTCGGTGGCCGCGCCGAAATGTCGGCGTTCATGACGGCACAAGGCTTCGCCTACAAGATGAGCGCCGAGAAGGCGTATTCGACCGACAGCAATCTGCTCGGCGCCACGCACGAGGCGAAGGATCTCGAAAGCCTCGACAGCGGCATCAAGATCGTCAACCCGATCATGGGCGTGCCGTTCTGGCGCGATGACTGCAACGTCAAGGCCGAGAAGGTCGTCGTGCGTTTCGAGGAAGGTCAGCCGGTCGCGCTGAACGGCCGGACTTTTGCCGATCCCGTCGCGCTGTTCCTCGAAGCCAATGCGATCGGCGGCCGTCACGGCCTCGGCATGAGCGACCAGATCGAGAATCGAATCATCGAGGCGAAGAGCCGCGGCATCTACGAGGCGCCCGGCATGGCGCTCTTGCACATCGCCTATGAGCGTCTCGTCACCGGCATCCACAACGAGGACACGATCGAGCAGTACCGCATCAGCGGCATGCGCCTCGGCCGTCTGCTCTATCAGGGCCGCTGGTTCGACTCGCAGGCCCTGATGCTGCGCGAGACCGCGCAGCGCTGGGTCGCGCGCGCCGTTACCGGCGAGGTCACCCTCGAGCTGCGCCGCGGCAACGACTATTCGATCCTCAACACCGAGAGCCCGAACCTCACCTATGCGCCGGAGCGGCTCAGCATGGAGAAGGTCGAGGACGCCGCCTTCACGCCCGCCGACCGCATCGGCCAGCTTACCATGCGCAACCTCGATATCGCGGATACGCGGACCAAGCTCGGTCTCTATGCGAAGACCGGCCTGCTATCGGGCAGCGAAGGCTCGCAGATTTTCAAGCTCGAGAACGACAAGGACTGACGTAACCCGCGACTGTCGCCTCATTCGTCATTGCGAGCGAAGCGAAGCAATCCAGAATCTCTCTGCAGAGACAGTCTGGATTGCTTCGTCGCTTCGCTCCTCGCAATGACGACGCACAAAACAAAAATGGCCGGGATCGCTCCCGGCCATTTTGCATTTATGCGCGTCGCCTCAGCGCGGCGGCGTGGTGCCGGGCGGAGGCGGCGGCAGCGAGGCCTGGCCGCCGTTGAGCAGCGGCGTGATGCGGCGGACGGTGACGCGCCGGTTGATCTGGCTCGGTCCGTCGGTCTGCTCCTTCAGGTACTGCTTGCCGTAGCCCTGCGACGTCAGGTTCTCCGCGGGCACATTGAACTGCTGGGTCAGCAATTCGGCTGCGGATTGCGCGCGGCGATCCGACAGCGACAGATTGTCGACGTCGTTGCCGGTCGCGTCGGTGTGGCCCTCGATCAGGAACACCTCGCGCGGGTTGCGCTGGATCGCCCGATTGAGGCCGTCGGCGATGACTTGCAACTTCGCAGCCTGGTCCGGTGGGATGGTCCACGATCCCGTCTCGAAATTGATCGTGTTGACGTCGACGCTCGGCATCTGCATGCGAACATTGGGGCTGTAGCGGATTTCGTCGAGCGAATAGCGTCGATCGATCCGTTGCACCGGCGGTGCTTCCATGGCGCCGTAGATCATGTCCGGCGTCGCATCCTGGGCGTCGACGATGTAGCGATCGTAGGGAATGCTGACGACCGGCGGCGGCACGTCGACATAGAAGCCGCCGACCGACCGCGGATCGCGGTAGCTGTTGTCGATGATGACGAGCTCACGCCCGCCTGGGTCCCTGCGAATTCGACGCAGCAACGAACCGTCCGGACCGACCACGGTGATCACCTCGCTGCCATCGGGACGGATCACGACGGTGCGGGTTTCGCCGCCGACAGTCTCGGTGCGGATGTCGCGGGCGCCATAGCGGAAGCGATAGAGATCGTTGCCGCGGACGTATTCCTGCCCGCCGGGGTCGCGGATGATGATGCGATCCGGCTCGGTGTAGACGGTGCGGCCGCCTTCGACGACTTCCTGCCGCTGATTGCGGTAGTCGGCGATGGTGGCGCCGATCACGGCGCCGGCCACGACGCCCGCGCCGATTGCAAGCGGCGTCAGGTCACGCTGCGGCGGACGCGGCGGTGGCGGCAGCGGCGTGGTTGTCGTCGGCGCGGCGCGGAAGGCCGAGCTGACTGTCGGCGGGGCGTTCTGCGCCCTGTCGGGCGGTGGCGTGGCGGCCGCCGAACCAGGGACGACAGACGGCGCCGCGGCGCCGGCGGGCGGCGCGGGTCGGGCCGGGACGCCCGCCTGCGGTGCCGCCGGCGGCGTGCCTGCAGGAGGTGTTCCGGCAGCCGCAGGCGCGCCGGCGGGCGGCGTTCCACCCTGACGTCCTGGAGGCTGCGTCACCGCGCCGCCAGGAGCCGGCGTTGCCGTCGGGGCCGGGGTCGGGGCGGCACCTGGAGCCGGTGTTCCTGGAGCCGGTGTTCTTTGAGCCGGTGTTCCCGGAGCTGGGGTTCCTGCAGCCGGCGGAGCGCCCGGACGTCCGGGCGGCGTCGTCGGGGTCCCACCCGGAGCCGGCGTGGCACCTGGAGCCGGTGACCCTGCAGCCGGGGGAGCGCCGGGGCGTCCGGGCGGCGGGGTGCCAGGCGCTGGGGTCGCGGACGGTGTGGGCGTGGTTGTCGGGGCAGCAGGTGTCGTGCCCGGGCGAGCTGCCGGCGCTGCGGGCGACGGAGTGGGCGTTGCGGTCGGGGCTGGCGTTGCCGCCGGCCCAGGCCGTGCCGCGGGGCCCGCTGAAGGTGGCGTGGCCGCAGCAGGCGGAGGCGGGGCAGCCGGACGCGCCGGTGCTGCGGCGGGCGGCGGCGGAGTTGGTGTCGGTGCATGCTGCTGCGGGGCCGCGGCCGGAGGAGGTGTCGGCGCATGTTGCTGCGGAGCCGCGGCCGGAGGCGGCGTCGGTGCCTTGGGTGCAGCAGGCGGCGGGGGCGGCGGAGGAGCCTGACGAGTCGCGGGCGGCGCGGCCGGGGGAGGCGGCGGCGTCGGGCGTGACGGCGCAGCAGCGGGCGGGGGCGCGGCCGGCGGATGCGGCGGGGCAGCCGCCGGCGGCGGTGCGGCCGGCGCCTTTGGCGCAGCAGGTGGGGCAGCAGGTGGCGGCGGCGCTGCCGGGCGCGCGGCGGGCGGCGGGCCCTTTGGCGCTTCCTTCGGAGGCTGCTTCGGTTTTCCGTCAGGGCCCAATTCTGGCTGGGCCTGCGCGACCACGAGCGGCGGCGCGGTTTGCGCATGCGATGCGGAGCTTGCGAATTGCATCGCGGTCAGGGCCGTCGTGGCAAGCAGCACGAAACGAAGGTTGGTCATGTGGTTCAACTTCCCCGGAAGGTTCTTTGACGAAGTCTTGGTTTGACGGAGTCTTGGTTTGACGAGGTGTCGGTTTGACGAAGTGTCGGAATGAACGGCTACGCGTTAGGCTGCATTGTGGCGGGCGAAGACATTGCGTCGCGATTTATTTCTGCATGCAAATCATCTCACACAAGCAACGTTCATTGCGCATTCAGGCGCAGCTTGCAATCGCCCCACATATGATCGCTCGCCTCACATGTGATCCTGCGACGAATTGGCATCCGTCGCGGGATTGGGTTTGGTCGGTCCATTCGGTCCGCGCGAGGGAATCTCTTCCGGCATCCGCCCGGGCAATTCATCGGGCTGCGGTGATTCGCCGGGTTCGTGCACCGGCGGCGTGATTTCAGGCTGCGGATTGCCCGGCGGAATTCCCGGCGGCGGCTCGGTGGGCGTGCCGGGTGTCGATGGTGGTATCTCGGGCGGTTCGATCGGCATCGGCATCATCGAGACCAGTTGTCAGGAGAACGACAACGATGATGCCATGCCAATGTTCCCTGCGGCCTGCGCTATTCCGGCGCGTGACAGACCGCCTCGATGTTGTGGCCGTCGGGGTCCAGCACGAAGGCGCCATAATAGTTCGCGTGATAATGCGGGCGAAGGCCCGGCGCCCCATTGTCGCGGCCCCCGGGCGGACATCGCGGCCTTGTGGAACGCGTCGACGGTCGCGCGTCAGCGTGACAGGAACGTGTTGCTTCGTGTCTTGCGCGCGATCGCAAAGCCGCGCGCGACCATGTCGGCGATACAATCTTGCTGCCATTCGTTTTGGGACAGATGCTCGATCACGACCGCGCGCGGCCACAGCGATGGCGGCGCGTCGCGGAAGAAGCCGATCAGCACGCGGTCCTCAAAACCTTCGACGTCGATCTTGAGCGAATCGACCTGCGTGACGCCGGCCTCCTCCAGAATGCGCGTGAGCCGCAGCGACGGCACCTTGATCGCATCACGGCTGGCGGCGCCGGTGACGACGTGCGTGGCGCCGAGATTGCCGCCGCCGCTTTCGATCATCAGCTCGCCGTCGCTGTCGCCCGCGGCGGCCTGCACCAGGCGCACCTGCATCGCGTTCGATGCGGCGTGATTGAAGGTGAGCCGTCCGAATGTCGTCGGATGCGGCTCGATCGCCACCACCTTGCCGGTGGGGCCGACCTGCCGCGCCATCACCAGCGCAAAAGTGCCGACATTGGCGCCGACATCAATGAACGTGCCGCCGGCCTGCGTGTGCTGGCGCAGGAAGTCGAGCTCGTCGAGATTGTAGTCGGGATTGAACAGCGCACCGCGTTCGGTCGCGCTGCCCTGGTGATAGAAGCGGAACGAGGCGCCCTGATATTGCACGTCGATCGGGCCGCCGCGCAGCAAATTGACCAGCCGCGACATCCACGGACGGAACGCGCCGCGCTTCAGCCTCGATCCCTGCGCAAGGCGAATGATTGCGGCCTGTGCTGCGTTCGGCGCAAACGCGCCGAACGGCGCAGATGAAAGGGCATTGTCGGGCGTCAAGCAGGCGATCCTCGTTGCAGGCGGCGCATGCATAGCCGGTTTTGCCGGGGACTCCAACGCTCCATCACAGCTGTCGTCCCGGGGCGCGAAGCGAGCCCGGGATCCATAACCACAGGGAGCCGTGTGGCGCGGGAATCCCGCTCCGGGTCTTGGCCAAACTATGTCCTGCGGGTATCGCGACGAGCGCAAGCGCTCGCGCGGGGATCCCGGATCTGCGCTCCGCTTCGCTGCGCTTGTCCGGGATGACGGAGAGAGGTCACGCCGCCTTTTTCGCCACCGGCTTGCGCAAGGGCAACCGCAAGCTGCTCGGCCGCTTCGTGCGTGCGGCAGGGTCCGGTCACTCCGCGGCGCCGTCGCGCACCCGTTTCAGCCGCGCTGCGTGGTGCAGGAGGCGCGACAGCTCTTCGATCGAGTAGGGCTTTTGCACGAGATCGAAGCCGGCGACGCCGCCTTGCGACAGCGCCTCGCTATAGCCCGTGGTCAGCACGATCGGCACGCTGATGCAGCGATCGCGGATCGCCTGCGCGAGATCGAGGCCGGTCATCCCTGGCATGACGACGTCGGAGAATACGACATCGAAGCGATCGGGGTCGCCGACCAGCTCGGTGAGCGCGTCGGTGGCGTTGTCGACCAGCGTGATGCTGTAGCCGAGCTCGGTCAGGCCGTCGGCGGCGAAATTGCCGAGCTCAATATTGTCCTCGACGACCAGCACCGACATGCCGCTGCCCGCCACGGCCGGTGCGGTGGTCGGCGCCTGGCTTCGGGGCAAGAGATTCGCCGGCACGCGCGGCAGATAGAGCAAGAAGGTGCTGCCCTGGCCGACCTCGCTCACGACGGTTACCTCGCCGCCGGATTGCCGGGCGAAGCCGAACACCTGCGACAGGCCGAGGCCGGTGCCCTGCCCGACCCGCTTGGTGGTGAAGAACGGCTCGAAGATGCGGCCCAATTGTGCGGCGGGAATACCGATGCCGCTATCGCTGACGGCGACGCAGACGAACCCAGGATTTTTCAAGGTCTGGCCGCCCGAGAGCTGCGCGAGCGTGTCCGGAACATTCGTCGCCGCGTGCACGGTGAAGACGATCCGGCCCTTGCCCTGCATGGCGTCGCGCGCGTTGGTCGCCATGTTGATGATGGCCGTCTCGAACTGGCCGGCATCGGCATTGACGAGGCAGGGCTCGGCCGGCAGCCGCGTGACGATTTCGATTGCCGGTCCGAGCAGTGTGGCGAGCATGTCGCGCAGCGACTGCATGCGATCGCCGATGTCGAACACTTCGGGCTTCAAGGTCTGGCGCCGCGCGAAGGCCAGGAGCTGCGAGGTCAGCTTGGCGGCGCGCGCGACCGCCTCCGCAATCGCCGTGATGTAGCGCTGCCGCCGCTCGTCGCTCAGTTGCGGCCGGTTCAGGAGATCGACGGACGCACGGATCACGGTCAGGAGGTTGTTGAAGTCGTGCGCGACGCCGCCGGTGAGCTGGCCCAGCGCCTCCAGCCGCTGGCTGTGCTTGAGCGCCTCTTCGGCCTCGCGCCGCTTGGCAGCCTCGGTCTGGAGATGCTGGGTGCGCCGGAAGGCGAAGGCCAGCAGGATGAACAGCAGCGCGGTGGCGGGCACGCCGAACACCAGGTGCTGGCTCATGGTGGCGAGCCAGCGTGCGCGGATCGCCGAGGTCTCGAGGCCGGCGCTGACATAGATCGGATATTCGGCGACGCGCCGGTAGCCGATGCGCCGCTCGATCCCGTCCGAGGGCCAGGCGATGGTCATCAGCCCATGATCGGGATGGGCTGCGATGCTCCGGCCGACTGCGCCGTTCGGATCGAGCCGAAACTCGCGATCGAGCCGCGGGAAATGCGCCAGCAGCACGCCGTCGGTGCGCCCCATCGCGAAGAAGCTGCCGGGATCGGTGCCGATCCTCGCGTAAAAGCTCTCGAAATATTCCGGCAGCACGGACGCCTGGATCACGCCGGTGAAGCTGCCATCGTCGGAGTTGCGGCGGCGACTGACGCCGAAGAAGCGCGCGCCCTGGTAGGGTGGCCGCGGCGTCAGCGAGGCGCCGATGAAGGTGCCGATGCTCTGGTCGACATGAGCGTAGAAGTAGTCGCGGTCGGCAAAGCTCAGCTCCGGCGGCGGTGACACCAGGCTGTTGACCAGCGACACTCCGTCCGCATCGAAGATCCAGGCCGATTTGAGCTGCGGCAGCGCATCGGTCAGTTGCTTCAGGCGCCGGTGCAGCGCCGGTTCCCGCGACCGGATGACATCGTCGGGAAGGTCGCGCACGACCTCGTTGAGCTCGGCAAGGCTGCGATCGATGGTCTCGAACACCTTGAGTGCGTGTTCATGGGCGACATCGAGCGTGCGCTCGATCTCACGGTCGGCGATGTCGAGCGTCGAATTATAGGAGACCGTGGAGGCGATCGCGAACAGCGCAATGGGCAGCGCCAGGGATGCAGCCATCATCCACTGCAACAGTCTCAGCGAGTTGCGTTGTGCGCCCTGCACGGTCGCTCCGGTCCCCCGGCCGGAAGCTTACTAGAATCTTGCGCCGGGAAGGAAGCGGCTTGTGGTGGGAACCGGAGGTTGTGGCTCGCGGATTCGCCCGCGGCGCGGGTTGGGGTGAATTTTACCCAAAATCGCCCCAACGACAGAATGTCCCGGGCATTTCGGCCCGGGATCGCAGCACGAATGACGCCTAGATCTGGCGCTCGACCATCTTGAGCTTGAGCTCGGCGATGGCTTCCGCCGGGTTGAGGCCCTTCGGGCAGGCCTTGGCGCAGTTCATGATGGTGTGGCAGCGGTAGAGCCGGAACGGATCCTCGAGATTGTCGAGCCGCTCGCCGGTGGCCTCGTCGCGCGAATCCGACACCCAGCGGTTGGCCTGGAGCAGCGCCGCGGGACCGAGATAGCGGTCGCTGTTCCACCAATAGCTCGGGCAGGAGGTCGAGCAGCAGGCGCACAGGATGCACTCGTAGAGGCCGTCGAGCTTCTCGCGGTCCTCGTGGCTCTGGCGCCATTCCTTCTGCGGCGTCGGCGAGGTCGTCTTCAGCCACGGCTCGATCGAGGCGTACTGCGCGTAGAAATTGCTGAGGTCAGGAACGAGATCCTTCACCACCGGCTGGTGCGGCAGCGGATTGATCTTCACCGCGCCGTCCTTCACGTCGTGCATCGAACGCGTGCACGCCAGCGTGTTCTGGCCGTCGATGTTCATGGCGCAGGAACCGCAGACGCCTTCGCGGCAGGAGCGGCGGAAGGTCAGCGACGGGTCGATGTGGTTCTTGATCCAGATCAGGCCGTCCAGCACCATCGGACCGCAATCATGGGTATCTACGTAATAGGTGTCGACGCTCGGATTCTTGCCGTCGTCCGGATTCCAGCGATAGACGCGGAATTCGCGAAATTCGGTCGCGCCCGGGGGCTTCGGCCAGGTCTTGCCGCCTGATATCTTGGAGTTCTTCGGAAGTGCGAATTCAACCATTTCGATAAGGCTTTCGCTGTTCGCTCAGTACACGCGCGCTTTGGGCGGGATGTACTGCACGTCGTTGGTCATGGTGTAGTCGTGAACCGGGCGGTACTCGATCTTGACCTTGCCGTTGTCGTCGAGCCAGGCCAGCGTGTGCTTCATCCAGTTCTTGTCGTCGCGCGCGGAGAAGTCCTCGCGCGCATGCGCGCCGCGGCTCTCGGTGCGGTTGGCGGCCGAATTCATCGTCACCACCGCTTGCGCGATCAGATTGTCGAATTCGAGCGTCTCGACGAGATCCGAATTCCACACCAGCGAGCGGTCGGACACGGCGATATCGGTGATGCCGCTGTGGACCTTCTCGATCAGGTTCTGGCCTTCGCTCAGGATGTCGCCGGTGCGGAACACGGCGCAGTTATTCTGCATCACGTGCTGCATGCCTTCGCGCAGCTTTGCCGTCGGCGTGCCGCCGGAGGCGTAGCGGTAATGGTCGAGGCGGCCGAGCGCGAGGTCGGACGAGTTCGCCGGCAGCTCGGGCTGCTTGCCGTTCGGCGTCAGCTTCTCGGCAAGACGCAGTGCAGCCGCGCGGCCGAACACGACGAGGTCGATCAGCGAGTTCGAGCCGAGGCGGTTGGCGCCGTGCACGGAGACGCAAGCGGCCTCGCCGATCGCCATCAGGCCGGGGATGATGGCGTTATCGTCGCCATCCCTCTTGGTCAGCACTTCGCCGTGATAGTTCGTCGGGATGCCGCCCATGTTGTAGTGCACGGTCGGCACGATCGGGATCGGCTCGCGCGTCACGTCGACATTGGCGAAAATCTTGGCGGATTCGGAGATGCCCGGCAGGCGCTCGGCGAGCACTGCGGGATCGAGATGGTCGAGATGAAGGAAGATGTGGTCCTTCTTCTTGCCGACGCCGCGCCCCTCCCGGATCTCGATGGTCATCGCGCGCGAGACGACGTCGCGTGACGCCAGGTCCTTTGCGGACGGCGCATAGCGCTCCATGAAGCGCTCGCCCTCGGAGTTGACGAGATAGCCGCCTTCGCCGCGCGCGCCTTCGGTGACGAGGCAGCCTGAGCCGTAGATGCCGGTCGGGTGGAATTGCACGAACTCCATGTCCTGCATCGGCAGGCCGGCGCGCAGCACCATGCCGCCGCCGTCGCCGGTGCAGGTGTGTGCCGAGGTGCAGGAGGCGTAGGCGCGGCCGTAGCCGCCGGTCGCGAGGATCACGGTCTGGGCGCGGAAGCGGTGCAGCGTGCCGTCATCGAGCTTGAGCGCGACGACGCCGCGGCAGGTGCCCTGGTCGTCCATGATCAGGTCGATGGCGAAGAACTCGATGAAGAACTCGGCCGCGTGGCGCAGCGACTGGCCGTACATCGTGTGCAGCATGGCGTGGCCCGTGCGGTCGGCGGCGGCGCAGGTGCGCTGTGCCTGGCCCTTGCCGTAGTCCATGGTCATGCCGCCGAACGGACGCTGATAGATCTTGCCGTCCTCGGTGCGCGAGAACGGCACGCCCCAATGCTCGAGCTCGTAGACCGCCTCGGGCGCGTTGCGCACCATGTATTCGATCGCATCCTGGTCGCCGAGCCAGTCCGACCCCTTCACGGTGTCGTACATGTGCCAGCGCCAGTCGTCCTTGTGCATGTTGCCGAGCGAGGCCGAGATGCCACCCTGTGCCGCAACCGTGTGCGAGCGCGTCGGAAAAACTTTGGTGATGCAGGCCGTCCTCAGGCCGGCCTCGCTGCAGCCGACCACGGCGCGCAGGCCCGCACCGCCGGCACCGACCACGACGACGTCATAGGTGTGGTCCTCGATCGGATAGGCTTTTCCGTTGGTGGCGGGAGCGGCGTTGCCCTTGCCATTCGTCTCTGTGGCCGATCTTCCGGTTGTCATGGATTACACTCCGGATGAAAGTTGGAGAATCGCGTAGATCGAGGCGAGCGCAACCGCGGCCGCGAAGAAATTGTTGAGCATGATCGAGATGAGCTTCAGCTTCTCGTTATGCACGTAATCCTCGATCACGACCTGCATGCCGATCTTCATGTGCCAGGCGCTGGCGACGATGAAGAGCAGCATGATGATGGCGACCGGCAGCGAGCCGAGGATCTGCTTGGCGCCGGCCTGATTGCGGCCGAGCAGCATCATGATGATGACCAGCACCGGGATCATCAGCAGCGTCATCGCCACCGCCGTGAGGCGCTGGCGCCAGAAGTCGGATGTGCCGGAATGCGCAGCACCGAGGTTGCGGACGCGGCCGAGCGGAGTGCGCATGCTGCGCTTCGGGGTATCGGCTGTGCTCACCGTCCACCTCCGATCGCGTAGGCAATGATCCAGACCAGCACCGTTAGGGCGATGCCGCCGATCAGTGCGCCCCAGGTCAGCGCTTCACGCTCATTGGCCTTGAATCCATAGCCGAGATCCCAAACGAAGTGCCGGATGCCGCTCAGCATATGGTGCATCAGCGCCCAGGTGTAGCCGAACACGATCAGCCGGCCGATGATGCTGCCGGTGAAGCCCTGGACGTGGGCGTAGGCGGCAGGGCCCGAGGCGGCTGCGATCAGCCACCAGGCCAGCAGCAGGGTTCCGAAGTACAGGGCAATGCCGGTGGCGCGATGGACGATGGACAGCGCCATCGTCAACGTCCAGCGGTAGACTTGCATGTGTGGTGAAAGCGGTCGTTCGATCCGTGCGGTCATGGGCTTTTGATGTCTATTGCGGCCCAGCAGGGGGCACGCGGGGATCGCGAAAGGTCGGCTCTATTTACGGAGTCGATTTGGCCTGCGCAATCACCAAATCGACATAAATCGAACCATCGTTCAGCTCTACGGCGTTGATGCGACAAGCCAATCAGGGGCTTGGTATACCACAGCGATGGTGCACCGGCCAAGGATAGAATATAAATTCATCCTTTGGGCGACCCGTCGAGGCGCATTGAAATCGCTATTGGAACGGCTCCAAGCCGCCGACCGGCTGCCACCGTTCGAACCAGGCAGTTCATGATGTTCGGCACCGCGCGGCCGGACGATGCGCCCTTTCCAATTTCCGCCTTGCGCATCGATTTTCCGTCAGGCGGCGGATATGCGCACCCTGCATTCCACCCCAGCCGGGAGGCGTGGCGTGTCGACCATGCAAATCGGATCGCCTACAGATTGTTGCGCGGCTCATTCCGAACGGACGAACCGGAGAAGCTGCGGGGCAGGTCCGGGTGATTGCAGGTCTCGATATCGCGGAAATCGTGGAGCTCGCGCTGCTGCTGATCGCAGTCGGCGCGCTGTCCGGATTTCTCGCCGGTGTGTTCGGCATCGGCGGCGGCGCGATCCTCGTGCCGGTGTTCTACGAATGCTTCCGCCTCGCCGGCGTGCCGCTCGACGTGCGCATGCCGCTCTGCGTCGGCACCTCGCTAGCCGTGATCATCCCGACATCGATCCGTTCGTTCCAGGCCCATTACAAGCGCGGAGCGGTCGATATGTCGATCCTGCGCGTGTGGTGGCTGCCGATCCTGATCGGCGTCGTCGCCGGCAGCGTGGTCGCGCGTTACGCGCCGGAGCGGCTGTTCAAGATCGTGTTCGTTGGCGTCGCCTGGTCGGCCGCCGTGCGCCTGATCTTCGCGCGCGAGACCTGGAAGCTCGGCAACGATCTGCCAGAAGGGCCGTTGATGCGCATCTACGGCTTCTGCGTCGGCATTTTATCGACGCTGATGGGCATCGGCGGCGGCCTGTTCTCGAACCTGCTGATGACGTTCTACGGCCGTCCGATTCATCAGGCGGTGGCGACGTCGTCGGCGCTCGCAGTGCTGATCTCCATCCCGGGTGCGCTTGGCTACGTCTATGCGGGCTGGCCGGCCGCGGCGACCTATCCGGCCGTTGCGGCCCTGCAAATCCCGTTCGCGCTCGGCTATGTCTCGCTGATCGGCGCGGTGCTGGTGATGCCGATGAGTCTTGTGACCGCGCCGCTCGGTGTGAGAGCTGCGCACGCCATGTCGAAGCGCACGCTCGAAGTTGCGTTCGGCTGTTATCTCTTCATCGTCGGCAGCCGGTTTGTGATGAGTCTCGTGGGCGGACAGTAGTCGCCACAAAGTCCGTCATTGCGAGCGAAGCGAAGCAATCCAGAATCTCTCCGCGGCAGCAGTCTGGATTGCTTCGTCGCATCAGCGCAAAATTGCTTCGCAATTTTGTCGCGAGCTCCTCGCAATGACGGCGAGAGAGCAAAAGCCCCCTCATTTCTTCGCGTAAATATCCTTGTACGTATCCCGCAGCACGTTCTTCTGCACCTTGCCCATGGTGTTGCGCGGCAGCTCGTCGACGACGAAGACGCGCTTGGGCATCTTGAACTTTGCCAGGCGCCCGTCGAGCGCCTTCAGCACTGCGGCTTCGCTGACGTCAGCCCCCTTGTTGCAGACCAGCACCGCGGTGACGCCCTCGCCGAAATCGGCGTGCGGCACGCCGATCACGGCGGATTCGATCACGCCGGGCATGGCGTCGATCTCGCTCTCGATCTCCTTCGGATAGACGTTAAAGCCGCCGGAGATCACGAGATCCTTGCCGCGGCCGAGAATGTGGACGTAGCCCTTGTCGTCGATCTTGCCGAGGTCGCCGGTGATGAAGAAGCCGTCGGGACGGAATTCGGACTTGGTCTTCTCCGGCATGCGCCAATAACCTTTGAAGACGTTCGGGCCCTTGACCTCGATCACGCCGATCTCGTCGCGCGGCAGCTCCTTGCCGGTCTCGGGCTCGGTCACGCGCACGGTGACGCCGGGGAGCGGCAAGCCGACTGCGCCGGGCACGCGCTCGCCGTCATAGGGGTTCGACGTGTTCATGTTGGTCTCGGTCATGCCGTAGCGCTCGAGCACAGCATGGCCGGTGCGCGCCGACCATTCGCGATGGGTTTCCGCCAGCAGCGGCGCCGAGCCCGAAATGAACAGCCGCATGTGTCTGGTCGTCTCGCGCGACAGCGCGGGGTTCTGCAGCAGCCGCGTATAGAACGTCGGCACGCCCATCAGCACCGTGGCGCGCGCCATTAGCTTGATGATAAGGTCCGGATCGAGCTTCGGCAGGAAGATCATCGACGCCCGCGCAAACAGCGTCACGTTGGTCGCCACGAACAGGCCGTGGGTGTGGTAGATCGGCAGCGCGTGGATCAGCACGTCCTTGTCGGTGAAGCGCCAATAGCCGACCAGCGAGAGCGAGTTCGACGCGAGATTGTCGTGGCTGAGCATCGCGCCCTTGGAGCGGCCGGTGGTGCCCGACGTGTAGAGGATCGCGGCGAGATCGTCGTTGGCACGCGAGACCGTCGCAAACTCGCTGCTCGCCGCCGCTGCGGCATCCGTCAGCGAGCCCTTGCCGTCAGGTCCAAGCGTCTCGACCTTGGCCTTCACCTTGGCGGCGATCGGGGCGAGGCCGTCGGCCTTGGAGGGATCGCAGACCACCAGCGAGGGCTCGGCGTCGCCGATGAAATAGTCGAGCTCATTCAACGTATAGGCGGTGTTGAGCGGCAGGTAGACCGCGCCGGCCCTGACCGTGCCGAGATACAGCACGATATTGGCGACCGACTTGTCCACCTGCACCGCGACGCGGTCGCCGGGCTTCACGCCGCGCGCGACCAGCACATTCGCCATCTGCCCGGCCCGCGCGATCAGATCGCCATAGCTGATACGGGCACCGTCCTGCGTCTCGATGGCGAGACGCGCAGGGTTATCGAGGCCGTCGAACAGGCGGGAAAACAGATTGGCGTTGGCTGCTTGGTTCATGCAAGATTTCCTCGACCGCAAGATTGACAAGGCCGGTCAAAACCGAGGGCTGGATTAGCAAAAACCGCCCCGAAGAAGCAACGGAGACAGTTGGCATGGCAAAAAACGGGAAACGCGTGGCCTGGGTCACGGGCGGCGGCAGCGGGATCGGGGAGGCCGGCGCCGAGGCGCTCGCGGCCGATGGCTGGATCGTCGTGGTCTCCGGCCGCCGCAAGGACGCCCTCGAGACCGTGGTCGCGAAGATTGCCAGGGCCGGCGGGACCGCGGAGGCGCTGGCGCTGGACGTTTCAAACGCCATTGAGGCCCAGAAGGCGGCCGATCACATCGCCACGAAGCACGGCCGGATCGATCTGCTCGTGAACAATGCCGGCATCAATGTCCCCAAGCGGAGCTGGAAGGACATGGAACTGGACGGCTGGGACAGGCTGGTCCAGGTCAATCTCAACGGCGTGCTCTATTGCATGCGCGCGGTGCTGCCGACGATGCGCAAGCAGCAGGACGGCTCGATCATCAACGTCTCGTCATGGGCCGGCCGCCACGTCTCGAAAATGCCGGGCCCGGCCTACACCACGACCAAGCATGCGGTGCTGGCACTGACCCATTCCTTCAACATGGACGAATGCGTCAACGGCCTGCGCGCCTGCTGCCTGATGCCGGGCGAGGTGGCGACGCCGATCCTGAAGCTGCGCCCGGTGGTGCCGAGCGCGGAGGAGCAGGCGATGATGCTGCAGTCCGAAGATCTCGGCCGCACCATCGCGTTCATCGCGTCGATGCCGCCGCGCGTCTGCATCAACGAGCTCCTGATCAGCCCGACGCATAATCGCGGCTTCATCCAGACGCCGTTGAGCAGGGATTGAGGCGCGGTCGGAGCCCCGAGTTCGTCATTGCGAGCGAAGCGAAGCAATCCAGAAATGTATCGGCGGAGGTAGTCTGGATTGCTTCGTCGCAAGGGCTCCTCGCAATGACGGCGGAGCCACTACACGAACTCCCCCGAGCATAGTTTCACGCATCACGATAAATTATTGTTCGAAACCGTTTCGCAGACGCTCCCGTAGTTCGGACCAACGACGCGTGACTGCTTCACGTCAAACTGTCGCAGGTGCCGTTGTTGCCCCAACGCAAACGCCGGCGGGCACACCGCTGGCCACAATCATCGGGAGTTTCTCCATGTCGAAGCGCATTGCCTATCTCACCGCCGCAGCCTTCAGCGCGCTGGCCATCACCGCGACAATCATCGCGCCGGCCCGCGCCGAGGAAAAGACCGTCATGGTTGGCGGCGCCGCGATGTTCCCCTCGAAGAACATCGTCCAGAATGCCGTCAACTCGAAGGACCACACCACGCTCGTGGCGGCGGTGAAGGCGGCCGGCCTGGTGCCGACGCTGGAAGGCAAGGGCCCGTTCACGGTGTTCGCGCCGACCAACGCCGCCTTCGGCAAGCTGCCGGCCGGCACCGTCGACACCCTGGTCAAGCCCGAGAACAAGGCGACCCTGACCAAGATCCTCACCTATCATGTGGTGGCCGGCAAGCTCGAGGCCTCCGACCTCACCGACGGCAAGAAGCTCAAGACCGTCGAGGGCGAGGAGCTCACGATCAAGAAGCAGGACGGCAAGGTCTGGATCGTCGACGCCAAGGGCGGCACCTCGATGGTGACGATCTCCAACGTCAACCAGTCCAACGGCGTGATCCATGTGGTCGACACCGTGCTGATGCCGGCGACGTAACACCGCGAGGTCCGGTTTCATCCCCCAACCCGGATGCGACGAAACGGCGAGCCGGGGGGTGCCCGGCTCGCTTTTTTGTGACCACCAGAGTCCGGCGGTATCGATTCGATGCCCGCAGGGGCGTAACGAAAGCGGAAGCATCGGCGTATAATCGGCATCAGACGACGTTCAGGACGGAACCATCATGGCAAGCCTCACAGTCACCGACGAGCACGTCGGGGCCACCCCGGCCAAAACGATCCAGCCGGTCTGGGTCCGGGTGATGCACTGGACCAACGCCGTCGCGATGATCCTGATGATCCTGTCGGGCTGGCAGATCTACAACGCCTCGCCGCTGTTCGGTTTCAGCTTCCCGCGCGGATACACGCTGGGCGGCTGGCTCGGCGGCGGTCTGCTCTGGCACTTTGCGGCGATGTGGCTCCTGATGATCAATGGCCTCGCCTATCTCATTACCGGTTTTGCCACCGGCCGCTTCGCCAAGAAGCTGCTGCCGATCACGCCATCTGGCGTGCTCCACGACGTCCGGGCTGCCCTGACCTTCAAGCTCAGCCATGACGATCTCAGCGTCTACAATTACGTGCAGCGCGCGCTCTATGCCGGCATCATCGTCGTCGGCGTGCTGATCGTGCTGTCCGGCCTGTCGATGTGGAAGCCGGTGCAATTGCATTGGCTGGTGACGCTGTTCGGCGATTATCCGACCGCGCGCTACGTCCATTTCTTCTGCATGGCCGCGATCTGCGCCTTCATCGTCATTCACGTGCTGCTCGCGCTGCTGGTGCCGAAGAGCCTGCGCGCGATGATCATCGGTCGCTAGAGAGGGAGAGCAGATATGGCCAAGCGTTCATTCCTGATCCCCGGCGTCGACAAGCGGCTGCTGATCAAGGACTCCCTCAAGACCATGCCGGATGTCACCCGCCGCCGCTTCATCGCGGGCGGCGCCAGCCTCGGCGCGCTGACCTTGCTCACCGGCTGCGACGTGGTCGATTCCTCTTCCGCCGAAGCACTGCTGGCGAAGGTCTCGAAGTTCAACGACGCCGTGCAGGATTTCATCTTCAATCCCGACGCGCTGGCGCCGACGTTTCCCGAGAGCGCGATTACAAAGCCGTTCCCGTTCAACGCCTATTACGATCTCGACGACGCTCCGGACGTCGATGGCGACGCCTGGAAGCTCGAGGTGCGCGGCCTCGTCGACGACAAGAAGTCGTGGACGCTGCCGGAGCTCTACAAGCTGCCGCAGGTCACGCAAATCACCCGTCACATCTGCGTCGAGGGCTGGAGCGCAATCGGCAGCTGGACCGGCACGCCGTTGCGCGATTTCCTCAAGCTGATCGGCGCCGACACGCGCGCGAAATACGTCTGGTTCCAGTGCGCCGACAAGGACGGCTACAACTCGCCTTTGGACATGCGCACCGCGCTGCATCCACAGACGCAGATGACGTTCAGATACGCCAACGAAATCTTGCCGCGCGCCTACGGCTTTCCGATGAAGATCCGCGTGCCGACCAAGCTCGGCTTCAAGAACCCGAAATACGTGGTCTCGATGGAAGTCACCAACGACTACAAGGGCGGCTACTGGGAAGACCAGGGATATAATTCGTTTAGTGGGAGCTAGGTGTCGGCCCCACCTTCCGCTGGCACAACGCCGCCACCGCCCCCAACGCCAGCAACCCCGCCGAGACATTCAGCGCGTAACTCAGGCTCCCCAGCGCATCCGTGATCGCGCCGACCACGATGGGCCCGAGCGTCTGGCCGACGCCGAACGAGATCGTCATCGCCGCGATCGCGCGCGGCCACACCTCGGGCGGATAGTTGAAGCGGACAAAGGCCGTCGTCGAGCCGACCACGGCGAAGAAGGCGACGCCGAACACCACCGCCGAGGTTGCGAGCCACGCCGTCGAGTGTCCGAGCATCGGCAGGCCGGCGCCGATCGCATTGGTGCCGAGGATGATCGCGGTGGCGAGACCGCCGCGGTCGAGCGCGAGCACGCGACGCCAGGCCCAGGGCGTCACGAACGCACTCATGCCGATCAGGCTCCAGAATCCCGCCTGCGCCGCGGGTCCGCCGCCGCCGTCGCGCACATAGGCGATCATGAAGGTCATGTAGGCGATGTAGCCGGCGCCGAACAGGAAGTAGGCGGCGAGATAGATCAGCACGGGACGAATCGCGAAGGCGGCGTGGCTGCCTTCGTGGAAACGCGCGCCGCTCTCGATCCGGACCAGGAACAGCGGCACGGTCATTGCGGCCGACAGCAATGTCAGCGCCCACCACACCATCCACCACGAGCCCGGCCCGAAATGCTGCAGCGTGAACGGCGCGATCAACCCGGAGGAAAGAATGCCGATGCCGGGGCCGGCATAAAAGAGACTCAGCAGGAAATTGGCCCGCTCCGGGCGCGACTGCGCGATCGTCGCAGCCAATGCGCCGCCGGCGACGAAGCCCGCCGCGGCGCCGACACCGAGCACCAGCCGCGCCAGGCTCAGTGCGATGAAATTCCCTGTCAGCGCGCAGGTGGCCAGCGCGGCGAGGCAGGCCAATGTTCCGCCGCGGATCGCCGTCGCCCAGCCGACCCGCTGGATCAGCCGGGACGCCGCCAGCGCGCCCACGAGGTAGCCGACGGCGTTGATGGTGTTCATGAAACCGGCCGCCGAGTAGGACCAGCCGAGGTCCTCCCGCATGTCAGGCAGCACCAGGGCATAGGCAAAGCGGCCGATGCCGAGCCCGACGGTCGCGGCCAGCGACAGGGTCAGGATCAGCCGCGCGGGATGTGCGTCGGGTGGATGGCGGTCAGGAGCGTGCAAGGGGTTCTCCGGCCGACGCAGTGTGGCAGGCCCCGCCCGCCTTGCACAGCGGCGCGGCGGCAATGGTGTCTTGCCAAGCGCGCAACGCCGCTCTAGCACTCCCGCCGACCTGTCATTCCGGGGCGCGCCTCTTGGCGCGAGCCCGGAATCCATTCCGCCACTTGCTGTGTGGCCCGATGGATTCTCTGATGCGCAATTGCGCATCAGAGCTCGCTCGCTTTGCTCGCGCCCCGGAATGACAGAGGATCAAGAAGGAAACGACCATGGCGACCCACAAATTGCTGCTGCTCCCCGGCGACGGTATCGGCCCCGAGGTGATGGGCGAGGTGAAGCGGCTGATCGATTGGCTCAATTCGGCCGGGATCGCCAAATTCGAGACCGATACCGGCCTCGTCGGCGGCTCGGCCTATGACGCCCACAAGGTGTCGATCTCCGAGGGCGACATGGCCAAGGCGCTGGCCGCCGACGCCATCATCTTCGGCGCGGTCGGCGGCCCGAAATGGGATGCGGTGCCCTACGAGGTGCGCCCCGAAGCCGGCCTGCTGCGCCTGCGCAAGGATCTCGCCTTGTTCGCCAACCTCCGCCCGGCCGTGTGCTATCCGGCGCTGGCGGACGCGTCGAGCCTGAAGCGCGAGGCGGTCGAAGGCCTCGACATCGTCATCGTGCGCGAGCTCACCGGCGGCGTCTATTTCGGCGAGCCCAAGACCATCACCGATCTCGGCAACGGCCAGAAGCGCGCCATCGATACCCAGGTCTACGACACCTATGAGATCGAGCGCATCGGCCGCGTCGCCTTCGAGCTTGCCAGGAAGCGCAACAACAAGGTGACGTCGATGGAGAAGCGCAACGTCATGAAGTCGGGCGTGCTCTGGAACGAGGTCATGACCCAGGTCCACAAGCGCGAATACCCTGACGTCACGCTCGAGCACCAGCTTGCTGACTCCGGCGGCATGATGCTGGTGAAGGCGCCGAAGCAGTTCGACGTCATCGTCACCGACAATCTGTTCGGCGACATGCTGTCCGACATCGCGGCGATGCTGACCGGCTCGCTCGGCATGCTGCCCTCGGCCTCGCTCGGCGAGGTCGACGTCAAGAGCAAGAAGCGCAAGGCGCTGTACGAGCCCGTGCACGGCTCGGCGCCCGACATTGCCGGCAAGGGCCTCGCCAATCCGATCGCGATGATCTCGTCGTTCGGCATGGCGCTGCGCTATTCCTTCGACATGGGCGCGCTCGCCGACAAGGTCGACGCCGCGATCGCCGCCGTGCTCGCCAGCGGACTGCGCACCGCCGACATCAAGTCGGAAGGCACCACCGCCGCCTCGACCACGCAGATGGGCGAAGCGATCCTGAAGGAATTGCAGAAGCTGCACGCGTAAGCGGCAAGCACCGCAATCGTAGGGTGGGCAAAGCGAAGCGTGCCCACCATTTTTATTGAGACTGCGGAGAGATGGTGGGCACGGCGCAAGGGCGCCTTTGCCCACCCTACAAGATCTCAAAAAACAAAAAGGCCGGGCGTGAGCCCGGCTTTTTGATTCGGTCGTGACGTCCGCTTCAGTAGAGCGGGAAATTCTGCGGATAGCCGCCGAGATCGGCCGGCGTGGGCAGCGGCTGGCGATCGATCGGGCGGTTGTTGTTCTCGCGGGCGAAGGTCGGATAGCCGACGGCCGGCGGGAAGGCGTAGTCGCTGAACTTGCGGTCGCCCGGATTGACCTCGGTGCCGCCGTCGAGCCAGGAGCGCTTGCTCACATAGATACGGGTGCGGCCTTGCTGGTAGACCGCATTGGGGCCGCTCGGACCGTAAACGGGCCGGCCGCGATCGTCATAGCGCTGCTTGGTCCTGGTATCGGCCGAAGCCGGTGTCGCGAAGGCCATCCCAACCACGGCGCCCGCCGCAAGCAACGTCGCCAGTCTGTTCGCGGCAAAAAAATTCGAGCTCATCACGTCCCCTTCAGGCGGCAAGCCGCCAGTCGATTTCACCCCATACTAGCCCGGCCGGGGCGGTCGCAACTAGGTCAATTCAGTCACACCACGCCGGAATAATCGTGCGTGCCGGCAAAAGTTGCATCGATACCAGTGACTTGAGCTTGATGCCGGTCAAAGCGCGCCGCGCAATTGTGCGTTGGCGGCGCCCAGCAGCCAGTCGGCGGAGCCTTGGGAGGAGCCTTGGGAATCGCAGGCGCGGCGCTTCAGCTCCGCATGGGCGAACAATTCCGCGAGCTTTGGCTCGTTGCCCGAGGCGAGCTGCGTCAGCCGGTTCAGGGTGCAGGCGATCGCCGCCCGCCGGGCCGGCATGGTGTCGCCCTGGCAGGAGAAGCCGGAGATCTGCAAGCCCGGCTCCTCGTTGCGCTTGAGGTAGCTGAGGCACGCCGGCGTCCCATCCGCTGTGCCTGATGGCCGGAACAGGGCGACCGGTCCGAATTTGGTGTCGATCAGGCCGGCCTGCTCGAGCGCGGTCTCCGCACCCAGGCCCATCTGGACGGCGAGGCCCGCGGTCGCCGGCCGCGTCACGTCGAATTCGCTGCCTTCCCGGTAGATCTCGAGCTCGGCCACGGGCTTGTCAGCATCGCCGGTCCAGCGCATCACGTCGCGGCGACCGCCTTCGGGGTGCCGTAGGATGGTGTAAGAGGCTGTTTTCTCGGATGAATCAAGCCGGTTGAGGGCAAAGGCCGGGTGCGAGCGCTCCGCGACAGCCCAGCCGGGCTTTTCCCCGGGCCCATCGTCGCGCAGATCCGGCAGCTGGCCGAGACCCGCAAGCGCGAGGATGGCAAACAGGGCGAGCGTCCCCACATAGGCAAGCAGGCGCGCCAGCGTGCCGACGACCTCGTCGGCGAAATTGGCGAGCGCCAGATGGATCTGGGTGGGGGTTGCGGCCGTGCCGGCCTCAGGCGACTGCATCCACGGCCTTCAGGCATGGTCCAACGTTGTCTTGAGGCCGGTTCTCGCATAGAAGCGCTGCTCTTCCTGTTTAAGCGTCAGCTTCAGGAACGGGCTTTTTCATCGGAGAGTGAACGATGGGTTACAAAGTCGCAGTCGTCGGCGCGACCGGCAATGTCGGACGGGAAATGCTCAATATCCTCGATGAGCGCAAATTTCCTGCGGACGAGGTCGTGGCCCTGGCGTCACGCCGCAGCATGGGCGTCGAGGTCTCCTATGGCGACCGCACCCTGAAGGTCAAAGCGCTCGAGCATTACGATTTCTCCGACGTCGACATTTGCCTGATGTCGGCGGGCGGCGAGGTGTCGAAGGAATGGTCGCCGAAGATCGGCGCCGCCGGCACCGTCGTCATCGACAATTCCTCGGCCTGGCGCATGGATCCGGACGTGCCGCTGATCGTGCCGGAAGTGAACGCCGACGCCACCAAGGGCTTCGCCAAGAAGAACATCATCGCCAACCCGAATTGCTCGACCGCGCAGCTCGTGGTCGCGCTGAAGCCGCTGCACGACAAGGCGACGATCAAGCGCGTCGTGGTCTCGACCTATCAATCGGTCTCGGGCGCCGGCAAGGACGCGATGGACGAGCTGTTCTCGCAGACCAAGGCCGTCTACACCAACCAGGAGCTGGTCAATAAGAAGTTTCCCACGCGCATCGCCTTCAACGTCATCCCCCACATCGACGTCTTCATGGAGGACGGCTACACCAAGGAAGAGTGGAAGATGATGGCGGAGACCAAGAAGATTCTTGATCCCAAGATCAAGCTCTCCGCCACCTGCGTGCGCGTGCCGGTGTTCGTCGGCCATTCCGAAGCCGTCAACATCGAGTTCGAGAACCCGATCAGCGCCGACGAAGCGCGCGACATCCTGCGCAAGTCGCCGGGCTGCCTCGTCATCGACAAGCAGGAGGCTGGCGGCTACGCCACGCCGTATGAAGCGGCCGGCGAGGACGCGACCTATATCAGCCGCATCCGCGAGGACGCGACGGTGGAGAACGGCCTCGTGCTGTGGTGCGTGTCGGACAACTTACGCAAGGGCGCAGCCCTCAATGCGATTCAGATCGCGGAAGTCCTGATCAACCGCAAGCTGATCAGCGCGAAGAAGAAGGCGGCGTAAGGCTTCGCTCACTCCTCTCGTCGTCCCGGATTTGCGCTTACGCTTGTCCGGGACGACGATCGCATTTGAGGCGGCAGTCCGTAGGGTGGGCAAAGCGAAGCGTGCCCACCACTTTCGTAACAACCGGAAAAGATGGTGGGCACGGCGCGTTGCGCCTTTGCCCACCCTACGAATTCGAGCCAAGCCGCGGAAGGCTTACGCCGCGTCGCGCACGCTTCTGAATTCCTTCGCCGCCTGGTCCAGCACGAACAACGTTCCCTCGGCGACGCCGAAATAGGCGCCGTGCAGCTGCATCTCGCCGCTCTCGACCGCCTTGCGCACGAACGGGAACGTCATCAGGTTCTCCAGGCTGCGGAACACTGCGGCTTTCTCGATGCGCTCGACGAATTGCGCCATGGTCTCGCGCTCGCGCTGCTCGACCACCTCGCCCGGCTTGATGAACATCTGCATCCATTTGCCGATGAAATCGCCGGGCGTCAGCGGCTCGATCTTGTCGACGAAGGCGCGGATGCCGCCGCATTGCGCGTGGCCGAGGACGACGATGTGCTTCACCTTGAGCACCTTCACGGCATATTCCAGCGCGGCCGAGACGCCGTGCGCGTTGCCGTCGGGCTGATACACCGGCACCAGATTGGCGATGTTGCGGACCACGAACAATTCGCCCGGGCCGACGTCGAAGATGGTTTCCGGCGCGACACGGCTGTCGCAGCAGCCGATCACCATCACTTCCGGGAACTGTCCCTTCACCGACAGCTCGCGATAGCGGTTCTGCTCGGCCGGCAGCCGCTGGGTGGCGAAGGCGTGGTAGCCTTCCAGCAAATGCTTCGGGAACGCGGTCATGGCCTATGCCTAATCATATACCGATAGCGCGAACAAGCCTTTCGAATAGGCAGGCCAGGTGCTATCGGCTTCGGCCATAATAGAGACGAGCAAACCGGAAGGAACGTCGCATGACCCGCCCGCGCCGCAGCCATTTGTTCATGCCCGGCTCGAACCCTCGCGCCCTCGAGAAGGCGCGGATTCTCCCCGCCGACGGCCTGATCCTGGACCTCGAGGATTCCGTCGCTCCCGACGCCAAGGCGGTGGCGCGCGACGGCATCG
Source organism: Bradyrhizobium sp. S3.2.6 (assembly GCF_040546885.1). Taxonomy (NCBI): domain Bacteria; kingdom Pseudomonadati; phylum Pseudomonadota; class Alphaproteobacteria; order Hyphomicrobiales; family Nitrobacteraceae; genus Bradyrhizobium; species Bradyrhizobium sp. S3.2.6. The sequence continues at coordinate 99,795 of NZ_JBEPOS010000001.1, read as the reverse complement.
CCGCCGCGATCGCCGCAAAAGGGTTCGGCAAGCGCGAGGTCCTGATCCGGACCAACGGCCTCGACACGCAATGGTGGGCCGATGACGTGGCGATGGCCGCCAAGGCCTCGCCCGATGGCATCCTGGTTCCGAAGGTCTCAAGTATCGAGGATCTCCAGACCATCGGCCGCCATCTCGCCGAGCTCGGCGCCGCGCCGACCGTGAAGGTCTGGGCCATGATCGAGACCGCGCGCGCGGTGCTGCATGCCGAGGAGCTGGCCGAAGCCGGCCGCGATCCGAAGACGCGCCTCTCCGGCTTCGTGTTCGGCCCGAATGACATCTCGCGCGAGACGCGGATCAAGATGCTGCCCGGCCGCGCCGCGATGATCCCGATGATCACCCATTGCATCCTGGCGACGCGCGCCCACGGCCTCGAGATTCTCGACGGCCCCTACAGCGACATCAACAATCCCGACGGCTTTGCCACCGAATGTGCGCAAGGCCGCGATCTCGGCTTCGACGGCAAGACGCTGATCCACCCCTCTCAGATCGAAGCCTGCAACGCCATCTTCACCCCGCCCGAGGAGGAAGTCGCGCGCGCCCGAAAGATCATCGCAGCGTTCGAGCTGCCGGAAAACGTCTCGCGCGGCGCGATCCGGCTGGATGGTGCGATGGTCGAGCGCCTGCACGCCGACATGGCGAAGCGCACGATCGAGATCGCGGACGCGATCGCGGCGATGGGGAAGGGCTGACATTAGCTGCGGTGTCGTTGCGATTAATCGTAGTCACAACGTGCCGGCCGCGGAGTCCCCGGCTCGCCACGGCTGGCTTGCTCGCCGGTGACGGGGGCGCAGCCAGGTGGGAGCGATCGTGACAACAGGAATTCTGGTGCGGGGCAAATATCTTCGCTGCCCGAGACCAACTTTCCCGCCTTGAACCGGCAAGCGCGCTTGCGTGGATCGGGGTCGTGCTCAGACCAAATACGAATGGGGTCGCCGGCGACCACTTCAGTGTACGAAAGAACGAACCACTTTTCCTTGATCTGCAACATCGTGAGTTGGCAACCGGAGTAGTCTGGCCCGATGTCTTTGGCGCGAGGGTAAATGCGCATCGCCATGCCGTGAGCTGTATCTTCTCCCGCACCGGCGGGTGGCTCGGCGAGATCGCAGTTCTTGCCTTGAGGCCGCGCTTCTGCGGCATGACCAATTCTGGGCGACAGAAGCAGGAGAAGGGCGAGGGCAACAGCAGAGGCTCTCATGACGTTAGCAGTCTCCCGAGCCACTCGGCGGCGCATGACCAAGATTGGCGACACTATTGATGACACTGGTCCGTGTCGGCAGCAAGAGTTGACGCCGAAGCGGCTGAGCGGACGATTGTGATCGCAGATGCAATCGCGGCGATGAGCAAGATTATTCGCAAACGGAATGTCCGCTTTCTGACGGCGGGTGGCAATCTGGGACTTGCCCGCTGCTTCGGCGATGTGGCTTGCTTGGCCTGGACGAAGCAGTCGCAAGGAGCCAATGTATGCAGGTCGTGCTCTACATGTCCGCGCTTGCTCTGTGGATCCTAGTGGCATGCATCATTTGGTGCGCGGCAGGCCTCATGTTTCTGGTTCCGCGAACGCGCTCTTCGGCATGGCCGATGTCGCTGGCGATGGCCTCAACATTTCCCTTTGTATTTGCCTATCAAATCGTGGCGTCGCCGGCCGTCATCCTGCTGCTGTTGTTCGCCGCGGCGCTCAGTTGGCTTATCGAGCCTGGCGCCTCAACGACGCAAAATCCGGTCATTATAGGAGTGGCGATCCTCGTAGCTCTTGCCTCGGTAATTGTCGTGCTTGTTGCGTCCGTTGTCGGCTTCTTTGACGGTTGGCGAGCGGGCTGGAGGCTTGCTCGTGGCCGCTCGATCAAAGAGACCTTGTCGGACACGATCGCAGGGAAATGCTTCGACCGCTTGAGGCCGCGGCATACCTAGAAGGCTTTGGACTGCAATGCGGCGCGATCCGGCTCGACTGCGCGATGGTAGGGCGTCTGCGCGCCGACATGGGGCGCCGCACGATCGAGATGGCGGACGCGATCGCGGCGATGGGCAAGGGCTAGGGCGTGCCTTCGGCTTTCTGAGCGATGCCGTGCCATATGGCATCTTTCAGGGCGATGAGAGATGGCGGTGGAATGGTCGGCGGATCCGCAGGCCCATTTGCTGCTCCCGGCGCCAGGACGGCAACGTGTATCTCGCCATCCGTGTAGTAGGGGTCGCCACCCCCGTTTCGGCCGAACAGAGTTGGGCCTATGCCCGAGATCTGAAAGAAGCTGCCGACGACACGTGCCGCGCGCAAGTCGGCCATCAAGAGATCTCGCTCCGCATCGATGCTGGCCGCGATGTGATGGGTGACCTGTCCCGTGTCGTGGCTCAGCCCGACGCCCCGATCGAAAGTCGCCGAACCGAGCCAAACCGGGCGACCATCATCGCCCTTCTCAAGGGCCTTCCAGAATCGAACGTGATTCCGCCGATCGGCGCTGCGCCCTGCCGGCTTCTCGAAGGCGTATTGCTCCTTCTTTCCAAGATAGTAGAGCGGGCTGACGGGGGCGCTACGATATGGCCGATCCAGCACCACGCTTCCGATGATCTCGATGCTTGAGCGCAGCGTCACAGCATCGGCCGCAAACCATCCGGCCGCGTTCATTGCGCGGACGACGTCCTCGTCGTTGCCAACAAGTCCAACGTTCAGGGGATCAGCAGGGATATCGTCCGACGTCCTGGTGATCATCGGCAACGAAGCGAGCCCAGCTTCGTGCTCGTGGTGAATCCACAAGGTGGGGACCAGAATGTAAGCCAGGGCCAGATAGGCGAACAGGATAACAGCCAAGCGGTAAGGCCATCGCCGTTTCCTCGTCCCGTCCTTAGCAAAATTAGTCATGCGATATCGTTCGAGCCAGGATACTCGACACCATACCAATCCGGCTCACTCAGTTACAACGCTTATCGGACCCGCGTTAGCGCGGCGCGACGTCGGCGCGATCGAGTGAGCATTTGCTGCAGTTCGTGGCGTTAGCGATCGATCTCGTGTTCCGGACGCGCTGCAGCGTTCCCGGCGATGCGAAGCATCGTCCGGTACGCTGCAGCGCAGAGCCGGGACCCATCTCGCAGTGTTGCTGGGTCCCGGCCCTGCGGAGCGGCACTTCGCGCCGCACCGCGTCCGGGACACGAGGGAGAGCTACGAAAACCGTTCCGTCGCCCACGCATACAGGCTGCCCGGGATCGGCTTCTCGCCGCCGCGGCCCTTGGGCGAGATGTGCAGGCCGATGATCTCGGGGTCGGTGACGAGGCCGAGATAGCTCGAAGGATCGAAGAACAGCTTTGGCTCGGCGTGCACGGCGTAGAACGACTGCTTCGGCAGCGCGCATCTCAATTCGCCGGTGCGGCGCGCGAGCGCGGTCAGTGCCGCCGGCCCGAAGATCGCGACACGAATATCGGAAAGACGGTTCGAGCCGCCGCGCAGGCGGCGCATCAGGAATGTGATGCGGTGGCGTACCGACAGCCAGTTCGGTGTCAGCTCCTCCTGCTCCATCAACTCTTCGAAGGCGGCGACGATGCCGTGCTGCGGCGGCAGATAGATCACGGAGTTGCCGAGCTGGCGCGGCCGTTCCCAGGCGAAGTACGGTTTTGCCGGATCGATCATTGCGGGCTTGAGCAGCAGCACGTCGGCATCGAGCCAGAGGCCGAGGCCTCTTGCCATCAGCTTCATGCGGAAGAAGTCGCTGAACTGCAGCGTGGTCCAGTCGCGCCAGCTGCCGTCCGGCTGCGGCGGCCGCAGCCGTTCGGAGAAGGCGTGCGGCAGGATCGCTTCGGCGTCGGCATTGCCGACGCCCGCCGGAAGACCGGGAATGGTGTCGAAGCTATAGACCGTGACCTTGTGGCCGGCAGCCAGCTGCGAGCGCAGACAGGTCTGGCGCAGCGCGTCCATCGGGCCATGCCAGAAGGTGACGATCTCGGGCAGCATAAGCGGAAGCTATAAGGGATATCGCGGGCAAAGAAAAAGCCCCGGCGCCGATGACGCCGGGGCTGAAACCAAAACTTGAGGCTTAGGCCCAGGCGCGCTCGCGCTTGAGCTTGTCCTCGTAGGTGTCGATCGAGGCCTTCTTCTCCATAGTGAGACCGATGTCGTCGAGGCCGTTGATCAGGCAGTGCTTGCGGAACGGATCGATCTCGAACTTGACCGTGCCGCCGTCGGGACCGCGGATCTCCTGGTTCGGCAGGTCGATCGTCAGCGTCGCGTTGGCGCCGCGCTCGGCGTCGTCGAACAGCTTGTCGAGGTCTTCCTGGGAGACGCGGATCGGCAGAATGCCGTTCTTGAAGCAGTTGTTGTAGAAGATGTCGCCGAACGAGGTCGAGATCACGCAGCGGATGCCGAAGTCGAGCAGCGCCCAGGGCGCGTGCTCGCGGCTCGAGCCGCAGCCGAAATTGTCGCCGGCCACCAGCACCTTCGTGTTGCGATAGGCGGGCTGGTTGAGGACGAAATCCGGGTTCTCGCTGCCGTCGTCATTGTAGCGCTGCTCGGAGAAGAGCCCCTTGCCGAGCCCGGTGCGCTTGATGGTCTTGAGGTACTGCTTCGGAATAATCATGTCGGTGTCGACATTGATGATCTTCAGCGGCGCCGCGACGCCTTCCAGCGTAGTGAACTTGTCCATGGTTGCGCTTCCCGAGAGTGGTTAGGGACCGCGTATTTATCGCGATCGGGGGTCGAATCCTAGGCCGAATTCGGCAGACCTAGTCTGCCCGAGCCTCGATCGCCGCCATATCGTCGTCCGAGAGGCCGAAATGGTGGCCGATTTCGTGAATCAGGACGTGACGGACGATATGGCCGAGGCTTTCGTCGTGCTCGGCCCAGTAGTCCAGGATCGGCCGGCGGTAGAGCCAGACCATGTTGGGCAGCCGCGCCACGTCGCCAAAACTCTGCTGGGGCAAGCCGACGCCCTGGAACAGGCCGAGCAGGTCGAACTCGCTGTCGCATTGCATCTCGTCCAGGACCTCCTCGGTGGGGAAGTCATCGACGCGGATGATCAGGCCTTCGCAAAGGCCGCGGAATCCCGCCGGCAGGCGCTCGAAAATGTCGTGCGCCGTCACCTCCATCTCGGCCAGCGAGGGTGCTTTCAGGTCCGTCCACATGGGTTGTTATTAGCGCGGGTTCCGCAGCGATGCATCCGGCTTTATAAGCGCTCTGAGGTTGACGGGCGCCGCCAAAACGGGGAGCTTGGGGCCTCGATGGGGACGGTTCAGGTGGGCGGAAAAATGCGAGCGAAAACAGCGCTGACGCTACTGTGCATGGGGTTGTTTTCGCAAGTCTGTGTCGGTGCGCATGCCCAGACCCTTGCGCAGCCTGCCGGCCCCGTGGTCCGCATGGCCCAGGCGGTCTCGCCCGACGACGTCCCGCCGCCGCGCAAGCGGCCCCAGACCCGCCTCCGCGTCACGCCCTATTACACCCCGGACGGCGTCTATCCGCGCTACAACCCGGGGCCGGATGCGGTCCGCGAGTGCAACGCCGCCTACGTGCAGGAATTCCGGCCGAGCGGCACGGTGATCGTGCCGCATATGAGCTGCTACTGGCGTCGCGGCTGAATTTGGCATCACCAGGTCGTCATGACGAGATGGATCGCACTGGCCGTTGTTGTTGCGCTCGCCGCCGGCCTGCCTCACGTTTTCGCGGCGCAGAGGGTGACGAAGCTGCCGGATGCCTCCGCCGGGCGCGCGGTGTTCGATGCGCGGCGGCATGTGCGATACGAGTTCGCGCCTACTTCTCGCCGTCCCGATCCGCACTATTATGCGCGGCCCGTTGGTTACCGTCCCTATCCCTACGGCGTGCCCGCGCCGTTCGTGTTCGGCTACGGGCCGTGGTGGTGACGCGAGCAGCGTCGTTCATCATGGCGGCGGCTTGCGCTACGGCGGCATCCACTACGGCGGCTACCACGATCAAAATGGAAAGGGCGCCGCGGCGGCGCCCTTTGTTTATTCGATGACCCACGATTGCAGGCAGTGGCTCAGCGCCACTCCCTGACGTCAACGAAGTGACCCGCGATCGCCGCTGCTGCGGCCATCGCGGGCGACACCAGATGGGTGCGGCCCTTGAAACCCTGGCGTCCCTCGAAGTTGCGGTTCGAGGTCGAGGCGCAGCGCTCTTCCGGGGCCAGCTTGTCCGGGTTCATGGCGAGGCACATCGAGCAACCGGGCTCGCGCCATTCGAAGCCGGCCTTGATGAAGATCTTGTCCAGACCCTCAGCTTCGGCCTGCTCCTTCACGATGCCGGAGCCCGGCACGACCATGGCGTTGACGTGGCCAGAGACGTGCTTGCCTTCCGCGATCTTGGCGGCGGCGCGCAAATCCTCGATGCGGCCGTTGGTGCAGGAGCCGATGAAGATGCGGTCGAGCTTGATGTCGGTGATCTTGGTCCCCGCCGTCAGGCCCATGTACTTCAAGGCGCGATGCTTGGAGAGACGCTTGGCCTCGTCCGCGATCTTGTCGGGATCGGGCACGATGCCGGTCACCGAGATCACGTCCTCAGGCGAAGTGCCCCAGGTCACGATCGGCGGCAGTTTTGCGGCGTCGAGGCGCAGCTCGTGGTCGAAATGCGCGCCCTCGTCGGAGCGCAGCTTTTCCCAGTAGCGCATCGCCGCATCCCAGTCCGCGCCCTTCGGCGATTTCGGCCGATCGTGCAGGAAGTCGAACGCCTTCTGGTCGGGCGCAACGAGACCGGCACGCGCGCCGCCTTCGATCGACATGTTGCAGACCGTCATGCGGCCTTCCATCGACAGCGCGCGGATCGCCTCGCCGGCGTATTCCAGCACGTAGCCAGTGCCACCCGCGGTGCCGATCTCGCCGATGATGGCAAGGATGATATCCTTGCCCGTCACGCCTTCAGGCAATTTGCCGTCGACGCTGACGCGCATGTTCTTCGCCTTCTTCTGGATCAGCGTCTGCGTCGCCAGCACGTGCTCGACCTCGGAGGTGCCGATGCCGTGGGCGAGCGCACCGAACGCACCATGCGTCGAGGTGTGGCTGTCACCGCAAACGATCGTGGTGCCGGGCAGGGTAAAACCCTGCTCGGGGCCGATGACGTGGACGATGCCCTGGCGCTTGTCGAACTCGTTGTAATATTCGATGCCGAATTCCTTGGCGTTGTCGGCGAGCGCCTTGATCTGCTCGATGCTCTCCGGATCCGGGTTCGGCTTGGTGCGGTCGGTGGTCGGCACGTTGTGGTCAACGACAGCGAGCGTCTTCTCGGGGGCGTGCACCTTGCGGCCGGTGGCGCGCAGGCCTTCGAACGCCTGCGGCGAGGTGACCTCATGCACCAGATGGCGGTCGATGTAGAGCAGGCAGGTGCCGTCATCGGCTTCGTGCACCAGATGGTCGTTCCAGATCTTGTCGTATAAAGTGGTCGGCTTGGACATGAGCTTAAGCTCCGAACAATGTATGTCAGTGGATATGCGCGGGTTCGCGCGGGGCAACAGGGCAGCCTTGAGCGCAGCCTTTAAGCTGCGGGACTAAGCTCTGACGTTGCCGAGGTCGCGAAGCGTCCGAAGAACCGGCCAGGCAGCCGCGAGCGATCGTCGATGACGATGCGCTGGGGGGTTACGAGGCAGGTCAGATCTGGAAACATTCCAGGAATATATAGCAGGGAGATCTGGAATCGCGAGGGCTTTGACGCGCACGGCTGACGCAACAAAAAAGCGCGGGGCCAAGCCCCGCGCTTTTCGAAACTCGTCTGGTAGCGGAGCTTACTCGTTGACGGCGGCCTTGTGCTCAGTCTTCTCGACGATGCGGGCCGACTTGCCGCGGAGATTGCGGAGGTAATAGAGCTTGGCGCGGCGCACCTTGCCGCGGCGCACCACCTTGATCGAGTCGATCATCGGCGACATCACCGGGAACACGCGCTCCACGCCCTCGCCGTAGGAGATCTTGCGGACGGTGAAGCTCTCGTTGAGGCCACCGCCGGAACGGCCGATGCAAACGCCTTCATAGGCCTGCACGCGGGTGCGGTCGCCTTCGACCACCTTCACGTTGACGATCACGGTGTCGCCGGGACCGAACTCCGGAATGTCCTTGGTGGCGGAGAGCTTGTCGAACTGCTCTTTTTCGAGCTGCTGAATCAGGTTCATGGGTAAATCTCCATCGGCGCGCCCAGCCTTGGAAACGGGGGCTGCGCGAAATTCGTCTATCCAGCCATTGCGGATGTGGCCGCTCCTATAAGGCAAGCCGGAGCGTTTGTCACCCGTCTGTCTTGTTTTTTGCCGTTTTTTGGCGTCCGGGCCGATTCGGGGCCTTGGGGGGGATTTGGGCCCATAAATCGGGACGCCGTGCCGCCGTCAGGGCCTCGGATTGCGCCCGCCGCCAGGCCGCGACCTTGGCATGATCGCCGGAGGTCAGAATCTCAGGGATCGGAACCCCCTCGAACAACTGCGGACGGGTGTACTGGGGGTATTCGAGCAGGCCGTCGGAAAAACTCTCTTCGGTTCCCGAGGCTTCCTTGCCCATCACCCCCGGCAGCAGCCGGACGCAGGCGTCGATCAGGGCCATCGCAGCGATTTCGCCTCCTGAGAGCACGTAATCGCCGATCGAGACCTCCTCCAGGGCGCGGGCGTCAATCACCCGCTGGTCGATCCCCTCGAACCGCCCGCAGACGATCAGGGGGCCGGGGCCCTGGGCGAGCTCGGCGACACGGGCCTGGGTCAATGGCCGACCGCGCGGGCTCATCAGCAGTTTCGGCCGGTCGGGACGGACCCCCACGGCGTCGATGGCGGCCGCCAGAACATCGGCTCGCAGCACCATGCCCGGGCCGCCGCCGGCGGGGGTGTCGTCGACGCTGCGGTGACGGTCCGTGGCGGAAGCCCGGATGTCCCGCGCCTCGATCTCCCACACGCCGGAGGTCAGCGCCCGGCCGGCCAGGCTCACGCCGAGCGGCCCCGGAAACATCTCCGGAAACAGCGTCAGCACCGTCGCGCGCCAGGGTGAGGGATTGGTCATGGCCGCTGGTTAGGGCATTGCGGCCGGGAGGTCGAGGCCCCCGCGGGCGTGCTCGCCTAGCTAGCTCTTGCGGCCGTACTCGACTACTTCGAGAACGTTATTGATCCGCAGATGGCCGTTCTCCCGCGACACAAAGGTCTTCTTCACCCAATGGTCGATGGCAGGGGCGTACCACGTCACGGCCGTGATATCCTGCTTGCGGCTCCGGTCGTTGGTCGGGCGTCTCGAGAAGGTCGTTTCGATCTTGTAGGTCTCGAACGTGCCGGCCCTGGTGGTCATGGTCTCCTGGCCGACGACCTTCGAACGGCCCGAGCGTTTCCAGATGAAGCCCTTGCTGCTGTTGACGTCGTCGGCGGAGATATTCCAGCTATCGCCGGTCCTGAGCGGCGAATGAATGCCCGAGCCATCGCCCGGTTGGTACTTCCACTCGCCGTTGTTCTTCAGATTCCACGATCGGTCGTAGACGCTCAGGATCTCGGTATCCTTGCCTTCGATGGTGGTGCGGATGCTGATCTCGCTCGGCGAGACCTCGGTGACCATGTGCGTGCGGATCGAGTTGACCTTGCCGCTGATTTCGTCCCGTACCTCGTAGGTCCAAAAATCGCCCTGCAGCGGCTGCTCCATGGCGATGACCGGCTTTGTATCGGCAGGCGCGGGCGGTGGTGGATCGTTTGCCGCCCATGCGGAGGCGTTGCCGGCAAGCAGACAAGCGATCATCGTGGCCGCGTAACGAGACATCAGCGTTTTCCCTCAGCAGTTTCGGTTATTCACGGCCGCCTTCGCGTCGGATGTTAGCGGCGACCGTATTCGATCATTTCGAGCGCACTCCGCTCGCGAACCCTGCCATACGACCTGCTGACATATGTGCGCTTCACCCAATGATTGATCTCGGGCACGTACCAGACCTGCAGCTCGGCCTGGGACTTCTTAGTGGGATCGTTGGTGTTTCGCATCTCGATCGACGTCTCGATCTTGTAGGCCTCGAAAGTGCCTGCGCGGGTGGTGATGTTCTCCTTGGCCGTAACCTTGGAGGTGCCCGTGCGCTTCAGGCTGACACCAGCCGTGCTGTTGGAGTCACTGGACTTGAACGACCAGGACTTGCCGACCGCAAGCGGCATGCGGACACCCGAGCCGTCGTTTGGCGTGAAGCGCCAAGCGCCATTGTTGATGATGTCCCACGACCGGTCGTAGGTCTGGTAGCCGAAACCGGGTTTGCCCAGGATCTCGAGCCGGATGCCGATCTCGGTGGCCGACACGTCGGTGACGGTGTGCGTCACGGTCGATTTGAGGTCGCCGGTAATCTCGTCGCGCACCTCGTAGGTCCAGTGGTCGCCGACCTGCGGCTCCTCCATCGATTCCCGAACGGGCTGCTCGGTCGCGGCAGGCGGCGGGCTCGGCGGCGTCTGGGCATTGAGGATGCTCGCGGACGCAAGCAGGCCGATCGTTGCCAGAAGACAGCGACGCAACATTGATATCTCCGGAGGTTCAGGACTTGCGGGCGGGACACAACCGCAGCGTGCACGAACCGAATATCAAAGGCAAGTCGTCTCGTTCGCCGTCCCCGGCGTCACTATCCTGTCACGACGCTGACGAGCGACCCTCGCCCTCGATCTCCTGCGGCAGCTCGATCACGACGCGGCCGCCGGCGATGTCGACCTCAGGCACAATCGCATTGGTGAACGGCAGCAGCATCGTCGCGCCCTTGAGGGGCGCGATCTCGATGATGTCGCCGGCACCGAAATTATGGATCGCGAGCACGCGGCCGAGCGCACCGCCATCTGTGGTGACGGCAGCGAGCCCGATCAGATCGGCATGGTAATATTCGTCCTCATCGGTCGCGGGCAGTTTTTCGCGCGCGACATAGAGTTCGATTCCGTTGAGGCGCTCGGCCTCATCGCGGGTCGCGACGCCCTTGAAGGTCGCGACCAGATGGTCCTTGGCTTCGCGGGCCTGCGCCAGCTCGAACTGGCGCTTGCCGTCCTTGGAGAGAAGCGGACCGTAGCGCTTAACGGCAAAGGGATCTTCGGTGAAGGTCCACAATTTGACCGCGCCGCGCACACCATGCGCGGCGCCGATCCGCGCGACGCAGATCAGCGCCGACATGGATGAGCCTTAGCCCTTCGCAGCGGCTTCGGCCTGCGCCTTGCGCTCCTTGCGCGGCACGGCCTTCTCGGGGTTGTTGCGCGCTTCGCGCTTCTTGACGCCGGCGGCGTCGAGGAAGCGGGACACGCGGTCCGACGGCTGCGCGCCCTTGGCGAGCCAGGCCTTCACCTTGTCCATGTCGAGCTTGAGCCGGGTCTCGTTGTCCTTCGGCAGCAGCGGGTTGAAGTGACCGAGACGCTCGATGAAGCGGCCATCGCGGGGGAAGCGCGAGTCGGCGACGACGACGTGATAGACGGGACGCTTCTTGGTGCCTGCGCGGGCGAGGCGGATAACGACGGACATTTAGTTCTCCTTCGAAGTACGGTTTGCAAAGTACGTTTTGTTCGGTTGATTGGTATTCCGCGTTGCGTGAGACCGATGCGATCCCTCGCGACGAATTCCTCATTTCTTCTTGCCCGGAAAACCGCCGAGGCCCGGCAGCGTCGGCTTGCCGCTCAGCCCGGTCAGTCCAGGAACGTTCGGCAGACCGGTGCGAAGACCGGCCGGCAAATCCTTCGGCAGGCTGGGCAGACCCTGTCCGCCGCCGCCCTGCATTTTCTCCTGCAGCGCCTTCATCTCGTCCGGAGACGGCATCTTCATGCCGCCACCAAAACCCATGGCCTGAGCGATGCCGGCCAGCGGACCGCGCTTGCCCGAGCCCATGGCCTTCATCACGTCGGCCATGTTCCGGTGCATCTTCAGCAGCTTGTTGACCTGCTCGACGCTCTGGCCGGAGCCAGCGGCGATCCGCTTCTTGCGGCTGGCCTTGAGCAGGTCGGGATGACGGCGCTCGTCGCGCGTCATGGAATCGATCACCGCGACCTGGCGCTTCAGGATCTTGTCGTCGATGCCGGCGGCCGCGATCTGGTTCTTCATCTTGGCGATGCCGGGCATCATGCCCATCAGGCCGCTGATGCCGCCCATGCTGGCCATCTGCGAGAGCTGCTCGCGCATGTCGTTGAGGTCGAACTGACCCTTGCGCATACGCTCGGCGGTGCGCGCGGCTTTCTCCGCGTCGATGTTGGCGGCGGCGCGCTCGACCAGCGACACCACGTCGCCCATGCCGAGGATGCGGCCGGCGATACGATCGGGGTGGAAATCTTCCAGCGCATCGGTCTTTTCACCGGTGCCGATCAGCTTGATCGGCTTGCCGGTGACGGCGCGCATCGAGAGCGCAGCACCGCCGCGGCCGTCGCCGTCGACGCGCGTGAGCACGATGCCGGTCAGGCCGACGCGCTCGTCGAAGGCGCGAGCGAGGTTGACGGCGTCCTGGCCCGTCAGGGAGTCCGCGACCAGCAGCACTTCATGCGGGTTCGCCGCCGCTTTGATGCTAGCTGCCTCCGCCATCATCTCTTCGTCGAGCGTGGTGCGGCCGGCGGTGTCGAGCAGCACGATGTCGTAGCCGCCGAGCTTGCCCGCTTCGAGCGCGCGTTTCGCAATCTGAGCCGGCTGCTGGCCGGCAACGATCGGCAGGGTCGGAATGTCGAGATCGCGACCGAGCACGGCCAGCTGCTCCATCGCCGCCGGGCGATAGATGTCGAGCGAAGCCATCAGCACCTTGCGCTTGTCGCGTTGGACCAGGCGGCGGGCGAGCTTTGCGGTGGTGGTCGTCTTGCCCGAGCCTTGCAGACCGACCATCATGATCGGCACCGGCGGCACGGAATTGACGTCGATGGTCTGGCTTTCGGCGCCGAGCATGTTGATCAGCTCGTCATGGACGATCTTGACAACCATCTGGCCGGGCGTGACCGACTTGACGACGGTGGCGCCGATCGCCTGCTCGCGGACGCGTTCGGTGAAGCTGCGCACGACCTCGAGCGCGACGTCGGCCTCGAGCAGCGCGCGGCGCACCTCGCGCATGGCGGCGTCGACGTCCTTTTCGGTCAGCGCACCGCGCCCCGTCAGACGATCGAGAATGCCGCCAAGCCGTTCCGACAGATTGTCGAACAATGCCGTTGTCCTGTTTAACCTCTCCCCGCCTGCGGGGAGAGGTCGCCGCGCCCTTGCGCGGCGGGTGAGGGGGTACGGGACTATCCACGCGCGCCACACGCGGGAGAGAGCCCCTCACCCCGACCCTCTCCCCGCAACCGCGGGGCGAGGGAGAAGAAAGTCCAAACACCTTTGCGCCCGAGGGCGCATCGCGCTGTCGGGCGTTGACCTCCGGCCTCGAGGGCCAGGCGGCGGGTCGAAAAGAAAGCCTTTCCGAGAAAGTGGCGGGGTTAAACGCCGCTCACGCCCAAAAGTCAAGGAAAGTTAGGGTGGCGGGATGGCTTTGCCAGGGCAAGGTCTTGAAAACAGGGCGTTTCCGGCGATGGGTTCCTTTTTCGGCGGTCCCGCCCATATAGGCGGTGATGTCCGACCGTCCTAACCATCCATGAAGCCCGCCCCGTGCCGATCACCCGCCGCCGCATCTTCGGACTGCTTGCCGGGGCCAGTGCGCTGGTCGGTGTTCCCCTTTGGATCTCCCGCATGAAAACCTATGACGGCCCGGTCTCCGATCATTTCGACGGCTTGCACTTCTTCGATCCGGACGGCGCGCCGCCGAGATCGCTCGGTGAGGTGTTCCGCTGGCAGTTCGGCGGCGGCCAAAAGCGCGCGAAATGGCCGGACTGGGCGCCGAGCCCCCATGCCGACACCCCGCCGGAGCGCGTCGATGGCGACAGGGCGCGGTTCTCCTTCGTCGGCCACGCCAGCTGGCTGATCCAGACCGGCGGCCTCAACATCCTCGTCGATCCCGTCTGGTCGATGCGGGTGTCGCCGGTGGGGTGGGCCGGACCAAAACGCCACAACGATCCCGGCATTGCCTTCGAGAAGCTGCCGAAGATCGACGTCGTGCTGGTCTCGCACGGGCACTACGATCATCTCGACATCGCGACGCTGTCGCGGCTTGCGAAAAATTTTGCGCCGCGCGTGGTCACCCCGCTCGGCAACGATGTCACAATGCGCAGCAGCGATTCCTCGATCAAGGCGGAAGCGTTAGACTGGCACGAGCGCGTCGAGCTCGGTAGCGGTGTCGCCGTGACTCTGGTGCCGACCCGGCACTGGTCGGCGCGCGGCATGTTCGACCGCAACAAGGCGCTGTGGGCGAGCTTTGTGCTGGAGACGCCTGCGGGGAAAATCTACGTCGTCTGCGATTCCGGCTATGGCGACGGCGGACATTTTCGTCGGGTTGCCGAGAAGCACGGGCCGCTGCGTCTGGCGATTCTTCCCATCGGCGCCTACGAGCCGCGCTGGTTCATGCGCGATCAGCACATGAACCCGGAAGATGCGGTGAAAGCGCTCGATGATTGCGGCGCGCAACAGGCGCTCGGGCATCATCACGGCACGTTCCAGCTCACCGATGAAGCGATCGACGCGCCGGAGAAGGCGCTGGTGGAAGCGCTCGATGCGGCCAAGATTCCGCAGGAGCGGTTCGTGGCGATGAAGCCCGGGCAGGTGGTGGAGATTTAGGTCTCGCCACGCACACAGTTCGTGCCCCGGACGCAGCGCAGCGTCTCTTCGACGATGCGCTGCAGAGCCGGGGCACATGTCGACGTATTGTATCGTGTCGCTTTCCGGGTCCCGGCTCTGCGCAGCAGCGTTTCACGCTGCAGCGCGTCCGGGACACGAGAGTTATTGCTCTTTCGGCTTGATCGCCCAGCTCACATTCACCGTCACCGACAGCGTTTCCTCACCCGGCGCAACGGCAGCAGGCGCGGCCATCGGGGCTGCGGCCATGCGGCCCTTGAACAGCGGCATGGGAGCACCGCCTTCGGAGACGCTGAGCGGCGCGCCCAGCGTGACGCCGGTGGCCTTGGCATAGATCTCGGCCTTGCGGCGGGCGTCGGCGACCGCCTGCCCGCGGGCGTCGTCAAGCAGCTTTGAGGCTTGCGTCACCTCGAACGAGATGTTGCCGATGTCATTGGCGCCGGCGCTGACCAGCGTGTCGATGATGCCAGCGACCTTGGTCACGTCGCGGATTTTTACGGTGACGCGGTTGGAGGCGCGGAAGCTGACCACGGGCGAGGCGCCGTTCGAGCGGTTCGGCGCGTATTGTGGCTGCAGCGACAGCCGCGAAGTCTGGTAATCCTTTTCGTCGATGCCGGCGCCCTTCAGCGCCAGCAGCACCTTGCCCATCGCGGCGTTATTGGCGTCGGAGGCTTCCTTCGCCGACTTGGCATCATTGGCGACGCCGGCATCGATGTGCGCGAGATCGGGTGCAGCCGAGACGGTCGCCTCGCCGCTCACGGAGATGGCGGACGGAAAATCGTCGGCGAGCGCGGGCGCGGCCAGCAGCATGGCGGCGAAGATTGCGGCAAGGGACGTAACGAGGGACGTAAAAAGGGCGGCGGGCTTTTTCATCGGACTCACTTCAGCGGAACGAACACATTGATCACGAGCTTGTCCTCGGCCGTCTTCAAGGGATCGGTGAGGTACTCCTCGATGAACGTGTCCTTGGCCTCCAGCTTCTTGTCGTCGAGGTGATTGGTGATCGCCTCATAGGTGTTGTCCATGTTGTCGTAGGAGCCGCGATGGACGAATTTCAGCGCCTTGCCCTCCGGCGATTTGCCGATGCTCATGTCCTTGGTCAGGTTCTTCGGGTCCTGCTCGACCGGAATCTCGGCGAGGAAGGTGAAGCCGGTGTCGTCGGTCGAGGTGTAGACGATCATCGAATTGCCGGCGTGCTTGATGCCCTGCTTGTCCAAGAGCGCGTTCAGCGCCTTGAAGGCGTCGACCAGCGTGTCGAAGGCCGAGTCCCAATTGGCGGTGCCCTTGACCATCACGACCTTCTTGGCCTCGAGCGTGGTCTCCAGTCCGAAGGGATCGGCGGTCTGCACCGGGGCGGGCGTAACGGACGCGGCGGGCGGGGGTGCCGCCGGGCCCGGCGACGGTGAGGCGCTGGCCGCTGGCGATGGTGCCGGCGAGGGAGTTGCCGCGGGCGCAGGCGAGGCACTTGCAGCCGGGGCGGGCGCGGCTGACGGGGCCGGCGAGGGACTAGCCGACGCGGCGGGCGCCGGGCTCGGGGTCTGCGCCGGAGCGCCGGACGGGCTAAGCGACAGCGCGACTGCCGGGATCAATGCGGCCAGAGCGAGACGACGAAAAGTGTTCATTTTATTCTCCCCAGACCTTGCCCACCAAGGCCTTAACCCGGCCGCGCATCCCGGTTCGCGCGAACTGCGCCGTTCTAACACGCGAGCGCCGAATTCGTCCCATGACAGATGCGTCATGGCAGGCGTCATGGTGGGCGTCCTGGTCTCGACGGCAAAACACTGGCCAAGCCGGCAAGGATCGCCATATAAGGCAGGCGAAATTCGGGAATTTTCATGAGCGCGCTGGCCAACCACGCTTTTGCCAAGATGAACGGCATCGGCAATGAGATCGTCGTTGTCGACATGCGCGATTCCGCCGGGAAGGTCACGCCGGACGATGCCCGCGCGGTGGCCTCCGCGCACGGCGGCGTGCCCTATGACCAGCTCATGGTGCTCCAGAAGCCGCGGCTCGACGGCACCGAAGCCTTCATCAGCATCTACAACAGTGACGGCTCGGAAGCCGGCGCCTGCGGCAACGGCATGCGCTGCGTGGTGCGGCAGATTTTTGGGAAGAGCGGGCAGACCACGGCGACCTTCGAGACCGCGGCCGGCCTGCTCAATGCCTGGCAGGGCCCGGCAGCCGATCTCTACACCGTCGACATGGGCGCGCCAAAATTCGGGTGGCAGGATATTCCGCTGGCGGAAGAGTTTCGCGACACTCGCTACATCGAATTGCAGATCGGGCCGATCGACAAGCCGATCCTGCATTCGCCGTCCGTGGTCAGCATGGGCAATCCGCACGCGATCTTCTGGGTCGACGACGTCAACGCCTATGATCTCGAGCGCTTTGGTCCGCTGCTGGAGAATCATCCGATTTTCCCCGAGCGTGCCAACATCACGCTCGCCCACATTGTCGATCGCGAGCACATCACGATGCGCACCTGGGAGCGCGGTGCGGGTCTCACCAGGGCTTGCGGCTCGGCGGCCTGTGCGACTGCGGTTGCGGCTGCGCGCCTGAAGCGCACCGACCGCAAGGTCGAGATGACGCTGCCCGGCGGCAAGCTCGGCATCGAATGGCGCGAGCGCGACGACCACGTGCTGATGACGGGCACCGCGACCTTCGAATACGAAGGCAATTTCGATCCGGCGCTGTTCGCGCCGGCCGGGTAATGGCTGTCGAGGTCGTCACTTTCGGCTGCCGCCTCAATGCCTTCGAGGCCGAGGTGATCCGCCGCGAGGCGGAGGGCGCGGGGCTCGTAGACACCATCGTCATCAACAGCTGCGCCGTCACCAACGAGGCGGTGGCGCAGGCGCGCCAGTCGATCCGCAAGTTGAAGCGCGAACGGCCCGGTGCACGCATCGTCGTCACCGGCTGCGCAGCGCAGACACAAAGCAGCATGTTCGCGGACATGGCCGAGGTCGATCGCGTCGTCGGCAATGACGACAAGATGCGCAGCGACGCCTGGCGCGAGGCGCGCGACGCCTTCGATCTTGGCGCAAGCGAGAAAATCGCCGTCAGCGACATCATGGCGGTGAAGGAGATGGCGCCGCATCTGGTCGACGGCTATGCGGGCGGCCTGCCGCGCGTGTTCGTGCAGGTGCAGAACGGCTGCGACCATCGCTGCACCTTCTGCATCATTCCCTACGGCCGCGGCAATTCGCGCTCGGTGCCGATGGGCGCGGTGGTCGATCAGGTGCGGGCGCTGGTCGAGCGCGGCCATGCCGAGATCGTGCTGACCGGCGTCGATCTCACCAGCTACGGTGCCGATCTGCCGGGCGCACCCAAGCTCGGCCTGCTGACCAGGCAGATCCTGCAGCACGTGCCGGAGCTGAAGCGGTTGCGCATCTCCTCGATCGATTCGATCGAGGCGGATCGCGATCTGTTGGATGCCATCGCCAGCGATGCGCGGTTGATGCCGCATCTGCACCTGTCGCTGCAATCCGGCGACGACATGATCCTGAAGCGCATGAAGCGACGGCATTCGCGGCAGGATGCGATCCTCTTCTGCGATCAGGTGCGTCGGCTGCGGCCGGACATCGTCTTCGGCGCCGACATCATCGCGGGCTTTCCGACCGAGACCGAGGAGATGTTTTCCCGCTCGCTTGATCTGGTCGAGGAGTGCGGCCTGACGTTCCTGCACGTCTTCCCGTATTCACCGCGCCCCGGCACGCCGGCCGCGCGGATGCCGCAGGTCGCCGGCGGAGCGATCAAGGCGCGTGCGAAGCGGCTGCGCGCAGTGGGCGAGGCAGCGTTGCGGCAGCGGCTGCAAGCCGAGATCGGCGCGACGCGTGAGGTGCTGATCGAGAGCGATGGCCAGGGGCGCACCGAGCACTATCTGCCGGTGGCGATTGCGGGCAAGCGCGTGGGGAGCGTCGTGCCGCTCACGATTGCCGGCAGCGATGGCGAGCGGCTGACGACATAATCCGCTGTCTCTTCCCTTCTCCCCTTGTGGGAGAAGGTGGCGCGAAGCGCCGGATGAGGGGTTGCTTCAGCGAGCTCTGTTGCGAGAGACTCACACGCGGAGAGAGACCGCTCACCCGTCTCGCCGCTGCGCGGCGAGCCACCCTCTCCCACAAGGGGAGAGGGAAAATTACGACGCCCGGACCTGCCAGAAGCGCAGCGTGCGTCGTGCATTCTCCGGCGACATCCGTGCAAAATTGCTCTGCGCCCTCGCAACATCCGCCGGCTTCATTGCACCTGTCGCAAAGCGGCTTTCGAGCACGGCGGCGGTGGTTTCCCAACTCAGCTGCGCCGCTTTGCACGGCACCAGCAGGCCGTCTTCGCGCAGGCTCTGCATCAGCGGGCGAATCACCTCGACCGTTGACCCTGACAATGCCGCCAACGCGGCCACGGCCTCTTCGTAGCGCCGCTGCCTGGCGAAGCCGAGCAGCGTCGCCTCATTGAGCTGACCGGATGCCTTGAGATTCGCGATCGCGCGCTTGGCGCCCTCGAAATCGCGGACCCCCGACATCTCGCGCGCGACGCCGACGGTGACGGCGGCGATCGCGCTCTGGATTTCATCGAACAGATCGGGCGGCGCGCGCGACAGCAATCGTGTGCGAACCGTGTCCGTCGCCGAGCGCAGCAATTGGCGGCGCAGCTCCGACGGCAGGTCGACGCGGACGCCGACGCTGACGGCGAGCTCCGGATCGGACTCGGCCTGGCCGACAATAACGGTGAATCCGTTGCCCGAAACGCGCGCGCCGGGATTGGCGGCGAGACGGCGGCTGACGCTCGGATAGCGGCGCGCCAGCAGCGCGTCGGTGACGATCTCCTTCAGCCACCAGCGGCCGGCGACCGCGAGCAGATGCGGCTCGCCCTTGGATGATGCGATCTTCACCAGCTCGCCGTCGTCGAGGCGCGCGGATTCCTGCAGCACGGGGCCGGCGATGCGGATCTCGTCATTGTTGGCGAGGCGGCGGATGACGGAGGGCGGGGCCTGCGCGATCGGCGCAAGCTGGGCGCTGATTTCGGCGAGCGCAACGCGCGCGCCCATGTCGGCGATGGCGCGCAGCTCGATGGTGCCGATCAGGCGCTCGAGCACGTCGTCGAACAGCGCGATCTGCTCGTCGTCAAAACTTCCGGCGGAGGACAGGAACAGGTCGGTGACGCGCCGGGCCGTTTCGAGGCCCTTTTCCGCCGAACCGAGAAGAATGGCGGCTTCAACCTCGTCGATGATCGATAGTTCGGCATTGGACATGACGCGTTGCTCGTCCTGAGCGGATGACGGAAGCTTGTTCTAAGCAACCGCTATCATTAGAGACGAGCACTGAACGTTTCGTAAACCATGGCTCGGGGAAGGGGTTATTCCCCGTTCCAGCCGCAGGCGCGGAGCTTCTCATGCATGTGGGGCGGGGCCGGTGCGACGACGCGGACCGGCTCCTTGTTTCGGGAGATCGGCACCACGATCTCGCGAGAATGCAGGTGCAGCTTCGGCTCGCCGAAGCGCGGGCCGCGGCCGTATATGTTATCGCCGAAGATCGGCCAGCCGGTCGAAGCCGAATGCACCCGCAATTGATGGGTCCGCCCCGTCACCGGTTCCATGGCGAGCCAGGTGAAGCCCTCGCCGCGGCCCATCACCTTCCAGTTCGTGACGGCCTTCTGCCCCTCCGGGTCAGGCTTCTGCCACCAGCCGCGCTCCGCATTGAGCCGGCCGAGCGGCATGTCGATGGTGCCTTCGTCCTCGGCAGGGCCGCCCTCGACCACGGTCCAGTAGGTCTTGCCGATCTTGCCATGCTTGAACAGGAGGCCGAGCGAAGCGGTCGCCTTGCGATGGCGGCCGAGCACGAGGCAGCCGGAAGTGTCCTTGTCCAGCCGATGGGCCAGCACCGGCGGCCGCGGCAGGCCGAAACAGAGCGCGTTGAAGGAGGCTTCCAGATTGGCGCCGCCCTTGGGGCCGCGATGCACCGGCAGACCGGACGGCTTGTCGATGACCAGCATCAGCCCGTCGCGATGGAGCACGCGCGCCAAAATCTCGTCAGCGGTCAATTCGGGAACATCGAGCAATTGCAAGACTTTCGTTTAACAGCGGGAACGGCTAACACACCGCCACCATGAACGATACCATCCCCGAGACCTCCAAGCTGAGCTGGTGGCGCCGCCTGTCCAACGGGCTGAAGCGCACCTCGTCCTCGCTCGGAACTGCGGTCGCCGATCTCGTCACCAAGCGCAAGCTCGACCGCGCCATGCTCGACGACATCGAGGATGTGCTGCTGCGCGCCGACCTCGGCACCTCGGTCGCGGTGCGGATCGCGGATGCGGTCGGCACCGGGCGCTACGACAAGGCGATCTCGGCCGACGAGGTCAAGGACGTGGTCGCAACCGAGGTCGAGAAGGTGCTGGCGCCGGTGGCCAAGCCGCTCGAGATCGATGCGGGCAGGAAGCCGTTCGTGATCCTCGTGGTCGGCGTCAACGGCTCCGGCAAGACCACCACCATCGGCAAGCTCTCGCAAAAATTCGCGTCCGAAGGCCGCAAGGTGATGCTGGCCGCCGGCGACACGTTTCGCGCAGCAGCGATCGAGCAGCTCAAGGTCTGGGGCGAGCGCACCAGGACGCCGGTCATCGCGGGTGCGCAGGGCTCGGATTCGGCAAGTCTCGCCTTCAACGCGCTGACGGCGGCGAAGGAGCAGGCGACCGACGTGCTCCTGGTCGACACCGCCGGCCGCTTGCAGAACAAGGCCGAGCTGATGAACGAGCTCGAGAAGGTCGTGCGCGTCATCCGCAAGGTCGACGCTTCGGCGCCGCATGCGGTGCTGCTGGTGCTCGATGCCACCGTCGGCCAGAACGCGCTGTCGCAGGTCGAGGCCTTTCATCGCACCGCAGGGGTGACGGGCCTCGTGATGACCAAGCTCGACGGCACCGCGCGCGGCGGCATTTTGGTGGCTCTCGCGGAGAAATTCAAGCTGCCGGTGCATTTCATCGGCGTCGGCGAAGGCGTCGACGATCTCGCGCCGTTCACCGCGCGCGATTTTGCTCGTGCGATCGCCGGAATCGAATCGTAGGTTTCCTTCGTCATCCCCCGCGAAAGCGGGGGATCCAGTATTCCGAGCCGCCTGTGGTCTACAACCAGCGGCGCGGCGTACTGGATGCCCCGCCTTCGCGGGGCATGACAACAACAAAGGTCAGGTAATGGACAAGACCCAGCCGCATCCGCTGTTCAAGCTTGCGACCGAGCTCGGTCCGCTGCTCGTGTTCTTCTTCGTGAATGCGAAGTTCAATTTGTTCGCCGCGACCGGCGCCTTCATGGTCGCGATCGTGGTGGCGATGATCGCCTCCTATGTGGTGACGCGCCACATCCCGATCATGGCAATCGTGACCGGCGTGATCGTGCTGGTGTTCGGCACGCTGACCCTGGTCCTGCACGACGAGACCTTCATCAAGGTCAAGCCGACCATCATCTACGGCCTGTTCGCCGCGATCCTCGGCGGCGGCCTGCTGTTCGGCCGCTCCTTCATCGCCGTGATGTTCGACCAGATGTTCAACCTGACCCCGCAGGGCTGGCGCATCCTGACGCTGCGCTGGGCGCTGTTCTTCGCCGGCATGGCGGTGCTGAACGAGATCGTCTGGCGCACCCAGAGCACGGATTTCTGGGTGAACTTCAAGGTGTTTGGCGTCACGCCCATCACCATGATCTTCGCCATCGCCCAGATGCCGCTGACCAAGCGCTACGGCGTCGAGCCGGTCTCGCTGGAGACCAGCGAGGCCGAGGCGGGAGACGTGAGGAAGGGGTAATTCTCTCTCAGCTCGTCATTGCGAGCGAAGCGAAGCAATCCAGAATATCTCCGCGGAGGGACTCTGGATTGCTTCGTCGCAAGGGCTCCTCGCAATGACGGGCTTGGCTAAGATCCCGCCTTCAACGCCTTCTCCATCTCCGGCAGCAGCACCGTCCGCAAATTCTCCTGCGTGATCGGGCCGACCAGCTTGTAGACGATGGTGCCTTCGCGGCCGACGACAAAGGTCTCAGGCACGCCATAGACGCCCCATTCGATCGAGGCGCGACCATTGGCGTCAGTGCCGACACGGCCGAACGGGTTGCCGTAACGGCCGAGGAAGCGCCGCGCGTTGTCGGGTGCATCCTTGTAGTTGATGCCGACGAGCTGGAAGCGCTTGTCCTTGGCAAGCTCCGTCAGCAGCGGCGCCTCGTCGTGACAGGGCACGCACCAGGAGGCCCAGACATTGACGAGGCTGACCTTGCCCTCGAACGCAGCGGGGTCGAGCCCGGGCACCTGCACGCTGTCGGCTTGCAATCCCTCAAGCGGCGGCAGCGTGGTCTGCGGCGCGGGCCGGCCGATCAGCGCGGAGGGAATTCGCGAAGGATCGCCGCTGCCGAGCCGGAACCAGAACAGCACGGCAAGGGCGACGAAGGCGAGCAGCGGCAGCACCATCAGGAAGGTGCGTCGCGGCGGCGTCGCGGGGGTCGATTGCTCGCTCATGGTGTATCCACCGCGCTGCGGCCCGAGCGGCGCGTGACGCCGCTGCGATCGAGCTCGCGCAGACGTCGGGCCTGGTTGCGATAATCGAGCACGACCCAGCCGATCAGGATCGCGACGACGATGGCGGCGGCAGCATAGGAGGTCACAATGAATGACGCATAGGGACCAAGCGACATCGTCATGCGGCTTTCTGGCTCGCCTGCATCATCTGCAGCGAGCGGACGCGGCGGCGCAAGATCTCGTTGCGCATCGCCGCCAGATGCAGTGTGACGAACAGCAGCGTGAATGCGACCGCCATCACCAGGAGCGGAATCAGGAACGACTTGTCGAGCGTCGAGCCGCCCATGCGCATCACCGAGGCCGGTTGATGCAACGTGTTCCACCAGTCGACCGAGAATTTGATGATCGGCAGATTGATCGCACCGACCAGCGTCAGCACGGCCGCTGCGCGTGCCGCGCGCGAGGGATCCTCAACCGCGCGCCATAGCGCCATCAGGCCGAGATACATCAGGAACAGGATCAGCACCGAGGTCAGCCGCGCATCCCATTCCCAATAAGTGCCCCACATCGGCCGGCCCCATAGCGAGCCCGTGAGCAACGCGAGGAAGGTGAAGCTGGCGCCGATCGGTGCCGCGGCCTTGGCGGCGACGTCGGCGAGCGGATGCCGCCACACCAGCGTGCCGAGCGAGGCGACGCTCATCACGCCCCAGACGAACATTGAGAGCCACGCATTGGGCACGTGGATGAACATGATCTTCACGGTCGCGCCCTGCTGATAGTCGTCGGGCGCGGTGGCGGATTGATAAAGGCCGATCGTGAGCAGGATGACGGTCGCGGCCGCAAGCCACGGCACCACCCGCGCACTCAGCGCGAGGAACCGTGTGGGGTTGGCGAGATCGATCAGCGTCATCCTATCCTGATAATCGCAGGTCCGGGCTCACGCAATCAGCATCAAAGTGCGCAGCGAAAGTTGATCGGGGTCAAGGTCAGTCCAGTCCATGCTTCAGGCTCGCCGCCGCCGCGAATGGGCCTACGATGAGGCTGACCAGCGACAGCGCGCAGAGGATCGAGAACGGCGCGCCGAATGACAATGGCCCGGTGATCGCGGCCTGCGAGGCCGCAACGCCGAAGATCAGCACGGGAATCGATAGCGGCAGCACCAGGACGGCCATCAAGAGGCCACCACGATGCAGCGTCACCGCCAGTGCCGCACCGATCATGCCGGTAAATGTCAGCGCCGGGGTGCCGGCGAGCAGCGTCAGCGCCACGGCACCGGTCGCGGCCATGTCGAGGTTGAGCAACAGGCCCAGCACGGGGGTTGCGACAATCAGCGGCAGGCCCGCGGCCAGCCAATGCGCCAGCGCCTTGGCCGCGCAGGCCAGTTCCAGCGGCGTCCGGCTCATCGTGATCAAATCGAGCGAGCCGTCCTCATGGTCAGCCATGAACAGCCGGTCCAGCGTCAGCAGGCTGGCCAGCAGGGCGCCGAGCCAGAGGATGGCAGGCCCCAGCCGCGACAACAGCGCCAGGTCCGGCCCCACCGCAAACGGCATCAGCACCACCACGGTGAGGAAGAACAGCACGCCAATCAGCGCCCCGCCGCCGACGCGGAGCGCGATCCGGATGTCCCGGCGGATCAGGGCGGCGAGGGCGGTCATGAGGGGTCTCCGGCGGAGAGGCGGCCATGAGAGCCCGGCTCACCCCCCAAGCAAACTGCACTCCCTCCCCCGCTTGCGGGGGAGGGTTGGGGAGAGGGTGTCTCGACAACGAAGACTCCCCCTGGACTGAGGTCACGAGCCCGGTGCGGCCACTTGGAAAGCTGAGGGTCCATCGGATTCACACCATCCCCCCGATCCGCAGCTCCCGCGCCGCGATACCCAGCGCGGTATGCGTCGCCGCGATGATCAGGCCGCCGCGCGCCAGATGGTCGCGCATCAGGCCGCCGAACAAGTCCTGGCCGGCGACATCCAGCGCATTGGTCGGCTCGTCCAGCAGCCAGACCGGGCGGCGGACTGTCAGCAGCCGGGCCAGCGAGAGCCGGCGTCGCTGGCCTGCCGACAGGAAGGCGGCGGGCAGATCGGTGGCGTGGTCGAGGCCGACGGTGGCGAGGCTTTCAGCGGCGCCGCAGCGCTCGCCTCCCAGAAAATCAGCCCAGAATGACAGGTTTTCCGCCACGCTCAGCGCCGCCTTGAGGGCATCGCGATGGCCGAGATAGTGGCATTGCTCGGGCAGCGTCATTTCGGCGTCGCCCCCGTCGAGTACGATCCTGCCGCCAGCCGGAATGAGCAGGCCGGCAATCAGCCGCAGCAGCGAGGTCTTGCCCGATCCGTTGCGGCCCACCACCGCCACGACGTCGCCGGAGGCCGCCTCGAAGTCGAGCCCGGAAAATACCTCGCGACCGCCCCGCACGCAGGTGAGCCCCTGTCCAGAGAGCCGCATCTCGCCTCGTTTCAACCCGCTCAAAGCCGGGCCTCAGGAAAACTGGGGGTAGCGCATCAGAATTTTTGGCTCGCGAATTGCTGCGGTACGATTGTGGCTGTGGCGGCGCGGTTAGAAAGCTTCTATAAGCCCGGAACTACTTGATGCAGCAACTCAACCTGCCCCTGCAAGCGACCTAACCTGCTGCGCTGACGGTGTTACGATACCCCTTGCCGGGTATAACTAACAATTGGGATTTCCTACATGACCTCGCTCGACAGCTTCAAATGCAAAAAGACCCTCAAGGTCGGCGCCAAGACCTATGTCTATTACAGTCTGCCCACGGCCGAGAAGAATGGTCTGAAGGGAATTTCGAAACTCCCCTATTCGATGAAGGTCCTGCTCGAGAATCTCCTCCGCAACGAGGACGGGCGCTCGGTCAAGAAGGAGGACATCGTCGCGGTCTCGAAGTGGCTGCGCAAGAAGTCGCTGGAGCATGAGATCGCGTTCCGTCCCGCGCGCGTGCTGATGCAGGATTTTACCGGCGTGCCGGCGGTGGTCGACCTCGCCGCGATGCGCAACGCGATGCAGAGCCTCGGCGGCGATGCCGAGAAGATCAACCCGCTGGTCCCCGTCGATCTCGTCATCGACCACTCCGTGATTGTGAACTTCTTCGGTGACAACAAGGCTTTCGGCAAGAACGTCATCGAGGAATACAAGCAGAACCAGGAGCGCTACGAGTTCCTGAAGTGGGGCCAGAAGGCGTTCTCGAACTTCTCCGTCGTGCCGCCCGGCACCGGCATCTGCCACCAGGTCAATCTCGAATATCTCTCCCAGACGGTGTGGACCAAGAAGGAGAAGATGACGGTCGGCAAGAAGACCGGCACCTTCGAGGTCGCCTATCCCGACTCGCTCGTCGGCACCGACTCCCACACCACCATGGTCAACGGTCTCGCCGTGCTCGGCTGGGGCGTCGGCGGCATCGAGGCGGAAGCCTGCATGCTCGGCCAGCCGCTGTCGATGCTGCTGCCCAATGTCGTCGGCTTCAAGCTGAAGGGCGCGATGAAGGAAGGCGTCACCGCGACCGACCTCGTGCTGACCGTCACGCAGATGCTGCGCAAGCTCGGCGTGGTCGGCAAGTTCGTCGAGTTCTTCGGCCCCGGCCTCGACAATCTCTCCGTCGCCGACAAGGCGACCATCGCCAACATGGCGCCGGAATATGGCGCGACCTGCGGCTTCTTCCCGGTCGACGCCGCCGCGATCGACTACCTCAAGACCTCCGGCCGCGCCGCGCCGCGCGTCGCGCTGGTGCAGGCCTATGCGAAGGCGCAAGGGCTGTTCCGCACCGCCAAGTCGGCCGATCCGGTGTTCACGGAAACGCTGACGCTCGATCTCGCCGACGTCGTGCCGTCGATGGCCGGTCCGAAGCGTCCCGAAGGCCGCATCGCGCTGCCTTCGGTCGCCGAAGGCTTTTCGCTCGCGCTCGGCACCGAGTACAAGAAGACCGAAGAACCCAACAAGCGCTTCGCCGTCGAAGGCAAGAACTTCGAGATCGGCCACGGCGACGTCGTGATCGCCGCCATCACCTCCTGCACCAATACCTCGAACCCGAGCGTCTTGATCGGTGCCGGCCTGCTCGCGCGTAACGCTGCGGCCAAGGGCCTCAAGGCAAAGCCGTGGGTGAAGACGTCGCTCGCTCCGGGCAGCCAGGTGGTCGCGGGCTATCTCGCCGATTCCGGTCTGCAGGCCGATCTCGACAAGGTCGGCTTCAACCTCGTCGGCTTCGGCTGCACCACCTGCATCGGCAATTCCGGCCCGCTGCCGGATGAGATCTCGAAGTCGATCAACGACAACGGCATCGTCGCCGCCGCGGTGCTCTCCGGTAACCGCAACTTCGAAGGCCGCGTCTCGCCGGACGTGCAGGCGAACTATCTGGCCTCGCCGCCGCTGGTCGTCGCGCATGCGCTCGCCGGCAGCGTCACCAAGAACCTCGCCGTCGAGCCGCTCGGCGAAGGCAAGGACGGCAAGCCGGTGTATCTGAAGGACATCTGGCCGACGACGAAGGAGATCAACGCCTTCATGAAGAAGTTCGTGACCGCGGCGATCTTCAAGAAGAAGTATGCCGACGTGTTCAAGGGCGACGCCAACTGGCGCAAGATCAAGACGGTCGAGAGCGAGACCTATCGCTGGAACATGTCTTCGACCTATGTGCAGAACCCGCCCTATTTCGACGGCATGAAGAAGGAGCCGGAGCCGGTCACCGATATCGTCGAGGCGCGCATCCTCGCCATGTTCGGCGACAAGATCACCACCGATCACATCTCGCCGGCCGGTTCGATCAAGCTCACCTCGCCCGCTGGCAAATATCTCAGCGAGCACCAGGTGCGGCCCGCCGACTTCAACCAGTACGGCACGCGTCGCGGCAACCATGAGGTGATGATGCGCGGCACCTTCGCCAACATCCGCATCAAGAACTTCATGCTCAAGGGCGCGGATGGAAACATCCCCGAGGGCGGTCTCACCAAGCACTGGCCCGACGGCGAGCAGATGTCGATCTACGACGCCGCGATGAAGTACCAGCAGGAGCAGGTGCCGCTGGTGGTGTTCGCCGGCGCCGAATACGGCAACGGCTCCTCGCGCGACTGGGCTGCGAAGGGTACGCGTCTGCTCGGCGTGCGCGCCGTGATCTGCCAGAGCTTCGAGCGCATCCATCGCTCCAACCTGGTCGGCATGGGCGTGCTGCCGCTGACCTTCGAGGACGGCACCTCCTGGTCGTCGCTCGGCCTGAAGGGCGACGAGAAGGTCACGCTGCGTGGCCTCGTCGGCGACCTTAGGCCGCGCCAGAAGCTGACCGCGGAGATTGTGTCCGGGGACGGTTCATTGCGGCGCGTTTCGCTGCTTTGCCGCATCGATACGCTGGACGAGCTCGATTATTACCGGAACGGCGGCATTCTGCATTATGTGCTGCGCAAGCTCGCGGCCTGAGCGCGAATTTGTGAACGGTGGCTCACTGCGACGTGAGTAGAAGGTTAAACAAAGGCGGCCTATCACAAGGCCGCCTTCGTGCATTACGGCATGCTTCAGATGGGCCCACCCGGCGGACACTTCGCATCGGGCGGAATGCGCCGTGCCCGTAAGACCGCCGTGCCCGTAAGACTACGGTGACCATCGGGCGATAGGATATCCCTCCACGAAGACGAGATGTGACGTTCGACATGACTGGAATGATGGCTTCTCATTTGGTTTCGCGATGGTCCGGCGCACTCTGGTCGGGAGCACTGGGCATCTGCGCAATCGTCGCCGTCATTCGTCCCGCCCAGGCCGATCCCCGCGCCGTGGTCGAGCTCTTCACCTCGCAGGGCTGCTCCTCCTGCCCGCCCGCCGACAAGGTCATCGGCGACCTCGCCAAGGATCCCTCGATCATCGCGCTGAGCATGCCGATCGATTATTGGGACTATCTCGGCTGGAAGGACACGCTGGCAGATTCGCGTTTCTCGGCGCGGCAGCGCGCCTATTCACGCATGCGCGGTGACCGCGAGGTCTACACGCCGCAGGTCGTGGTCAATGGCGCTGTGCATGTCATCGGCAGCGATCGGGCCGGCATCGAAAGCGCGATCGGCAAGACCGACAGGGGCACTGGCGTGATGAGCGTGCCGGTGACGATGTCGCTGGCAGGCAAGCAGATCAATGTATCGGTGGCCGCGGGCAACGAGCCGGCGATCTCGCATGGCGAGGTCTGGATCTGCTCGATTGCGAAATCGGTGCCGATCGAGATCAGCCGCGGCGAGAATCGCGGACAGCAGATCACCTACCACAACGTGGTGCGCAATCTGCTCAAGGTCGGCGACTGGAACGGACATCCGGAAACCTGGACGGTGCCGCTTGAGAATCTCACCTCGCGCGATGGCGTCGATGGTGCGGTGGTCTATGTCCAGGACGGCAGCCGCGAGAAGCCGGGCGCGATGCTGGGCGCGGCGTACACGTCACTGCACTGAAGCGACGCGCGCTCAAGATCGTCTCAAGACAATTTGTCTGTCGTCATTCCGGGGCGCGCGAAGCGCGAACTACGGTGCGCAATTGCGGCCAGCGACACCCCGACACAAACAAAAAAGGACCAACTTGCGTTGGCCCTCCTTGTCGCGCGTACAGACCCGATCCTGTTCGACCCCGGGGGGCTGGGGGCTGAGGAATCCGGAACCGAAAGGACCGGGTCAACGCACAGAGGTCTTTTCGCAGTGCAGGGCGGCGGGCGGTGGGCGGAAAAGCGGCGATCCTGTGATTCCTGCTAACGATCCCGTGACGGTTTGCCGCTGAGGAGTTCCACCGTTGCATGTGTCATGATTCGCAACCGGTCCGCGAGATAAGCCACGGTCCTTCAAGAGCGCTCCAAAAGAGCCCTTCAAGAGCCTCTTGCGGCGGGGAACAGTTGGCGCAATCATGCCATTGTCATGATCCGCGGCTCCGGGGACGGTCTTCGCGGAGGCGGGTCGTGCTGATGCGACAGGAGGCGCTGCATGAGCTTGACGCCGGAGGATGCCGATCCGAGCGAGCAGCGCGCAGTGGCGCGTCCCGCCGCTGCGAATGCCCAACTGAGCCGGGTGACGTTCAACCGGCTCGAGTTGAGCCGAATTCTCAATCTCTACGGCCGCATGGTCGCCGACGGCGAGTGGCGCGACTATGCCATCGACTTCCTGAAGGACCGCGCGGTGTTCTCGGTCTATCGCCGCGCCTCCGAAGTGCCGATCTACCGCATCGAGAAAGATCCGCGACTGGCCCGCAAGCAGGGCATGTACAGCGTGATCGCGGCGACCGGCCTGATCCTGCGCCGCGGCCACGAGCTCGACCGCGTGCTGCTGGTGATCGACCGGAAACTGGCGGTGGTGTAGCCACACCAACGCTGCAGTAGGGTGGGCAAAGGCGCAAAGCGCCGTGCCCACCATCTCTCCTCAATCGCCGCGGTGGGCACGCTACGCTTTGCCTACCCTACGAGACCGGGTTATTTCGCCGGCACGGTGCTCGCGCCCTCGCCGAGGTCGCGCTGCATCATCACGGTATCCAGCCAGCGGCCGAACTTCAGGCCGACATTCGGGTGCGTGCCGATCATCTTGAAGCCGCCTCTGGTATGCACGCCGATCGAGCCGGCATTGGCGGAATCGCCGATGACCGCGATCATCTGGCGGAAGCCGCGCGCCTCGCATTCGATGATCAGCCGCTCCAGCAGCAGCGCGCCGATGCCGCGGCGGTGGAAGGCGGGATCGAGATAGATCGAGTTCTCGACCGTGAAGCGGTAGGCCGGGCGGGGCCGGTAGGCGCCGGCATAGGCGTAGCCGGCAACGCGGCCGTCGAGGACGGCGACGAAATAGGGATAGCCGCCGTCGACCAGCGTGCGATAGCGGCGCATCATCTCGGCGAGGTCAGGCGGCTCGATCTCGAACGTCGCGGTGCCCTCGCGGACGGCCTGCTGATAGATGGCGGTAATGGCGGGAAGGTCGGCCTCGGTCGTGGGCCTGATATCGGGTGTGGACATGGGCGAAGATTAGAGCGTTCGTGCGGCGGCTGGAAGAGGCAACGGTGTTTCCACGCACTCCGTCATTGCGAGGAGCCCTTGCGACGAAGCAATCCAGAAATGCATCCGCGGGGGGAGTCTGGATTGCTTCGCTTCGCTCGCAATGACGGTGTTTGTGGGGACAGCTCGGCCCCAAACAAAAACCCCGGCCTCGCGGCCGGGGTTCGGATCCGTTCTCTCAGGTCTGGCGCTTAGTCGCGCTGGCCGAGGAGCTGCAGCAGCAGCGTGAACAGGTTGATGAAGTTCAGGTACAGCGACAGCGCACCGGAGATCGCCGCGCGCTCGGCGATGTCGCCGCTGGCCGAAGCGTAGCCGTAGATGTAGTCGTTCTTCAGCCGCTGCGTATCCCAGGCGGTGAGGCCGGCGAATACCAGCACGCCAACCACCGACACGATGAACTGTAGCGCCGTGCTGGCCAGGAACAGGTTCACCAGGCTCGCGATGATGATGCCGATCAGGCCCATGAACAGGAACGAGCCCATGCCGCTCATGTCACGCTTGGTGGTGTAGCCGTAGAGGCTCAGCGCGCCGAAGGTCGCCGCGGTGATGAAGAACACCCGCACGATCGAGGTGTGCGTGTACACCAGGAAGATCGAGGACAGCGAGATGCCCATCAGCGCCGAGAACACCCAGAACAGGATCTGGGCGGTCGAGGGGGCGAGACGGTTGATGCCAGCCGAGATCACGAACACCATGGCGAGCGGCGCCAGCATGAACAGCCACTTCAGCGGGCTCACGAACATCGCGTAGCCGAACGGCGTCAGGAACAGCTTGCCGACGCGGACGGCTTCCGCGGTCGGAACGTCGGTCACGGCAGCCATGTAGACGCCGAGTGCGGCGAGGCCAGTGATGGCGAGGCCAATGCTCATGTAGTTGTAGATGCGCAGCATATAGGCGCGCAGACCGGCATCGACCGTCGCGGCGTCAACACGCCCGGCGGCCCTGCCGAAAGGAGAAGCGTAATTGCGGTCTAGGTCCGACATGGTCGAATTCCCGTTGGTTGGCCCGGTCCGGCATGAGGGTCGCCATGCCGCCGGTTCGTCAAACTCTATCTCGGATACCGATGTCTGCCGACATTAAATTTGGCTAACAATCGGGGCTCCGAACCCATCCGATATGTGGGAAACTAACACATTCGGTGCAACCGTCCACGCGCGGCCGAATGTCGCCCTTGGCGCGCAATCCTGACGAGCAGACGTGGTTAAGCGCGGGGAATCGCGCGATTCCGGTCCGGCGCAGCCTCCCGCTACCTTTTGTCACAAATTGCGCAACACCGTGGCAGGCTTTTTGTTCAACGCCAGCAGCGTGCCGGCGAGCCCGAGCCCGACGGTGACGATCAGGGCGGCGGCCACCACGCCGGCCGCGCTGCCGGCCTGCCAGACGAAGGTCAGCGTCATCAGCCGGGTTACGATCATCCAGGCCGCGATGCTGCCGGCGATCACGCCGAATACGGCGGTGGCGAGCCCGATCAGGAGATATTCGAGCGCATAAGCGCCGAGCAGCCGCAGCCGCGTGGCGCCCAGCGTCTTCAGGATCACCGCGTCATAGACCCGATGGCGGTGACCGGCGGCGAGCGCGCCGCCCAGCACCAGGATCGCCGAGATCAGGGTCACGGCGCTGGCGCCGCGGATCGCGAGCGCGAGGTTGGTCACGACCGCGCCGACCGTCTCCATCACCTCGCGCACGCGCACGCTCGTCACCATCGGATAGGCATCCGCCACCTGCTTGATGATCTTGCCGTCGCCGGTCGCATCGCCGCCGGCTTCGGTCAGCGTCGCGATGTGGGTATGCGGCGCGCCCTTGAAGGCGTTCGGCGAGAACACCAGCACGAAATTGATGCCGAGCCCCTGCCAGTCGATGGTGCGGAGATTGCCGATTTTCGCCGGGATGTCGCGGCCGAGCACGTTGACCACGACCTCGTCGCCGAGCTTGAGGCCGAGGCCGTCGGCGATCTTCTTCTCCATCGAGACCAGCGGCGGGCCGGAATAGTCGGCGCCCCACCATTCGCCCTCGACCACCTTGGAGCCCTTCGGCAGCTCGCCGGTGTAGGTCAGGCCACGGTCACTCTGCAGCACCCATTCGGAATCGGTGGTGGGCTTGAGGTCCTCGGCGCGGACGCCGCGCGCACCGACGATGCGCCCGCGCAGCATCGGCACGTCCTCGACCTTCGCGCCAGGGGCGATCTGGCGCAGATAATCGTCGAACGGTGCGGCCTGGGTGCTCGGAATGTCGATGAAGTAGAAGGACGGGGCATGGTCCGGGAGCGCCGCCAAAAACTGCCGGCGCAGATTGCCGTCGATCTGGGTGATGGTGACGAGCACGGCGAGGCCGAGACCGAGCGAGAGCACGACCGAGGGCGTCAGTGCGCCCGGCCGGTGGATGTTGGCGATCGCAAGCCGCAGCATGGTGAAGCGCGTGCGCGGCAGCCGTCGCGCGATGGCCATCAGCACGGCGGCGACACCGCGCAGCACTGCGAACACGACGACGGAGGAGGCCACGAACACCGCCGCGATGCGCTTGTCGAAGGACAGGCCGATCACGACCGCAACCAGCAGCGCGACGACGACGCCCATGAAAACGAGGTAGCTCCACCGCGGCCGATGCCATTCGGCAGCGATGGTGTCGCGGAACAGCGCGGCGACCGGCACGTCGTGCACGCGTCCGAGCGGCCACAGGCCGAAGGCGAGCGCGGTCAAAAGGCCGTAGACAAAGGACAGCGCGAGCTCGCCGGCATGCACGGCCGGCACCACCGGCAGCGGCAACAGCTTGCCGAACAGGCCGACGATGGCAAACGGCATCGCCGCGCCGAGCGCCAGGCCAATCACCGAACCGATCCCGGCGAGCAGGACGACCTGCGCGAGATAGATGCCGAACACGTCGCGCCCCGTGGCGCCAACGGCCTTGAGGGCCGCGATCACCTCGAGCCGGCGGTCGATATGGCTCTTCACCGCGTTGGCGACGCCGACGCCGCCCACCAAAAGCGCAGCGAGCCCGACCAGGGTCAGGAATTGCGTGAAGCGGCCGATATTGCGCTCGAGCTGCGGCGAGGCGTTGGAGCGGCTGCGGACTTCCCAGCCGGCCTGCGGCGCCGCGTTGCGCGCGTCCACAATGAAGGCATCGGTGGCACGGTCGCTGTTGGCGCTATCCGGCAGCTTCACCCGGTAGACCCAGCGCACCAGGCTGCCGGGCTGGATCAGGCCGGTGGCGCGCAGGGCGGCCTCGCTGACCAGGAAGCGCGGGCCGAAACCGATGCCGCCGGCGAGCTTATCGGGCTCGGCCTCGACGCTGCTGCGGATCTGGAAGGTCGCGGAGCCGATGGTGACGCGGTCGCCGATCTTGAGGGAGAGACGCGCAAGAAGCGTCGGATCGGCGGCGGCGCCAAAGGCGCCGTCGCGCTCCGCGAGCAGCTCGGTCAGCGGCAGTTGCGGCGCCAGCGTGAGTTGGCCGAGCATCGGGTAGGTGTCGTCGACCGCCTTCATCTCGACCAGCGCCAGCTTGCCCTCGGCCGAGCGCGCCATGCCGCGCAGGGTGGAGGCCACGGAGACGGTGCCGCGCGAGCGCAGGAAGGCAACTTCCTCGGGCTTGGCCTCGCGCTGGAACAGCACGAAGGAGACGTCGCCGCCGAGCAGCGTGCGCCCCTCGCGCGCGAGGCCGTCGCTCAGGCTCGCCGACACCGAGCCGACGCCGGCGATCGCCATCACGCCGAGCGCGATGCAGGCGATGAAGACGTAGAAGCCCCGCAGGCCCCCACGCAATTCGCGCAGCGCGTAGCGCAGCGACAGTGCGACGCCGTTCGGCTTCGCAAACGGTTCGACAGCAATGCTCATGCTTTGGTCGTCTGCGTGTCGATGCGGCCCGAGCGCAGGCGGATCACGCGATCGCAGCGATGCGCGAGCGAGGAATCGTGCGTGACCAGCACCAGCGTCATACCGCGCTCGGCATGCTTGGTGAAGAGCAGATCTATGATCTGCTTTCCCGTGGTCTCGTCGAGATTGCCGGTCGGCTCGTCGGCGACGAGGATGGCGGGATCGGGTGCCAGCGCGCGCGCAAGCGCCACGCGTTGCTGCTCGCCGCCGGAGAGCTGCGTTGGATAATGATGCAGGCGATCACCGAGCCCGACCGATTGCAGCTCCTCGGCTGCGCGCTTGTTGGCATCGGGATTGCCGGCGAGCTCGAGCGGCACGGCGACGTTCTCCAGCGCCGTCATGGTCGGGATCAGATGGAAGGACTGGAAGACGATGCCGACCTGGCGGCCGCGGAAGCGGGCCAGCGCGTCCTCGTCGAGGGCATTGAAAGGCGTGCCGTTGACCACCACCTCTCCGCTATCAGGACGCTCCAGCCCCGCCATCACCATCAGCAGCGTGGATTTGCCCGAGCCTGACGGGCCGATCAGGCCGATCGTCTCCCCCGAGCCGACGCGCAGGCTGATATCCTTGAGGATGTGAACGCGTGCCGCCCCCGATCCCAATGAGAGATTGACGTTGGAGATGGCGATGGTGTCCGGCGCGGTGCCGGCGAGCGAAGAGGATTCGATGCGACTGTCCATGGTCCGGTCATATGGCAACTCCGCACGCGCGGTCGAGAGGCGTTACAGATTCTTCATGCACATAGCCGTGTTGATGCTCGCTTTGATGACGGTCGTGAACCCGGCTTGGGCAGAAGCGACCAAGCCGATCAAGCTTGTTGTTTTGGGCGATTCCTTGAGTGCCGGTCTCGGCCTTCCGGCCCAGGACGCGTTTCCGGCCAGGCTGCAAAAAGCCTTGCAAGCCAAAGGTATAGCCGTGGACATGACCAACGCGGGCGTGTCCGGCGACACCTCGTCGGGGGGGCGCGACCGGCTCGACTGGTCGGTGCCCGACGGAACCGAGGGCGTCATCCTCGAGCTCGGCGCCAATGACGCGCTGCGCGGCATCGACCCCGGCTTGACGCGCGCGGCGCTGACCGACATCGTCGGGCGTCTCAAGGCGCGCAAGATCGCCGTGATGCTGTGTGGGATGCAGGCGCCCCCGAATTTGGGCGCGGATTATGGCGCGCGCTTCAATTCGATTTATCCGGATCTGGCGAAACAGTTCGACGTGCCGCTCTATCCGTTCTTCCTCGACGGTGTCGCGGCCGACGCCAAGCTCAACCAGGCCGACGGCATTCACCCGACTGCCGAAGGCGTCGACGTCATCGTCGACAACATGCTGCCCACGGTAGAGGCATTCCTGCGCACGATCGGCGAGCAACGCCGCTGAAAAGCAGGCAGCGCCAACCCTGACAACCAGGGTTTTCCCGGTGTAGCCTCGGGCACTCTTCGCAGAGTCACACAACTGCGATAGGAATTGAAGTACAGATGATTCGTCGCCGGCTCTAAAATTTGGATATGATCCTTACCCTCGGATCATGCCCAAGCATCGGGAGTGCGAAACGATGCCGCGTTTGTTCACTGGTCTGGAAATCCCGGCCGAGGTCTGCCAGACGCTTTCCAATTTGCGAGGTGGCCTTCCAGGCGCCCGCTGGATCGATCCCGAAAATTATCACGTCACCCTGCGCTTCATCGGCGACATCGACGGCGTCTCCGCCAACGAGATCGCATCGATGCTGTTTCGCGTCGACCGCAAGCCTTTCGAAGTGAAAGTGCAGGGCTTGCAAAGCTTCGGCGGCCGCAAGCCGCGCGCGGTGGTTGCCACCATCACGCCGAGCAAGCCGCTGATGGAATTGCAGGCCGAACTCGAGCGCCTGATGCAGCGGATCGGCCTCGATCCGGAGGGGCGCAAATTCATTCCGCATGTCACGCTGGCCCGGCTGCATGACGCCACCGACCGCGACGTCGCCGACTATCTGTCGCTGCGCGGCTACTTCCCGAGCAAGGCGTTCACGGCCGAGCGGTTCGTGCTGTTCTCGTCGCGCGCGTCGACCGGCGGCGGCCCGTATGTGGTCGAGGACGCCTACGAGCTGTGCGAGTAAGGTCTTCACCTCGGCGCGCTATCGCAGCGGCGCCACGCCCGATCGGTTGATGTCGGTCTTCGCAAAGTCCTCGCCTTTGAACAGCAATGGTTCGCTGCGGGTGATGGCCAGCGCGTACGAAAAGCAGTCACCGTAGTTGAGAGACGCGGCGTGACGCCCCTTCCCGTAGCGCCGCCACGCGCGCCGTGCTGCATCGGCTTGTCCGGCATCGACCGACACGATCTCGGCGCCGATCTTGACGAGCCAAAGGTCGAACTCGCGGCCACCCGCATCGCCCAGTCGCGTCTCGATCACCATAGTTGCTTCAAGTACGGTTGCCGCGGAGATCAGGCGGATCGGATCATCCACGATCAGTCGCTCAATATCTGCTGCATCGTCTTCGTTGAGCGCGATTGCCACGATCGCCGACGTATCAATCACCATCAGCGCGGCAATCCATGCTCGTCATATCCGAGAATTTCCTCGGGCGTGCGGTCATCCACGACTCGCATTTCGCTCCAGCGTCGCCTGATCTCGGCCATGTCCTGCAGTAACGCGTCTTTGTGAGTTTGACCGCCCAGCCGGCGTAATCGCTCCTCAATGGCGCGCCTGGTTGCTGTCGTGATGTTCTCGCCGGTCAATTGCGCCAGGCTCCGGGCCAATTGCTCCGTTTCGGGGTCCTTGATGCTAAGTGCCATGCCGAGGTTCCTTGGTTCCTCAATAGGTACATTCTAGCCCAGTTGAGCGCAACAATAGATCCGTTCGGCGGACCCAACAGACCTGCAGGTAGGTCCTTCTCCTCCGCGCCATCTGCCCGCGAAGGACGGGACGCATAAGCCGTTGCGCCAATACGCAGTTGCAATTTCCGCCGGTCTCTGGCGGTAAAGAGCGATGCTCTCCACGCCCAGTTCCTCCTTCAGCGAAGTCTATCAAACCCAGATTGCCTCCGGCGCGATCGAGCCCGACGCTGCACAGGCCGAGGTGGCCGAGGCCTATGCGGCGCTCGACCTCAGGCTCGCGAGCTACAAGCCGCCGCGCAAGCAGGGGCTGCTCGCCCGCCTGTTCAACGGCGGCGACAAGGACGAGGCGCCGCGCGGGCTCTACGTCCATGGCGAGGTCGGCCGCGGCAAGACCATGCTGATGGATCTGTTCTTCCAGCACTCGACCGTCGAGCACAAGCGGCGCGCGCATTTCCACGAATTCATGGCGGACGTGCATGAGCGCATCTACGACTATCGCCAGAGCATCGCGCGTGGCGAGACCGCCGACGGCGACGTCATCGCGCTGACCGCGCATGCGATCTTCGAGGAGAGCTGGCTGCTCTGCTTCGACGAGTTCCACGTCACCGACATTGCGGACGCGATGATCCTCGGCCGCCTGTTCGCAAAGCTGTTCGAGCTCGGCACCGTCGTGGTCGCGACCTCCAACGTCGCGCCCGACGATCTCTACAAGGGCGGCCTGAACCGCGCGCTGTTCCTGCCCTTCATCAAGCAGATCACCGACCACATGGACGTGCGGCGGCTCGACGCGCGCACCGATTTCCGGCTCGAGAAACTTCAGGGCGTGCCGATGTGGCTGACGCCGGCGGACGGCGACGCCCACGCCGCGCTCGACCGCGCCTGGTCGAAGATGACCGGCAACGCCAAATGCAAGTCGCGCGACATTTCGATCAAGGGCCGCATCCTGCACGTGCCGTGCTCGGCCCATGGCGTGGCGCGCTTTGCCTTCGCCGATCTCTGCGAGAAGCCGCTGGGCGCATCCGACTACCTCAGGCTCGCGCACGACTATCACACCATTCTGGTCGACCATATTCCAGTGATGGACTTATCTCAGCGCAACGCGGCCAAGCGCTTCATCACGCTGATCGACACGCTCTATGACAATGCCGTGAAGCTGATGGCCTCGGCCGATGCCAACCCGATCTCGCTCTACCTCGCCGATGAGGGCAATGAGGCCAACGAGTTCAAGCGGACCGCGTCGCGCCTGATCGAGATGAGCTCGGAATCCTATCTGGCGCTGCCTCACGGCCGCAAGGATTCCACCGCCAGCGGCTCTACCAAGGGCCTGGTGGAGACTTAAGTCCTATCCTCGCCGCCGCCTCCAGCCGGTGTCATTCCGGGGCGCGACGAAGTCGCGAGCTATGGTGCGCAATCGCGCACCCGAGAATCCGTCGTGCCACCAACTCGGCCGCCCAATGGATTCCGGGCCTGCGCCTGTCGGCGCATCCCGGAATGACGGACGGGGTATGCTGGCTGCAATCTCGGCAAGCCCGACAATTGAGCATCCGGCGACTTGAACGGCGGAAGCGAAAGGGATAACCACCCATTCAGTTTTTCCTCCTCACGTGTCTAAAGGACAGGTTCACATGGCGCGCGACAAGATTGCTTTGATTGGCTCCGGCCAGATCGGCGGAACGCTGGCTCACCTCATCGGCCTGAAAGAACTGGGCGACGTCGTGATGTTCGACATCGCCGAGGGCGTGCCACAGGGCAAGGCGCTGGATATCGCGCAGTCCTCGCCGGTCGACGGTTTTGACGCGCACTACACCGGCGCCAACTCCTACGAAGCGCTCGACAACGCCAAGGTCTGCATCGTCACTGCCGGCGTGCCACGCAAGCCCGGCATGAGCCGCGACGACCTCCTCTCCATCAACCTCAAGGTCATGGAGCAGGTCGGTGCCGGCATCAAGAAGTACGCCCCCGACGCGTTCGTCATCTGCATCACCAACCCGCTCGACGCGATGGTCTGGGCGCTGCAGAAGGCCTCCGGCCTGCCGCACAAGAAGGTCGTCGGCATGGCCGGCGTGCTCGACTCGTCGCGCTTCCGCTACTTCCTGGCCGACGAGTTCAACGTCTCCGTTGAAGACGTCACCGCCTTCGTGCTCGGCGGCCATGGCGACACCATGGTGCCGCTGGTGAAGTACTCGACCGTTGCCGGCATCCCGCTGCCCGACCTCGTCAAGATGGGCTGGACCTCGCAGGCGCGCCTCGACGAGATCGTCGACCGCACCCGCAACGGCGGCGCCGAGATCGTCAACCTGCTCAAGACCGGCTCGGCCTTCTACGCGCCGGCGGCCTCCGCAATCGCGATGGCCGAGAGCTATCTGCGCGACAAGAAGCGCGTGCTGGCCTCGGCGGCGTACCTGAACGGCGAATACGGCGTGAAGGACATGTATGTCGGCGTCCCCGTCGTGATCGGCGCCAAGGGCGTCGAGCGCGTGGTCGAGATCGAGCTTGCGGGCAAGGACCGCGAGGCCTTCGACAAGTCGGTCGGCGCGGTGCAGGGCCTCGTCGATGCCTGCAAGAAGATCGCACCCGATCTTCTCGGCCGCTAAGGGCCAACCAATCCCGCCGAAGATCGAAACCCGGTCTTCGGCGGTTTCATTTCCGGACCCCGGCTGCAACTCTTGGTGAAGGCTGGCGGGTTCCGGTTCCGCGATTTCGATGTCATAGAATCCGGGTTGCAGTTCCTGTGGTATATGGTATGCCAGCCACAAGACTGAGGTGGGCCCCTAGGGGTCTCCGCCCGCGGGTTCAGGGAGCGACCATATGAATATCCATGAATATCAGGCCAAAGCGCTGCTGAGCGAGTTCGGCGTAGCGATCTCGAAGGGCGTTCCGGTCCTGAAGGCCGCTGACGCGGAAGCCGCCGCCAAGGCCCTTCCGGGCCCGGTCTGGGTGGTGAAGAGCCAGATCCATGCCGGCGGCCGCGGCAAGGGCAAGTTCAAGGAAGCCTCGGCCGGCGACAAGGGCGGCGTCCGCATCGCCAAGTCGGCCGCCGAGGTCACCGAATTCGCCAAGCAGATGCTCGGCGCCACCCTCGTCACGATCCAGACCGGCGCCGCCGGCAAGCAGGTCAACCGCCTCTACATCGAGGACGGCTCCGACATCGAGAAGGAATTCTATCTCTCGATCCTGGTCGACCGCGAGACCTCGCGCGTCTCGTTCGTGGTCTCGACCGAGGGCGGCGTCAACATCGAGGACGTCGCGCACAATAGCCCTGAGAAGATCGTGACCTTCTCGGTCGATCCCGCGACCGGCATCATGGGCCATCACGGCCGCACCGTTGCCAACGCGCTGAAGCTTTCCGGTGATCTCGCCAAGCAGGCCGAGAAGCTCACCGCGCAGCTCTATGCGGCCTTCGTCGCCAAGGACATGTCGATGCTGGAGATCAACCCGCTCGTCGTGACCAAGCAGGGCCAGCTCCGCGTGCTCGACGCCAAGGTGTCGTTCGACGACAATTCGCTGTTCCGTCATCC
Organism: Bradyrhizobium sp. S3.2.6; assembly: GCF_040546885.1. NCBI lineage: Bacteria > Pseudomonadati > Pseudomonadota > Alphaproteobacteria > Hyphomicrobiales > Nitrobacteraceae > Bradyrhizobium > Bradyrhizobium sp. S3.2.6. Next base: position 58,553 of record NZ_JBEPOS010000001.1, on the reverse strand, counting down.
CGATGTGCTCGCGCTGCGCGACGAGACCGAGGAAGACGCCAAGGAAATCGAGGCGTCCAAGTACGACCTCAACTACGTCACCCTCGACGGCAATATCGGCTGCATGGTCAACGGCGCCGGTCTCGCCATGGCGACGATGGACATCATCAAGCTCTACGGCATGGCGCCGGCGAACTTCCTCGACGTCGGCGGCAGCGCCAGCAAGGAGAAGGTGGCGGCCGCGTTCAAGATCATCACCGCGGATCCCAACGTGAAGGGCATCCTGGTCAACATCTTCGGTGGTATCATGAAGTGCGACGTGATCGCCGAGGGCGTCACCGCCGCCGTGCGCGAGGTCGGCCTCAGCGTGCCGCTTGTGGTTCGCCTCGAAGGCACCAATGTCGAGCTCGGCAAGAAGATCATCCGTGAATCCGGCCTGAACGTGGTGCCGGCCGACAATCTCGACGACGCCGCGCAGAAGATCGTGAAGGCCGTCAAGGGAGGCTAAGGCCATGACCCAGGACCATCTCTCCGCATCAGCCCCACTTGCAGAGCATGCGCGTCTCGCCGCGTTCGCCGGTGAATGGAACGGCGAAGAGGTGGTCTTTCCGTCGCGCTGGATGGAAGGCGGGCCGGCGACCTCGCGCATCGTGGCGCGCATGGATCTCAATGGCTTCTATCTGATCCAGGACTCGGTGCAGATGCGTGAGGGCAAGCAGAGCTTCGCCACTCACGGCCTCTTCACCTGGGACCGCGACGACCGGACCTACAAACTGTTCTGGTACGATTCACTCGGCTACACGCCGCCCTCGCCCGCCTCCGGCGGGTGGGTCGGCAAGACCCTGACGCTGGTGCGCGGCTCGCTCCGCGGCAATGCGCGCCACGTCTACGAGATCATCGACGACAATTCCTACTCGTTGAAGATCCAGTTCTCGCCGGACGCGGAAGGCTGGGCTGACGTGCTCACCGGCGTCTACCGCCGCATCCACTGACCTCTCACTCGTTAGTTTCGCGAAAGCAGACCTCATGTCCATCCTGATCGACAAGAACACCAAGGTCATCTGCCAGGGCTTTACCGGCAAGAACGGTACCTTCCACTCGGAGGCCGCGATTGCCTATGGCACCAAGATGGTCGGCGGCACCTCTCCGGGCAAAGGCGGCGCGACCCATCTGGGCCTGCCGGTGTTCGACACCGTGCGCGAGGCGCGCGAGAAGACCGGCGCGGATGCATCGGTGATCTACGTGCCGCCGCCGGGTGCCGCGGACGCGATCTGCGAAGCCATCGACGCCGAGATCCCGCTGATCGTCTGCATCACCGAGGGCATCCCGGTCATTGACATGGTCCGGGTGAAGCGCTCGCTGGCCGGCTCCAAGTCGCGCCTGATCGGGCCGAACTGCCCGGGCGTCATGACCGCCGGCGAATGCAAGATCGGCATCATGCCGGCCAACATCTTCAAGACCGGCTCGGTCGGCATCGTCTCCCGCTCGGGTACGCTGACCTATGAAGCCGTGTTCCAGACCTCCCAGGAAGGCCTCGGCCAGACCACTGCGGTCGGCATTGGCGGCGACCCGGTCAAGGGCACCGAGTTCATCGACGTCCTGGAAATGCTGCTGGCCGACCCCAAGACCGAATCGATCATCATGATCGGCGAGATCGGCGGCTCCGCCGAGGAAGACGCCGCCCAGTTCCTCAAGGACGAGGCCAAGCGCGGCCGCAAGAAGCCGATGGTCGGTTTCATCGCCGGCGTGACCGCACCTCCCGGCCGCCGCATGGGCCATGCCGGCGCGATCATCTCCGGTGGCAAGGGCGATGCCGGCTCCAAGACCGACGCGATGAAATCCGCAGGGATTACAGTGTCGCCGTCTCCCGCGCGTCTTGGCCACACGCTTGCCGAAAAGTTGAAAGGCTAATTCACTCCTTCGTGCTTTTCCGGGCGAAGTTTCGCAGCAAATAGGATAAATGGTGCCTGTCGCGCTGAGCCCCTGCCGGGGAGCTCAGCGTGAGCGCCGTTTGTTATGCGCGAACCGAAATCGCCAGGAACTCAAGTATGTCTCGCCAAGACGCGAACGCAGCCTTTGCCCTCTCATCCTTTTTGCAGGGCACCAACGCCACCTACATCGACGAAATCTACGCCCGCTACGAGAAGGACCCGTCCTCGGTCGACGCCGAGTGGCAGGAGTTCTTCAAGAGCCTCAACGACCAGCCCGCTGTCGTCCGCAAGAACGCCGAAGGCCCGTCCTGGGAACGCGCCAACTGGCCGCTGACCCCGAAGGACGACCTGACCTCCGCGCTCGACGGCAACTGGGCCGAGGTCGAGAAGGCGATCGGCACCAAGATCGCCGCCAAGGCGCAAGCCAAGGGGGCTGACAAGGGCGCGGATGTCTCTTCCGCAGATGTGCTCCAGGCCACGCGCGACTCCGTCCGTGCGTTGATGCTGATCCGCTCCTACCGCATGCGCGGCCACTTCCACGCCAAGCTCGATCCGCTTGGCATCGAAGCTCCGCGCAACCGCGAAGAGCTCGATCCCCGCACCTACGGCTTCAGCGAGGCCGATTTCGACCGCAAGATCTTCCTCGATCACGTGCTCGGTCTCGAATACGCCAACTTGCGTGAGATCACCGCGATCTGCGAGCGCACCTATTGCCAGACGCTCGGCGTCGAGTTCATGCACATCAGCAATGCCGCGCAGAAGGCCTGGATCCAGGAGCGCATCGAGGGACCGGACAAGGAAATCTCCTTCACCCGCGAAGGCCGTCGCGCCATCCTGATGAAGCTGGTCGAAGCCGAAGGCTTCGAGAAATTCTGCGATACCAAGTTCACCGGCACCAAGCGCTTCGGCCTCGACGGCGCTGAATCGCTGATCCCCGCGCTCGAGCAGATCATCAAGCGCGGCGGCAATCTCGGCGTGAAGGAAGTCGTGGTCGGCATGCCGCATCGCGGCCGCCTCAACGTGCTGACGCAGGTGATGGGCAAGGCCCATCGCGCGCTGTTCCATGAATTCAAGGGCGGCTCGGCCAATCCCGACGCGGTCGAAGGCTCGGGCGACGTCAAGTACCACCTCGGCGCGTCCTCGGACCGCGAGTTCGACGGCAACCGCATCCATCTGTCGCTGACCGCCAACCCTTCGCATCTCGAGATCGTCGATCCCGTCGTGCTCGGAAAAGTTCGCGCCAAGCAGGACCAGCACGGCGATCCGCCGGACCAGCGCATCTCGGTGATGCCGCTGCTCATGCATGGCGACGCCGCGTTCGCCGGCCAGGGCGTGGTCGCGGAATGTTTTGGTCTGTCGGACCTGAAGGGCTACCGCACCGGCGGTTCCGTGCACTTCATCGTCAACAACCAGATCGGCTTCACCACCTATCCGCGCTATTCGCGCTCCTCGCCTTACCCGTCGGACGTGGCGAAGATGATCGACGCGCCGATCTTCCACGTGAACGGCGACGATCCGGAAGCCGTAGTGTTCGCGGCCAAGGTCGCGACCGAGTTCCGGCAGAAATTCCACAAGCCCGTCGTCATCGACATGTTCTGCTACCGCAGGCATGGCCACAACGAAGGCGACGAGCCGGCGTTTACCCAGCCGGTGATGTACAAGAAGATCGCGGCTCATCCGACGACGCTGGAGCTCTACGCCCGCCGCCTGATCGGCGAAGGCGTGATGACCGAGGGCGAGGTCGACAAGGCCAAGGCCGACTGGCGCGCGCGGCTCGATGCCGAGTTCGAGGCCGGCACCTCCTACAAGCCGAACAAGGCCGACTGGCTCGACGGCAAGTGGGCCGGGTTCAAGATCGCGGACCAGGAAGAGGATGCGCGGCGCGGCGTCACCGGCGTCGACGTCACCGCGCTGAAGGATATCGGCCGCAAGATCACCAAGGTGCCGGACGGTTTCCGCGTTCACCGCACCATCCAGCGGTTTCTCGAGAACCGCTCGAAGGCGATCGACACCGGCGCCGGCATCGACTGGGCAACCGGCGAGGCGTTGGCGTTCTGCACGCTGCTCAACGAGAATCACCACGTGCGCCTGTCAGGCCAGGATTCGGAGCGCGGCACTTTCTCGCAGCGCCACTCGGTCCTGATCGACCAGGAGGACGAGAGCCGTTACACGCCGTACAACCATCTCGGCCACGAGCAGGGCCATTACGAGGTCATCAACTCGCTGCTGTCGGAAGAAGCCGTGCTCGGCTTCGAATACGGTTATTCACTGGCCGAGCCGAACACGCTGACCCTGTGGGAAGCCCAGTTCGGCGATTTCGCCAACGGTGCGCAGGTCGTGTTCGACCAGTTCATCTCCTCGGGTGAACGCAAATGGCTGCGCATGTCCGGTCTCGTCTGCCTGTTGCCGCACGGCTATGAGGGCCAGGGGCCGGAGCACTCCTCGGCGCGTCTGGAGCGTTATCTGCAGATGTGCGCGGAAGACAACATGCAGGTAGTCTATCCGACCACGCCCGCGAACTACTTCCACGTGCTGCGCCGCCAGCTTCATCGCGAGATCCGCAAGCCGCTGATCGTGATGACGCCAAAGTCGCTGCTGCGCCACAAGCGCGCGGTGTCGCGTCTGGAGGAGCTCGCGAAGGGAACGACGTTCCACCGCATCCTTTATGATGACGCCCAGATGCAGCCGAGCGAGGCCAACAAGCTCGTTCCGGACGACAAGATCCGCCGGATCGTGCTGTGCTCGGGCAAGGTCTATTACGACCTCTACGAGGAGCGCGAGAAGCGCGGCATCGACGACATCTACCTGATGCGCGTCGAGCAGCTCTATCCGGTGCCGCTGAAGGCGCTGGTGGCGGAGCTGTCCCGCTTCAAGAAGGCCGAAGTGATCTGGTGCCAGGAAGAGCCGCGCAATATGGGCGCGTGGCACTTCATCGAGCCCTATCTGGAATGGGTGCTGAACCAGGTGAACGGCGTGAGCCGGCGTCCGCGGTATGTCGGCCGCGCCGCTTCCGCCGCGACCGCCACTGGTCTGATGTCCAAGCATCAGGCGCAGTTGAAGGCGTTCCTGGACGAAGCATTGAGCTAAGAAGTTTTCAAGACGTCGTCATGCCCCGCCCAGTGCGCAATCGCGCACAAGGGCGGGGCATCCAGTATTCCGCGGCGCTCGTTTTAATCACGAAAGTCTCGGCGTACTGGATTGCCCGCCCCCGTGCGCAAGCGCGCACAAGGCGGGCAATGACGTATGAAATTCACGACCGCATTGGCGATCCCTTAAGGAAAAGACCATGACTGAAATTCGTGTGCCGACGCTCGGCGAATCCGTCACCGAGGCCACCATCGGCCGCTGGTTCAAGAAGGCCGGCGATCCCGTCGCCGTCGACGAGCCCTTGGTGGAGCTCGAGACCGACAAGGTCACCATCGAGGTCCCGGCGCCCTCCGCCGGCACGCTGAGCGAGATCATCGCCGCTGACGGTACGACCGTTGCGGTCGGCGCGCTGCTCGGCCAGATCACCGAAGGTGCCGCCGGTGCAAAGCCGGCTGCTGCTCCCGCCAAGGCCGCCGCCGCTGCTCCGGCGCCTGCTGCTGCGGCTCCCGCTCCGGCTGCGAAGGCGCCGCCGGCCGATGCGCCGCTCGCCCCGTCCGTGCGAAAACTCTCCGCCGAGACCGGCGTCGATGCTTCGACCGTTCCGGGCTCGGGCAAGGATGGCCGCGTCACCAAGGGCGACATGCTCGCCGCGATCGAGCGTGCGGCGTCTGCGCCGACCCCGGTCAACCAGCCCGCCGCCGCCGTGCAGGTGCGCAGCGCCTCGCCGGCCGACGACGCCGCCCGCGAAGAGCGCGTCAAGATGACCCGCCTGCGCCAGACCATCGCGCGCCGCCTCAAGGACGTGCAGAACACCGCGGCCATGCTGACGACCTTCAACGAGGTCGACATGACCAACGTCATGGCGCTGCGGGCCCACTACAAGGATGCGTTCGAGAAGAAGCACGGCTCGAAGCTCGGCTTCATGGGCTTCTTCACCAAGGCCGTCGTGCAGGCGCTGAAGGACATCCCGGCCGTCAACGCCGAGATCGACGGCACCGACCTGATCTACAAGAACTACTACCACATCGGCGTCGCCGTCGGCACCGACAAGGGTCTGGTCGTGCCGGTCGTGCGCGATTGCGACAACAAGTCGATTGCCGACATCGAGAAGGGCATCGCCGATTTCGGTCGCCGCGCCCGTGACGGCCAGCTCAAGATCGACGAGATGCAGGGCGGCACCTTCACCATCACCAATGGCGGCATCTACGGCTCGCTGATGTCGACCCCGATCCTGAACGCGCCGCAGTCCGGCATTCTCGGCATGCACAAGATCCAGGATCGCCCGATGGTCGTCGGCGGCAAGGTCGAGGTCCGCCCGATGATGTATCTGGCGCTGTCCTACGATCACCGCGTCATCGACGGCAAGGAAGCCGTGACCTTCCTGGTTCGCGTCAAGGAGAGCCTGGAAGATCCGGCGCGCCTGGTGCTGGACCTCTGATCCCCGATGCTCTGCCAGCGCCGTCGCCGCTTTGCGCGACGGCGTGTGTCGAACCATGGAGGCGCGCGTGACCGATAAAATCGTTGTCATCACCGGCGGCAGCCGCGGCATCGGGCGGGCGACCGCGCTTGCGGCAGCCGCGCGCGGCTACCGCGTCGTGGTCGGCTATGCCAGCAACAGGAAGGCCGCCGACGAGGTCGTCGCCGCGATCATGGCCGGCAACGGCAAGGCCATCGCGGTGAAATGCGATGTCGGCGAGGAAAGCGATATCGTCGACCTGTTCAAGCAAGCCGACCAGTTCGGCACGCTTGCCGCACTTGTCAACAATGGCGGCATCGTCGGCAAGAGCGGCGTGCGCGTCGACGAGATGTCGGCCGAGCGCATCCAGCGCGTCATGGCGGTCAACGTTACCGGCTCCATCCTCTGTGCGCGCGAAGCGGTGAAGCGGATGTCGACCAGGCATGGCGGCAAGGGCGGCGTCATCGTCAATCTGTCATCGGTTGCTGCCAAGCTCGGCGCGCCGAACACTTACGTGGATTACGCCGCATCCAAGGGTGCGATCGATTCCTTCACCATCGGTCTCGGCTATGAGGTCGCCAGCGAAGGCATCCGCGTCGCCGGTATTCGCCCCGGCCTGATCGACACCGAAATCCACGCCTCCGGCGGCGAGCCGGACCGGCACCACCGCCTGGCCCATCTGGTGCCGATGAAGCGCGTCGGCACCGCCGATGAAATCGCCAATGCCATCGTCTGGCTGATGTCGGACGATGCCTCCTACGTCACCTCAGCCATTCTCGATGTGTCCGGCGGACGCTAACGCGCCGCGCGGACGTTGACACATCCTCATCACGCTAAACTTACGGGACTTTCTCTCATGGCTACCTACGATCTCGTCGTCATCGGCACCGGACCGGGCGGTTATGTCTGCGCGGTGCGCGCCAGCCAGCTCGGCATGAAGGTCGCCGTGGTCGAAAAGGACGCAACGCTCGGCGGCACCTGCCTCAATGTCGGCTGCATGCCGTCGAAGGCGCTGCTGCACGCCTCCGAGATGTTCGAGGAAGCCGGGCACTCCTTTGCCAAGATGGGCGTGTCCGTCTCCACGCCGAAGCTCGAGCTGCCGGCGATGATGAACTTCAAGCAGCAGGGCATCGACGGCAACGTCAAGGGCGTCGAGTTCTTGATGAAGAAGAACAAGGTCGACGTGCTCAAGGGCACCGGCAAGATTTTGGGCACCGGCAAGGTCGAAGTCTCCGCCGACGGCAAGTCGCAGGTGATCGAGACCAGGAACATCGTGATTGCCACCGGTTCGGACATCGCGCGCCTCAAGGGCATCGAGATCGACGAGAAGCGCATCGTGTCGTCGACCGGCGCGTTGTCGCTGGACAAGGTCCCGGGCAAGCTTCTCATCGTCGGCGCCGGTGTGATCGGGCTCGAGCTCGGCTCGGTCTGGAAGCGGCTCGGTGCCGAGGTCGTTGTCGTTGAATTTCTGGACCGCATCCTGCCCGGCATGGACGGCGAGATCGCCAAGCAATTCCAGCGCATCCTCGAGAAGCAGGGCTTTGCGTTCAAGCTCGGTGCCAAGGTCACCGCGGTCGATACCTCAGGCAAGACGCTGAAGGCGACCATCGAGCCGGCGGCCGGCGGCGCCGCCGAGACGCTCGAAGCCGACGTCGTGCTCGTCTGCATCGGCCGCGTGCCCTACACCGACGGGCTCGGCCTGAAGGAAGCCGGCGTCGCGCTCGATCCCCGTGGCCGCGTGCAGATCGATCCGCATTTCGCCACCAGCCTGAAGGGGGTCTATGCCATCGGCGACGTCGTCGCCGGCCCGATGCTCGCGCACAAGGCCGAGGATGAAGGCGTGGCGGTTGCGGAGATCATTGCGGGCCAGGCCGGTCACGTGAACTACGACGTTATTCCAGGCGTCGTGTATACCACCCCGGAAGTGTCCTGCGTCGGCAAGACCGAGGAAGAGCTGAAGCAGGCCGGCGTGGCTTATACGGTCGGGAAGTTTCCCTTTACCGCCAACGGCCGCTCCAAGGTCAATCAGACCACTGACGGTTTTGTGAAGATCCTCGCGGATGCGAAGACCGATCGCGTGCTCGGCGTGCACATCATCGGCATCGAGGCCGGCGAAATGATCCATGAAGCCTGCGTTCTCATGGAGTTCGGCGGCAGTGCGGAGGATCTCGCGCGTACCTGCCATGCGCATCCGACCCGCTCGGAAGCCATCAAGGAAGCCGCGCTTGCAGTCGGCAAGCGGGCCATCCATATGTAGGTTCGGTTCCAGAGCCGAATCGGGCGGGAAACACATGCTGCGCCGCCTTCTTCAACCGGTCTGGATCCTGCTGGCGATCATCTTTTTGATCGAAGCCTGGCTGTGGGACCATTGCGAGCCGATCGTTGCGCGGGTTGTCGCGCTGATCCCGCTCGCCCGGTTCAAGGACTGGCTTTCGGAGCGCGTCGACGCGCTCTCCCCGGCGATGACGTTGATCGTCTTCGTCGTCCCGATCATCCCGCTGTTTCCGCTCAAGCTGGTCGGCCTGTGGCTGCTCACGCATGAATACTGGACCAGCGCGCTCTTCACGATCCTGTTCGCCAAGATGCTCGGCGTCGGCGTCACCGCCTTCGTGTTCGACGTCACGCGCGACAAGCTTCTGGAGATGCACTGGTTCGAGCGGCTCTACGAGCTGGTGCTGAAGCTGCGCGCCAAGGCCGCCGAGATCGTCGATCCGGTCAAGCGGCGCATCAAGGAGCTCGTCAGAGGCAACGGCGAAGGCTGGTCCTCGCGCACGCTCCGCCTGATCCAGCGCTTCCGCAAGAGCGTGCACGAAGCGCGGTAGCCGTTCGCCACACACTCACTGTCGTTGCCCGCCTTGTGCGCACTTGCGCACTGGGGCGGGCGATCCAGTATTCCAGAGACAGCGAGATTAGAACCGAGGAGCTGCGGCGTACTGGATGCTCCGGCCAAGCCGGGGCATGACAGCGGTGTGCGTGGCAGCGCCCCTCACCCGTGCAGATGCAACAAATGCGGCGACCATGCGCCGAGCACGGTCATGCCAAGTCCGGCGAGCGTCAGCAGGCCGGCGATCCAGGCGAGCGGCAGCATGCCGGTGATGATGGTGGCCGACGCCAGCACGATGCCGATCTGGAATGCGGCCGACGCCAGCTCGAAGTGATGGTACTTCGCGGTCGCCTCGTCGCGCACGTGCTCGGCTTCCTTGGCCTTCTCGGCGAGCTGCTCGGTGCCTTCGCCGGTCTCGGGCTCGGAGCGGTAGCGCGCCGCGGTCTTCTGCCAATCGTCGATCTGCTTCTGCACCGCGGCCTTCATGGCGTCGTCGGTGGCGGCGCCCAGTGTCAGCTTGCCCTGGTCGGCGGCGGTCTGGACGACGGTGCGGCGGATGCTCTTGGCCTGGAAGAACGCCCAGAGGTTGGAGGCCTCGACGTTCTTGCTGATCGACTCGGTCTGGGCGCCTTTGCCGAGCGTCTCGGAGATCGCCAGGAACAGCGCCAGCACCGCGATCAACAGGGCGATCTTCTTGTTCTCGCCGGATGCGTGCTCGGCATGCTCGGCGTGCTCCATGCTTTCGTGTGCGCTCATAAATCCCTCCTGCCTCGGTTCCGCAACGATTGACCGAACCGCGCGGCCTGCGCAAGAGGCATGCTCGCCAACAGAGCCTGCTATGACAGCTTCATGTCAGGTGTCAGCGCCTTGGATGCGCGCTCGCATAGACTTCCAGCAGCCGCTCGGAATCGATGCCGGTGTAGATCTGCGTGGTCGAGAGCGAGGAATGGCCGAGCAATTCCTGGATCGCGCGCAGATCGCCGCCGCGCGAGAGCAGATGCGTGGCGAATGAGTGCCGCAGCGCGTGCGGCGTAGCGCTGTCGGGTAGTCCAAGCGCGCCGCGCAGCCGCTCCATCGCGAGCTGGATGATCCGCGGGCTCAGCGGACCGCCGCGGGCGCCGACGAAGATCGGCCCGTCCTGTGGCAGCGCATACGGGCACATCGCAACATATTCCTGCACCAGCGCGAGCACGTTTTGCAGCACCGGCACCATGCGGGTCTTGTTGCCCTTGCCTGTAACGATCAGCACGTCGCCTTCGCCTGCCTTCGGCACCTCGCGGCGCTTCAGGCCCAGCGCTTCGGAGATGCGCAGGCCCGAGCCATACAGCAGTGCCATCACGGCCGCGTCGCGCACCAGAATCCAGGTCTCGCGATCCTCGCCGGCGCGCTCGTCGGCGTCAGCCAGGCGCTTTGCCGACGCCATCGGCAGCGGCTTCGGCAAGGTCTTGGCGACCTTCGGCGCGCGGATCGCGGAGAGTGCTCCGACCTTGCCCTTGCCTTCGCGCTCCAGGAAGCGGCCGAAGGAGCGCAGGCCCGCGAGCGCGCGCATCAGGGAACGGCCGGCAATATCGTCGGCGCGCCGCATCGCCATGAAGGCGCGGATATCGGTGGCTTCCAGCGACGCAAACCGCGCCAGCGTCACGCGTTCACCCCAATGGCTGCACAGGAAATCCAGGCATTGCCGCAAGTCGCGGCCATAGGCCTCCAGCGTCTTCGGCGACAGCCGCCGTTCGGCGCCGAGATGCGCCAGCCAGCGTGCCATCTCCTGCGCGATGTCAGGATCGGCGCTGGCGAGCTCGATTGGAGGGGCGGCCGCTTTGCTCATGCGCTCTGGACGTAATGATTCCGCACAGTATATCGCATCACACCCGTTTACTGTTCGCTAAGGCGACGCCACGGCGCTAGCCTCAACTCCCCCAGGTTCCGATTCTCCGTCCAAAAATCATTCATGGATCATTCGTCGCGCAGCCAGACCGCCCCCGCCACCGCGACCCGCATGGTCGACGTGCTGGTGCCGGTCGCGCTCGACCAGACCTATTCCTACAAGGTGCCGCGCGGCATGGAGCTGAAGGCCGGCGATCTCGTCGGCGTGCCGCTCGGGCCTCGCGAGGTGCTCGCCGTGGTCTGGGCGGAAAACGCCAATCCCGATCCGCGCCTCCACAACCGCCTCAAGGAGGTCAACGAGAAGCTCGATCTTCCCCCGCTCAAGGGTGATCTGCGCGCGGTCGTCGACTGGGTCGCCAATTACACGCTGAGCCCGCGTGGCATGGTGCTGCGCATGTGCCTGCGGATGGGCGAGCATCTCGGGCCCGAGCGCGTGCGTGCCGGCGTGCGTCTGGCCGGCGATCCCCCGCGGCGGCTGACGCCGGCACGTCAGCGCGTGATCGAGGTGCTGTCGGACCGGCTGCTGCACGCCAAATCCGAGGCCGCGAAGGAAGCCGGCGTGTCGGCCGGCGTGATCGACGGCCTCGTCGACGAGGGCACGCTCACGGTCGAGCCGATGCCGCCCCCGCCTCCGCCGCCAGCGCCCGATCCGGATTTCGGCCGGCCGGATTTTTCGCCGCTGCAGCGGGCCGGCGTGGATGCGATGCGCGCGCTCGCGGCCAACGGCACCTTCCACGTCGCACTGCTCGACGGCGTCACCGGCTCGGGCAAGACCGAGGTCTACTTCGAAGCCGTTGCGGAATCGATCCGCCGCGGCAAGCAGACGCTGATCCTGATGCCGGAGATCGCGCTCACCGGCCAGTTTCTCGATCGTTTCGCGCAACGTTTTGGCGTGCGCCCGATCGAGTGGCACTCCGAGCTCACGCCGCGCACCCGCGCGCGCAATTGGGCCGCGATTTCGGAAGGGACCGCGCCGGTCGTGGTCGGCGCGCGCTCGGCGCTGTTTCTGCCTTACGCCAATCTCGGCCTCATCGTCGTCGATGAAGAGCACGACCAGGCCTACAAGCAGGACGAGGGCGTGCATTATCACGCCCGCGACATGGCGGTGGTGCGCGCACATATCGCCAAGATCCCGATCGTGCTGGCCTCTGCCACGCCGTCGGTCGAGTCCGAGGTCAATGCGCGCAAGAACCGCTATCAACGCATCGCGCTGCCGTCGCGCTTCGGCGGCCAGCACATGCCGCATATCGAGGCGATCGACATGCGCCGCGAGCCGCCCGCGCGCGGCCGCTTCATCTCGCCGCGGCTGGCCGGGGAGATCAGAACCGCGATCGAGAAGCGCGAGCAGGCGCTGCTGTTCCTCAATCGCCGCGGTTATGCGCCGCTAACGCTCTGCCGCGCCTGCGGCCATCGCTTCGCCTGCACCATCTGCGATGCCTGGCTGGTCGATCACCGCTTTCGCCAGCGTCTCGTTTGTCATCACTGCGGCTTCTCGATGCCGCGTCCGCAGACCTGCCCGCATTGCGCGGCGGAGGAATCGCTGGTCGCGGTCGGGCCCGGCGTCGAGCGCCTGCAGGAGGAGGCGGCCGCGCTGTTTCCGGAGGCGCGCACGATGGTGCTGTCGAGCGATCTCATCACCTCGATCGAGACGATGCGTTCGGAGCTTGCCGAGATCGCGGAGGGCCGCGTCGACATCATCATCGGCACGCAGCTCGTCGCCAAGGGCCACAATTTTCCGCGGCTCAACCTGGTCGGCGTGGTCGATGCGGATCTCGGCCTTTCCAATGGCGATCCGCGTGCGGCGGAGCGGACCTGGCAATTGCTCAACCAGGTGATCGGCCGTGCCGGGCGTGAGCAGGGCCGCGGCGTCGGCTATCTCCAGACCCATCAGCCGGATCACCCCGTGATGAAGGCGCTGATCGCCTGCGACCGCGAGGCCTTCTACGACAGCGAGATCGATCTGCGCGAGAAGACGCTCTATCCGCCGTTCGGCCGGCTCGCGAGCCTGATCATCTCGGCCGGCGACCGTCCGAGCGCAGAAGGCCTGGGCCGCAAGCTCGTTGCGCTCGCGCCGCGCGACGAGCGCGTGGTGGTGCTGGGCCCGGCCGAAGCCCCGCTTGCCGTGATCAAGGGCCGCTACCGCTTCCGCATCCTGGTGAAATCGGCGCGCGGTTTTGATCTCTCCGACTATCTGCGGAACTGGCTCGCGGTGTGCCCGAAGCCGAAGGGCAATCAAAAACTCGAGGTCGACGTCGATCCGCAGAGCTTTTTGTAAGAGATCGCTCTCTCCTCTCGTGCCCCGGACGCGGCGCAGCGTCTCTTCGACGGTGCGCTGCAGAGCCGGGGGCCATGTCGCAAGGGAACTCGCGGCTTCTGGGTCCCGGCTCTGCGCCGCAACGCCAAGCGGCGTTGCAGCTTGTCCGGGACACGTGCGTCATGACAGCAAACAAAAAGCCCGCGGTCCCCCAAGACCACGGGCTTGTCTCACGCGCGCATCAAACTGCTCATGTCCATGCGGACGATGATGAAAACTGCGCGTGCGAGGTGAGGCGCTCAGCGCGCCGTTAGGAGACGACTTCCGCGGTGACGCGGCCGACGCCGGCACCGGTGAGGCCGATGGCGCGGGCAGCGCCGGTGGAGAGGTCGAGCACGCGGCCGCGCACGAACGGGCCACGGTCATTGATGGTGACGATGACGCTCGAGCCGCCATGGGTGACGCGCAGCTTGGTGCCGAACGGCAGCGAACGGTGCGCTGCGGTCATGGCGTTCTGGTTGAAGCGCTGGCCCGAGGCGGTGCGGCTGCCGGACTCGTTGCCGTAAAAGGACGCCATGCCCGAGAAGCTGCGGCCCGTGCCCGACGACGGCGTCATCGACGCACTGGCGTTGCGCCAATCGGAGGTCGCGTTGGTATCGTCCTGGGCGTGGTGGCGGTGTTGATGGTGAGAGTAGCTGTGGTGATGCCTGGATTTGGCGGAAGCTTCGGTGGCAGTTCCCCCGACGAGGAGAGTTGCGGCGGCGAAAGCGATCGCCGTAGGCGGCCGGGTCAGAGCGCCCAGCGTCTTCAAAGACAGCATTTAGTGGTCCCTACGCTAGTATTGCCACATATGTGGCCAGTGGAGCCCCCATCAGTTTGTGAGCGGGTTGGCGTTTCGATTCCTAATGAGGCATGAATTGGGCAGTAGTTCTGTTATGTGTCGTGATGAAATATCTTGTGACCCGCGCGGATATTCCCGGGGATGTTCCGTAATCTTTCGCTTTAACAATTTGTTAACCCAAGTATTACTTCAGAATACTGTAGATGGAAGTCGTCGGCTTCAACATTTAGAATTCGATAAGTATTCGACGGACGAGCGCGGCGCGGATCTGGTCACGCCTCAGCGAGCCGTGTTCATGGCCGCTATGCGCTGAGGGCAGGAACGAATGGGCCACTTGCCGACGTAACGGTCGTGGCAATTCCGTGGCATGGCAGGTTCACGGCAGGTTGCTGGCGGCCGGCGATCGATGACCGCAGCGTGCGACGAACTGGCGGGAAACTGCCGGGCCTTTAAGTTGCCGTCATGTTGCACGTGCGCGCCTGCTATGTTAGCAAAGCCGCGATTTTAACGGACCCGGCACGTCCCGTGTCGGCCGAGAATCAAAGTCCCGCTTGAATTCCAAGGGCTTGGATCGCTAGGCGCCGCTTCGTGGCGACGGTTTTTCCCTTGCGAATTTGACAGCTAAAAGAGCGCGTCTGTGGCTGCAGAAGATACGTCCGTTTCAGGTGTGTCGGGCCGTTATGCAACGGCCTTGTTTGAACTGGCCCGCGACCAGAAGGTGGTCGACGAGGTCAAGGCCGATCTCGAGCGGTTCGAGGGTCTGCTGAATGAAAGCGCCGATCTCAAGCGCCTCGTCCGCAGCCCTGTGTTCGCGGCCGATGCCCAGTCCAGGGCCCTTTCGGCCGTCCTGGACAAGGTAGGCATCGCCGGCATCTCCGCCAATTTCCTGAAAGTGCTGACCGCCAACCGCCGCCTGTTCGTGGTGGCTGACGTCATTCGCGCCTATCGCGCCCTTCTCGCCAAGTTCAAGGGCGAGGCGACCGCGGATGTCACCGTGGCGGAGGCGCTCTCGGACAAGAATCTCGACGCCCTCAAGGTCGCCCTGAAGTCGGTGACCGGCAAGGACGTCGCGCTCAACGTGAAGATCGATCCCTCGATCATCGGTGGCCTCGTCGTGAAGCTTGGCAGCCGCATGATCGATAGCTCGCTTCGCACCAAACTCAATTCGATCAAGCACGCGATGAAAGAGGCAGGCTGATGGACATCCGCGCCGCGGAAATTTCCGCGATCCTCAAGGACCAGATCAAGAATTTCGGCCAGGAAGCTGAAGTCTCCGAAGTCGGACAGGTGCTGTCCGTCGGCGACGGTATCGCTCGCGTCTACGGTCTGGACAACGTCCAGGCCGGTGAAATGGTCGAGTTCGAGAACGGCACCCGCGGCATGGCGCTGAACCTCGAGACCGACAATGTCGGCGTCGTTATTTTCGGTGCCGACCGCGAGATCAAGGAAGGCCAGACCGTCAAGCGTACCCGCGCCATCGTGGACGCGCCGGTCGGCAAGGGCCTGCTCGGCCGCGTTGTCGACGGC
Source organism: Bradyrhizobium sp. S3.2.6 (assembly GCF_040546885.1). Lineage (NCBI taxonomy): Bacteria > Pseudomonadati > Pseudomonadota > Alphaproteobacteria > Hyphomicrobiales > Nitrobacteraceae > Bradyrhizobium > Bradyrhizobium sp. S3.2.6. Next base: position 42,770 of record NZ_JBEPOS010000001.1, on the reverse strand, counting down.
CTCGGCAATCCGATCGACGGCAAGGGCCCGATCCAGGCCGACAAGCGCATGCGCGTCGACGTCAAGGCGCCGGGCATCATTCCCCGCAAGTCGGTGAACGAGCCGATGGCGACCGGCCTCAAGGCGATCGATGCCCTGATCCCGATCGGCCGCGGCCAGCGCGAGCTGATCATCGGTGACCGTCAGACCGGCAAGACCGCGATCGCGCTCGACACCATCCTGAACCAGAAGCCGCTCAACGCGCAGCCCGACGAGAACATCAAGCTGTACTGCGTCTACGTCGCGATCGGTCAGAAGCGTTCCACCGTTGCCCAGTTCGTGAAGGTGCTGGAAGAGCAGGGCGCGCTCGAATACTCGATCATCGTCGCCGCCACCGCGTCGGATCCGGCGCCGATGCAGTACATCGCGCCATTCACCGGCTGCACCATGGGCGAGTACTTCCGCGACAACGGCATGCACGCCGTCATCATCTATGACGATCTGTCCAAGCAGGCCGTCGCTTACCGCCAGATGTCGCTGCTGCTGCGCCGCCCGCCGGGCCGCGAAGCTTATCCCGGCGACGTGTTCTATCTGCACTCCCGCCTGCTCGAGCGCGCGGCGAAGCTGAACAAGGACCAGGGCTCCGGCTCGCTGACGGCATTGCCGGTCATCGAAACCCAGGCCAACGACGTGTCGGCCTACATTCCGACCAACGTCATCTCGATCACCGACGGTCAGATCTTCCTGGAAACCGACCTGTTCTTCCAGGGCATCCGTCCCGCGGTGAACGTCGGTCTGTCGGTGTCGCGCGTCGGTTCTTCGGCGCAGACCAAGGCCACCAAGAAGGTCGCCGGCAAGATCAAGGGCGAGCTCGCGCAGTACCGCGAAATGGCGGCGTTCGCGCAGTTCGGCTCCGACCTCGATGCCTCGACCCAGCGCCTGCTCAATCGTGGCTCGCGCCTGACCGAACTCCTGAAGCAGCCGCAGTTCTCGCCGCTGAAGATGGAGGAGCAGGTCTGCGTGATCTGGGCCGGCACCAACGGCTATCTCGATCCGCTTCCGGTCAACAAGGTGCGCGCGTTCGAGGACGGTCTGCTGTCGCTGCTGCGCGGCAAGAACACCGAGATCCTCAATTCGATCCGCGACACCCGCGACCTCACCGACGACACCGCTGCCAAGCTGAAGTCGGTGGTCGAGGGCTACGCGAAGTCTTTCGCATAAGAACACCGTCACGGCCGGGCTAAAGCGCGAAGCGCGTCTTCGCAATTGATGTCCCGGCCATCCACGCCTAGCCGTGTGGAAGATGAGACGTGGATGCCCGGGACGAGCCCGGGCATGATGACTGGGATAGGCTCGTGGCTTGGCTGTAAGGGCCGAACCGCCGGGGTGAACGAAGAATGGCGTCACTTAAAGACATGCGCGTCCGCATCGCCTCCACCAAGGCGACGCAAAAGATCACCAAGGCCATGCAGATGGTCGCGGCGTCCAGGTTGCGCCGCGCCCAGCAAGCGGCCGAGGCGGCGAGGCCCTATGCCGACAAGATGAGCGCCGTGATCTCCAACATCGCCGGCGCCGCTGCAGGCTCGCCCGGTGCGCCGGCGCTGCTCGCCGGCACCGGCCGTGACCAGGTTCACCTGCTGCTGGTCTGCACCGGCGAGCGCGGCCTGTCCGGCGCCTTCAACTCCTCGATCGTGCGCCTCGCCCGCGAGCGCGCCCAGGCGCTGATTGCCCAGGGCAAGGAAGTCAAATTCTTCTGCGTCGGCCGCAAGGGCTACGAGCAGCTCCGCCGCCTCTACGACAAGCAGATCGTCGAGCACCTCGACCTGCGCGGCGTTCGTCAGCTCGGCTTCATCAACGCCGAGGACATCGCCAGGAAGGTGCTGGCCCGTTTCGACGCCGGCGAGTTCGACGTCTGCACGCTGTTCTACGCGCAGTTCAAGTCGGTGATTGCCCAGATCCCGACCGCGCAGCAGATCATTCCGCTGGTGGTCGAGGAAAAAGCGGCGAACGCGCCGACCACATCCTATGAATACGAGCCGGAGGAGGACGAGCTCCTCTCCGGCCTGTTGCCGCGCAACATCGCGGTGCAGATCTTCCGCGCGCTCCTGGAAAACAACGCCTCGTTCTACGGCGCGCAGATGAGCTCGATGGACAACGCCACCCGCAACGCGGGTGAAATGATTCGCAAGCAAACCCAGATCTACAACCGAACCCGTCAAGCCCAGATCACCAAGGAGCTGATCGAGATCATCTCCGGCGCCGAGGCGGTCTGACGCACGAACCAAACGACGGTCGTTCAAGTACAGAATTTCGAAGGAGAGCTTCATGGCTACAGCAGCTAACCAGGTCGGTCGCGTCACCCAGGTCATGGGCGCCGTCGTCGACGTTCAGTTCGAAGGCCACCTGCCGGCCATTCTCAATTCGCTGGAAACCAAGAACGGCAACATCCGCCTCGTGCTGGAAGTTGCTCAGCATCTCGGTGAGTCCACCGTGCGTACGATCGCGATGGACGTGACCGAAGGTCTGGTGCGCGGCCAGGCAGTGACCGACACCGGCCAGCCGATCGCGGTTCCGGTGGGCGACGGCACCCTCGGCCGCATCATGAACGTCATCGGCGAGCCGATCGACGAAGCCGGTCCGATCAAGTTCGAGGGCAAGCGCGCCATCCATCAGGAAGCGCCGAGCTACACCGACCAGTCGACCGAAGCTGAAATTCTCGTCACCGGCATCAAGGTCGTCGACTTGCTCGCGCCCTACGCCAAGGGCGGCAAGATCGGCCTGTTCGGCGGCGCCGGCGTCGGCAAGACCGTGCTGATTCAGGAGCTGATCAACAACGTCGCGAAGGCGCACGGCGGTTATTCCGTGTTCGCCGGCGTCGGCGAGCGTACCCGCGAGGGCAACGACCTCTATCACGAATTCATCGAGTCCAAGGTCAACGCCGATCCGCACAATCCGGATCCAAGCGTGAAATCGAAGTGCGCGCTGGTGTTCGGCCAGATGAACGAGCCGCCCGGCGCCCGCGCCCGCGTCGGCCTCACCGGTCTGACCGTCGCCGAGCACTTCCGCGACCAGGGCCAGGACGTGCTGTTCTTCGTCGACAACATCTTCCGCTTCACGCAGGCCGGCTCGGAAGTGTCGGCGCTGCTCGGCCGCATCCCGTCGGCGGTGGGTTATCAGCCGACGCTCGCCACCGACATGGGCGCGCTGCAGGAGCGCATCACCACCACGCAGAAGGGCTCGATCACCTCGGTGCAGGCCATTTACGTTCCGGCCGACGACTTGACCGATCCGGCGCCCGCGACCTCGTTCGCGCATTTGGACGCCACCACGGTGTTGAACCGCGCGATCTCGGAAAAGGGCATTTATCCGGCGGTGGATCCGCTCGACTCGACCTCGCGCATGCTCTCGCCGCTCGTCGTCGGGCAGGAGCACTACGACACCGCGCGTCAGGTCCAGCAAGTGCTGCAGCGCTACAAGTCGCTCCAGGACATCATCGCCATTCTCGGCATGGACGAGCTTTCGGAAGAGGACAAGCTGACGGTGGCCCGCGCCCGCAAGATCGAGCGCTTCCTGTCGCAGCCATTCCACGTCGCCGAAATCTTCACCGGCTCGCCAGGCAAGTTCGTCGACCTCGCGGACACCATCAAGGGCTTCCGCGGCCTCTGCGAAGGCAAATATGACCACCTGCCGGAAGCCGCCTTCTACATGGTCGGCACCATCGAAGAGGCGATCGAGAAGGGTAAGAAGCTGGCGGCCGAGGCCGCCTAAGCTGGCGAATAGCGAATAGGGAGTGGCGAGTAGAATCTATTCGCCATTCGCTACTCGCCACTCGCCTGGTCGCTACTCACCATTCGCAGGTAACCCATGGCCACCTTCCACTTCGATCTCGTCTCTCCGGAAAAGCTCGCATTCTCGGGCGAGGTCGATCAGGTCGACATTCCCGGCGCCGAGGGTGATTTCGGCGTGCTGGCGGGTCATGCGCCGGTCGTGGCTGCGATCCGCCCCGGCATCCTCACCATCACCACCGGCGGCCGGCACGAGAAGATCATCGTGCTCGGCGGCCTCGCCGAAGTCTCCGAGAAGGGCCTGACCGTGCTCGCCGACGTCGCGACGTCGCTGGCCGAGCTCGACCGCGCCAAGTTCGCCGAGACCATCTCGGACATGGAAGAGGGCCTCAAGGAGCACGAAGGCACCGAGCTCGATCAGGCCATCGAGCGGCTCGATCACTACAAGAGCATCCAGCAGCAGCTCAGCTCCACGGCTATGCACTAAGCCCCGGCGCACTGCGTCGGGGCTCAAGCCTAGAATTCCTGAAAAAGTTCAGCGCTCGTCACAGCCGTGGCGGGCGCTGAAACTTTGTTGCACCGCGCCGCCGATAGCGGCATTCTGCCGCCGCGGATGAGGTTCCAGGGCTGGTGCAGATGAAGCGCAAGATCGCGGCGATTTTCGCGGCCGATATTGCCGGCTACTCAAGGCTGGTTGCGGAAGACGAGGAGGAGACGCTGCGGCGCCTGGCCTCCTACCGCGAAGTCATCGACGATTTTATCGCAAAGGCAAACGGCCGCATCTTCAACACCGCCGGCGATGCCGTGCTCGCGGAGTTTCCGAGCGCGGTCGATGCGGTGCGCTGCGCGATCGACATTCAGGAAAGCTTGCGAACCCGCAACATGGCCTATCCGCCGAGCCGGCAGATGTCGTTCCGCATCGGCATCACCATCGGCGACGTGGTCGAGCGCGACGGCGATCTTCTCGGCGATGGCGTCAACATCGCAGCCCGGCTCGAGGGGCTGGCGGAGGTCGGCGGCATCTGCGTCTCCCGTGCCGTGCATGAGCAGGTCGCCAACAAGCTGTCGGTGCAGTTCGCCGATATCGGCGCCCAGGAAGTGAAGAACATCCCGACGCCCGTGCACGCCTATATGATCGCGATGCGGCGCGAGGACGGGACCTATGCGACGCCGCAGCTGAAGAAGGTCGCCAAGGCGCAGCCCGCGCCGAACTGGATGTGGCCGCTGGTGGTTGGCGTGGTCTCCGTCGTCGCCATCGGCGTCGGCGGCTTCCTCTATTTCACCAAGCTCGAGACCACCCAGCTGTCATCGACTGCGGCTGCGCCTTCGCCGAGCCCGGCCGCTGCGCTATCCCCAAGCCCGACGCCCACGATGGCGACGAAGGCGCCGATGCCCTCGCCTATGCCGACGTCAACACCGACACAAACGGCTGCTCTGACGCCGCCGCCGGCACCGACGCCCTCGCCGCCGGCCGCATCGGGCGGCAAGATCGTCGTGGACGCGGTGCCGTACATCGGCGAGCGCCAGCGCGCCTATCTCAGCAACGAATATTCCGCGGCCGGCGATTACAAGGCCTTCGCCCTGAACATCGGCGGCTTCAACGGCTCCGCGCTCAACCAGCCGAACGAGGAGACCGCGCGCAATGCGGCGCTCGACCAGTGCCAGAAGCGCGCGGACGCGGCGCAATCGCCGCGGCGCTGCGAGCTCTATGCGGTCGGCAACAAGGTCGTCTACAGCCATGGCAGCCCGCCGATGCCGCCGCAGCCCTGGGTGCGGCACGACACCATGACCGAGCGCCCGTTCGTCTCGAAAGACTTTCCGATGCTGCGTGATCAGGCCAGGACCCGGGTCGAGAACATCTACGCTCCGGCGGCAAAATCGCGCTCGGTCGCGCTCGGCCCGGCCGGGCAATATTTCATGGTGCTGGGAGCGGCATCGGTCGACGAGACGACGCGGCGTTCGCTGGAGTCCTGCGGCGCGATTGCGGGCTCGGCCTGCATGATCGTGGCGGTCGACGACAATTTCGTTGTGCCGATCCCGACTTTGCTCAAGCCCAACGGCTTCTTCCACGCCCCGACCAATCCCTCGATCGTGGCCGATGCGCGCGACGAGGTCGTGCGCAAGCTTGGCGATGGCATGGGCTGGAACGCGGTCGCCGTCGGCACCGCCGGCCGTCCCGGCCTCGGCCTGAAGGCCGCCGACGAGCAGACCGCCGTCAACGGCGCGCTGGCCGACTGCGTCAAGCACGACAGCGACTGCCACGTCATCGCGATCGGCCCGTTTACGGTCGGGCCGACCAACTAGTGCGAACGCGATTTCAGCTTGCGAAGGGCGAGAACTGCTGCGCTACCGCGCGGTAGACCTCGCGGCGGAACGGCACCACGACGTCGGCGACGCGGTCGAGCCGCTCCCAGCGCCATGCGTCGAACTCCGCGGGCTGGCCGTTGCGTGGCGTCAGCGGATCGATCTCGTCATCCTTGCCGGTGAAGCGCAGCGCGAACCACTTCTGGCGCTGACCGCGAAATTTTGCCAGCCGATGCGTCTGCGGTCCGTCGTAGGGCGGGAATTCGTAGGTGAGCCAGTCGGTCTCGCCGAGATAGTCGGCGCTGACGACGCTGGTCTCCTCCCAGAGCTCGCGCATGGCGGCATCGCGCAAGACCTCGCCCTCGTCGACGCCGCCTTGCGGCATCTGCCAGTCGAGCCCCGGCAAAATGATCTCGGGGCCGTCGCCCTTGAAGCGGTGCCCGATCAGCACACGGCCGTCGGCGTGGAACAGCGCGATCCCGACATTGGGACGGTAGGGTTTTTCGTTCGTCACGCGTGGATCTCTCGTTGTCAGCCCAGCCGGTGCCTTAGCACCAAAGCCGGATGACAATTCGATTTAGTCATCCGCCAGTGCGGAAAATTCCTTCACCACGCGCTCGTAGACCGGGCGCTTGAACGGGATGATCAGCCCGGTCAGGTTCTTCATCGGCTCCCAGCGCCAGCTGACGAATTCGGCCTTGTGGCCGCCGCCGCCGGGCTTCTCGACGTTGATCTCGCTGTCCTTGCCGGTGAAGCGCACCGCAAACCATTTCTGGCGCTGACCGCGGTAGCGTCCCTTCCAGGCGCGCCCTGCCACCGTGCGCGGGATGTCGTAAATCAGCCAGTCCGGAACCTCGCCGAGCCGCTCGATCGAGTGCACGCTGGTCTCTTCATAGAGCTCGCGTTTCGCGGCATCCCAGGTGTCCTCGCCGGGATCGACGCCGCCCTGCGGCATCTGCCAGACATGGCCGTCGTCGACCTGCTCGAGACCGCCGGCACGACGACCGATGAACACCAGGCCCTTCGCATTGATCAGCATCACCCCGACGCAGGTTCGGTAGGGCAGATCCTCATAACGCGCCATGCCGCCAAACCCCTCGCGTACTGCCGGCAGGGCCATCGGGCCCGTGCCGTACCAATTGTTTGATTTAGCTGGATTTTGATTTCAGCATCGCGGTTGTCAATGGCACCAAAAGGATACCTCGGTCGCTCAATGTCTTGATCCAGGCGCCGACCCGCTCGATCGAGACGGGCAGCGCCGAGGCGGTGCCGACGGCAACGCCGCGTTCCCGTGCGGTCGCTTCCAGCTTGTTCAGGGCGCGGTCGATCTCGGTCGGGGTCGGCACCGCGTCGAGCGCGATGTCGCCCTTGCCGAACGGCACGGCGAGGCTTCCTGCGGCCTGCGGCGCGATGCTGCGGGGCGAGGAACCGTCGTCGAAGAAGCCGAGCCCGCGTTTGGAGGCCTCGCGGATGATCGGCTGCATCGCCGCATCGGTCGCCACGAAGCGGGCGCCCATGAAATTGGTGATGCCGGCATAGCCCTGCATCCGGCTGAGGTGCCAGTACAGGCGGTCGGTGTTCTGGTCGGCGGTCAGCGAGGTCAAGAGCGTTTGCGGCCCCGGATCGTTGTCCGGGAAGTCATAGGGCTCCATCGGGATCTGGAGGAAGATCTCGTGGCGCTGGGCGCGGGCGCGCTCGGCGAGCTTGCCGGGGTCGGCGCCGTAGGGCGTGAAGGCCAGCGTCACGGCGCCCGGCAGCTTCATGATCGCATCGGTGGTCTTGGCGGCGCCGACGCCGAGGCCGCCGATCACGATCGCCACCACCGGCATTTTCGCGGCCTTGGCGCGGTCGGCCTCGGCGGCGTAGACATTGAACGGCTTGAGATCGCCTGAGACCGCGGGGATCATGCCGTAGCGGGATTTCTCCAGCAGTTTGGGGTCGATCCCGGCCATGACGGCCGGCACTGCTGCGGCTGCCTCGCCCTTGTCGGCGGCGTCGCCGGCGCCGATCACCACGTCGTGGCGCGCGCCGGTGGAGCCGTCGATCATGGTGACGGTCTTCTGCTCGCCGGAGGCAGCCTCTTTCGGCGCCTCCTTAGTCGCGTGCTTGCTCTCTTGAGCGTGCTCCTCGCCGTGGCCGGCGGCGGGCTTCTCGTCTGTGGCTTTGGGATCGCGAATCGCGAGCCGCGTCATCGGTTCGCCGCCGAGCGGGTCCTTGTTGAAGATGGCGAAGCCGGCAAAGGCGACCAGGAACAGGCCGAGCATCATGGCCAGCGCCTGCAGGACCGTGAACGGCAGCCGCAGCCGCCGTTTTCGGCGCGGCTTGTCCTGTCCGAGCGGGGCGCTCAGATCATCGGCCGTTTCAGTCATGCGAGATCCCGAATCACTCCACCGACGATACCACGCCGAGGTCAAGCGGCGGCAGGCCGGGATAGGCCGGGGACGTCAGGAGTTCCACGCAAAAAGGGCGGCTCCTAAGAGCCGCCCTTTTCCGTAGATTGCTGAGCTTGCGACTTAGTTCGCCGCTTTGGGCTTATCGGCTGCCGCCTTGTCGGTGGTGCCGGGCGTCGGCGCCGCGGAGGCGCTGTTCTTGATGCCGTGGAGCAGATCGTCGGCGAGCTTGAGCGCCTTGTCGTCCTTGGCATCCGGCGGGACGTAGGACTGCGAGCCGGTCTTCTCGTCGCCGTCGTTCTTGAGATGGCCGCGCAGCGAAGCCTCGCCCTTGGTGTCGGTGCGCGACTTCAGCTCGTCCGGCACGTCCTGGAGCACTTCGATGTCGGGCACGATGCCCTTGGCCTGGATCGACTTGCCCGACGGCGTGTAGTAGCGCGCGGTGGTGAGGCGCAGCGCGCCGTTGCCCGAGCCGAGCGGGATGATGGTCTGCACCGAGCCCTTGCCGAACGAGCGCGTGCCGACGATGGTCGCACGCTTGTGGTCCTGCAGCGCGCCGGCGACGATCTCGGACGCCGAGGCTGAGCCGCCGTTGACGAGCACGATGACCGGCTTGCCCTTGGTGAGGTCGCCCGCGTGCGCGGTGCGGCGCTGGGTCTCCTCGGCGTTGCGGCCGCGGGTCGACACGATCTCGCCCTTCTCCAGGAACGAGTCGGAGACGGTGACGGCCTCCTCGAGCAGGCCGCCCGGATTGTTGCGGAGGTCGATGACGTAGCCCTTGAGCTTGTCGCCGATCTGGGTCGAGAGGTTGGCGACCTCCCTCTTCAGGCCTTCGGTGGTCTGCTCGTTGAAGGTGGTGATGCGGATATAGGCGATGTCGTCAGCCTCGACGCGCGCGCGCACCGAACGGACGCGGATGTTGTCGCGCACCAGCGTGACGTCGATCGGATTGTCCTGGCCCTTGCGGATGATCTTGAGCTTGATCTTGGTGTTGACGGGGCCGCGCATCTTCTCGACCGCCTGGTTCAGGGTCAGGCCCTGCACCGCTTCATCGTCGAGATTGGTGATGATGTCGTTGGCCATGACACCGGCGCGCGAGGCGGGCGTGTCGTCGATCGGCGAGACCACCTTGATAAGGCCGTCCTCCATGGTGACCTCGATGCCGAGGCCGCCGAACTCGCCGCGGGTCTGCACCTGCATGTCGCGGAAGCTCTTGGCGTCCATGTAGCTCGAATGCGGATCGAGGCCGGTGAGCATGCCGCTGATCGCTGATTCGATCAGCTTGGTGTCGTCGGGCTTCTCGACATAGTCGGAGCGCACGCGCTCGAAGACGTCGCCGAACAGATTGAGCTGGCGATAGGTGTCGGCGGTCGCGGCTCGCGCGCTGGAGCCCATGAACACCGCGCGCGGCTGGGTCACGAACAGCGTCAGCGCCGCACCGGTCGCAGCGCTGAGGAGGATAACTGAAGTCTTGCGCATCATCCGCGAACCTTCTCGCCTTCATTTGCGGCCCACCATGGGCCTGGATCGATTGGAGTGCCGTCTTTGCGGAACTCGACATACAGCACAGGTTGACTCGCGTTCGTGGCGAGAATGGAGGCGACTTGAGATGTCGACCCCATGGTCGCGACCGGCTCCCCCGTGAGCACAAATTGTCCGATGTTGACCGAAATGCGCTCCATCCCGGCGATCAGGACATGATACCCGCCCCCGGCATTGAGGATCAAGAGTTGTCCATAGCTGCGGAACGGGCCAGCATACACCACCCAGCCGTCGCACGGCGTCGTGACCTGCGAACCGGGCTTGGTTGCCAGCGAAATGCCCTTCTGGAGCCCACCGAGCCCGTCGGAACCGCCAAAGTCCCTGATCTTGTTACCGTTAACCGGCAACGGCAGGAGTCCCTTGGCTGAGGCGAACAGGATGGCCGGGCTGGTCCGGGAGCGGTCCTTGAACGCGGCCGGGCCGGGTTTGGCGTTGGCGGCCGCGTTTGCCGCTTCCTTGGCCTCGGCCTGCTTTGCGGCCTCGGCCGCCTTCTCGGCCGCCTTGGCTGCGCTTTGCAGGTCCTGCTCCATCTTGGCGATCAGCCCCTGCAGATCGCCGACCTGCTTTGACAGCGTGATGGCGCGCGAATTCTCGGCGTCGAGGTCCTTTTCGCGCGAGGACTGCTGGCGCTGCCGTTCGTCGACCAGGGCGGCGAGCCGGGTCTGGTCGCTGCGGATCCTGTCGCGGTCGGAGGCGAGCTGGTCGCGTTCGCTAGCGATGCTCTTGCGCAAGGTCACGAGCTCGCCGAGCTCGCCTGCGATCTTCTCGGCGCGGCCGCGCAATTCCGGCACGACGGCGCCGAGCAGCATCGCGGTGCGCAGCGATTGCAGCGCATCTTCGGGCCGCACCAGCAGCGCGGGCGGGGTGCGCCGTCCGGCGCGCTGCAGGGCCGCCAGCACCTCGACGATGTCGGCGCGGCGTGAATCGAGCGAGGTGCGGGCCTGCTGCTCGCGGCCGTTCAGCGTCTTCAGCCGCGCCTCGGCCTCGTCGATCTTGGTCTCGACGGTTCGGACATTGGCGGCAGTGTCGATCAATTGCTGATTGAGCTGGGTGCGGTCCTGGCCGAGCGAGGTGATCTCGGCCTTCAGCTTGGCCTGCGCCTCCTCCGCACTCTTCTTGCTTGCGCGCGCGGCTTCCAGCTCCTGCTCGCGCTGCTTGATGGCGTCGGGCGAGATGGCCGCGGTCTGTGGCGCCGATGCCGCCGTCTGAGCTTGCGCGAGGCTTTCTTCAGCGAAGAGGCTTGCGCCGGCGCAGCTCGCAATCAGCAGCAAATTGAGGATCGGCGCTCGCATCTTGTCGGCAAGGTGCTCGTTGTGGCGCGAATCACGCGCGATGATAGGGATGGCCGGCCAGAATGGTGGCGGCCCGATACAGCTGTTCCAGAAGCATGACGCGGACCATCTGATGCGGCCAGGTCGCAGAGCCGAACGCGATCGCGAGCTTGGCCTTACGGCGCAATTCGGGCGAAAGTCCGTCCGCCCCTCCGATCACGAAGATAGTATGACCGGCGCCCTCGTCGCGCCAGCGCCCGAGATGCCGTGCGAATACGGTGGAATCGAGGTTTTGTCCGCGCTCGTCCAGCGCCACCAGGATCGACTTTTCGGGAATATGCGCGGCGATCGCCGCGGCCTCCTCAGCCATTCGCGTCGCGGTGTCGCGTGCGCGGCTCTCAGGAATTTCGTGGATGGTGAGCTCGCGAAATCCGAGCTTGCGGCCGGCCTCGTCGAACCGCTCGAAATAGCGGTCGGCAAGCTCCCGTTCGGGGCCCTGCTTCAGCCGGCCCACCGCAATGACAGCAACACGCATGAGGTTTCAGAGTCGTGTTTTCGGACCGCGCGCAATCCGCGCGCGCACGACGCTAGCATGCGCGTCAGCCGATTCGAAATCGGCCAGTCGCCTCTAAGATCGCGTCAGATCGCTTTCGCCGCCCCTGGGCCCTGCGTGTACAATCTCTCGAGATTGTAGAACTCACGGACCTCGGGTCTGAACACGTGCACGATCACATCGCCGGAATCGATCAGCACCCAGTCGCAATTGGGCAAGCCCTCGACGTGGATGTTCTTGATGCCGGTTTCCTTGAGGCTCTTTGCGACGTTCTCCGCGATCGCGCCAACGTGCCGGTTCACGCGGCCGGTGGTGACGATCATGTAGTCGGAGTATGCCGATTTGCCGCGAAGGTCGATGGTGACCGTCTCTTCCGCCTTCATGTCGTCGAGGCGGGAGAGGATCAGGTTCAGCGTCTTGTCGGCGTCGGGTTGCGCCTTCAAGGCTGCAGCTTTTGTCGATGTTTTACGCGTCGGTTTCGTAGCCTTGGGTAAAACAGACTTCGTTGAAGCTGACTTGGACAATACAGACGTGGCCAGGGACCATTCCTTTCACTGTATCGCGAGGGCCGAATCCGCCCCTCACGGGTTACACTACATCATGTGGGGTTAAGGGTTTCAATATGCCAGAGAGCCCTCAATCCCGCACACTCTGTCTCACTTCGTACCTTTCCAGCTCCCGTCCGGGTTCCGTAAGCCCGTCGAGGAGAGGTTGAGCTTCAATCCGGTCAGGAAGACCCAGGCCGGCGCCGGCTGGTCCGCAAGTAATGCTGCCTTAGTCTCGGGCAGGCGATAGCGCGCGAGCGCCTGGGCCGCGGGCGAGGCAAGGGCACGAAAACTCTGCGGCGGGCGATCGATGACCGCCATCGGCACCTGATCGGCGATGCGCCGCCAGTGCTGCCAACGATGGAATTGAGCGAGGTTATCGGCGCCCATAATCCAGACAAAGCGCAAGCCACTGAGACGGCGGCGCAAGGTGTTGATCGTGTCGATAGTATAGCGGGTGCGAATGACGGATTCGAGACAGCTGACCTCGATCCTGGAATCGTTGGCGACATCGCGCGCCGCCTGCATGCGCGCGCCGAGCTCATGCAGATTGCCGTTCTCCTTCAGCGGATTCCCCGGCGTCACCAGCCACCACACGCGGTCGAGCTGAAGGCGCTTCAGCGCGAACTGGCTGATCGCGCGGTGGGCCTGGTGCGGCGGATTGAACGAGCCGCCGAGCAGGCCGATGCGCATGCCTTCGGTGTAGGGCGGTATGGCCTGCGCGAAGAAACGTGGCGCGACGAAATTGTTATTCAATGCCCCACGCCTCGCGCCATGCCTTACGGCCGCGTCTGCCCTGTGCCGTGAACGCGATACTTGAAGCTGGTCAACTGCTCGGCACCAACAGGACCACGGGCATGGAAGCGGCCGGTGGCGATGCCGATCTCGGCACCGAAGCCGAACTCACCGCCATCGGCGAACTGCGTCGAGGCGTTGTGCAGCACGATTGCGGAATCGACCTCGCTGAGGAATTTCTTCGCAGCCAAATCATTCTCGCTCACGATCGCATCGGTGTGATGCGAGCCGTGATCCTGGATGTGCGCGATTGCGCCGTCGACGCCGTCGACCACCTTTGCTGCGATGATCGCGTCAAGATATTCGGTGTCCCAATCGTCTTCACTGGCAGGTTTTACGCGCGCGTCGGTCTTCTGCACGGCGTCGTCGCCGCGCACCTCGCAGCCGGCCTCGAGCAGCATCTCGACCAGCGGCTTCAGGCTCTTCGCAGCCGCTGCGCGATCGACCAGCAGCGTTTCGGCGGCGCCGCAGACGCCGGTGCGGCGCATCTTGGCATTGAGGACGATCGACTTCGCCATGGTGAGATCGGCGCTGCCATCGATGTAAACGTGATTGACGCCTTCAAGATGCGCGAACACCGGCACGCGCGCTTCCTGCTCGACGCGCGCGACGAGGCTCTTGCCGCCGCGCGGCACGATCACGTCGACGGAGCCGTTGAGGCCCGACAGCATCATGCCGACCGCCGCGCGGTCGCGCGTCGGCACCAGCGTGATCGCAGCTTCAGGCAGGCCCGCTTTACGCAGGCCCTGCACCAGGCATTCATGGATGGCACGGCAGGAGCGGAAACTGTCGGAGCCGCCACGCAGGATCACGGCATTGCCGGACTTGAGGCACAGGACGCCGGCGTCCGCGGCAACGTTCGGCCGGCTCTCGAAAATCACGCCGACGACACCGAGCGGCACGCGCACGCGCTCGATGGTCATGCCGTTCGGCCGCTGCCAGCTCTCGGTGACGATGCCGACGGGATCGGCGATCCCGCGCACGACCGCGATGCCTTCGGCCATGCCTTCGACACGCGCCGGCGTCAGCGTCAGGCGGTCGATGAAGGAGGAGGTGGCGTTGCCGGAGGCGCGCGCCTCGGCGACGTCCTCGGCATTGGCGGCGAGAATCGCTGCAGCATTGCTGCGGATCGCCCGCTCCATGGCCTCCAGCGCCCGGTTCTTCTGCTCCGGCGGCGCCAGCGCCAGCACGCGCGCGGCGGCGCGGGCTTTGGCTGCGAGATCGGACATCAGCGCCTGAAGATCGGCATTGCCGTCAACGGCTTTGAGGGGGGCGGCCATCGGGAATTCAACCTTCTGCTAAGGCAGTGTCCTAGCACGGAAATCCCGCTTTTGCGAAGGGTCGGGCGGGTATGGCAGGGCTTCGGTCGGTGGGTTCGGGCTCGGCCACTGGCCCAGCCCGACGTCATGGCCGGGCCTGACGCGGCCATCCACGTCTTTGCTGGCCCCGAAAGAACGTGGATGCCCGGGACAAGCCCGGGCATGACGGCAAGGCCCTTATCCCCCCACCACCAGATCGTCGCGGTGGATCATCTCTGACCGCCCGCTGCTGCCGAGGATGGTCATCACGTCCGGCGAGGAGCGGCCCTTGATCCGCTCGGCGACCTCGGCGTCATAGGCGATCAGGCCGCGGCCGACCTCGCTGGCGTCGGGGCCGCGGACAATCACGGCGTCGCCGCGGGCGAACTGGCCCTCGACCTTGATCACGCCGGCCGGCAGCAGGCTTGCGCCGGCGCGCAGCGCCGTCACCGCACCGGCGTCGATGGTCAGCGTGCCCTTCGGCTCCAGCGTGCCCGCGATCCAGCGTTTTCGCGAGGTGATGGGATTGGCAGGCGTCAGGAACCAGGTGCAGCGGCCGCCATTGGCGATCGACTGCAGCGGATGCTCGATCTTGCCGGACGCAATCAGCATGTGCGTGCCGCCGGTGGTGGCGATCTTGGCCGCCTCGACCTTGGTGCGCATGCCGCCGCGCGACAGCTCGGACTCGGCGTCTCCGGCCACCGCCTCGATCTCGGAGGAGATGCTGTCGACGACAGGAATGAGCTTGGCGTTGGGATTGTTCTTCGGCGGGGCGTCGTAGAGCCCGTCGATGTCGGACAGCAGCACCAGCAGATCGGCGCTCGCCATGGTGGCGACGCGCGCGGCGAGGCGGTCATTGTCGCCGTAGCGGATCTCGTTGGTCGCGACAGTGTCGTTCTCGTTGATCACTGGGATCGCGCGCCACTCCAGAAGCTTGCCGATGGTGGAGCGGGCGTTGAGATAACGGCGGCGCTCCTCGGTGTCCTGCAGCGTCACCAGAATCTGTCCGGCGCCGATGCCATGCGCGCCAAGCACCTCCGACCAGATTCGCGCCAGCGCGATCTGGCCGACGGCGGCGGCAGCCTGGCTCTCCTCCAGCTTCAGCGGCCCGCGCGGCAGTTTGAGCCGGCTGCGGCCGAGTGCGATCGAGCCCGAGGACACCACGAGGACGTCGCGCCCTTCCTGGTGCAGCTTGGCCATGTCGTCGGCGAGTGCGGCGAGCCACGATGCCCGCACCTCGCCCCGGTCGGAATCGACCAGCAGTGCGGAGCCGACCTTGACGACGATGCGGCGGAATTGACTGAGCTCGGGGCTGGCCATGTCTGTAGGTGCTGGCGCGTGTGACGAATTGCTCTGGAAACGGCGGCGCGGAGAACGGCGCCGGTTAAGGCCTGCTTTTGCAGCAGGACGATGGCCGGCGCAAGGCGGGCGGGATCGTAAACGGCGAAGGTCGGCCTTGTCTTGCCGGCCAGCCCGGTTCTAATGCCGCCAACCAATAGCGGGCTGGACGAGGAAACCAATGGATCGCCGCAAATTCATGGCCGGATGTCTCGGGTTGCCGCTGCTGTCGCAGGTGGTTGGGGCAAAAGCGCAGGCCGGGCTGAGCAAGGTCATCTTCCCGTTCGCGGCGGGGGCGGGCGGCGACACGCTGTGTCGGCTGATCGCGCAGGAGATGGCGCCGGTGCTGCAACGGACCATCGTGGTCGAGAACCGTACCGGCGGTGACGGTCTGATCGGTATCAAGGCGGTGAAAGGTGCAAGCCCCGACGGCAGCATGGTGCTGGTGACGACGGGGCCGACCATGTACCTGCTGCCGATGGTGGAGACGGCACCGAGCTTCGATACGGCGAAGGATTTCATGCCGGTCTCCCTGCTTGCGCGGTTCGAGTTCGCCGTCGTGATCGGTCCGGGGATCGATGCCTCGGATTTCAAGGGATTCGTCGCGTGGCTGAAGGCACATCCCGACAAGACGTCGTTCGGGGTGCCGAGCAACGGCACCATTCCGCATTTCATGGGCTCCAAGCTCGAGAAGGATCTCGGCATTCCGCTGACGCGCGTGCCGTATCGTGGCAGCGCGCCGATCCTCAACGACATCATCGGCGGCCACATTTCGTTTGGGATCACCACGCTGGCGGATGCGCTGCCGCAGCATCGCGCCAAGGGCGTGACCATCATTGCGGTCTCGAGCGCGGAGCGGTCGCCGTTCGCGCCCGAGGTTCCGACGCTGAAGGCGAGCGGCATCGATCTCGTTGCGGATGCCTGGTACGGCATGTGGCTCCCCGCCGGCAGTCCGCCGGAGTTTGCGAGCAAGCTCGGCGCGGCCGCAAGCGCCGCGCTCGCCAAGCCCGAGGTGAGGGAGAAACTGACGGCGATCGGCCTGATCCCGGTCGGCAGCACCGCGGATGGACTGACCCGGGAGCTCGCAGCGAACACGGCGTTCTGGCAGCCGATCGTGAAGGCGACGGGGTACAAGATCGAGAATTAGGCTCGGCTCGTGCCAAACACTCCGTCGTCATGCCCGGGCTTGTCCCGGGCATCCACGTCTTGCGTCAGGCTCGGCTACGCGTGGATGGCCGGGTCAAGCCCGGCCATGACGAGTTGAGAGAGCTTTGCTCCCTCACTTATAACTTCGCGCGCTGTGCGATGCCGTCCTTGATCGACGCAAGCTCGGCCTCATCCCAGACGCCGATCAGAATCCCGCCCTTCATCTGGAGCTGGCTGTCGGCATAGTTCGCGATCTTCTCGCGCGGCGTGGTGATGTGGTCGTTGGGATGCAGCGCCCAGTCGAACAGCTCGGCCTGTAACCGCGCGATGACGCCGGCACACTCCGGATCGTCGCCGCGATCCAAGAACTCGTCCGGATCGGTTTCGAGGTCGTACAGCATCGGGCGGAAGCCGGAGGCGTGGATGTATTTCCAGCGGCCGTCGAACACCATGAACAGCCGGCAGCGCTCGATCGGCTGGTTCAGCTTCAGCCGCACATCCTGCATGGCGTAGTCATATTCGGAGAACGCCACCTTGCGCCAGTCGGACGGCGTCGGGCCGCGCAGCAGCGGCAGCAGCGAACGTCCTTCGAGGATGTGTCCCGGCACCTTGCCGCCGAAATAATCGACGAAAGTCGGCGCGAGATCGATGCCCTCCACCAGCGCATCGCAGCGTGTGCCGCGCGTGGCGTCGGCCTCCTTCGATGGGTCGATGATGATCAGCGGGATCTTTGCCGACTGCTCGTGGAACAGATCCTTCTCGCCCATCCAGTGATCGCCGAGATAGTCGCCGTGATCGGAGGTGAACACGATCATGGTTGTTTCCGTGAGGCCGCGTTCCTCCAGGAACTTCATCAGCACGCCCATCTGGTCGTCGATCTGGGTAATCAGGCCCATATAGGTCGGGATCACCTTCTCGCGGGCATCGTCGCGCGCCATGTTGCGGGAGTAGCGCATGTCCATGTAGGCGCCGAACACCGGATGCGGATTTTGCCGCTCGCGCTCGGAGCGGATCGCGGGGATCATGTCATCAGCCGAATACATGCTCGCGTAAGGCTCTGGCGCGATGTAGGGCCAGTGCGGCTTGATGTAGGACAGATGCAGGCACCACGGCCGGCCGTCGGTCTCGGCCTCGCCGATGAAGTCCATCGCGCGGCGCGTCATGTAGGGCGTCTCGGAATGCTCGTCCGGCACGCGCGCGGCCTTGTCGGCGTGCACCAGCAGCCAGCCGTTCTGCAACGAGCCGTCTTCCGCTGCGCCTGAATTGGCCCAATGCTCCCACGGGTTGGTGGCTTCAAAACCTTGGCTGCGCAGATACTCGTCGTATTTCGGCCTTGGCCGGCCCGTCGGGTGCAGGCCGTCGTCACGCTCATAAGGCTCGAAGCCGCACTCGGCGACGTGCACGCCGATCATCGATTCCGGCGGGATGCCGAGCGCCTTCATGCCTTCGAGGTCGGGTGCCATGTGAGTCTTGCCGACCAGCACGTTGCGCACGCCGATTTTCTTGAGGTGATCGCCGAGCGTGGGCTCACCGACGCGCAGCGGCCAGCCGTTCCAGTGCGAGCCGTGCGAGCGCATGTAGCGGCCGGTGTAGAACGACATTCGCGACGGGCCGCAGATCGGCGACTGCACATAGGCTTTGCTGAACAACACGCCACGCTTGGCCAAGGCGTCGATGTTCGGCGTTTTCAGCGCGGGGTGGCCGGTGCAGCCGAGATAATCATAGCGAAGCTGGTCGCACATGATCCAGAGAACGTTTTTTGCGCGCGGCATGCGTCAGCCCCGGTCGTTTCTTGATTGTTCGATGCTGCGCTATCGCGCTAGCGAAGACAAGCGGGCGGCCCTTACGCCGACCACGGCTCCGCTTCGGCCGCGCTCTTCGCCTTGGCCGACACCGGGGCCTCGCCGATCACATCGACGAGTGCGCGGAGCGCTTCCTTGACACCGTCGCCGGTGATCCCTGAGAGCAGCAGCGGCGTCTTCTTGGCGGCGCGCTTCAGCCGTTCCTTCTGCTTCTTCAGCTCGTCCGGCTCGACCGCGTCGATCTTGTTCAGCGCGACGATCTCGATCTTGTCGGTGAGCAGCCCGCCATAGGCGTCGAGCTCCTTGCGCACCGTCTTGTAGGCCTTGCCGGCATGCTCGCAGGTGGCGTCGATCAGATGCAGCAGCACGCGGCAGCGCTCGACGTGGCCGAGGAAGCGGTCGCCGAGGCCGGTGCCTTCGTGCGCGCCTTCGATCAGGCCGGGAATGTCGGCGAGCACGAATTCGCGGCCGTCGGCGTTCACGACGCCAAGCTGCGGATGCAGCGTGGTGAAGGGATAGTCGGCGATCTTCGGCTTGGCTGCGCTGACCTTGGAGAGGAAGGTCGACTTGCCGGCATTGGGCATGCCGACCAGACCGGCATCGGCGATCAGCTTCAGCCGCAGCCAGATCCAGCGCTCTTCGCCGGGCTGGCCGGGATTGGCGTTGCGCGGCGCGCGGTTGGTCGAGGACTTGAAATGCGCGTTGCCGAAGCCGCCATTGCCGCCCTCGGCGAGCACGAATTTCTCGCCGAGATTGGTGAAGTCGTGGATCAGCGTCTCGCGATCTTCGTCGAAGATCTGCGTGCCCATGGGAACCCTGAGCACGATCGCCTTGCCGTTGGCGCCGTGGCGGTCAGAGCCTGCGCCGTTCTCGCCCTTCTGGGCCTTGAAATGCTGCTGGTAGCGGTAATCGATCAGCGTGTTGAGGCCGTCGGCGACTTCGAGGATGACACTGCCGCCGCGGCCGCCATTGCCGCCCGACGGGCCGCCGAATTCGATGAACTTCTCGCGGCGGAACGCCACGCAGCCGTTGCCGCCGTCACCGGAGCGGATATAGACCTTTGCTTCGTCGAGGAATTTCATGGGCCATAGGTAGGCCAGCCGGTCCCGCGCGGCAACCCGGAGTTACCCGCAAATCGGCCGAATTTCGGCGATTTTCGCCCCGTGCTTAACCAACCGGCCGGCGGCGGATCAGGGAGCGCGACAATCTGTTCAATTTGAGGTGGCGGGCTTGTCCCCGTCGCCCACGTCATTAAAACAGCCCCAAGCGACACCACTTGCCGATTCCCGATGCTCTCTCCCCCGAGTTCTCGAAGCAAACTCGTCAATGCCCTTCTTCAAGAATCTCTCCGCCTATGACGACCGCTCGGCGCGCCTCGCAGGCATCGCCCTCATGGTGCTGTCGATCTTCATGTTCTCGTTCGGCGACGCCATGGGCAAGTTCCTGGTCGGGACGTATTCGGTGGGGCAGCTGCTGTTCCTGCGCGCCTGCGCGGCGCTGCTGCTGCTGTCGCCGCTGATCTGGCGGCAGCGTCATCAGTTCCTGCAGCTGGAGCGGCCGCGCCTGCAGCTGTTTCGCGTGGTGCTGTCGACGCTGGAGGTCGCGGCGTTCTTCCTCGCCACCGTCTATCTGCCGCTCGCCGACGTCATCACCTATTATCTTGCCGGCCCCATCTTCGTCACCGCGATGTCGGCGATCTTTCTGGGCGAGAAGGTCGGCTGGCGGCGCTGGACCGCGATCCTGATCGGCTTTTGCGGCGTGCTGATTGCGCTGCGGCCGTCGGCGCAGACCGTGAGCCTGCCCGCGCTGATCGCGCTCGGCGGCAGCCTGTCGTTTGCAACCCTGATGCTGATCACCCGCAGCCTGCGCAAGACGCCCGACATCGTGATGGCGTCCTCGCAGTTCATCGGGACATTTTCGCTGGGCGCGGTGCTGTCGGCCTTCCACTGGGTGCCGCCGACGCCGGGCAGCCTCGTGTTCTTCGCGCTGGCCGGATGCATATCGGTCACCGCACTGTTCTGCGTCAACCGCTCGCTGAAGCTCGCGCCGGCGAGCGTGGTGGTGCCCTACCAATATTCGATGATCGTCTGGGCGGTGATCTTCGGCTTCGTCGTGTTCGGCGACGTCCCGTCAGTCGCCACCATCGTCGGCGCCGCGATCATCATCGGCGCTGGCTTCTACATCTATCTGCGTGAGCGCGATCTCGGCCGCGCCGGCGGAGATGTTACTCCGCCGGCGTAAACCACGATGTCGTCCCGGACAAGCGAAGCGCAGATCCGGGACCCATACCCACAGGAAGCAGTTTTGCGATGACTCGGAGTGGGAGCGTCGCCTTACACTCCTTCCTGGGATTATGGGTCCCGGGCTCGCGACTTCGTCGCGCCCCGGGACGACAGGGAGAGTGACGCAGCGCCCCGCCTACCTCATCCGCCGCGCGCTGCTCCAGCTCTTCAGCGACGACCACACCCCGCGCGAGAGGCGGAAGCAGTCGACCGGCGTCGACGAGCCCAGCGCCAGGAAGCGGTGCAATTGCACGCCGCTCCACTGGAAGCCGCACTTCTCCAGCACGTTGCGCGAGGCCGGGTTGGTGACGCGCGCACCCGAATAGAGCTGATCGTCCTCGAACTCCTCGAAGAAGAAGTCGATGGCGCCGCGCGCGGCCTCGGTGGCAAAGCCCCGGCCCCAATGCTCGACGCCGAGCCAGTAGCCGAGCTCGGCATTGTCGGGCGTGGAGCGGTCGATACCGACCATGCCGACCGGCGTGGTGTCGTATTCGATCAGGAACACGGTCTCGCTGCCGAGCGCGGCGGTGGCGCGGACGAATGCGACGGCGTCGTCCTGCGAATAGGGATGCGGAAGGCGGCGGGTGTTTTCCGCAACGCGGCGGTCGTTGGCGAGGCGGGCGATGGTCCTGACGTCGGCGAGTGTCGGCCGCCGCAAGGTCAGCCGTTCGGTGGCGACGACACCAGGTCTCGCCTCCCGCAAGGTCACGCTCGAGAAATCCTGCAACATGTCCGGCTCCGTCAAAGTCACTAAGTGAAAAGTGAGCTCGTCAAACGAAAAGGGGGAGGCCGGTTTCCCTGCCTCCCCCCGGAGCCTTCGATCTCTATGATCTCTGGAGCTCCGCCGGTTCGGTCAAGGACCCGGCGGACTCCAAATGAGATCCACCGTCTATTCAGCAGCCTCTGCGAGCGGGAGTACCGCTACGAAGGTGCGGCCGTTGGCTTTGGCCTGGAATTCAACGCGACCCTCGATCTTGGCGAACAGGGTGTGGTCCGTGCCCATGCCGACATTAAGGCCTGGATGCCAGGTGGTGCCGCGCTGACGCGCGATGATGTTGCCGGGAATCACGTGCTCCCCGCCGAACACCTTGACGCCGAGGCGCTTACCCTTGGAATCGCGACCGTTGCGCGATGAACCGCCTGCTTTTTTGTGAGCCATGGCTCGTCTCCGAAATCCTGCGTATGTCTAGGTCAATTCCTTGACGGAATCATTTCAAAATCTCTCACGCATCAATTCGTGAATTGGCGTGATCGATTTTATGCGGCGTCGGCTTCCTTGTCGGCTTCCTTCGCCACCTTTTCCCGCTTCGGACGCGGGCCCTTGGTGGGCTTGGCGCCGTCCGTCAGGATCTCGGAGATGCGGAGAACCGTGATCTCGTCGCGGTAGCCACGCTTGCGGCGCGAATTCTTGCGGCGGCGCTTCTTGAACGCGATGACCTTCGGCCCGCGCTTGTGGTCGAGCACCTCGACGGCCACCGTCGCACCGGCCACCGTGGGCAGACCCAGCACCGGCGTGTCGCCGCCGACCATAAGAACTTCGCTCAGCTGCACGATCGTGCCGACTTCGCCTTCGATCTTGCCTACTTCCAGGACATCATCCGGAACGACGCGGTACTGCCGGCCGCCGGTTTTGATGACTGCGAACATCGTTGTTTTCCTTCGTGTTCAATCCCGGCCTCGCGACATCTTGTCGGGGCCGGCTTTTTGTCAGTCGCTATGGGTTTATGCGCGTTTTGTGCGGGCGGGAGTTATCCCTTTGAAAACCCGCGCAAAAACAGGCGGCGCGAGAAACGCCCCGCGCCGGTTGTGGGACTTATAGCCGCCATCCCAGGAGAGTCAAGGAAAAGCAGGCGAAAAGGCCCAGGATTGGAAGGATTTGGTGCCAATCCATCGCCCGTCCGAATCTGCCGCCGGCCCTGCAACCAACGGGTTCCCGCGCCGTTGTCTCCGCGAATTCGGACACGGGCAAGGGCTTTCCATGGCAACGGACGAATTGGTCGCGACCACGGGCATCGCGCAGCACGGCGCGGTCCGGCTGCCGTCGGTCGACATCGACAGCCTCAACGTCGAACTGAAGGACGAGGACGGCTTCCTCGGCGACCGCGCCAGCAAGGGCGCGTTCCGGGAGATGCTCGACCGCTGGCGCAAGCCGCTGCGCAAATCCGGCGAAGATCCCTTCGGCGACGAGCCCTCGGACCAGATCAGCAAGAAGACCCTGGATGCGATCCTGGTCGGCGACGACACCGAGGCGTCTGCGATCGTGCACAGCGCGATCGAGGAATTCGCCCAGGAGCTCGCCTATGTCACGCGGCGCTTCCTCAAGACCAAGGCCTGGGCCAGGACCGAGCGCATCGTGGTCGGCGGCGGTTTTCGCGACTCCCGGCTCGGCGAGCTCGCGATCGCGCGCACGGAAATCATCCTGAAATCCGAGGATTTCAAGATCGACGTGATGCCGATCCGCGCCCATCCCGATGAGGCCGGCATGATCGGCGCGCTGCATCTGGCGCCATCCTGGATTCTCGAGGCGCATGACAGCATCCTCGCGGTCGATATCGGCGGCACCAACATCCGCTGCGGTCTGGTGGAGACCGGCTGGAAGAAGGCCAGGGACCTGTCGAAGGCCAAGGTCGTGAAGTCCGAGCTGTGGCGTCATGCCGACGACGAGCCGACGCGCGAAGGCGCGGTGAAGCGGCTCGCGAAAATGCTGAAGGGGCTGATCACCGAGGCCGAGGCAGACGGCTTCAAGCTCGCGCCCTTCATCGGCATCGCCTGTCCCGGCGTGATCAACCCGGACGGCTCGATCGAGAAGGGCGCGCAGAACCTGCCGGGCAATTGGGAGAGCAGCAAGTTCAACCTGCCGGCGAGCTTGATCGAAGCCATTCCGCAGATCGGCGAGCACGACACCGCGATCCTGATGCACAATGACGGCGTGGTTCAGGGTCTCTCGGAGGTGCCGTTCATGCAGGACGTCGATCGCTGGGGTGTGCTCACCATCGGTACCGGCCTTGGCAATGCGCGCTTTACCAACCGCCACAAGGATGGCGGCAACGGCAAGGACAAGGACCGGGATACTACCGAGAACGGCAAGAAAAAGGCCAAGCAAAACAACAAGAACGGCCAGAAGGCCGACAAGGAGTAACCTTGACTGGTTAGGTTAAGGGACGGATTGCGTTGCGGCGGAGCCGCTGCACGCTAGGGTCGAATCGTCGCCTCACGCAGGCCTGCGAAGCCGCCCTTCCTGGCCAGCATTTCGATGAGCGGCACGGGACCGCCAGTGTTTACCGCGTCTGGCGGTCCCACCCGTTCTCTTTGAGCATGATCGGATCGGACCGGACTCGCGCCCGAACGATTTCCCAGTGGCCATCCTTCGAGACGCCCGCCGTTGGCGGGCCCTCAGGATGAGGACCAGGTGTGAGGTAGCAGTTTCAACGGGCACCGATGCCGCTTAGCCTCATCCTGAGGAGACCGCGAAGCGGTCGTCTCGAAGGACGAGGCGCGCACTCAGCTCGTACAAAATGCCGTATGCGATCGCCCGTTCGACCAGCCCCCGCTCCAGCTGCCCCCGCCCTTCAGCTCCACCCGATCCGCCGAAAAAACCCCGCGATTTCCGCTGCCGCGCGATCCGGGTCCTCGCGATGCGGAAAGTGTCCGACGCCCGGAAACATCGCCAGATCGAGCTCGGCAAACGTCTCTCCCAGCCGGTCGGTCCATTCATAGGGAAACAGCGGATCGTGCTCGGCCCAGCGCACGCAGGTCGGCACGTCGATCGGCGGCAGCTGCGGCGCTTCGCCCTTCATCATCGCGATGCGGCCGGCATGCGACGCCCGATAATGCGCAAAGCCGCCGGCGAGATTGCCCGCCTTGAAGAAATTGTCGCCGAAGCTGTCGAGCACGTCGTCGAACGCGTCCTTGCGATGGGCCCAATTTTTGAGGAAGTGCGCGATATAGAGCCGGCAGCTCTCCCGGCTCGCGCCGACGAGCCGCGGTGCCATCTCCATCTGGTGGAAAGATTGATACCAGATCTGGTTGAGCCTATCGGGCGCCGCCATCCGCGGCCCGATGCCGGGATAGACGAAATCGAACAGGAACAGCCCGGCCAGCCGCTCCGGCGCCTGGCGGCCGAGCTGCTGCATCACCGCGCCGCCGACATCATGGCCGACCACGCCAAATCGCGCGATGCCGAGCCCGTCCATCACGGCCAGCATGTCGGCCGCATGGCCGTCCGGCCCAAAAACCCCGTCAGGCTTGTCGCTGTCGCCAAAGCCGCGCAGATCGGGCGCGATCAGCGTGAAACGGTCCGAAAGCCTTGAGATCACCGGCTCCCAGGTCAGCCAGAATTCCGGCCAACCATGCAGCAAAAGCAGCGGTTTGCCCGTCCCGGCGCGCACCAGATGGAAGTTGGCGCCATTGGCGGAGATCGTCAGGTGCTCCATGGCAGTTCCTCCCGGGACAAGAGCGTTTTCAAGCGAAGTGGGCCCCGGTGCGCGTCGAGAAAACGCGTCAAACAAGAATTGAGCTGGTGCGGGGCTGAAAGAGGCAGCGGATTTTCCCCTTTCGCGCCTTGTCTGGCCAGCCATCCTCGCCTATTAACGCCCCCAACCACAGGGGCCCTGCTCCTACTATGGCGCCTTCAGGAGAGGTGGCAGAGTGGTTGAATGCACCGCACTCGAAATGCGGCATAGGTGCAAGCCTATCGGGGGTTCGAATCCCTCCCTCTCCGCCAAGCATCTCCCTAAGTGCCTGATTAATTGAATCCTTCGGGAAAATAAGGGCTTTCGTTACCGGCCGTTGGTACAAAAGGTTGGTACAACGCATGGTCCTCAAAATGGCGAGCCCCTGGCCGCATCCCGACTCTGGCATTTTCTGGTTTCGCATGGCCGTGCCGCTCAAATTGCGGCCGCTCGTCAACAAGCGCGAAGAGAAGTGCTGCAGACCCGCGATCCGGAGGAGGCCAAGATCCGCCATGCGCTCAAGGCCGCCGAAGTGCGGCGGCGCTGGAGCGGATTGAAGGAAGGACCGAGGTCGCTGAGCCAGAAGGATGCGATCGCGCTGGCCGGCAAGTTCTACCGCGAGATGGTGGCGCGCCACGAGGAGAACCCGGGGCCGGCGCGGCGCTGGGAGCGGCAATGGCGCCAGGGCGAGATGGAGGTGAGGCGCGCGCCGCGGCCGTGGCCGACCCGTCGAACTCTGGTTGGCCGCTTCCTCACGCGCGAAGGATTGGTGCTCGACAAGGACAGCTTTGACCGTGTCGCGCTCGCCATCGCCAAAGCCAGCACCCAGGCTGAGGAGCATCTGCTGCGCAACGCCAATGACGACTATTCGCCCGATCCCCAGGCGGCGCGGTTTCCCGAATGGCAAAGCGCTGCCAAACCTCAGGTCACCTCGATCATCGCGGCGTTCAAGGCCTACGCCAAGGAAGCCGAACTCGGCACGCGGACCGTGAAGAAATGGGGACCGATCATTGATCGCCTCGTCGTCCATGTCGGCCGCGACGATCTGTCGGCTGTGACGCGGACCAAGATGATCGACTGGAAGAACGAGTTGCTGGCGCAAGGACTGAGTTCGCGCAGTGTCCGGGACGGCTATATCGCCGCAGCGAAAGCGACGCTCGAATACGCGCTCGGGCAGGACTGGATCAAGACCAATCCGGCGGCCAGCATCAAGGTGCGGGTCAAGAAGAAGGCGCGAACGCGCGAGAAGGGATTTACCCTCGCCGAAGCCACCACCATTCTGAAGGCAACCCTTGCCAAGCCGCCGGCCAAGATGACCCGGGAGACGGCAGCCGCGCGCCGATGGATTCCGTGGATCTGCGCTTACACCGGCGCGCGCGTCAACGAGATCACCTCGCTGCTTCCCGACGATGTCCGCACCCTGGCCGGTATCAAGGTGTTTCGTATCAGGGCGGAGAATACCAAGACTGATGAATACCGGATCGTGCCAATCCACGATCACCTGATCGAGCAGGGGCTTTGGGACTATGTGAAGTCGCACGGCAGCCGGCCTCTGTTCTATGACCCTGCGCGCAGCCGGGGCGGCACAGACGCCAATCCGCATTGGCAAAAGGTCGGCGAGCGGTTGGCCGAATGGATTCGCAAACTGGGCATTCCGAAGGGCGTGCAACCCAACCACGGTTGGCGACATCGTTTCTCCAGCGCCGCCATGGACGCCGGAATGGACGAGCGTATCCAGAACATCATCCAGGGCCATGCTCCGGCCAACGAGGCGCGCGCTTACGGCGATCTCTGGCCCCAGACGGCACGGCGCGAGATCCAGAAGTTGCCGCGCTACGAGGTCGGGCTGCCAAAAGAGCTCAGCAGAAAAAGCGTGTCCGGAACTCGTAGCTTCACGCCGAACAGAGTGAGCAAACTCGGCCGCTGAGCCGTCGACCGGCGTTGGTCGCATATGCTCAGACTTCGCGACCGTACATGCGTTCAATGACTGCGCAATCAGCCTAGACAAAGCGAACAAGAGGGTGTTCAATTCATAGTTGCTTAATTTTCTAGTGCACGGCATTTTGCCGGGCCCTCGCGCGGCCCGACGCATCTTTTTGCGGGGATCGGTATGGGAAACTCGAATCTGGGTGGTTCGGGGTTCGAACTCGAACTGTTGCGTCTCATCGCCGGGGCCGCGGAGGGCACCGTAGCGGGAATGCCGCCGGGTATTGTTCGCTTCACGCTTGAACTGCCACCCGGTGCTAATCCCGACGACCTGAAAACCAAGCTTGTCACATTGTTGGGCGCCGAATCGTTTACGCTTGAACCGCTTGCTGCGAAGGCGCCCGAGTTCGTTGTTCTCCAGTTTCCGGGCGTCCGCAGAACCATCGCGCCGCCTCGGCTGTTCGCTGTTGCGTCTTATCTGGTCGACGAACTCGGCCTTGTTTCTTGCGTACCAGACATCGGATCGACGGTGTACGCCGAGCCAGACGCTCGGTTGTTGCACGACGATGTTCCGGAATCCGTCATTACAAATGCGTTCTGCTGGTCCGACGCTGCCGTGCCAACGGATACGCGTTGGGCCTTGAACAAGATCGGAGCCGTCGAGGCATGGTCGCTGCCAAATGGTCGCGGCGAGGGCGTGATTGTCGCGCAGCCAGACACGGGCGTCGCGCAACACGCTGAACTGGAAGCGGGTTCGCTTGCTTTGGATAAGGCTGCAAACATTCTAGAAGGCGGAAACGATCCGACCGATCCGCTGCGTGAGGGCACGGCAAATCCGGGACACGGCACTGCGACATCGAGCACGGTAGTAAGCCGAGCGCAGGGATCCATGACGGGTTCTGCGCCGCTGGCCCAATTAGTACCGATCCGCTGCATCGAGGATGTCAAAATATTCGACGGCGCGCCCGTTGCGCGGGCAATCCTTCATGCCGTCTCGATCAAAGCCGACGTGATTTCGATGAGCCTCGGCGGCATCTATAGTCCGTCGATTGCCGCGGCGGTAAGGCAGGCTGTGGCGGCCGACTGCATCGTGTTGGCGGCATCGGGCAACTGCGTGGGCTTTGTGGTCTATCCCGCGTCGGACCGTAACGTGATTTCGCTAGGAGGGACCGATATTGGCGATAAGCCCTGGAAGGGCACCAGTCGGGGTTCGCGCGTCGATATCTCTGCTCCCGCCGAGAATGTCTTCGTCGCGCGACGAACGCCTGGCGACGACGGCAAGGGAATTGTTGCAGGTGGACAGGGTACGTCATTTGCGACGGCGTTGACCGCGGGCGTTGCAGCAACCTGGATATCGCATTTCACTCGCGACAACATTCGTGCGGAAGCCAAAAAGCGCTCTATCAGTGTTCAAGAGCTTTTCCGCGCAGCGCTTAAGGCCACCGTGCGAACCCCGGATGGGTGGCAAAGGCGTCTCAATGGTGCCGGCATAATTGATGCGCACGCATTGCTCCGGCTCCCCCTGTCAGACATCCAGCTTTCGTCTGGCGCCATAGAGGGCGTTGCTCCGGCCGGTCTTGATGAGGGCGATCGCGATATCGAGGAAATCTTCAAACTTGCCGAAACTCGCCAAAATTATCAGGGGTTCGACTGGGCGCGATTTGGCGCAGAGGCGTCATTCCTTGCTGCCGATGAGCGCCGCAGAACAGACCCCAAGAAAGCGGGATTAGTTGAATCCCGCATTCGTCCCAAGCCTTCCCCTGTGGTTGCGGCCTCTGCGCCGCCTGTCCTGAGTCGCGTGCTTCTGCGCGCCCGCTCCGGGCCGGAACTGATTCGTCCCATCGAACTCCCGTTGCCAGTTGCTCGGAACCGACTGAAATTGCTCGGCAAGCGACGCGGCAAAAACGAATTCTCTGTCTCAGCTGCGAAAGCATATCTGACCAAAGACGGGCGGGTCGAGATCATGCAGCACGCTGAGAGCGTGCTCGCTTCGATTAATGCCAAGCTGGGAGTATCGCCGGAAAGTGCGGCCGCGCGGCGCAATCTTATCGACAACGCCGACAGGATCTTGTGGGACCTCGCCAATAACAACGGCTCCGGTATCCGAGGTAGCGCTGATATCGCCAATCTCGAGGCCCTAGTGATGATGAAGGGGCGCCCCGCGATCAAGATCACCGACGGTGTCTTCGATCAGAATTCGCTGAAAGGCAGTGACTGGGAGGGCGACTTTGCCATTGAACCCGATCAATTGAAGGAGATGGCGGGCGCGGTCGGCCGGATTGACATCGATGGCGATCATGTCGGCACCGGCTTTGTCGTGGGGGACGGCTTGATCATGACCAACCGCCATGTCGCCGAGGCCGTCGCGGATCAGGTCGGGAATAAGTGGATTCTCCAAGACGACGTCACGATCAACTTCGACGATCGCGGCGAAGGCGATGAGAAGCGTTTCGAGATTAAATCGCTCATCTACGCGGGCGCGGATCCGATTTCGGATGCCGTCAACTTCGCGCACCTCGATCTCGCAATTTTTGAGGTTGAAACGTCAAATGCAGCAAAGACAAAGTTTCCGTCTCGGATGTCTCTGTCGAAGAGCACGAAGAAGCCGAAGACGAAGGACGTGATCGTTGTAGGTTATCCTGCCCGGCCCGACATGGCTGCCATCGAGGATCCGACTACGCATGAGGCCAGTATGGCGATTGCCAAGCGGCTTAGCGAGATCTTCGGCCTCGATTACGGGCGCAAATATCTGGCGCCGGGTCGCATCGACATGACGGTCGGTACCGTGCCGAGCGATACGGCGGCGTGGGTCTTCACGCACGATTGCACGACGCTCGCCGGTAATTCCGGGTCGATGGTGTCAAGTTTCGACGCCGACTTCCCGGTCACGGGGCTGCACTTCGCAGGGCGGACGCTCACCGCAAACTTCGCCCACGCCTTATCAGCCGTGCGCGCCTCGGAGAAAATGCCGCCCGATTTGGTTGAGCGACTGAACTGGGTTTAGCGAATGACGAAGTCATCTGAGATTTCCGTCAAACCGGCCGCACTCGCGGCGAGAGTCAAGGCAACGCGAGCCGTTTTCAAGCAATGTTACGACCAGGTTGCTGAACACAGCGGCGCATTGCTCTTTTATCCCTTGGCCCAGCGCCGCCAAAAAGGCCGGCCGTTACCCGCAGGTCCTCAACAGGACGCCGCTGACTACGAGGCTGCGTTTGAAGAGGCGCAGAAGCGCGGCTTTCTCGGAATGCTCATTGAGACGAGCGGCGACCAACTTTTGTACGCGCCGGAAAAGCGCAAGAACAAGGAGATTCCGGCCAAGACAATTATTGCAGCACTTGCGGCGCGGGATCTAACCAGTCGCAGAATGATCGAGGCCACCTACCAGAAGGTGATGTCCGATAAGAAATTTCAGAAGCCCGATCAGGTGATGTGTGGGCTCATGCGAGCTCAGCGGAATACTTGCAAGATCCGCGTGGGCGATGATGAGGCGGGGACCGGCTTCCTGATTGGGCCGAGGCTGGTCCTAACCTGCTGGCACGTCGTCCAGTCCTTGTTACATCAGGTTCCTGGAGATCCGAGGCTCGATCACCCTGGCAAGGAGAACGACGGATCACGTAGCAAATTGCGGGTCGAGTTCGATTTCCTCTCGCGTGCGGCGACAAACGGCGAGGATGCATCGTGTGGCGTCACCGACAATTGGCTCGTCGCCGGAAGTCGTGCGGCGGCGCCAGAGCACGAGATAGATGAAGACGAACATAGGCGGCTCGCCTGGCCGACCGAGCAACAGGATCTGGATCAATATCTAGATTTCGCTGTTATCGAACTTGATGCCTATGCGGGCCTGGATCGGCTCTACTACGACATCACTTCGAAAGAGGTCGAAAAGCCGATTGGCAGCGTCGTTGTTCTTCAGCATCCGGGCAATTTTCCGATGCGAATGACGGTGGGTACCTACGACGTCTCCGAGCTAGCAAAGGCGGATTTCGCGGCTGTTGCCGGCAGTTCATGCCGCGTTCTTCACGACGCCAGCACAATCTCCGGCTCATCCGGAGGACTTTGTCTCAATTACGAGATGGAGCCCGTGGCCATACACCAGGCGGGTCTCGAAATAATCGTGACTAACGGGGAGACTGCGCGCGAAAGCAAAATTAACGTTGCAATCCCTCTCTCGGTCATCGTCGCTCGCGCGGGCGACGCTATCAGGGCTCGCATAGGTGATTTCAAGTCGAGTCGCTGCCACTTATCGAACGGCAGAGCGCTCATAGGGCGTGTCAAGCTGCAAGAAGCCGTAGCATCCGCTCGTGCCGGAGTCAGCAAGATACTCGTCGTCCAGATTGGATATGACTTTCAGAACAAGCCGCCTTCACAAATCGGAAAAACATTCTCGACCGAAATTTTGATGGATTCTCTCAACTTTGCGGTCGATCGGGTCGCGCGCGTGGGCGCCGAGAATGTTAAAGAAAGTGCGTACCATACCGCAGCCTCGTTGCTTGAGGCTATTTCTCCTGGCCTTTCAGCAAAACTTCCAACAGAGAAGCAGCTTGGCGAAGACAGTCAATCAACGGATCTCAATGATAGGATCAAGAAACTTGCCGCCAAAGTCGGTGATATCCTCGACCAGATGGCGAGCCGTCAAAAACTGTGGGTTGTGATCGATGAGTTGGATAAGCATCCCCTGACGGAAGGCTCAACGCGTTCGTTTTTCGATGCGCTTTATCCGGAAATTGCGGCACGGCAAAACCTGCGATTGGTTCTTATTGGGCTCTCCGACCCGGATATGCCCGCCCTTCAGAAGGTCGGGCCCAAAAAGGTTGACGAACTGAAGGACCATCTCGGCAAACTGGACATCAAGAACTGGGTCGCCAAAAGGCTGGAGGGAATCCCAGTCTCAGATGACGCTTTGACGAGTTTCGCCAACATCGCTGTGGCGATTGCCGAGCGTGACGAGAAGCCCGCGCGTAGTGTCACGGTCGGCCGCGTTATCAACGAATTCTTCGAGCCGTCGTTTCCTCGGAGGACTACCGTATGAGTTCTCGAGATGAACCTTCCCAGGCACAAGAGCGTATCGATCTCGCCAGGGCACGAGCGGCGATCATTGGCGCATTTGATCCGTTTGATATTCTGGATAGCGACCTGGACGAGAAGACGGAAGAGAGTGTTCTGAATGCGCTTGCCAATGATATCGATGAAGTGATCGTTGGGGCCAAGACGCTATGGCGCCTATCGGCGCATGCAAGGCACCGAGAACTGCCTCGCGCAATAGCGAGGGGTGACTTTCGTCAATTGCTGAAGAACGCCAAGCCGCTTCCAGGCGATCGTTTCGCGCAGCATCTGATCAGGCTGCTCAAGGATCAACCTTCAGCGAGTTACGAGAAGATCGATCCTCCTGAATTGCTTGAGATCGCTGTCGCGCAGGATTTCGTCAACCACGCCACTGGAAAGCAAAGTCCGGCTGGGCGCGATGACCCAAGATGGGTACTCGGTCGCATAGATGAGAAGAAGCGCCTCGATCATGTGGCACCAAAATTGGTAGGTCGAAGGGCGGAGCTTGCCGCTCTGCGAAAGTACGCGCTGGCGGGCGAGATTGTTACGCCGCTCACCAAGCTCAAGGAGCCGGTGACGGATCCCGGCAAGCTGCCCTGGTTGAGACCAGTACTTGTCACAGGCATCGGAGGCAGCGGGAAGTCGGCCCTCATCGCGGAGACCGTCAAGTCTCTCCGTAAGGATGATTGGAGCGGTCCGATCACGGTTCTCCTAGATTTCGACGAGCCCAATCTTTCGCTGGGTCTTGAGCGGGAGTGGACCGCCGAACTTACGCGTCAGATCGGTCGGGCGCGCGCCGAACTTGACGCTCAGATGGATACACTGCGTCGCGAAATGGCTCGGGAAGCCCGCGGCCCAGACGGCGAAATTAAAGCTGTCGGGAATGCAATGCTCGGTCTGACGAAGATAATATCCGAGAGAAGGAAACCTTATCATCTCGTCATCGTCGTCGATACCTTTGAAGAGGTTCTGGTTCAGTGTGATATGCGGCGACCAGAGGGTGTCACCGTTGGCGAGCATGACGAAATGCTCGAACTCACCCCGTTCGGGCTGCTCCTCAGTTGGATCGATTCGATAAAGTCGCTGGCTGGGCCAAATGGTCAGCCGCCGTTCGCGAGCGTCCGGGCAATTGTGGCTGGCCGGGCGGCGCCATTTCCGAACGAAAAGGATCGGCTCGCCGCGTGGTTCGGAGCCAACATCGAGATCGGGGGGTTCTCTCCGAGTGAGGCCGCCGAATTCCTTCAGAACCGCCGCGACGATGCCAGGATCTTGTCTAATCGGCGGATCAGAAAAATATCGGAGATTGATGACGTCGAGTGGTTTCCGCTCCTTCTTTTGATCCTGATCCTCTACGTACGCGGTCGCTCGGGTGAAGAGATTGATGATTTGATCGCGGACTTTGGAGGGCCGGAATTCTATGGGTCAAAGTCGGCGATCTCCGTGCTTTATTCCCGCTTCATCGATCGCATTAAAGATCACAAGATTGCCGTCGACGGCGGCGGCGAAAGAGAGGTGAAGGCAAACGAGATACGGAGTTTGGCGCATCCGGGGCTGGCCCTGCGCAGTGTTACGCCGGCGCTTATCCGAGAAGTATTAGCTGAGCCTTGTGGCCTGGGGCGTATCAGCCAAGAACAGGCGAAGGATTTGTTCTTGGCGTTGGCGAGGGAGGTGTGGCTCGTCGAGTATGTCGGGCCGGAAGAAGTGGCACACGTCAAGAACCTTCGCAGGATTATGCTGCCCATGCTTCGCGGAGACGAGACCCGAGAGGGCGAGGGGGATGGCCGCCCCCTGAGGGAAATCGTCGCAGAAGTTCATGCGCGCGCTGCTGATTGGTTTTCAAGGCAGGACCCCAACAACCCTAAAAATCGGCACAACGAAGCTTACTACCGCGCGTTTCTGGGACAAACGGAGATGCTTGAGAACGACGATGCACTCCGCCTGGCTGTTGGACGTCTTGCTGGTGAAGATGCGCATGCTATGCCGATTGTGGCCGCTTCCCTCTTGGTCCAGGGTAATCTCACGGAAGATCAAGCGGCTGCTCTACCTGAACCCGAGCGTAGGAAGGTCAGGAGCGACGTAAGAGCAAGGAAGGCAAAGTCAGGCGTCGTTCACGCTTCACGAGTTCCCGTAGCCAGGGAACAGGACGATGATGAGGAGCAAATCGCCAGTTCGACGTCGTCCACGCGCAAATCCTTGTGGAGCGTACTACAGGATCGTGATCTCGAGTCGCGCGTGGGAGATTTGTTCAATCAAGCCGACTTTTTCGGAATCCAGCGCCTCGCGCGTACAAAGCTTCTGAATATCGAGGGGATCGATGAACTTGATCCTTCGCCCCCCGGATGGCTCACAGGGCATTGGATATGGAAGTGGGCTCTGGCGAACCTTGGCGTTGACCGTTCTGACGACGTCATCGCAAGTTGGATGTTGGACGAACTGAGGGAATTGCGTCGCTTCGGCGGATTGATTCTGGCTGCGGTGGCGACCGTCGCGACCGGCGGGCAGACATGGGCAAGTCGAGGACGCGTACGCAGGCTGGACGTCGTGCGGGAGCGACTAGAGCCAGACGTCATGCGTTTAATGGCACTCGGCCTGACGATAGTGCCAAAGACGGTCGATCTTCCTGCGGCTTACAGTCAGATTTTACGCAAAGATAGCAGCGAGCGTGACGGTCGCCCTCCGGTGCCGGTCAATCCCGCAATCGCACGCGAACTTGAGGGCCTCCGCCGAAGCAAGCAAGTCAATTATCTGCAGTTTGAAAAGGTGGTCAGCAGACGCGAAGCCGCGCGGGTTGTGCTCTCTGGCGACGATCGCGAGATGCGTTGGCTTGTGCGGGGACGCACGAACGAACTGTATGCGCCTGCTCGCGCAGCGTTGATTGACGCAGCAAGATACGAGCCTGACAATTTCCAATCGGCTCTGGAATATATGCAGTCTCGCGCCACAATCTGGCCTGTCGAACTTGAGCCGGCGCGTTTGATCATTGAATTGCAAAAAGCCAGACAAGCCGATTTCCTTCTGCAACGGCTCATTGAAGTTTTGGACGTCGCCGGATTGCTGGGAAAGATGCTTGAGGCGCTGGACTCAAGTTCGGCGCTAGAACGCGTCCATAATGTCGCGCGACTGTTCGATCTCTACGACGAACTGCTGTTGAATGGAGTTGTCGGCGCCGTGCCGGGCGGAAGGAGGAAGCAGAAATGAAAGTGGACTTGGCCACAAGACCATTGCTCGCCGATCTCGAATATCTCTTGCCCAGTGGCTCACTTCCCGAGGGGGCTGGATCGCTAGAGGCAGTCCGGCGACCCAGGCGTTCGCCGCCTGAGCGGTTTGCGGGTCGCAAAGGCTTTAGCAGCGATTTCCTGGGGTTCGACGTGCCGCTTCCCGTTCCACTTGGCCATCGCAAGAGCGATGTCCTAAAGATCGACAGCGCTGAGGGTAATCAACTCGATTACCAGCATTTCTCCGTGGTCATGTCGGCGTCCAGACGTATGCCGATGTTTGCTGGCGTCAACATCGATGGCGCCAATCAAGTCAAGGTGGTTCGACAGCCGCCTGACAAGTGGTTCCTCGACGGGAGAATCCCTGACGAAGCGCAGATTGGCGAGGATCTTTACGTCGACAATATTCTGGACCGTGGCCATCTCGTGAGGAGGGAGGATCCAAACTGGGGGGACGAGGAGATCGCGGGAATAGCGAACGATGACACGTTTCACTTCACGAACTGCACACCGCAGACCGCGCATTTCAACCAGCAGACCTGGCTCAGCCTTGAAAACTACATCCTCAAAAACGCACGCGTTCAAGAAGCCAAGGTTAATGTGTTTAGCGGACCAATTTTTCGCGACCGCGATCGTACATACAGAGAAGTCAAAATCCCGACCGCATTCTGGAAGGTAATCTCGTTCGTGTCCGATAGTGGTCGACCGTCTTCGACCGCATACACCATCGATCAGATTCAGGAATTGAAGGATCTCGAGGCGGTCTTCGGTGCATTCAAGACCTACCAACGCAGTGTCCGCGCTATCGAGCAACTCACCAGTCTCTCGTTTGGAAATCTCGCTGATTACGACGGTTTCTCGAATGAAGAGGCGAAAAGCCGGACCTCGATATCGAGCGAAGTGCGGGTGCCGGGGGATGTGAGGGTATAGATGCTGAAATCCACCCCAATAAGTTGTGGAGATCGTCATCAAGCGCCTTCGATCGCGCCGGCAACGGTGCCACGATTCGCCGGCGAATTCGCTTCGGAGCCCTGCGCGGTGCAGTTGGATCTGCCGATTGACCTTGGTTATCGTCGTTCGGTCCCGCATGTCTGGCTTATGGCCTGTGAGGCCAGGCAGGCGGGGCTAATCGCTGAGCGGATGCGCTCGCGTCAACACGCTTTTGTTGATGGAAGTGACGGGCGGACAGCCATCGGACCGGCTGACCTCATCTTGTTGAGCGACCCCACCATTTCAGGCTTTCGAGCATTTGGCCCTGTCGGAGTCGACCCCGCGCACGCGATGCGGTCATTGTCTCATGCGTTAGCGGAGGAGCGCGGAGCAATCCTCCGTGAACCGTCACGGGACGTGATCGGCATTTTCCTCGGCGAAAGCGGAATAATCTCCGGTACTCCGGCGTTGTCGAGCACGCGTCTTCATCGGCTTATTGCGTCTCTCCGGCACAGCGCCACGAAAGGCCTTCCAGAGGTCCGGGAAGAGCGAAGCAGGGCAGCGCTTGCAGAGGTAGCAAACGACGCTGATCCGCTCCTGCTGGCGCTTCTCGAACTTGAGCGAATAGACGCGCTCGGAAGCGAAAACAACAGCGCCTACGACCATTGGGCCAAGAGCTTCGCGGGATTGCGGCGGATGGCGCAGCGGCCGCGGCATGACCGTGTGACCAATACGGACCAACCGGATCTCTTCGGTCTCTCTTCGCAGCCCAACAAGGCACACTCATCCTATCGAGCTGGCTATCGTGTATTCCCGATTATCGCGCAGCGCCTCACGATGGCCGACCTTGAGTTTCCCCGCTCGCAGCCGCATTCCGTTGTCCGCGAAGAATTGGATCTTCCATCGATTCCGTCTGCGCAAGTCTGCGAATGGATCAGGGGAGCGCCATCGCGAAGAGTCAAACCCTTCGTCAGCCTACGCGCAATGCAGCCTTCTCGTTATGAGTTCGAACTGTCGACCGGCCTCGACGCTGAGATTGCAGTCAGCCTCGGCGTCGGAGGTAAGGCAGGGCTTAAGGAAGGTCGCTACGAACTGAGGGTGTTCAGTTCAAGCTGTCGGATAACGCCAACTCGGCTGGATCGCTCGATCGGCGAGGAAGCACTATTCCATATTGAAACGCCGCGAGCTGGGGCGGGCATCGTCGATATCGAGTTTGCCATGGCCTATTCGTCGCCAATTGTCATTCGCAGTCATCTGTCAAGAGTCCCATGACCAAGAACATCAATCAGTTCGTGCGTTCGGGCGGATGGCCCGTCTGTATCCGCACCAGGGTCTATCGAAAAAACGTCAAGGTGATCGTGGACGTTTGGAAGAAGCCGAGCAAGACCTTCGATTCGCCTCAACGGCTGGACGTCATCACCCAACTAGCTAAGGAGGTCGTCGACCTCGCGATGGCCCCGCACTTCGAAGAGAGGGGTTTCAGTCAACTGAATCCGGCGCAGCGCGACGCACTTCTTACGCCAATAGCCGAGAAGGGATACGAGTTATTCTCGGCCTTGGTGCCGTCTTCTCGACATGATGAATTCAAGAAGCTCCTTAACTTGCCGGAGAACGGCGCTCCTGACGGCGCAGTCAGTATCCGCAATTCGCCACTCCGTTTGCCTTGGGAATTCGTCTATCTGGATCCGGTCGGTCAGCCAGTGAACCCGATCGGATTTTTGGGACAGAAACATCTTCTGGCGCGGATATCGCCGGGAGCGAAGCCCTCATTTGGTGCCGGCGACTTCGTGCCGAAAGCCACAGCGACGCTTCCAATTTGGAAAATGGAGCTTGGCGCGATTTACGACGACCAGAAATACACGCCTGCGCGACCACTTGCGCGCACCTGGTTCATGTCGCGAAGCAATCCCAACCCGGATGTCCTTGATCCGCTCTCCTTGCCGAGCGGGCCGCTCGATCTTTCTGCCTTCTTATTTCGGATCAAAGACGCCTTTTTGTTTTGTTGTGGCTGGTTTCGCGCTCCATCGATTCCGCATGAAATCGATATGAGAATACGCAGTGCGTACGACCAGACTTTTCAGAACTCCGTTGCCTTGAGACTTCGCGGGCAGGATCACGTGCTCGTCATGTTCGACGTCGATAACTCAGCTTATTGTGAGGCGGTGTCACCGGCGTCCCTTGCAGAACGGATGCATCACAACGGAGCGACAGCCGTTGTTGCGTC
This sequence comes from Bradyrhizobium sp. S3.2.6, assembly GCF_040546885.1. Taxonomy (NCBI): domain Bacteria; kingdom Pseudomonadati; phylum Pseudomonadota; class Alphaproteobacteria; order Hyphomicrobiales; family Nitrobacteraceae; genus Bradyrhizobium; species Bradyrhizobium sp. S3.2.6. Next base: position 3,951 of record NZ_JBEPOS010000001.1, on the reverse strand, counting down.
TATGGGTAAGGTTGATCCGATCGTCTCGGAGCAAATTTCCGAACAACTGTTCCTGCGTCTTACCCAGGGCGCAAGCGTTGCGGCAGCACTGTTGTTCGCGCGTCGCAGAATTCTCCAACTGCAACAGAATCCGACGGCGCTCTTTTGGACTGCGTTCGGAGATGTCTGGGATCATCTGGATCCTGATGTCGAACTCGAGGTGTCACATGGCTGAGGCCGCACTTCGGGAAGCCGGCCCTGCTCACCGCCAGGATGAGCGTCGGACGGGTGTGATTGCACGCAAGATGGGCATGACCAGGATATTCGACGAGCAGGGAAATATGGTCCCGGTTACCATTCTTTGCCTGTCCGGCTGCCGCGTCGTTGGTCACATGACGAAAGAAAGGAACGGATACACCGCTCTGCAACTGGGCGCCGGCGACATCAAGGTTGCCAATCTGACTAGGGCCGAGCGGGGAATTTTCGCTGCCGCCAAAGTCTTGCCAGCCCGCGAAGTGGTCGAATTTCGCGTGCCAAACGAGCACCTGCTTCCTATCGGCTCTGTCATCACAGCGGATCACTTCGTCGTGGGGCAGTGCGTGGATGTGCGGGGCACCACGGTTGGCAAAGGCTTTGCGGGCGGAATGAAACGGCATGGTTTTGGGGGGCTGCGGGCCACCCATGGCGTGTCGATTTCTCACCGCTCCATCGGTTCAACGGGGGGACGTCAAGATCCCGGAAAAACCTTCAAAAACAAGAAGATGCCGGGGCAAATGGGAAACGAAAAAGCAACCATACAGAATTTGGAAGTCGTAGGAACGGATGTGGCGCATGAGGTTATCTATGTTCGAGGCGCCGTTCCGGGCCGCGACGGGTGGGTCAATGTCCGGGATGCGGTCAAAAAGCCGCGTCCGAAGGCAGCCCCTCTACCGGGCGCCTTCCTGACACCCGACGTTAATACCGAATCAGTTGAATCTCTGCCACAGCGCGGAAAGCCGGTGGCCCTAACCGAGAACCTCGGTAAGATGGATCCTGCCGGCGAGTTGGAGCGTGGACTTATGCAGGCGTTCGTTGACCTCGAGGAGGCAGATTCCGCTGGCAGGCTGGCGGCGATCGGAATCATGCTAGCGAAAGCTTTTGCCGCCCGCCGCGCGAAAGCTCCTGATCGCTCTGTGCGCAAGCGTGTCCGGGCAATGCAGAAGGCGTTTGTCGACGCGCTGTTCGACGACGAGAAATCCGTGAGATGGGCGGCCGCGTATGCGATTGCTGCGCTTGAAGACCCCAAGCATCAACTCGAGGGGGACAAAATCCCTCCAAGCGATCAAGTCGGAGAGAAGCGAGAGAGGTATATTCGCGACGTGCTCGAGCACTATTTTCAAGCGAGTGAAGTCGAGTTGCTAACGAGCCTTTCGCTCGACGTCGTCGATCAAACCACCGATGAAACACGTCTCAAACTTGTGGCCCGCGTGTCGCGCGAACTACCTGTGACGCTCGCCGGCCGCGCGGCATTGACCGGCACCAAAGAGTCACTGAAGAGCGGTTCGAAGTTGACGGTGACCGTCACCGATACCAGTGGCACCGTCAATGCGATCATCGAGAATACGGCCGGCGATGCCGACACCACCGTTCGAGCCGAAACGCAGGTGTCCGTGCCGACCGGGAACGATGAGGAGATTTTTGTCGACTTTGACATCGATGGTCGGGCTCTCAACACGTTGAGCGTGCCGGTTCGTTTGATCCTGGAGCGTGAAGGTCACAGCACCAAATCAAAGACCGTTCGATAACTTCGTCTCTCTCTCTCTCTCTCTCTGTCGAAGGTCGCTTCTCGCACCGCGAATCTTGGGGCATCAGACACCCTCCAGGCCCCATCCCCCGGCAGCGTCCTTTGCCGCAAATTGTTTCAGGCCAGACGTCGTGGGATAAGTTTGGAGTCGTTCCAGCACCTGCCGGACAGCCTCTTCGGTCCAGGCCGATCCATCGGCACGGGTGCGGTCCTTCAAGGCTGCCGCCAAATCAGCAGCGGTGGGCCACAGCGGCCGAGCGCTGCTCAACTTCCAGACCACGGCTATCTCGTCACTTGCAAGAACGGCGCCTGATCTAATCGCGTTCCGAATGATCGAGAACACGGCGACTGCGATGCCAACCACGGCTGCAGCCATTTTGGTATGATCAAGGAAGAAACTCGCCCCCGCGGCGGCTGTCGTTGCCCTAACCAACTCTTCAAAGGCTTTCAGGTCATCGTCCCGGATGATCCATCTTTCAACGATGATGGAGAACCCGCCACCAGGGGCCGGGGATGTCGGTTGTTTGAAGCGCGCAGCAAGGTCGTGTGCGAATGCAGAGGCAATGTCGTCGGGGATCAAGTCCTGCGGCATTCCTCTGAGAAGATAGTCTGCGCAAGAGCTTTCATTGGTGAATTCCAACTGGCCGACGGACATGGCGTATTGCTCCCTTCAATATTCTGGCCACAGCGCGGTCACCAGGCCGACGATACGTGCCGCGTAGGCGTAAAAATTTTCATCGAGTTGGTCCGGCAATATCCGGGTGCCCTTGCCTTGCGTGACGATTTCATCCTCGATGCGCATCGCATAACCGGAAGCTATCGGATTGAGAATGCGGCACATTCGTGTTTCCCGGCCGCCACCCCGGCAATGGACCAGATGCAAGACCAGATCAAACGGCTGCTGGACTCCCGGAGCGGCCCCTACTCCAAGGGCGCCGGTTGCATTGAAAGACAGTGGGACCGCGATGAACGCCATGTGATCCCACGCCCTTTCGACAACCCGAATAAGTTCGACATAGCTGCCGGCGAGGTAGAACAACAACTGGTTCCAACCATCAGAGCCTTCAGACGAGGGCCCGCCAGCGTCCCCGACGAGTTTGGCAAAATGCCTCAAATGCTCAGCCATATCCTTTGGTGTCTCAACACCCACCAGGATTGTCGAAATGGTCCTGACTTCTCGACCGCCCCGTATCCTGTCTCGTCGTTCTCTGAGCAAAAATTCCAAATCGCTGGTCGGAAAAGCCGCGCCTCCAAGCGTTCCCTTCGATCCGTCGTCGTAGGATTCCAATGCGGCTATCCATTGCCTGTCGCCGAATGCCCCGGAAAACGTCGCGGACGAGATCAGCAGGTATTCTGGGCCATTCCCGATTAGCCGCTCAAACTCATTGCTGGACAGTTGCCCGGCTTCGACCGGACGCACCATCTGGCGGTTTCCAAGCCGTGTCTCTGTGATGCGAATCGCCTCAAGGTCGGGATCCGGCTCGGGAGGGTCCAAACCTTCCAAAGCATTGACCATCTCCACGACTTTCACTGCGGCTTGATGCCAGTCCCCGAAAGTGAGCGTGGTGTCGATGCCGAAGTCTTGGCCAGCGGCCCAGCTACGAATGACGTAAGCGCGAAGCCGATACCCTTGCTTCGAAGTTAGAACGAATGTGCGAAGAAGCCTCCGGCTTGGAACGGAGGTTTGGATGGGATTGGACAGCAAAAAGGACGTCCATTTGGACGGCTCATCGGGAGGGCGGGTGAGCCGGCTGGAGGTGCTTGATGGACCGTCGGGGCGCCGGGTGCGTTCGGAGGCTGAGAGAGCCCGGATCGTCGCCGAGAGTCTGCTACCCGGTGCCCAGGTGTCCGAGGTGGCGCGCAAGCACGGAGCGACGCGCTGGCAGATTTACGATTGGCGACGACGCTTTCGACAGCGAGGCATGTTGGCGCCGTGCGAGGCGTCGCAGTCGACATTCGCGCCGCTGGTCGTGGAAAGCGTGTTGGAAGAGCCTCAGGTTCCGGCGATCAAGCTTGAGATCGCGATTGGCGATGTCGTGCTGCGGACGGACCCCGCCATAGATGGCGAGCAGCTGTGCCGGGTGATCCGCGCGATGCGAGCGTCACGATGATCGCGGCCGGTGCCGATCTGAAGATTTACATCGCGACGCGGCCCATCGACTTCCGCTGTGGCCACGATGGGCTTGCGG